>NZ_CP157968.1:1211326-1816989 GCF_040215725.1 Rhizobium sp. ZPR4
TCAGGCCCTTGGAAGTAATGGTCGAGGTAATCTTGCCCTTGCAGACGCCGTTGCAGCCACAGATTTCCGCATCATCCGGCAAGGCTGCAACGGCCGCCATAGGGTCCAGCGGCGACCCTCCCTGATAGGCCTGGCCGAAGATCAAGGTTTCGCGCATCTCAGAGATATCGGTTGCCTTCTTCTTCAGGTCGTTGAACCAGGCGCCGTCACCCGTCTCGCCGTAAAGCACGGTGCCGATGATCCTGTTGTCCTTCAAGACCAGGCGCTTGTAGACGCCTGCTGCAGCATCCCGCAGAACGATCTCCTCGCGGTCGTCGCCATCGGCGAAGTCGCCGAGCGAAAACAGATCGATGCCAGTCACCTTCAGCTTTGTCGGCGTGTCCGAGTGCACGAAGGCGGCGCCGGTTTCACCTGCCAGATGCGAAGCGGCGACACGTGCCATTTCGTAGAGAGGTGCGACGAGGCCATAGACCATCCCGCCGACCTCGGCGCATTCGCCGAGCGCCATGATGGAGCCGTCTGAGGTCTGCATGCCGTCGTCGACGACGATGCCTCGGTTGACGGCGATACCTGCCTCCTTGGCAAGGCCGATATTGGGGCGGATGCCGACGGCCATGACGACGAGCGTGGCCGGGATCACCCGTCCATCATCGAGTTCGATCCCCTCGACCTTGCCGTCGCCGACGATGGCTTTGGTATTGGCCTTGGTGATGACCTTGATGCCGCGTTCCTCGACGGCCTTTTGCAGGAGATAGCCGGCGGCCGGATCGAGCTGGCGTTCCATCAGCGTGGGCTGCACATGGAGAACGGTGACATCCATTCCACGCAGGCTAAGGCCGGCCGCCGCTTCGAGACCGAGCAGGCCGCCGCCGATGACAATTGCCTTTTCGCGCGATTGCGCGGCAAGCAGCATCGCCTGCACGTCGTCGAGGTCGCGATAGGTGATGACCCCGCGCAATTCCTTGCCCGGAACCGGAATGATGAATGGGACGGAGCCGGTCGCGATCACAAGCTTGTCGTAGCTCTCGGTCACGCCATGATCGGAGGTGACCGTCTTTGCAGCCCGGTCGATGGCGACGATCTTGTGCCCCTTGTAGAGGGTGATGCCGTGCTTGATGTACCAGCCGTCGCCGTGGATGATGATCTGCTCGTAGTCCTTTTCGCCGGAGAGAACAGGCGACAGCATGATGCGGTCGTAGTTCACGCGGGGTTCGGCGTTGAAGATCGTGACCTCATAGAGGCCGGGCGCTTTTTCCAGCAGATGCTCCAGCATGCGCCCTGGCGCCATGCCGTTGCCGATGATGACGAGTTTCTGGGTCATGATATCACTCCGCGGCTTCGACGAAGCGGTGGCGTTCGTAGAGGAACTTCAGCACGGCTTCGCGGCATTTGAGGTAGGTTCGGTCGGAGGCAAGCTCGATGCGGTTGCGCGGCCGCGGGATCGGCACTTCAAGGATATCGCCGATATGGGCGGCCGGACCATTGGTCATCATGACGATGCGGTCGGAGAGCAACACCGCCTCGTCGACATCATGGGTGATCATCACCATGGTGCTGCCGAGGCGAGCGTGAATTTCCATGACCGCATCCTGCAGATGAGCGCGGGTGAGCGCGTCCAGCGCCCCGAAGGGTTCGTCGAGCAAAAGAATCTTCGGCTGCATGGCAAGCGCGCGGGCAATGCCGACACGCTGTTTCATGCCGCCGGAGATTTCCGAGGGACGCTTGTCCTTGGCGTGCGCCATCTGCACGAGATCGAGGTTGCGCATCACCCAGTCATGGCGCTCGGCCTTGGTCTTGGTGCCGCGAAACACTTTCGAGACAGCGAGATTGACGTTCTCGTAGACGCTGAGCCAGGGTAGCAGGCTATGGTTCTGGAAGACCACGGCCCGATCCGGGCCGGGCGCGTTGACTTCACGGTTTTCAAGCAGCACCGCGCCGGCTGATACCGGCGTCAGGCCGGCAATGAGGTTCAAAAGGGTCGACTTGCCGCAGCCGGAGTGACCGATGATCGAGACGAATTCGCCCTTGTCGATGACGAGTTCGATGCCCTTCAGCACTTCGGCGCGCTGGCCGCCGCGATCGAAATATTTGTCGATATGATCGAGCTTCAGATAGGCGCTCATAGGGTTCTCCTCAGTTGCTCGTCATGCCACGGGTCACGACGGCACCAAGGCCTGCGACCAGACGATCGAGGACAAAGCCGGTGATGCCGATATAGGCGAGCGCCACGATGATGTCCGGCAGGCGCGAGGAGTTCCACGCGTCCCAGATGAAGAAGCCGATGCCGACACCACCTGTCAGCATTTCGGCGGCGACGATTGCCAGCCAGGAGAGCCCGGCGCCGATGCGCAGTCCGGTGAAGATGTAGGGGGCGGCCGCCGGCACCATGATGCGGAAGAAGAATTCGATCTGGTTCAGCCGCAGCACCTTGGCAACATTGCGATAGTCCTGCGGAATGTTGCGCACGCCGACCGCCGTGTTGATGATGACGGGCCAGATCGAAGTGATGAAGATCACGAAGATCGCCGACGGGTTGGAATTCTGGAAGGCCGCGAGCGAGAGCGGCAGCCAGGCAAGCGGCGGCACAGTGCGCAGCACCTGGAAGATCGGGTCGAGGCCGCGCATCGCCCAGACCGATTGCCCGATCACCGCGCCGATCAGCACGCCGGCGACCGCAGCAAGGCCGAAGCCATAGGCGACGCGTTGCAGGGAGACGAGCACGCGCCAGGCAAGCCCGATATCCTGTGGTCCATTGTAGAAGAAGGGATAGACGATGAGGTCATAGCTTTCCTGCCAGACCTGCGATGGCGGCGGCAGGCTGGCGCCCGGCTGTTCACAGAGCAACTGCCAGATACCAAGCAGAAGTACCAGGACTACCAGGGGCGGCAGGACGCTACGCAAGACCGAGACAGCGATACGACCTGGATCGATGCGCCGAGCCGGGCGGGCCGCCAATGTCACGACATGGCTCTTTGCGGGAGCAGGCGCTTGCGCAACGGCGGCTTGCTGTTTGCGGGCGGTTACGGACATTGAACGAATCCTTTTTGGAAGAGAGTGCCGAGCATTACGACGCCACCTTGATCGAGAGGCTTTCGAGGTATGCAGTGGGGTTTTCGGGGTCGAAGACCTTGCCGTCGAAGAAGGTTTCCTTGCCGCGCGAGGTCGATGCCGGAATGTCCGATGCGGCAACGCCGAGATCCTTGGCCGCGTCGCGCCAGATATCCTGACGGTTGACCTGGCCAACCAGTGTCTTGATGTCGGTGTTGGGTGCGAACTTGCCCCAGCGGATGTTCTCGGCGATGAACCAGGCGTCATGGCTCTGATAGGGGTAGGAGACGCCACCCTTCCAGAATTTCATGTAGAGGTCTGTGCCCTTGGCGACACGGCCGTTGCCGTAGTTGATGTCGCCCTTCAAGCGGCCTAGCACGTCCTTGGGTGGAACATTGAACCATTGCCGTTTGCCGAGAATGGTCGCCATCTCCTCCTTGTTATCCATGCTGTCGCACCATTGCTGGGCTTCCATGATGGCCATAAGCAATGCCTTGGCGGCATTCGGGTTCTTCTCGATCCAGTCGGCGCGCATGCCCAGAGCTTTTTCCGGGTGGCCTTTCCAGATCTCGCCGGTCGTGCAGGCAGTAAAGCCGATGCCCTGATTGACGAGCTGTTCGTTCCAGGGTTCGCCGACACAGAAGACGTCCATGTTGCCGACCTTCATGTTCGCCACCATCTGCGGCGGCGGCACGACGATGGTCGAGACGTCCTTGTCGGGATGGATGCCACCAGCAGCCAGCCAATAGCGGATCCACAGATCATGCGTGCCGCCCGGGAAGGTCATGGCCGCCTTGATCTCCTTGCCTGCGGCTCTTTTCGCGTCGAAGGCGGCTTTGAGCTTGGATGCGTCCAGCTGGACGCCGGTTTCTGCATATTCCTTTGCGACCGAGATGCCCTGGCTGTCGTAGTTGAGGCGGGCGAGGATCGCCATCGGCACGGGTTGGTTGTTCTGCGTCACCTTGCCGGTATGCATGAGGTAGGGGAGTGGCGAGAGGATATGGGCGCCGTCGATGCCGTTCGCCGCGCCGCCAAGCACGAGGTTATCGCGCGTCGCGCCCCAGGAGGCCTGCTTGGCGACATCCGTGTCGGGAAGGCCGTGCTTTTCGAACAGGCCCTTTTCCTTGGCGATAACCAGCGGTGCGGCATCCGTCAGGGCGATGTAACCAAGCTTGACCCCAGACACTTCCGGTCCCGACGTTGCTGCAAAGGCACCGGAAGGGAAGGCCGCCTTGACCGCGCCGATCAGGGCAGCCGTGGCGGATGTCTTCAAAAGGTTGCGGCGCGTAACACCACCGGACAGGATCTTCTTCACTTGCAGTTCCCCTTGTTTTGCTCGTGACGCGTGGAATTCGGACATAAAAAAACGCCGCTCGGTCGATGCGGCCCGGGACAGGAAAGGAATCCTCGGGGCAAGAACCTTGCGACGTCGATGTCTTGGCGAGCGCGTTTTCCGCGCATTGCGTGCCTCGATCGCCGTTGATCGAAGCGAAATTAAATAAGCAAGCCGCGTGCCAGTTTTTGGCGGCGATGCCATGATGTTGTAATTACTCAATTATTCAGGAAGGTGATAAGATGGCATGCTTTTCAGGCAGTTGCGATTTCTGCAAATATTTTGAGCGGATGCCGCTCCCACGGCTTTCGATCCTGCGCTTATTCTGTGCAGCGCAGCATAACTGGAAGCTAGATTTCGTCGCTCGAAGGCCGCATCGCGCTTGTCGTTTTCACGGCAAATCCGGCGATATAGGCGGCGATCTCGGCAGGATCGAAGATATGCCCGTCCATGAAGCGGTCGCCATCCCTGTCGCCCTCGATACGGATATCTGCATCATCAGGTGACACCTCGTTGCCGAGTGCCAGCCGATAGAGGTCGGAACGGTAGGCTGAGGCTGCCATCTTCATGTTCTGCTCGGAAAGTGCGCTTTGCCCCCAGCGTATCATCTGGCTGAAGATCCAAAGCGCTTGGCTGGGGCGGGGATAGTTGGCAAAGCCGCCATGGAAACTGAAATATCTGTCGATGATGCGGCGATGGCCCCTCGCATCAAGATTGAATTCGCCCGCCAGCACATGGCGGATGATGTGGACGGGGGCCGCGATATAGCGTTGGTCGGCAAGCGCTTCGGCAAGGGCATCATGATTTTCCGCCCGGTCGCACCAACGCGCCGCCGCGTCGAGTGCCACGATGAGGCGCGAAACGGTTTCGGGATGGCTTTCGGCCCATTCCGGGCGCATGCCGATCACCTTTTCCGGCGCAGAGGGCCAGATATCCTGTTTGGCCGCGACGATGCGGCCGACGCCTCGTTCGGATGCGACCATGTTCCAAGGCGCGCCGACACAGAAGCCATCGATGGCGCCGGCGGCAAGCGCATCGGATGTAAGAGGCGGCGGCACGACGACAAGCTTCACGTCGCGGTCGGGATCGATGCCGCCGGCGGCCAGCCAATAGCGGAATTCGTAATTATGCGACGAGAACGGATAGGTCATGCCAAGCGTTGGCGGCTGCTCTCCGCGCGCCTTCATGGTTTCGACCACTTTCGCAAGCGCCTGCGAATTTTCCAATGCGCTTGCCTGATCGGAAAGGCCTGTTTCTTCGCACATGCGGTCGAACAGCCGTGTCGATAGTGTAATGGCGTTGCCGCCGCAGCCAAGCGAGAATGGCGTAATCGTGGGCGAGGGGTTCGAGCCAAGCCCGAGCATGGCTGCGACCGGCATCGGCGAGAGCATATGGGCGATGTCGAACTGGCGAAAGGCAAGCCGGTCGCGGACATTGGCCCAGGAGACGTCCTTGACGAGATCGAGAGCGATCCCCTCCTTGCGGGCGAAGCCGAATTCCGCAGCTGCAATCAGGACAGACGCATCGACGAGTGGAATGAAGCCTGCCCGCAATGTGCGCGGGCCTTCGCTGATAATCTGGGCAGGTGCCGAAGGATTGCTGTCGCCTGCCTTTTGGGCTTTGGCGGAACGGGTTGCTTGCACTGTCATATTCACTCCGATGCCTCCCCTTCGAGGGCGACGGACGAGATGGGGCTCAATGCGCTCACATCAGCAACCCCGCTGCCGTCACGACGCTTTGCGCGATCTCGGACATCTTCTTCTTTTCGTTCATGGCCGTCTGCCGCAGCAGCGCGAAAGCTTCGTCTTCCGAAAGGCCGCGCATCTTCATCAAGATACCCTTGGCTCTCTCGACGATCTTGCGTTCTTCAAGTGCCGACTTGGCGTCCGCCAGCTCCCGCTGCAGCCGGCTGAAGGCATTGAAGCGGCTGACGGCCATATCGAGGATCGGCTTGACCCGCTCCTTCTTGAGGCCATCGACGATATAGGCCGAGACGCCGGCCTCGACGGCCGCCTCGATGGAGGCCGTGTCGGAGCGATCGACGAACATGGCGATCGGCCGCCCTACCGTCCGCGTCAGCTGAAACAGATGCTCCATCATGTCGCGGTTCGGATTCTCGAGATCGATGATGATGACGTCGGGGCGAAGCGTCTCGATCGTGCGTGCGACGCCCTGTACTTCGTGGATGACCGTCACGCGCGCATGGCCAGCCTCCCGCAAACCCTCCTCGATGATAGAGGCGCGGATCGCATTTTCATCGATCACAAGAATGGTCAGATCGAGACGGCTCATGCCGTCTTTATGACGCAACGCAGCAAAGCGGGCAAGTGGTGTTCGATGAAATATTAGGCGAATTAAATTTTAGCCTAAATTTTGAGCATTAAAGCTGCTTGCTGGCTAATTCCTCAGCAGTTCTGCCAGTAGGCTGCGATGCTGAAGGTGCCGGCATCTCTGGCAATCTCACTTTTGACGAAGGTGCGGATGGCGCGGGCCTGCTTCTGTTCGCAGGCGGCCCAGATAAAGGTATCGGGATCGGCGGCAGGCACGATATCACGCAGGATGCGCTCGAGCGTATCGGTCGTCCCTGCCGCGGCGCCATTGCGATGCAGCCAGGTGATATCCGCCGATGCGCTTGATGTCAGCGCCTGCTCCTCCAGTCTGTCGGCGACCTCAAGAAAGATGCGCAGCTCAGCATCGGCTGGCGCGGAGGCTGCGATGCGGGCGATGGCCGGCAGTGCGGTTTCGTCGCCGGCAAGAACGAGCTTGCGCGCTGCCGGAACGCCGCCGCCACCGGGGCCGATCAGGCCGGCGCGATCGCCGCGGCGCGCGGTCATCGCCCAGGTCGCCCCCGGAACGTTGTCGCCTTCATGCACGACGAAATCGATGTTCATCTTGCCGTGATCAAGATCGATGCTGCGGATCGTATAGGCGCGGATGGTCAGCGCATCCTCCCCCTTCGGCCAATGGATGCGGCCGTCCGGCTCGGTATGCGGCCAAACCGGTTCGCGGCCCTTCGGCGGGATGAGCAGGCGGACATGCATGCCGCCCTCGACGAAATGCTTGGTGTCATTGGTTGCCACCACGACGCGGCGCATATGCGGGGTGATGTCGTAAGCATCGACGACGCGGATCTCGCGAAAATTCGGTATGGCCGACGGCTGCGGCCCGTCGGCCCAGTTGAGGGCGAGCATGTTGCTGGAAGAGAGTTCGAAGAGGTTTTCGGCGACCATGCTGCGGATCGTGAAGAGCATGGCTGCGGTCGGGCAACGCAGTTTGATGTCGAGACGATCGTTGTTGACGGTGATGTCGGCGCTGCCGAT
This sequence comes from Rhizobium sp. ZPR4, assembly GCF_040215725.1. Taxonomy (NCBI): domain Bacteria; kingdom Pseudomonadati; phylum Pseudomonadota; class Alphaproteobacteria; order Hyphomicrobiales; family Rhizobiaceae; genus Rhizobium; species Rhizobium sp. ZPR4. The sequence goes on from NZ_CP157968.1 coordinate 1,219,028, forward strand.
GACGGTCTCAAGACGCGCTCCGGCCTCGCTCCGTGTGATGGTGACATGTTCGGCAAAGCGCGCGCAGAACTGATCCAGCAGCTGACCGGCGTCCTTGTGGCTCGCCACGCCGGAAGCGGTGAAATCCCTGGCATGCATCATTGCTTTGTCTCCTTGCGGGTCAGAAACCAGATGAGATAGGGGCCACCGATCAAGGCGGCAAACAGGCCGACCGGAACCTCATAGGGAAAGATCACAACTCGTGACAGCCAATCGGCAAGCACCAGCAGCATGGCGCCGAGCAACAAGCTCGCAACCAACTGTTTGACGGTGTTGCGAAAGCCGATGAGGCGGCCAAGATGCGGCGCGATCAGCCCGGTCAGGCTAAGCGGGCCGACGAGGAACGAGGGGATCGCAGTCAGGAGGGCGGCGAGAACCGCCAAGGTGAGCCGGCTTGCCGCAACCGAGAGGCCTAAAGAGCGCGAGACGTCGCCGCCAAGCGGCAGCACATCGAACCATCGCCGCAGGATCGGCAGGAGCGGAACGAGAAGTGCGAGCGAAATGATGCCGGTCCAGGCTTCGAAGGAGCCGGCCCGATTGGTGGAGCCCGACAACCAGGTCAGCAGGAGATAGGCGCGCAGATCGCCGCGGGACAGAACGACGGTGACGATCGCCATGCAGAAGGCGCCGATGGCAACGCCCGAAAGCAGCAGTCGCTCAGGGCCAAAGCCTCCGCGCGCGCTGAAAGCCATCATGGCAAAGAACGCAGTCAGCGCACCGATCGTCATTGCCGTGATCGTGATGGCTGGTGACGGAAATGCAAAGAGGAAGAGCGCCACCGTCAAGCCCGCACCGCCGCCGGCGCTCACACCCAGGACTTCAGGGCTTGCAAGCGGATTGGCGGTAAGGCGTTGCATGATGAAGCCCGCTGCGGCGAGCATTGCGCCGGCAGTTGCTGCAACGACGGTGCGCGGAAGGCGAAAAGGCAGAAGGTGCCAGAACTGGCTGCCGATCGCCACGTGCCAGCCGTCGAAGCTGCGCCCGACCGACAAAACAACGAGGGCCAGGAAAACAAAGCCGATAGCGAGCAAAGCAAGGGCTCGTGCCGGTGCTGCAATAGTCAGTCGCGCCCGAGGAGCGCCGTCGGCGCGGAGCGCATTGCCCGAATGCAGGCGCGGCAGGAGCAGCAAAAGGAGCGGTCCGCCGAGGAGTGCGGTCGCTGCTCCCGTCGGGGCAAGATCGGCAAACCCCGGCGAGAGAAGCTGCACCGCGCAATCCGTCAGGAACAGGAGGCCGGCTCCGGCGATGGGGGCGGCGATCAGCAGCTGCCGTGTGCGCCGCGCGCCGCAGAATCTGGCAATGTGAGGTGCGGCAAGCCCAAGAAAGCCGATGATGCCGACCTGTGCCGTCACCGAAGCCGCAAGCCATACCGCGAGGGTCAGAATGGCAAAGCGCATGCTGTGCAATGCAAGGCCGAGGTTCCTGGCGCTGTTGTCGTCCAGGCTCATCACGGTCAGCGGACGGACCAACATCAATGCGGCGGCGAAGCCGATGACCAGACGCGGCGCAAGCGTGATGACGCCATCCCAGCTCTGCTGGTTCAGCGCGCCCGCACCCCAGATGAAGACGGACATGGCGTATTCGCCGCGTGCGAGAATGATCGTAACGCTTAGCGCGGTCGCAACCAACGTCACCATCATGCCGCATAGCGCCACCGTCACCGGATCGAGGCCGCGGCGCGAGCTCAAGGCAAGTACGATCAGGACGGCGACAAGCCCTCCGGCAAAGGCGGAGATTTCCCGCGGCAGCCCGATGAGCAGCGGAAAGAGGCCGACGGCGATCGTCATCGCCAGCTGCGCGCCGGCGGCGATCCCGAGCGTCGAGGCATCCGCGATCGGATTGCGCAGTACCCTTTGCAACAGGCAGCCGGAAAGGCCGAGTGCCGCGCCGGCGATGATCGCGATCGCCGATCGCGGCAGCAGGCTATCGATCAGCAGGATATGGTTGAGGGTGGTTGCCTCCCGCACATCGGCGGTAAGCTGTGGCCGCAGGAAGAGGAGTACTGCAAAGGCAAGGATGCAGACAGCGCCGAGCAGGGCGCCATTGCGTGCCAGCAATTTGTCTTTGGCAATCACAGGCCGCTCAATCATTCCATGCACGGTTGAGCCCTCCAGCAAGGAGAGCGGCGAAGCGTTCCGCCGCCGGCAGCGCGCCATAGGGATTGATCGAGCCGAGCATGAGGACGCGACTCTGCCGCACGGGGGGAAGCGCGTTCCAGAAAGTGCTTTGCTGGAGCTCCGCCAAGGCTTCGGCCGGATGCGGCGGGATGAGAACGATCCATGCATCCGGCATGGCGGCGAGCCGTTCGATGCCGACCGGCGCGGTCGCAGAATAGCTTGTCAGATCCGGCCAGGCGTTGGTCAGGCCGGTGCGGGTCAGAACTTCCCCGAACATGCTATCGGAACCGAAGACGCGAAAATGCCGGGCGTCGCCCAGATTGATCGGCAGGATCGGGCGTTGATCGCCCTTGCTGAAACTGGTGCGATAGGTCTCCAGCTTTTCGCGCGTGGCATCGACGAGAACGCGGCCGGCCGTAAGTCCGAGCCGCTCACCGATCGCAAGTGTTGCCTGCTCGGAAAGCTGGTAGGGGCTCGCTCCGGGCTGATAAATGGCATGGCTCTCGACCGGCGCGATCAGCCGCATACGATCGTCGGCCCAGGCGTAGAAATTGGAATTGAAGATCAGATCCGGCCTGGCGGAATAAAGGACTTCGAAATTCGGCGTGCCTCGCAGTCCGAGATCGGCAACGCCCGCCGGAATGACGGGGGTGACGGCAACGTCTCGGAATTGCAGCAGTTCGGTACCGGCAACCACGTTGGCGCCGATTGCCAGAAGGGTTTCCAGGATGGCCCAGTCGAGCGTCGCCACACGCAGGCTCGTCGCCGCGCGCGCCGGCGTCAGGCTGGCGATCGCGCCGGCACCCGCCATGGCGAGGAGCCGTCGACGCGACAGCCCATGAGCGTTTCCTGCCGTCATGAGAGATCGCTGACCGGGCTGCGGCACTGTGACCAGGCAAGCATCCCCGCGGCGACGCGGTAAATTCTCTGCTGCCGCTGCGTCGTCATGCGTAAGCGCTGCCTTCGATTTGAAACGAGTTCGAGGATTGCCTTGCGGCAATCCCCGGCTCTTTGCCATGATCGAGAATGAAAGTATACCTTAATACTCAACTTACCACTTCTTGCTCAGCTTGAAGGTGATGGTTCTCGCTTCGCCGTAGCCGCAGACATTCTCGCCAGCGCAACCCGAGACATATTCCTTGTCGAACAGGTTCGAGACGTTGAGTGCAGCACCCCAGCCCTTCTTCTCGTAGCGGATACCCGCATCGAAAAGCGTTGCCGAAGGTACGCGCAGTGTATTGGCCTGGTCTGCCCAAGACTTGCCCTGGTAGCGGACGCCGGCGCCGATGCTGAGCCCTTCGAGCGCATCGCTGGTAAAGGCATAGTCGAGCCACAGGGATGCGGTGGAATTCGGCACCAGATAGGGCGAGTTGCCGATAATGGAGGAGTCGAGGTCCTTGGTGATCGTGAGGTCAGTGTAGGAATAGGAGCCGAGCAGCTTCCAATTGTCGTCGAGATTGACCTTGCCTTCGAATTCGACACCGCGCGAACGGACCTCACCGACCTGGCGTTGCAGGAAGGTGACAGGATCGGTCAGCGCCATGTTCTTGCGGTCGATCTGGAAGACGGACGCCGTGAACAGGCCGTCGATGAAGTCGGGCTCATACTTGATGCCAGCTTCATACTGTTCACCCTTTTCCGGTGTCAGGCCACCGCCGCTGACGCTGGTGCCGATCAGAGGATTGAAGAAGGTGCCGGCGCTGATGTAGGGCGTGATACCGTTGGAAAACTCATAGGCCAGACCTGCCCGGCCGCTCGGCGCGTTTTCGTTCGACTTGTAGCTCGTGCCGACCTTCGAATCGGAATTGGTATCGACGAAATCGTAACGGCCGTTGAGCGTCACCAGCCAGCCGTCGCCGAAGCGCATCTGGTCCTGCGTGTAGATGCCGAGCTGCTGCTGCGTCATGACCTGATTGAGGTAGACGAAATTGGTCCCCTGCGACGTGCCATAGACCGGGTTGGTGGCGCTGATCGGATTGGAGCCGCAGCAGGCCTGGATCTGGTCGAGGCGATAGATCGAATAATCGGTGCCTATCAGGAAATCATGGCTGATCGGGCCGGTGTCGAACTTGTTTTCCGCGCGAGTATCGACCGAGAACGTATCGACCTTCGAACGCTCGAAGAAGCCGATGCGGTTCAGCATGTAATTCGGGTCATCGTAAGACGGGCTGAGCGGATTGCCGTCGACATAACCGTTCAGATACGGGCCTTCCTCGCGCTTGTAGAGGTGGCCGTAGCGCGCGTTCTGCGACACGGTCCAGCCGCCGTCGAAATCATGCGAGAATTCGTAACCCAGCATCTGCTGCGCATATTTGAGATTGTCGATACTGCGTTCGCCATAGAAGGCATCGCGCTTGATCTTGCCGAAAGGCGCATCGACGACGGTACCGACATAGGGGAAGAAGCCGTTGCCGCTGTGGATCTCGTCGAGGCCGCTTAGCATGCCGAAGACGGTCAGCTTGGTGGATTCATCCGGCGAAATGGTGACCTGCGGCATGATGAAGCCACGCAGATCATGGGTGCCGTCGCTATAGGTGTCGCCGCCGGCGATCTTGCCTGTCAGGCGGTAGCGATAGACGCCGTCGGCCGAAAGCTTGTCGGAAAAATCGAAACCGACGAAGGCATTGCCGAGATTGTTGATGCCGATCTCGGTCGAATATTGGGGGGTGTCGGTTGGCTCCTTGCGGACCATGTTGACGAGGCCGCCCGGATTGGCGCCGCCGTAAAGCACGGAAGAGGGGCCTTTCAGCACTTCAACGCGTTCGAGCATGTAAGGATCGATCTGGAAGCCGCCGAAACCGTAGCTGTAGAGCGTCAGGCCGTTCATGAAGACGCCGCTCTGCGTCGCGTCGAAGCCGCGAATGTAGAACCAGTCGGTATCGCCGTCATTGCCGAAGGGCTGCGCGGTGACGCCGGGCGTATAGCGCAGAGCCTCGTCCACCTTGTTGGTGATGCCGCGATCCTGCATTTCCTGCTGACCGACGACGGAGACCGACTGCGGCACCTCCGTGATCGGCGTGTCGGATTTCGAGCCCGACGTGGTCTTCCTGGCGACATAGCCCTTGACCGGCGCCGTGCCGCTATCTTCGCTTTTCTGCTGCGACCCCTGGATGACCAATGGCTGCAGCTCGGTCGGCGTTTCCTGTGCCATGACCTGAGAGCCCGCCAGCAGCGCGATAATGGCTACGCCCGTCGCCATGAGCCGCGCTCGCGATACGTCCTGCTTCAATCCCTGCATTTCCGTTATTTGTCCCGAATTCTTGCGCCCGTTCGGCCGTGTCAGCCGATCCCTCGATAAGATGAGTAGTTAACTCATATTTACAGATGCGGCTTGTCTGTCACGGGGGAATTTGAATGTTTTTGGGCAATTCTCCGCAAAGCGTACAATTACTCGCGGACTGTGGCTTTCAGGCAAGCCTGCTGCGCTTCCAGCTGGCCGGCGCGGCGCCGACATTCTTGCGGAAAACGCGGGTGAAATGCGCCTGATCGGCAAAGCCTGTTTCGACGGCGACTGTTGTCAGCGGCATCTCAGTGTTCAGCAGCAGCTGCTTGGCCCGTTCGAGCCTGGCCTGCGTCTGCCATTGATGCGGCGGCAGGCCGGTCGAGGCCTTGAAGGCGTGGCTGAAATGCGATTGCGAGAGGCCGGTCAGCATGGCCAGTTCCTCCAGCCGAATGGCGCGCGTGCAGTGCTCTTCGATATAGTCGACCGCGCGCCGCAGCTGCCAGCTGGCCAGGCCGCTGCGCTTGCGGGGCGGGGTTCCCCGTAGTTGCAGTACATCGATCAACAGCGAAAGCGTCAGGCCGTCGCCATAGAGATCGTGCAGCGGCTCGGGGGTTTCGCATTCGGCCGCGATGAGCTCGGCAAGCGCCATCACACGCTGGTCGTTGAAATGCAGCTGCGGCCGGTCAAGCTGTGCCGGATCGATGTTTTCCATCAGGCGCTGGCTGATGATTTCTGCATCGAAGTGAATATCGAGGTGGCGTACGAACTCGACGCCCGCCATGTCGACCCAGAGCTCCATGCCGGCGGGGATATAGGAGATGCGACCGCTGTCGTAATCCCGCAGCTGGCCCTGTGCACGAGGCGAGGGTCGGACATTGGTCGTGCCTGCGCCACGCTGCTCCAGAAGAATGAACAGGCGCGGATCGCGCGCCACATAGTATCCGCCGGCCTGCGCCGCACAATTGACGTTCCAGATATCGGCAACCATCCCGTTCCAATAGCGGCGATGCATGCCGCCGATGACGGAAAAGCCTCCGATCTTGTTCTGCATTCTCGGCTGAAACGTCATTTGCTGCTTCCGGTATCGCTCCCGCGCAATAATCCTTCAAATTAAACTCAAGTTATTATAGCAACGCTGCGAAGATGGCAATCATGAGCTTGTGATGTGAGGCGGCGTCTGTGGGTCGTTTCGACCGGAGCCTGGAACAACGCGCCGAATTGGCGATTGTACTTGCTGAACGGCAAGCCTCTCGCATCGTTTTGCGCTTGTCGGAACAACGCAAGCTTGAAATTTCGCTCATCTTCCGCCACCTGTTCGGCGCGACTTTTGTTATTCCCAGGAGACTAGACGCTTATGACGACCACCACCGCAGAAAATACCGCCGAGAGCCACGTTTTCGAGGCCGACGTTGCCCGCCTTCTGCACATGATGGTTCACTCGGTTTATTCGGATAAGGATGTGTTTCTGCGCGAGCTGATCTCGAACGCGGCCGATGCCTGCGAGAAGCTCCGCTACGAGGCGATCGCCCACCCCGGCCTGCTCGCCAACGATCCGGATAGCCGCATCCTGCTGACGCTCGACGCTGATGGCGGCAAGCTCATCGTGGAGGACAACGGCATCGGCATGAGCCGTAACGAGATGATCGAGGCGCTCGGCACGATCGCCCGCTCCGGCACGCGCGCCTTTATGGAGCGTATCGAGGCCAACAAGCAGGGCGAGGGCGCGCAGCTGATCGGCCAGTTCGGCGTTGGCTTCTATTCCTGCTTTATGGTTGCAGACCGTGTCGATGTCGTCTCGCGCCGAGCCGGTGCTGAAGATGCCTGGCTCTGGTCTTCCGACGGCAAGGGCGGCTATAGCGTCGCGCCCGTCGACGTGAGCGAAGCGCCGGCGCGCGGCACCCGTATCACGCTGCATCTGATGGAGGATGCCAAGAGCTACGCGTCGCGCTGGACCGTGGAGCGCATCGTCAAGGAACAGTCGGGCCATGTGCCGGTGCCGATCAAGATCGCCGAAAAACCCGGCGAGGAGGCAACGCAGCTCACCGACGGCACCGCGCTCTGGACGAAATCGAAGAACGACATCACGGCCGAGGAATATACCGATTTCTATCGCGGCGTTTCGGGCCAATATGACGAGCCGGCGCTGACGGTGCATTTCCGCGCCGAGGGCCGTCACGAATATTCCGCGCTTGCCTTCGTGCCCGGTTCGCAGCCCTTCGATCTCTTCGACCCGGATCGCAAGGGCCGCATGAAGCTCTATGTGAAGCGCGTCTTTATCACCGACGAGGCGGAATTGTTGCCGCGTTATCTCCGCTTCGTGCGCGGCCTCGTCGACACGTCCGACCTGCCGCTCAACGTCTCGCGCGAGATGATCCAGGAAAGCCCGATCCTGACGGCGATCCGCAAGGGTGTCACCAACCGTATCCTCACGGCGATCGAGAGGCAGGCCGAAAGCGATCACGACGCCTTCCTGAAGATCTGGGAGAATTTCGGCAGCCTCATCAAGGAGGGTCTCTACGAGGACTTCGAGCGCCGCTCGCAGCTTCTGGCATTGTCGCGCTTCCGCACGACCACTTCGGGAGATGGCTATCGCTCGCTTGCCGACTACGTTAGGGATGCCAAGGAAGGCCAGCAATCGATCTATTATCTCGTCGGCGGCAGCCTGGAGCAGCTGAAGGCCTCGCCACAGCTCGAAGGTTTCCGTGCTCGCGGCATCGAAGTTCTGTTGCTGACCGATTCCGTCGACAGCTTCTGGGTGACGAATGCGCCGGAATTCGAGGGCAAGAGCTTCAAGTCGATCACCCAAGGCTCTGCCGATCTCGCGCAGTTCAAGAAGCAGGATGAAGGCAAGCCGGAAAGCGAAAGCGCGCCCGCCGACGTGCAGGCATTCCTCGATTATGCCAAGCAGAAGCTAGCCGATGAGGTCTCCGATGTGCGCGCATCCGATCGCCTGATCGAAAGCGCCGTATGCCTCGTTGCTTCCGAGCAGGGCTATGACCGGCAGCTTGAAAAGATCCTGCAGGGAGCTGGCCGCCTGCAGTCCGGCGCCAAGCCGATCCTTGAAATCAACATGGACCATCCCGTCGTCAAGGCCATCGCCGCCAAGGCAGATGCACCATCCTTGCGTGATGATGCAGCCTTCCTCCTGCTCGATCAGGCCCGAGTTCTCGACGGCGACAAGCCGGCCGACCCACGCGCCTTTGCCGAGCGACTGGCGCGGCTGATGGAAAAGGCGCTGCAGTAATCCCAAGGAGATCGGCACGGTTCGAAACAGCCGTGCCGATCCGCTTCGCAGAGGATTACGATAGCGTTCAATTTTTTGCGGCTCAAAAACTTGTCTGCAATTATCATCTTTTCGTTGCGAGATGAGAACTCTTCTTCTATAGAGGACGCAGATTGGCCGGATATAGTTCGGCCACGTAAGCGTTAACGTCACTCAACGCGTATGATCGAACGGCTCTGCGGCTTCGGTCTGCGCGACTGTGTCCTGCGGATCGAGATCGAAGCGCCTCGAAAGGACACTCATGGATACCCCCCAAGCTTCCACCCCGGCCGTCTCCGCACCAAAGATCGAGCGTGTGCGCCACGAACTGAAGCGGCGCTCTCTCACTGTAACGGCCATCGACAGGATTACGCCCCGCATGCTGCGTATCCGGCTGGCCGGCGAAGATCTCGCCGATTTCGTCAGCCTGGCGCCCGACGACCACATCAAGGTTTTGGTGCCGGGTGTCGGCGAGGAGATGGAGCGGCGCGACTATACGCCTCGCCGATACGACACAAAGGCGCGAACGCTCGTCATCGATTTTGCCGTCCACGAGGCAGGACCGGCCACGCAATGGGCGCTCGACGCTTCGGTTGGCAACAGACTGGAGATCGGTGGTCCCCGCGGTTCGGCCGTTGTCTCCGCCGATATCGAGAATTGGCTGTTGATCGGCGATGAAACGGCATTGCCCGCAATCGGTCGCCGGATAGAAGAGGCGCGTGCAGGTGCGCGCATAACAGCCATCGCCGCGGTTGCCGATGTTCATGAGCGACAGACCTTTCAAACCGACGCGCGGCTCGATATGCGATGGGCGTATCGACCTCTTTCGGAGGCAACCGATCCGTCCGCGTTGATGAAAATTCTTCAGTCCGTCGATCTGCAGCCTGGCACTTTCGTCTGGGTAGCGGCCGAGGCTTCCGTCACGCGCGCCTTGCGGTCCTACCTCGTCGAGGAGCGTGGCTATCCGCTAAGCTGGATCAAGGCATCCGGCTATTGGGTCAAGGGTAGGGCGGACACGACCGAGAAATTCGATTGAACGTGGGACGCGGGCGGCAAGATGCCGCCTGTTCGTCCTAAAGTGATGGGTCAGGCATCTTGCCGGAACAGGCTGCCGCCCCATTTCATGGCGCAATTGTCCCGTAAGTGGACAAGGCGTTCCGCGATAAGGTTGGGTTCACCGAAACTGCATTCTGGATAGATTTCGACTTCCTAAATTGCATGGGATCGTCGAAGGTTAGGCGTGAAGCGGGAACGGTGGCGGAGGCCATAGGCGATCGCTTCGCAGGTCCATGGCGCCGAGCGGGAGGCGGTGCTTTGGGCGTCATGTAAATCCTGCCGTACGCGACGGCCAATGTTGAGGATCGACGCAAGGTGCTTGCCGTCCCGAAAGACCCGCCGCAAACATTCGTTGCGCTGATGCTGTCGGCGCTTCGCAAAGCCTTCATCGGCATTGCCCTGGCGAGTGCCGCCATCAACGTGCTGGCGTTGACCGGCTCCTTCTTCATGCTGCAGGTCTATGATCGGGTCATTCCGAGCCACAGCCTGCCGACGCTGTCCGGTCTCGTCATCATCGTCGTGACCCTCTATCTGTTTCAGGGCGTGATCGAATTCCTGCGATCCATGCTGCTTGTGCGTATCGGCATGTCGCTTGACGAACGCATGAACAGGAAGGTCTTCGGCGCGCTTCTGTTCCTGCCGAGCAAAAAACAGACCTCGGACGATGGATTGCAATCCGTCCGTGACCTCGAGCAGATCCGCTCCTTCCTCTCCGGCAGCGGCTCGACCGCGCTGTTCGACCTGCCCTGGGTGCCGTTCTATCTGATCCTTTGTTTTCTGTTCCATTTCTGGATCGGCTTCACTGCTTTGTGCGGCGCCTTGCTGCTCGTCATCATTACCGTGGCTGCCGAAATACTGTCGCGCAGACCGGCCCTGGAGGCGGCAAGGTCTTCGGCGGCGCGCCTCGGCTTCGCCCAGGCGGCGCGGCGCAACTGGGAGGCTGCCGTCGCCATGGGGTTTTCCGGCCGCCTAACCGAGAAGTGGGCCGCGATGAATGAGGATTATCTCAAGCATCAGGCGATAGCGAGCACCCGCGTCGGAGCGCTGACCATTGCCGCGAAGGTCGCGCGCATGATGCTTCAGTCCGGCGTTCTCGCCGTCGGCGCGATCCTCGTCATTCGTCAGGAAGCGACGGGAGGCATCATCATCGCCAGCTCGATCCTGCTGACGCGAGCGCTGGCGCCCGTCGAGCTCGCAATTGCCCAGTGGAAGGGCTTTGTTGCCGCTCGCCAGGGCTGGACGCGGCTTGCCAAACTTCTTGATGCCGCGCCGCCTGAGCCACAGGCATTCACCTTGCCATCGCCATCACGGGAGCTCAGCGTCGAGACTATCAGCGTTACCTCTCCGGGTGGCCGCGACCTTATCCTGCGCAACATCTCGTTCAAGATAGCAGCCGGGACGGTGCTCGGTATCATCGGCCCGAGCGCATCGGGCAAGTCTTCGCTGGCCCGCGCGATTTGCGGCCTTTGGCCGGTCGCCATCGGCACGGTGAGGCTCGATCGTGCCGCGCTGTCGCAATGGGATAGCGACGAGCTTGGGCAGCATATCGGCTATCTGCCGCAGGATGTGGATCTGTTCGACGGCTCGATTGCCGAGAATATATCGCGGTTTGCCGCGGACATGCGGACCGAACCGGTCATCGCGGCGGCGAAGGCGGCCGGCGTTTACGACATGATCGTCAAGCTCCCGGACGGTTTCGATACGAGGATCGGCGAAGGTGGATCGCGCCTTTCGGCCGGCCAGAGGCAGCGTATCGCCCTGGCAAGGGCGCTTTACGGCGATCCGTTTCTGGTGGTTCTCGACGAGCCGAATTCCAATCTGGATGCGGAAGGTGAGGCGGCACTGACAGCGGCACTTGCAGGGGTGAAGGACAGGGGCGGTATTGCGATCGTCATTGCCCATCGGCCGAGCGCTCTTGCCGCCGCCGATACGGTCATGATCGTTGCCGGCGGCCAGGTCCAGGCATTCGGGTCGAAGAAGGACATCCTCGGCCCGTCGCCCAAGCAGCTCGGAACGGCTCATCTGGCCATTGCTGGCGGGGAGACGCACGGATGATCGACAAGGCTTTGCCATCGACCGAACGGACGATCCGCCGCCTGTCGCTGCTGGTGGTCGCGGCTATCCTGCTTTTGTTTGGTGTCATGGGCGGCCTTGCTGCCGCAACGAAGATCGCCGGTGCGGTCGTCACCTCTGGCACGCTCGTCGTCGACAGCTATGTGAAACCGGTGAAGCACCTGAAGGGCGGGATCGCCCACGCGATCCTGGTGAAGAACGGCGATCATGTCGCTGCCGGCCAGGTGCTCGTCCGGCTCGACGACACCCAGACCAGAGCCAACCTCTCGATCATCCGCAAACGGCTCAACGAACTCTCCGCACGCACGGCGCGTCTGGCGGCGGAGCGCGACGGCCGGCAGGATATCGACTTTCCGGCCGATCTGCTCTCGTCCGCCGAAAATACTGACGTGGCAGCGATTCTGGCCGGCGAGCGTCGGCTTTTTCGCGATCGTCAGGTCTCGCGCGACGGGCAGAAATCGCAACTTCACGAGCGCATTCAACAGCTCAAGCAGGAGATTGACGGCCTCGTCGCGCAGGAAGAGGGCAAGCGGCAGGAGATCGCGCTCATCGCCAAGGAACTCGGCAGTCTTGAAGGACTGCTCAACCAGGGCATCATTTCGGCGACGAAGGTCTACTCGCTGCAGCGGGAAAGCGCTTCCTTGAATGGCGATCTCGGCAACCTCGTCTCGTCCATCGCCCAGACCCGCGGCAAGATTGCGGAAACCGAGCTGCAGATTCTGCAGATCGATGCCGATCGCAGTTCGGAAGTGTCCGAGCAATTGCGCCAGGCTGAAAGCGATAGCGGCCAGTTTTCCGAGCGTCTGATCGCGGCAGAAGATGATCTGAAGCGGATCGACATCAAGGCACCGCAGGCGGGGATCGTCGATCAGCTGAGCATCCATGCCGAAGGGGCCGTCATTTCGCCGGCAGAGGCGATCCTGCAGATCGTTCCGGACAAGGACGCACTGGTCGCAGAACTGAAGCTTGCGCCGCAGGATATCGATCAGATCACCGTAGGGCAGGCGGTATCCTTGCGCTTTCCTGCCTTCAATCAGCGGATCACGCCGGAATTGAACGGGCAGGTCGATACTATTTCCGCGGATCTGGCGACGGACCAACGTTCGGGCCAAAGCTATTATGTCGTGCGAGCAAAGGTGGCAAAGCCGGAATGGGATCGGTTGGGGCAGCTTACGCCGCTACCCGGCATGCCTGTGGAAGCCTTCCTGCAGACAGGCCAGCGAAGCGTCCTTGCCTATCTGACAAAGCCGATGACCGACCAGATCAGGCGGGCGTTCAGGGAAGACTAGAGCAATTCCAGGAAAAGCGCATAGCGATTTTCCATCGGGAATTGCGTGGAAACAAAGAGATAGAGCGGTTCAGAGTTTCCGTGAAAAGCTGAACCGCTCCGGAGCTGAGATCCATTTCGATCTGTCATAGAATGGTCGCTGTGAGAGGGGTGGGCAGTGCCCGGGCTCGGATTGCGGCGTTTATCCAGCCAAGGCGGAGGGGCGAGAAGAGCCACGATTGAAGGAGAATATCGACGGTTGAGGCTTGACCGACTTCGAAGGAGTGGATTACTTTGGATCCATGGATCCAAAGTCGATTTTTAACGAGCTGCAAGATGAAATCGAGTCGGGCCAATTGGCGCCAGGCTCCGTTCTCAAGCAAGAGTTGATTGCTGAGCGTTTCGGCGTCAGCCGCCAGCCCGTCAGGCAGGCCTTGAACCGGCTGCTTGGGAGCGGCTTGGTCGTGCGACGTCCTGACCGAAGCCTTGCGGTGGCGCTCCTCTCGGAACGGGAGGCGACTGAACTTACCGAACTTCGGGCCATCCTGGAGGTCGCTGCCATGGAGCAGTCGGCCCCGTTGCTCTCGCCTTCTGCCTTGCGGAAAGCTGAAAGGCTCAACGATGAGCTATTCGCGGAATACGATCCATTGCAGATTGAAGAGCTCGACCATCAATTCCATCGCACCCTGTACAGCGGGTGTAAAAATACTCGATTGCTTGGAACCATAGAAGCGCTTCGGCGGGAATCTCGTCGCGCATGCCTTCATCAAAAGCACGGTGCCCAGGAGCGCACTGAATTTTTCGAGGAGCATGCTGCAATCGTTGCCGCTTGTGCGAGGCAAGATGTCTCCGCCGCTGTCCAGCATCTTCGCCGCCATCTTACGCAAACGACTGCAAGACTTCTTTCCATGCCGACAAAGGATGATTGATCATGAAAATGACCGTCGAGGTACATTGGGAGCGAGACGGAGCTGTCTTCACCGACAAGCGCTACAGCCGCGCCCATATCTGGCGCTTTGATGGCGGTCAGGTCGTGCCGGCGTCGGCCTCGCCGCATATCGTTCCGCTTCCCTATTCTGTGGAAGCCAACGTAGATCCGGAGGAGGCATACATCGCGGCGATCTCCAGTTGCCACATGTTGACTTTTCTTTCTCTCGCCGCGCCCAAGCGGATCGTCGTCGAGAGCTATACCGACAAGGCGACCGGCGTGATGGAGAAGATCGACGGAAAATTGATCGTCAGTCGTGTCGAGCTCAGGCCGACCATCGTCTACGCCGGCGAACCGCCGACCGCAGCAATGCAAGCGGAACTGCACCACTTGGCGCATGAACAATGCTTCATCGCCAATTCCGTCAAGACGCAAATCCAGGTCGCGACTTGAGATACTCAATCTCTACCGCAGGCGTTTTGTGCTGAGTTTGCGCGCTGGCAATGGCGTTGAGCGGCAGCCCGGCTAACCCGGATGCTTGCCGCTCGGGCATTCAGAGTACCTTGGATCCCCGTCAGATATGCCAGTCGGTCGTGTGGGCGGATTGTGTCGAGGCGGCAAGCTGAGCGTTATGATCGTCCAGGGAATAGGCCTTGATATAGTCGATCTTCATCTCGGACCCGTTCGGCAGGCCGTCCGTCGGCGTGCCCGCCACACCGCCGACCGCGAGATCGACCAGCATGTACATCGGGCCGTGCATATCGGCCGGCGTGTCGGCATGGGCAACGGCAACGTCGTCGAAATACCAGACGATCTGATCCTTATCCCAGAGCACGCCGTAATTGTGGAAGCCATCGGTGCTTGGCACTTCCACCGGAATAGACGTCTTCGTATGCTCGCCGGTGGCGTTCGAATGAACCGTCACGTTGACGGTGGTCGGGTTTTGCCCGCGCATTTCCACCACATCGAGTTCCGGTGGCCAGGAGCCATCCTCCGGCAGCAGCCAGAAAGCAGGCCATACGCCCTGGTTATGCGGCATCTCCGCCCGCATTTCGAAATAGCCATACGTCTGAGAGAAGGTGGATTGGGTGGTCAGAATGCCCGATGTATAATCATGGTTCTCGACGATCGCCTTCAAGGCGTCCGGCGTTTGCTTCGCCGTGATCGTCAGAATGCCTTCGGAGATGGAAAACGGGTTTGCGGATGCGGTCGGCGCGTAAGAAGGGTTGATGTACCATTGCAGCTCATCGTTCAGGCTGCTGCCCTTGTCCGGCGCCCAGGAATATTTCGCATCCCAGGTACCCTGCGTTCCCTCGTGCAGCGAAAGCGAGTTGAAATCATCCGAAAAGGTCTGCGTCAGCGACGATCTGTCGAGCCCGAGCTGAAACTGGTCTTCATGCAGGTCGGAGATGGTCTTGTTGGCGAAGACCAGGCTTTCGCCATTGCCGAGATCGAGCCGGACGTTGGCGCCTTCCTGTGTGGAATGGCTGACAACCTGATCGAACGACGTCAGGCCATATTGATTGAGCCTGACCTTGTCGTCATCGCTGAAATCGGTGATGAGATCGCTGCCGTTGCCCTTGCTGATGATGAAGGTATCGGCGCCACCGCCGCCGGTCAGCACATCGTTGCCGGCACCGCCATCGATGGTCTGGCTGCCGCTGCCGCCAGTGATGATATTATCGGCGTCATTGCCATAGGCATGACGGTTGTTGCCGGTGACCGTCAGATTTTCGAAATTTTCGGGCAGCGTATAATCCATCCAGGTATTGATGGTATCGATGCCGGCATTGGGCGCCTCATAGGCATGATTGAGGCTGGAATAGAGATAGTAGATATCGTCGCCGGTACCGCCCATCATCGTCACGTTGACGGAGGCGTCGCCCCACATGGAGTCGTTGCCGGCAGTGCCGTAAAGCACTGGGCCAGAGCCGGTGGCGGAAAAGAAGCCTGTCGACGTGTCGCTATAGTAAAGTGGCTGTCCAAGGGCATTCAAAACTGAATTGGGCATAAGAATCCTCTTCCTTTGTGCCGGACGACCTCCTCCACCGAGCTAATATTTCTCCCCGCTCATATGCATCAAATAGCGTGCATTCTTTTCCTGCCCACCCCCGACGGCAAGTTTTTTCGCCGAGCTATCCAAAAGCGCGGATTGCGGCATTCGCGCGCGTGGGTATTGAGCCCGGAGACGCGATTGCTCACCGCGTCTCCAATTCGGATTTTAGAGGGCGGCCTTCACCTTGGCGGCAACGTCAGGGCTTACCCAGGTCGTCCAGATGTCTTCATGGTTCTTCAGGAAGTACCGGGCGGTGTCTTCGTTGGTGCCCTGATTGTCCGTCTGCCAGGCAAGGACGCCATTCACCACATCATTCGTCCATTTCCGCTTCTTCAGATAATCCATCGCAACGCCAGCCTTTTCGGCAAACCGTTTGGTAACGACGGTATAGACTTCAGAGACGGGGTAGGAATTGACCTTCGGATTGGCGCAATCCATGACCGAGGTGCACGCATCCCACTCCGCCTTGTCGTGAGGCACGCCGAAGGAGAGGCGCACCATCGGATACTTGCCGAGGATAGCGGTCGGCGACCAATAGTAGCCAAGCCAGCCCGTCTTCTTTTCGAATGCATTGGCGATGGTGCCGTCAAGAGCGGCGGCAGAGCCGGTTTCGACGATTTCAAACCCCTTCTTCTCGCCGTCGAGCGCCCGAAAGAGATTGCCGAGCGACGCCTGACACTGCCAGCCGGGCGGGCAATTGTAGATGACGCCCTTTTTCGGATCGTCCGATGCCGGGAAGAGTTCCGGGTGTTCCAGCGCCTGCTGGACGGTCTTTATATCGGGATGGGCGTCGGCGAGGAATTTCGGAATCCACCAGCCGTCCTGGCCGCCATCGGAGAGAATGCCGGCCGCAACGACCAGCCTGCCTTCGGAAACCGCTTGGTCCAGCGGCGTGCGCACCGCATTGATCCAAAGTTCCGGCGCGACATCCGGCTGGCCCTTTTCGTTCATCGAGGTGAAGGTCGGCAGCGTGTCGCCCGTCACGAGTTCCACCGAGCAGCCATAGCCTTCCTGGAGGATGATCTTGTCGACATTTGCCGCAACGCCTGCCGACGCCCAGTTCATTTCGGCGATCGAGACCGAACCGCAATCGGCATGTGCAGCGCCGGCAAAGGTATAAAGTGCTGCAGCGAAGAGGGCGGCAGCAATATGCTTATTCATGTAAGACCTCCAGGTCCTGATGTTACTGTTGTCGAAGGATGTCGCGGGTGATCCCGCCATCTTTGCCTTCGCTCTTGCGATGCCCCGGCGGCATCACGGCCGCGCAGAGACAAACCCGAACAGTCAAAGCGGTCGGGGCGCATCCGGACTACTGCCACATCGATCCCGATGCCATGGGTTGACCGGATGAAGTTTTAAGCTTTCCCACAGGAAATGACTGGATGCTATCGGCGTCATCTGCGCCTTGCGCCCCCGCGCGCGAGCCGGAAACCCCGTATGATTGCTGCCGAACGGAACTATGCGCGAACCGCTGTGGGGCAGGTTCTGTCGGCGACCACGATGATACCGAAGGCTCTGGCTTTCTTTCGATCCCCATGGCGATGCTCTCCTGAGTAGAACACTTTCCGATTTTTGCAGCTATTGCCTTTAAGGCGTTGGAGGATACATCGCAGCATGTTGAAGCAATCAGGAGTTTCATATGCGGAAGATCATTCTGATCGGTATCGTGGCATTCGGATTTGCCGCGCCAAGCTATGCACAGGTCTCAAACGACCAAATGGAATTGGCTTATAATTCGGCACGCAACCAGCTTGGCGTGCTGAAATATTGCCAGAATGCGGGCCATATCGATGGGGCCGCTGTCGAGACCCAAACGAAGATGCTCGCCCTCATACCGGCACCCTCGGACACGTCGAAGGGCGACGCGGCCGAGCAAGAGGGTGAAAAGGGCAAGATCTCCGCCATGGGCGTGAATCAGGACCTTGCAGCCATTACGAAAGCGCAGAACGTGACTGAAAAGCAGTTTTGCGAAACCATTGCGAATGCGGTGAAGCAGGCCGGCGCACAACTTCCCAAATGAGGTACCAAGCTGCGACGGTTGAAACCGCCGCAGCTTGCCATGCGCAGTATTGGCATCTGCATCACCATATCCGGATATGGTGGAACAAGAGCCGTCACGCCAAGCATATCAAGCGACTAGTAATTAGGAAAAGAAGGCGTGCCAGGGGCGAGAGGCGTCTTTCTGAATGAACGCTCCTATTGATCTTTGCAGGGCCGTCGCTTCGAGCTGCCTGATGGTTTGCTTGAGATCATTCCAACGCCAATGAACGAGCCACGGGCCGGGTTGCCACCGAAGGCCTCAGCGATCTTGAAACGGATTTCCGCCTCTCTTTGCATAAACGCACCACAATGCCTTTAGTCTAGTGTTTTTATAGACAATTATCATGCCGTTCAGTCTGCGCGATGTCGAATGGTCTCTTGGCCGCATGATCGATGCCGCAGCGACCAATATAGGGACGGGATATGAGAAAAAGGCATCCAAGCATGAACGGCACCGGGCGAAGCAAGATCGGCATTGGCCTGGCATTTGCTTTTTTGACGATGATGGGCACCGCGGCAAATGCCGCATCCGATACGGCAAAGCCGGTCGATGGGGGCACTCTCAATGTCGGACTGGGAACGGATGCTTCCATCATCGATCCGTCGATTACGGGCAATTCCGTCACGGCATTGATTACCCGTAATATCGTTGACTCGCTCGTCGGGCAGGCCGAAGACAACAAGTTCACGCCGTGGCTCGCAGAAAGCTGGGATATCAACGGCGACAATACCGTCTATACCTTCCATCTGCGTGAGGGTGTGACATTCAGCGATGGCACTCCGCTCGATGCGACCGCGGTCAAATACAATTTCGATCGCATTCTCGATCCGAAAACGACCTCCAGCTACGCCAAGTCGCTGCTCGGGCCGATCGACAAGATCGAGGCGCCCGATGGCCGTACGGTGGTGATCCATTATCGCCAATCCTTCGCGCCCTTGCTGCAAGGGTTGAGCCTTCCCTATCTCGGTATCCAATCGCCGACCTATCTTCAGAAGGCGCAGAGCACGACGAATACGGTCATCGGGTCGGGTCCCTACGTGCTCGACAATTTCACCAAGGGCAGCGGCAGCAAGCTGAGCCGTCGCGCCGACTACAGCTGGGGTCCCGGCTATGCCGCGCATAAAGGGCCGGCCCATTTCGATCAGATTGTCTTCAAATATCTGCCGGAAGCTTCCGTGCGCCTCGGCGCGCTGGCGAGCGGTCAGTTACAGGCGATCGATGCGGTGCCGCCGGCAAACTACCGCTCTGTTCAAGGTAACGGCAAGCTGCAGGTGGTGACGCGAGAAAACCCTGGCGTCAACAGTGCCTATTTCCTGAATATCTCGAAGGGACCATTTCAGGAGCTGAAGGTGCGGCAGGCTTTCCAGCGCGCCGTCAATGGGCCTGCGGCGGTCAAGGCCGCTTTCTTCGGAACCCTGAAACCGGCCGACAATATCCTCGGCCCGTCGACGCTCTATTATGACCATGACATTTCCCGCTCATGGGGCTTCGACCTGGAAAAAGCCAACCGGCTGCTTGACGAGGCGGGCTGGTCGCAGAAGGACGCCGATGGCATTCGCAAAAAGGACGGCAGCCGGCTGGCGCTGCACTATGTCTATGACAGCACCTCACTTGCCGCGACGGAAGTGACCCTGGCGCAGGCTGTTCAGTATCAGGTTCGGCAGGCGGGTTTCGATCTTGAGCTCGATCCGGTCGATGCCGGCGGCTGGACCGCTCGCACCAATGCCAATGATTACGATCTCGTATCCTTTTTCTACGTGCGCGCCGAGCCCGACATTCTGCGAACGGTGTTTCATTCGGCCTATATTCCGCCTGCCGGTCAGAATGCGTCGCGCGTCAAAAGCCTCGACGAAAAGCTGACGAAAGCGGTCGGGGCTTCCGATGCCGAGCGCAAGAAGCTCTATGCCGAGGTGCAGAAGGAAGTGATCGAGCAGGCCTATGCCGTGCCACTTTTCGTGGCGGCCTATCAGCTCGGCGCCTCGAAGAGCCTCCATGGCATTTCCTGGGCCACCAATGCGAAGCCGAATTTCTACGATGCCTGGCTGGACCGCTAAGCTCTTCCAAACCGCTGTGCGGCGGACCGGGGTAATCGTTGCCGTGCTTTGGGGCGCGGCAACGATTGCCTTTATCGCGGTCAAGCTCATTCCCGGCGATCCCGTCGCGATATTGGCTGGTGGGGAGAACGTCGTCGATGAGGCAGAACGGGCCGCATTGGTGCATCAATATGGCCTCGATCAGCCGCTCGCGCTGCAATATGCGCATTATATCGGCAAGGCTCTGAGCGGCGATTTCGGACAAAGCTACCAATATAGGCAACCCGTTTCCGAGGTGATCTATGAGGCGGCGGGACCGACATTGCAGCTCGCCGGGAGCGCGATCGCACTTGCTCTTCTTCTGGCGATCAGCGTGGCCCTGGCGACAGCAGGCCGTCGCAAAAGCCTGACATTGCTGTCCTCGGGGATAGAGCTGATCCTTCTGAGTACGCCCGTCTATTGGATCGGCATTGTGCTGCTGACGATTTTCAGCTTCAATCTGGAATGGTTTCCGGTCACCGGCAATGACGGACCATCCGCGCTTGTGCTGCCCGCCATAGCCTTAAGCCTGCCGCTGGCAGCACTTTTAAGCCAGGTATTGCGCGACGGCCTGGAGGAGGCACTGTCCCAGCCGTTTTCGCTGACAGTCCGGACACGCGGCGTCGGCGAGACGGTCCTGCGTGTCAGACATGGCTTGCGGCACGCCGCGCTGGCGGGCTCGACCCTCACCGGCACGTTGCTCGCGAGCACTCTCGGCGGCTCGATCCTGACCGAGACGGTATTCGGCCGTTCGGGAATAGGGCAGATCACGCTTCAAGCTATCAAGACTCGCGACATGCCGCTGATCCTCGGTCTCGTGATGCTGTCTGCTCTTGCCTTCGTCATCGTCAATCTGCTTGTCGATGCATTCTACCTTCTGATTGATCCACGTCTAAGGAGGACAGGCCTTTGAGCGATGTCGTGCTAGCTGAAAGCAGGCAGGAGCGCCGCGTCGCGCGCGGACGCCCGGTCTGGCTGTCTTTCGGGCTGCTTGTTCCCTTCGCCTTTGTGATCGTTCTCGGTGTTGCGGTATGGGCGCCGCAATGGTTGTCTTCCTTTGATCCCGAGGCCGTCGATCCGAATGTGATCCTGTTGCCGCCTGATGGCCAACATTGGTTCGGAACCGACGAACTGGGCCGGGATCTGTTTTCTCGCGTGGTTTACGGAACCTCGCAATCCCTGACCATCGGCATCGGAGCCACCCTGATTGCCAGTCTCGGTGGTATCGTATTGGGGACGATGGCTGCGCTGGCTCCAAGGCCGATCGGCGGGCTTTTATTGCGCATCATCGATATCCTGCTCGCATTTCCGGAAATGCTGCTTGCGCTGCTGGTGATCGCAGTGCTCGGGCGCGGGCCTGCAAATACGCTGTTGGCGGTCGGGCTTGCCAGCATCGCCGGATATGCTCGGCTGATCCGCTCGCAGGTGCTTCAAATCAAGCTGTCGGGCTATGTCGAACATGCCGTTGCGCTTGGAGAGCATCCATGGACGATCATTAGCCGGCATATCATCCCCAACGCCATCCGGCCGCTGCTCATCCTCGCGACGGTTGGCGTGGGGAGTTCGGTACTATCCGCATCGGCCCTGAGCTTTCTGGGCCTTGGCGTCGTGCCGCCGGCGGCGGAATGGGGTGCGCTCCTCGCCAATGGTCGCAATTTTCTCGATATCGCGCCCTGGACCAGCCTGCTACCGGCAACGGTGGTTGCGCTTTCCGTCATTTCGATCACGCTGCTTGGTCGCCGGCTGCAAACCCTTCTCGCAACGGGAGATCTGCGGTGAATATTCAGGCCACCCTGCGAGACTTTCGGACTGCCACTTCCGAGCCGTCCCCGCTGCTTGCGGTCAAGGGGTTGAATGTGGCCTTTCAGACCCCGCAAGGCCGCGTGGATGCGGTTCGCGACTTGTCGCTGCAGATCGCGCCCGGCGAAATCCTTGCATTGGTTGGCGAATCCGGATCCGGAAAATCGGTAACGGCCCGGGCGATTGTTGGTCTCGCCGGATCGCGCTCCGTGGTGAAAGCCGACAGAATAGAGCTGACCGCTCATGATGGCCGGCCGCTCAATCTCCTCGATCTGTCGGAAAAAGCCTGGCGCCGTGTGCGCGGGCGCGAAATCGGTTTCATTCTCCAGGACGCGCTCGTATCGCTCGATCCTTTGAGAACCGTCGGCCGCGAAATCGCTGAGCCTATCCTCACGCATCGACTGGCGCCGCGCTTACTCGTATCGCAGCATGTTGTGCAATTGCTGGAACATGTCGGTGTTCCCGAGCCCGAATCGCGGATGGGGCAATATGCGCATCAATTGTCGGGCGGATTGCGGCAACGGGCATTGATTGCCTCCGCACTTGCCGGCCAGCCGCGCTTGCTCGTCGCCGACGAACCGACGACGGCGCTGGATGTCAGCGTCCAGAAAAGAGTGCTCTCCATCTTCAAGGAGCTGGCCGCTGCCGGCCATGGCATCCTCCTGATCACGCATGATCTCTCAGTTGCCGCCCAGCTCGCCGATCGGGTCGCCGTGATGGAAAAGGGCCAGCTGGTAGAAACCGGCCCGGCGCGCAGCGTTCTGTCAGAGCCACAGCACGACTACACAAGGCAGCTCCTGGCAGCCGTGCCGACGGCGGCGAATCGTGGTCGTCGTCTCAGCGCGCCGGATACGCCCTTGCCGGCCTGCGAGCCCGTTCGCGCGGGCGAGCGTCTGCTGGATATCCGCAATGTGTCGATGAGCTTCAGGCGCACGGATGGCAGCTTTCTGCGCGCTGTCAGCGATGTATCGCTTCATATCGACGGCGGCGAAACGCTGGGTGTTGTCGGCGAATCCGGTTCGGGCAAGACAACGCTCGGCAAGATCGCGCTGGCGCTACAGCAGGCGGATGCAGGGGAGGTGTTGTATGAAGGGCGACCGTGGAGTGCGCTTTCCGAACGCATGCGCCGTCCCCTCCGGGCCGGAATACAGACGATCAGCCAGGACCCGCTCAGCTCGTTCAATCCGCGCTTCACCGTCGAGCGCATCATCGAGCAACCCTTGCTTCTCCATGGCGGGCTCGGCAGATCGGAGCGGCGCGAGAGGATCATCGGTCTGCTGGATCTGGTCGGGTTGCCGCCGGATCTGCTTGCCCGAAGGCCGACCACGCTTTCCGGTGGTCAGCGCCAGCGCGTGTCGATCGCACAGGCTCTTGCCGCGACGCCGAAGCTTTTGATTTGCGACGAGCCCGTTTCGGCACTCGACGTCACGACGCAAGCCCAGGTTCTGGATCTGCTGGTCGATCTGCAGGCAAGGCTCGGCCTGTCGATGATCTTCATTTCGCATGATCTGGGAGTGATCCAGCATATCAGCCATCGGATCGTCGTCATGAAGCAGGGAGCGATCGTCGAGGCCGGATCTGTCGAAGACGTCTTCGAACGGCCTCGCCATGCCTATACACGCGAACTGATTGCATCGGTGCCGAGGTTTTCGCACTAGAGGCCTGGTCGTAAGGCGGTTGGGCGCATTCTTTACATCCTCTTGTCGACGGCGAAAATGGCCGGTGCTGACCCCATTGCTGTCGGCGTCTTACCCTTGAGAAGTATCACGCCGTCAACCTGCTCGCCATCGGGTCCATACTATCTGCCAGAATGGATTTGAGCTGGGACTACCGATGTTGCCGTCGGGAAGATTGGCGGGCAGCATTTCGCCGGAAAAACCGTTGTCGCTGATCTTGCCGTCACGAGGGCGGCGAAAGAGCATTGTCGATGCTGCCTTTCTGGGAGCCGTCATTCAAATGACCGCTGGCGAGACGCGCCCGATGCGGTTTCCGGTGCGAAATTGCATCGTCTGCCTATCTGATCGTCCGGATTTGTGCGCTGCCCGCTCCATTCGTGTGCGACTTTTTGCAATATCATGCACACTTATTGGTCTATAATTGCCGTTTTCAATATAGGTGAAGTTGAAGTAACTATTGCTAATGAAAAATAACACGTATGTTTAGTGGTCATAAATTTTATGTATAGCCTGAAAATTCAGCTTTGTTTCCGTCGAAAGCAGCCATATTAATTGAATATTATAAAAGAATAATTCTTTGAACTACATCGATTCGATGGTGCGCTGGCGTGAAATTAACGTTATTGGTTCGGAATAATTCGGATTCTTGAAGGCGGGGAGAGCGAGATGGGGCGCATAATGTTGCGGGGAGCAAATATGAATGGGATGGCGTTATTCGAGCTCATAAGGCGTGCCGATGGGCGCTTGCTCATATTGGCAAATCGACCGAGTGGAGGATTGTGATGGCTAGCCGGACTACCGTTGCCGCCGCCGGTGTAGGCACATTGCAAGAGCGCTATGGCGACTGGACACTGACCATCGTCTATCAAGGAGCTGCCGATCATACGCGGCCGCATTATGCGATTTCCTACACGCTGTATGATCTGCAGACGAACACGCCAGTACTTTCGATCGAGCTCACTCCCGAGGGTGGGAGCTTGAGGGGCGTGCTGGCCTTGCCGCTGGGGCTGCATCTGCGGAGTGGTCGGTCGTCGCGGGGTGACGAAGCTGCTTTGGGTCTGGCTCAGCCGTTCGGTGCCGCCTCTTCGCGCGGCTGCCCCGTCGAGCTGAAGCTCGATGCAGCCATGGTTGCCAGCCTGCGGCGGCGGCGCAGCCTCCACGTGATGCTGGCTGCGACCGATACAGGTCGTGACATGAGCTACGTCATTTCACTCAATGGGTTTGCCGAAGCTCTCAGCCGGGCGCTCTCCATTGTCGATCCTTACGGCGCAAGAACTGACATCGGATCAGGCTTAACCCTTCAGTAACAGGTCACTGCATGTGGTGGTTGGCGTTTTTTCTCCGAGCTGCAAAGGCATAGATCCGGGATCCAATGCCCGCTCCTTTCCATTGCTTTCGCCGTGGTATCGAATATCGCAGACCGGGTTTCGGTCGTCTTGCCGATGGTTACCGGAGATCGTCAGCCGGCAGCTATTCGAGCGGACTTTTTCAAGTTCCCCGGGTGATGCTGGCAAGCAATGTCCGGCGCGCTTCGCTCAAATGTGCCGTGCAGGTCTGGCTAATTTTCCTTTGGTCCCTTGAGAGGATCGCATCGATATAAGCCAGATGCTGATAGACAGCCGCTTCGTTGCGAATGCGCTCGTCTTTCTTGTTCCATTGATAGTGGTAGAAGAAAATCAGCGAGATGACGTGGTAGAATTCGGTGACGAAGCGATTGCTGGAAGCGCTGTTGATCAAGCGATGCAGCTGCTCGTCCAGAAGTGAAAACCGGTGATAGTCGGTCTCGATCGTCTGCAGCAGCTCAAGATGCTCGCTCCGCAGCTTCCGCAGCTGGTTCCAGCTCGGGTCGCCGTCATCGAGTTCCGCAAAGCGCATGACAGATCGCATTTCGAAAATTTCGCGGATATCGGAAAGCTCGTTGGCGAATTCCAGCGTCATGCCGCGGAAGACCCATTTGCCGCCGGCTTCGCGCTCCAACAGGCCAAAATGCCGGAAGCTTTGCAAAAACTCGCGGATCGTCGTCGTCGACACGCCGAATTGCCGCGCGAGCTGAAGCGCATTGATAGCCTGACCCGGCCCGCTGTCGGATTGGAGTATCCATGTCAGGAAGGCGCGTTCGACCATCAATGTGGGCGGGATGGTCTCGGCTTCAGTGTAGAGCTCGGATGGTTCGGCCGGGCGCAGGACGATCCTATCCGTGGAAAGAAGCCCGCTCTCCGTCGCGGCCGTGAGGCACTTGCGAACCGTCGTCCTGCTGGTGCCAAGGATTCGACCGATCTCGCGTTCCGAGCCGAGAGCGTGTCCATGGCCGACAGACTGCACGTGCCGCAGGAATTCGTTGAACTGGCGCTTGAAGAGGTTTTCGGAACGCATGTTGGTCTGATCTCTTTGGTTTTTTAAACATAAAATACCACTTTAAATCAATCGTCTCAACCGTGTAGATTCCGCCTCAAGCTAGGGAGGATAGCTCGGGAATGAGACCAGCACATTTCAGTGCTCATTGCTGCTGCCGGGAAGATGGCGCCGCATGAGCTACACTTTCGATTTCGAAGGCCTGCTTCCCTATTGGGATCAGTTTGCTAGAGGCGTCTGGCTGACGATCCAGCTTTCGGTGGCCGCAACTATCGCAGGGTTTGTGCTGGGCACGTTCTGTGCGATCGCACGGACCGGCGGCTCGGCGATGCTGAAGACAGTCGTTGGCGCCTATGTGGACGTCATTCGCAACACGCCGCTGTTGGTGCAGCTGTTCATCATCTATTTCGGCATCGCCACGCTTGGCTTGCGCATCCCGGCCAATGTCGCTGCGATCGTCGCGCTCGTCGTCAATATCGGCGCCTATGTCTGCGAGATCATGCGGGCCGGCATCGAGGCCGTTCCGAAGGCCCAGATCGAGGCGGCCGAATGTCTTGGACTGTCGCCTGCGCAAACCTACTGGCATGTCATTCTCCAGCCGGCGGTTGAACGCGTCTATCCAGCGCTCGTCAGCCAGTTCGTGTTGCTCATGCTCGCATCGTCCATCACGTCGCAGATTTCGGCGGAGGAACTGACGGCAGTCGCCAACCGCATCCAGTCCGACACCTTCCTGTCCTTCGAGACCTACATCGTCGTCGGTGCCCTCTATCTGGCGCTGTCCTTTCTCATGCGATGGGCGCTTCTCGGGATCGGCTTCGTGGTCTTCAAGCGCCAGCGCAAGCTTGGCACGGCCTTGTGAGGAGAACCCCATGCCCACTTTCGGCCTGACACAGTTCATCTTCCTGCTCGAAGCCGCGCTTTGGACGCTGGCTTTGTCGGCGCTCGGCTTCATCGGCGGCGGCGTGGTCGGTTTCGTTGTCGCTCTGGCGCGGATTTCGCCGAGCCGGATCATCCGCTGGACGGCGACCGCCTATGTGCAGCTGATCCAGGGAACGCCTCTGCTGGTATTGCTCTTCATCGTCTATTTCGGGCTCAGTATTGCCGGGTTCAACAATCTTCCGGCGCTGCTGTCGGCCGGCGTGGCCATTACGCTCTACACCTCGGCCTTCCTTGCCGAGATCTGGCGCGGAGCTATCCGGTCGATCGCCAAGACACAATGGGAGGCCGCCGAATGTCTTGGCCTTTCGCGCTGGCAGCGCATGACACGGGTCATTCTGCCCCAGTCGCTGCGTATCGCGACACCGCCCACGGTTGGTTTCCTCGTCCAGGTGATCAAGAACACCTCGCTCGCATCGGCGATCGGTTTCGTCGAGCTCGCGCAGGCCGGCAAGCTGATCAACAATTCCACCTTCCAGCCCTTCAGCATCTTCATGGTGGTCGCCGCAATCTACTTTGTCATCTGCTTCCCGCTCACGCTCGCCAGCCGGAAGTTGGAAAGGAAACTGAATGTCTCCAATCGTTAGATTATCCGATGTCCGCAAGAGTTTTGGCGCGCTGCAGGTCCTGAACGGTGTCTCTTTCTCGGTCGAGCCCGGCGAGGTGGTTGCCATTATCGGTCAGTCCGGCTCGGGCAAGTCGACGGCCCTGCGATGCATCGATGCGCTGGAAACCATTCAGGGCGGCGAGATCGAGGTCTGTGGGCACAAGATCCACTCGTCGGACCTCGACAAACGCGCACTTCGTCGCGACGTTGGCATTGTCTTCCAGAGCTACAACCTTTTCCCGCATCTGACCGTCCTGGAGAATGCGTCGCTGGCGCTGACCTGCGTCAAGAAGCTGAGCAAGGCCGAAGCGCGGGATATATCGCTCGATTGTCTCGGCCGGGTAGGGCTTGCGGAGAAAGCCTCTTTCTACCCCGAGCAACTGTCTGGCGGCCAGCAGCAGCGAGCTGCAATCGCCCGGTCGTTGGCCATGCAGCCGCAGGTCATGCTGTTCGATGAGGTGACGTCTGCGCTTGATCCGCAACTGACCGGCGAAGTGCTGAAGGTCATCGAAAATCTCGCGCGCGGCGGCATGACGATGATCCTCGTCACCCATGAAATGGCGTTTGCCCGGAAGGTGGCAAGCAATGTCCTTTACATGCATCTCGGCAGGGTTTGGGAGCACGGCCCGGCGGCCTTGCTCGATGCCCCTCAGACCGAGGAACTGCGCAGTTTCGTCGGCAACGGGCTTTGAGAACAACGAGCCGCTAAACGCAATCAAAAATAAACCGGAGGAGAACCATGAAGCGTCGTCATATTCTAGTAGCCACTGCAGTTGCGATCCTGGGTACTTTCGCCAGCCATGCGCAGGCAGATGCCCTGGCCGATATCCAGGCTCGGAAAAAGGTGCTCATCGCCCTTGATCTCGGCTCGCCACCATTCGGCATGATCGATGCGAACATGCAGCCCTATGGCTCCGACGTGGAGGTTGCCAAGCTTCTTGCCGAGCAGCTCGGTCAGCCGCTGGACGTCGTCCAGGTCACCAGCCCGAACCGCATCCCCTATCTGCAGACGGGCAAGGCGGACATGGTGATCGCGTCGCTCAGCGTGACGGACGAGCGCAAGAGGGTCATCGACTATTCCAAGCCCTATGGTGTGATCCAATCGGTCATCGCGGCGCCTTCCGGCCAGAGCGTTAAGACCATGGCCGACCTGAAGGGCAAGCGCATCGGCACCACGCGCGGCAGCGTCAACGACAAGGAAGTCACCAAGGTCAATGATGGCTCGGAAATCGTACGCTACGATGACGACGCGACCCTTGTCACGGCGCTTGTCAGTGGTCAGGTCGATGTGATGGCGACGTCGCCGCAAATCATGAAGGCAGCCAACGAGCGCAACCCCGCGTCGAAGTTCGAGGTGAAGATGGTGCTCAAGGTATTCCCCTATGCCATCGGCATCCGCAAGGGCGATGCGGCGTTGAAGCAGCGGCTCGACAAGTTCGTCGATGAGAACCTCGCCAATGGCAAACTCAACGAGATCTACAAGAAATATAACGGCGTCGACCTGCCGGCCGACATCGCCACCCTGAACTGATCTGCTTCCAGCGAACCGGGCATCGGCGTCCGGTTCGCTCCCCCAATCCGGAAAAGGTATCGTCACGTGAAAGCCCTGTTGATCGAAAGTGAAGGCGTCAGCCGTTTCACCGATGTCGCTCGCCCAAAGCTCGGGGACGGCGATGTCCGCGTTGCCGTACGCCATGTCGGCATTTGCGGGAGTGATCTCAACACGTTTCGAGGTCTGAACCCGCTCGTGGAATTACCGCGCATTCCCGGCCACGAAATCGGCGGTGAAATCATCGAGACAGGGGCGGGTGTATCGTCCGCCTATCAACCGGGGCGGCGCGTCATCGTTCTTCCCTATACCAATTGTGGCTCCTGCTCCTCCTGCCGGAAGGGGCGCGTGAATGCCTGCCGCTACAATCGAACGCTTGGTGTCCAGCAGGATGGCGGGCTTGCCGAAGAGATCGTTCTTTCCGCGGAGAAGCTCATCCTGAATGACACGCTCGATCCGCGCTTTCTTGCTTTGGTCGAGCCGCTGTCGGTAGGCTTCCATGCAGTGGCGCGCGGCCGCGTGTCGTCGAGCGATCGCATCGTCGTGCTGGGCTGCGGCATGATCGGCATGGGCGTGGTGATCGGAGCCGTTGCTCGCGGAGCCGAAGTGATCGCCGTCGATCTCAGCCCGGAAAAGACCGCGCTGGCAAAACAGTTTGGAGCTCGCCATACAATCAATGCCGGTGCGGAGGATGTCGGAGCGCGCATCGTGGAGCTGACGAGCGATCAGGGCGTCGATGTGGCCTTCGAGGCGGTCGGTCTTCCGGAAACTTTTCGCCAGGCGATCGATCTTGCCGGTTTTTGCGGGCGCGTCGTCTATGTCGGCTATGCCAAGGCTCCCGTTACCTATCAGACGCAAATGTTCAATCTCAAGGAGTTGGACATCATGGGCTCGCGCAACGCGACCAAATCCGATTTCGATGCGGTGATCGCTTATCTTGAGACGATCGGCGATCGTGCCGCCTCGCTTATTTCCAAGGTCATACCCTTCGCCGAGGCTGAAGGCGCATTGCCCTTTTGGGACAAGAACCGCGACGTTTTGAAGGTGATTGTCGAAAGATGAATACGCAAGCACGCATGAAATCTCCAACCGCGCTTCCCGATTGGCATGGCGCATTCCGACTGGACGGCCAGCGCGCGCTGGTGACCGGCGGAGGTAGTGGACTGGGCCTTGCGATCGCGCGTTGTCTCGCAGCCTCCGGCGCAGAGGTGGTGCTGGCTGGCCGCAGGTTGGATCTCCTCGAGGAAGCGGCGGCATCGATCGGCCCTCTGGCGAAGGCAGCACAGCTCGACCTTCGTGATCTTGCTTCGATCAAGGCTTTCGCCGCCGGAGTGGAGGAGGCGCACGGTCCGGTCGATATCGTCGTCAACAATGCCGGGAACACGGTGAAGAAGCCGTTCGAGGAATCCGATATTGCCGACTTCGACGAGGTCATGGACGTCCATGTTCGCGGCGCGCTGGAACTGACCCGGCAATTTCTGCCTGGTCAGATCGCGAGAGGAAGCGGCTGCGTGCTCTTCACCGCATCCATGACATCCTTCATCGGCCAGCCATTGGTGATGGGCTATACGACGGCCAAGACGGCGTTGACGGGGGCTGTGCGCGGGCTTTCGGCCGAGTTTGCCGGCCGAGGAATCCGTGTCAATGCGGTGGCGCCCGGCTGGATCGATACGGACCTGTTTCAGAAGGCCACGGCCAACGATCCGGCCCGCCGCGCGAAAATCATGGGCCGAATCCAGATGAACCGCCTCGGCTCGGCCGAAGAGATCGGCTGGACATGCGCTTTCCTCGCATCGCCGGCCGCCGGCTATATCACCGGCCAGACCATCATCGTCGACGGCGGTGCCGTCATCGGCTTTTAGAATTGCCACCAGCGGAGGCTCCCAATGAATACCACAGCAACCCACACAACCGACGCCGATTTGTTCCGCGTGCTGAAAGCCGAGCTCTTTACCGCTGTCGTTGGCGATATCCTTGATACGCTCGGACATCGTCGGCAGTTCCTGCCGGCTGGCATCAAGCCTCTGCGCGACGACATGAAAATCGCCGGCCGTGCGATGCCGGTGCTTGAGGCCGATGTCTTCTCGGACGGGAAGGGCTCCTTCGGCCCGTTGGCTGAGAAGCCGTTCGGCATCATGTTCGAAGCGCTCGATTCGCTGAAGCCTGGTGACGTCTATATCGCCACGGGTTCGTCGCTTCGCTACGCGCTGTGGGGCGGCCTGATGTCGACGAGAGCCACCCATCTGCAGGCCGCAGGTGCCATCCTCGACGGTTATGTGCGCGATGCCGGCGAAATCGAGCGGCTTGGCTTCCCGGCCTTTTCCCGCGGGATCTATGCTCAGGATCAGGGGCCTCGCGGCAAGGTCATCGACTACAACACGCCGATCGAAATCGCAGGCGTCCGTATCGAACCCGGTGATCTGCTTTACGGCGACCGCGAAGGCGTTCTCGTCATCCCGAAGGCCGTCGAAAAGGAAGCGCTCTCGCTCGCCCTGGAGAAGGTGCGGACCGAAAACAAGGTGGCGGAGGCAATCCGCAACGGCATGAGCACGGTCGAAGCCTTCGCGACGTTTGGAGTGATGTGACGTCATGGGTTCTGGCGCGCTGCTAACACATGCCGATGATCCGCGGCTGCTGCTGCTTTCGGAAAAGGACAATGTTCTCGTCTGTCGCGAGGATATTCCCGCAGGAGAACGCATTCGCGTCGGAGACCGGGAGGTGACACTCGCAAAGACGATTCCGCGCGGTCACAAGATCGCCAGGCATGAAATCGCGCCGGGCGCCAAGGTCTACAAATACGGCGCGCCGATCGGTTCCGCCGTCGCGCCGATCGCGACCGGCGATCATGTCCACGTGCATAACGTCAAGAGCGACTACACGCCGAGCCATTTCTTCGACATTCAGGAGGTTGCCAAAAAATGAGCCTGCAAGGCTATCTGCGGCCGGATGGTCGCAAAGGCATCCGCAATATCGTCGCCGTCGCCTATCTGGTGGAATGTGCCCACCATGTCGGACGCCAGATCATCTCGGCTTTCGACGGGCAGGAGGTTCACCTCATCGGCTTTCCCGGCTGTTTTCCCAATGCCTATGCGCAACGGATGATGGAGCGGCTTTGTACGCATCCGAATATTGGCGCAGTTCTGCTTCTGTCGCTCGGCTGTGAAAGCTTCAACAAATACTCGCTATCCAAGATCATCGAGGAGAGCGGCCGGCCGGTGAAGACGCTGACCATCCAGAACGATGGCGGCACGCGCAGCACGATCGCGGCCGGTCGCGCCTGGGTCAACGAGCAACTTGAGACGTTGGCGCTCGATGAGCGGGTCCCGATGGACATCAGCGAGCTGATTGTCGGAACGGTTTGCGGCGGGTCCGACGGAACGAGCGGGATTACCGGCAATCCGGCAGCGGGCCGGGCTTTCGATTCTCTGGTGGCGGCGGGAGCGACCTGCATTTTCGAGGAAACCGGTGAGCTCATCGGCTGCGAGGAAATCATGGCCGATCGTGCGGTCACATCAGAACTTGCCGACGAGCTTCGTGCGGCAGTTGCTAAGGCTGCACGCTATTACGCCACGCTTGGCTACGGCAGCTTTGCCCCGGGCAATGCCGATGGCGGGCTGACGACGATCGAAGAAAAATCGATGGGCGCCTATGCCAAGTCGGGGGCGTCGCCGATCTCCGGCCTGATCAAGCCCGGCGATATTCCGCCGCGTGGCGGTCTTTACCTGATGGACGTGGTGCCCGATGGCGAGGTGCGGTTCGGTTTTCCGAACATTTCCGACAATGCCGAAATTGTCGAAATGATCGCGTCCGGCTGTCATATGGTATTCTTTGTCACCGGCCGCGGCTCGGTCTCAGGCTCGGCAATCTCGCCCGTGATCAAGATCTGCGCCAATCCGGATACCTATCGCCGGCTGGAGGAAGACATGGATGTCGATGCTGGCCGTATTCTCGAGGGACGAGCAAGTCTCGATGAGGTCGGCCAGGAAATCGTCACGCTTCTGCGGGAGGTTGCCGATGGCAAGCCGACGAAGTCGGAGGGCCTCGGCCATCAGGAGTTCATCCTGACCTACAAGTCGTTTGAGCCGATCGGCCCGGCATGCTTGCCAACCTAGGTCAAAGGCTTTGGCCGTCGGCATAGCCCTCAGTTGCGAAGGCTGCTGGCCCGAATGACCAGTTCATGGGCCAGGATCGTATTGTCGTTGTCGGTATTGTCCTCGATGAGCGCCTTCAGTTTCTGGATCGAGCGTTCGGCCATGTCGCGGCGAGGGAGGCGGACCGTTGTCAGCGGAGGGTCCATGACGGCCGAAAAACTGAGGTCGTCGAAGCCTGCAACGGCGATATCTTGAGGAATGCGTAAGCCGTGTTCCTTGAGAGCGGCGATCAAACCATAGGCGGATTCGTCGTTTGAGCAGAAAATGGCGTCCGGCAGCTCCGGCCGGCTCCTGATTTCGTCGGCCGCCCTTTGTCCTTCAATCATCGTGAAGCCGGACTGGATATAGAAATCCGGGGATGCGGGGAGCCCGTGATCGGCCAGTGCCTTCTCCCAGCCTCGCCGGCGGGCGATCGCCATGATTTCCTTTGGCGGTCCGCCGAGATGCGCGATGCGCTTGTAACCCTGCTTTGCAAGGTGATCGACGACGTCATAGGCCGCTTTCACCTCATCGATCTGCACCGCGGTGATGCCGGTGAGATCGGGAGTAGGGCTCAGTGTTCGTACGATCGGCAGACGCCGGCCCGCGGCAATGCACTCGAGAAGCCGCGGCGGGCAGTAACTGGCGGTCAGGAGCACGCCATCGATGCTTCCCGCCAGCAACTCGTCGACATAGCGGTCGGAGCGGCCCGGATCGATGGCGGTATGTGCGATCATGATGTCATAGCCGCAGTCATAGGCTGCCCGATCGATATGCATCAAAAGATCGGGGAAATTCGGGTTGGCAAGGTTTGGAATGAGGACAAGGATCACCTTGCTGCGCTTGAGCCGCAGGGATCGCGCATGGCGGTTGATCGCATATCCGGCTTCCTTTGCGGCCTGGGCAATCCTCTGCCTTGTCTCTTCGGGAATGGGAGGGAGCCCGGCCAGAGCACGGCTGACGGTCGAAGTCGAGACACCGGCGATACGGGCGACGTCCGCCATGGTCGGTATGCGGCTCTCATTCGTGGGTATTGGCTTTCGTTTCGCCATCGGACCTCTGTAACCGGATCGTATCGTCTACATCCAACAAATATTCGATCGTGCCCTTGCATGCAATCGATTGCGCTGTTAGGTATTACGCAATCGATTGCGTAAAAATGCTCTGTGATGTGAGGAGATATCGCAGGGCGGGCTGGGAGGGCCGGATGACGACGTCGACACTTTCGATACAGCTCTATTCACTTCGGCATCTGGGCGGGCTCGATCAGCAGCTCGATGCGGCTGCGCGGGCGGGCTTCACCAACGTCGAAACCATCGGCAGCCATCTCGATGATCCCAAGGCACTGAAGGCGGCTCTGGCAGCCCGGGGCCTCCATGCACCAAGCGGCCATATCGGCCTGCCGGCACTGCGCGGTGACCTGGGGCGGGTCGCGGACGCGGCCACGGAGGCCGGTATTGCGCAACTTTTCATGCCGGCTCTGCCGCCGGAGGAGCGTAGCGGCGATGCGGATGCCTGGCGCCGGGTCGGTACTGAGCTCGGCGAGATGGCCGGCCGGTTGAAGGAGCGGGGCATCTCGCTCGGCTATCATAATCATCATTGGGAGCTTGCACGTTTCAGCGATGGCTCCTGTCCGCTCGATTGTCTTTTCCAGGGCGGAGCCGGCAGCCCGCTCGTCTGGCAGGCCGATATCGCATGGCTTGCGCGCGGCGGCGATGATCCGAAGGTCTGGCTGGAGAAATATGCAGGGCTACTCGTCTCCGCCCATGTGAAGGATCAGGCTCAAGCCGGGCGAAATGAAGACGAGGACGGCTGGTGCGATGTCGGTTCCGGCATTCTCGACTGGCCCGATCTCTGGGCCTTTGCCAGCGCCCGCGGTGCCCGCTTGATGGTCGTCGAACACGACAATCCCAAGGATCCGGCAGGCTTTGCCGCCAGAAGCTTCTCCTATCTTAAGACGATCCGGTAGTCCGATCGTCTCGCATCAGTGCAGATCGATTTCGTTCAACAAGGGGGGAGGAACCACAGATGAACGGCAAGTCGGGTAGCATGACAATGAATCGCCGATCATTCCTCGGAGCGTCGGCTGCGGCTCTGGCCGCTAGTGCTGCGGGCAAGGTCTTTGCGGCAGACGATGCTCTTACGTTTTGGGATATGGTCTGGGGAACGGGAGCCACTTATACGGCCGCCGCCAAGGAGCTGGCGGGCAAGTACACGCCCGCCAGCGGCGCGCTCGGCGTCCGCTATCAATCGATACCCTGGGCAAACTGGTACCAGACATTCACCTCGGCAGCTGCATCGGGGACGACGCCGGCGGTAAGCTCCGGTGCCGCCTTCCTGCCGTTCTATTTTCTCGAGCAGGGAGTGGCCGTTGCGGCCGACAATCTGATCGGCAAGCTCGACAAGGAGGGCAAGAACGACTTTCTGCCGGGTCTGCTGCCCGCGATGAAGACGGATGGCGGCTATGCCGGCGTTCCCTGGTCGATGGATCTGCGTGTCATCTGGTATCGCAAATCGCTTCTGGAGAAGGCTGGTGTCGAGCCGCCGACCGATTGGGACAGCTACATCAAGGCTGGCGAAGCCCTCAAGAAAATCGGCCATATCGGCCTCGGTCTTGCGGCCGGCAGCACGACGACCGATGCGCAACACACCGTCTCGGCCCTGATGATCAACAATGGCGGCGGCTTCTTTGCGCCTGATGGTTCGTTGAACTGCGTGAGTGACCGCAATATCGAGACCCTTGATTTCATCAACGAGCTCGTGCGCAAGGGCATCATCGATCCTTATGCCGCAAGCTATACGTCGGACAATCTGGCGAGCGACTGGAAATCCGGCCGTGTCGCCATGGGCTTCGGGCAGACGGGTCTCGACAAGACGCTGCCGCAGGAAATCAAGTCCGATGCTGTGGTCGCGCACCCCGTTAAAGCTCGTCACGGCGATCTCGGCACCGTCTATTACATCAACTCGCTTTGGATGTTCACGACGACACCCTCGCAGGAATCGTCGGAAGCCTTCCTGGCCTGGTATCTCGACAACATGCATGTCTATTGGACGAGCGGGGTTGCGATCGACGTGCCGGTCAAGAAGAGCATCGCCGATCTGCCCATCATTCAGAGCAACCCGAACCTGGTTCTTTCGATCAACGAATGGCAACCGGTGGGCAAGACGATCGGCGCTCAGGCGCCGCATGCCTTTGCCGCGTTGAATGCCGTCGATGGGGGTGCCGCCAGTGCCGCCTTCGTTCAGCAGATCATCCAGGGGAAGACGAAGTCCAGGGACATTCTCGAAACCCTGGAAGCTTCGCTGCGAAAGGTCGTGCAGTAACATGGCCGAGGCGCATGCAATGCCGGAGGGACGGCGGCTGACGAGAGCATCGACGGCCTCCCGCGCCGGCGCGCAGACGGGGCGCAAGGCGACGATGATCGGCCTTGCCATGCCGTCGATCCTGCTGATGGCGTTGATCAACGCCTATCCGCTGGGATTTGCTCTCGTGCAATCCGTTCACAATGGCGGCCTGCTGCGCCTCGGTAAATTCATCGGTTTCAAGAACTATGTCAACGTTCTGACCGATCCCGCTTTCTGGTCTGCCGCTTCCTTCACACTGCTGTTCACCATCTGCGGCGTGTTCGGTAGCTGGCTGATCGGCTTTGGCCTCGCTATCCTGCTGAAGCCGCAATTTCCGGGGAGAAACCTGTTCAAGGTGCTTCTGTTGCTGCCATGGATCGTGCCGATCGTCGTCACCTCCATGAGCTGGAACTGGCTGGTCGCCACCCCCGGCAGTCTCCTGCCGCAGCTGGCCGAAACATTGGGCTTTGGGCAGATCCTGTTTCTCGCCGATCCGACGATGGCGATGATCACGGTCTGCCTGTTCAAGATATGGATCAGCTATCCCTTCATGATGATGATGGGGGCGGCAGCGCTCGAGAGCATCGACAACAGCGTCTACGAGGCTGCGACGCTTGACGGTGCAAACGCGCGTCAGCAGATCCGCTACATCGTTTTGCCGATGACTGCGCGATCCACCTATATCAGCTGGATCCTGATGACGATGTTTTCGGTCAACGATTTCGCGACGATTTATCTTCTGACCGGCGGCGGCCCGGTTAACGCCACGACTTCGCTGATCGTGCTCGCCTATCGCTCCGTCTTTCAGGATTTCCTGCCCGGTTACGGCGTCGCGATTTCCTTCATGATGACGATCGTTCTGGTCGCCCTCTCGCTCCTGCTGTTCCGGCAGGTGCGCAAAGCCAAGTTCTAGGAGGCTCCCATGGCTGCGAAGACAATGGCTGCGAGCACCACCGTCGGCATCGGCAAATCGGTGGGCTGGACGCGCACCCTCGTGCTTGCATTGATGACGCTTGTTGCCCTGAGCCCGATCCTCGTCATTTTCGGCCTTGCCTTGCGGCCACGCCTTTATTCCGACGTCACCGGCCCGACGCTCGAGACATTCGTCTATGTCATCAGGAATACGGATATTCTGGTGTGGTTGAAGAACAGCCTCATCGTATCCGTCATCGCCTCCTGTCTGGCGCTGTTCGTTGCCGCGCCGGCGGGCTATGTGCTGTCGCGCGCCCGTGGTGGTGCCGTATCGCTCTATTCGATGCTGATCTTCATCATCCAGAGCTTCCCGATCGTCGTCTTCATCATCCCGCTGTTCATCATGCTGTCGCGGATCGGGCT
Organism: Rhizobium sp. ZPR4; assembly: GCF_040215725.1. NCBI lineage: Bacteria > Pseudomonadati > Pseudomonadota > Alphaproteobacteria > Hyphomicrobiales > Rhizobiaceae > Rhizobium > Rhizobium sp. ZPR4. The sequence continues at coordinate 1,256,892 of NZ_CP157968.1, forward strand.
CGTCGACACCTTGGCCGGTGTTTCGATCATCTATGTCGCCTCCAGCGTGTCGGTCGCCTGCTGGATGATGGCGGCCTATTTCGACGGCATACCGACAGATCTCGAAGAGGCAGCCTGGATCGACGGCTGCAGCATGTTCGGCGCGTTTCTGCGCATCGTGCTTCCCAATTCGCTGCCCGGCATTCTGTCCACGGCGATCTATGGGTTTCTCGTCGCCTGGAACGACTATCTGGTGGCGCTGGTCTTTCTGCGCACGGACAGTCGCTTCACCTTGCCTGTCGGCCTGCAGACGTTCTTCCAGCAGAACCAGACCGATTGGGGTCCCGTCATGGCCTGCGCCGTCATCATGCTGGCGCCGCCGGTCATCATCTTTGCCTTGCTCAATCGCTTTTTCAGTATCGGTGGCATCGGCGGCTCGCTCGCCGGCCGATGATATGATCTCAAGAGGCTTTCCATGTCAGATGCCAAGAACCGCGCGTTCAGGCTCGAAACCTTTCGGGCCGTGCTCGATCGTATCATTCCTGCGGATGATTATCCCGGCGCGCTCGATAATGGCGTAGACGGCTTCATTCTCTCGCTGTGGGACGCCGGTCTCGTTGCCGATCCGCAGGCGATAGACCGGGGCCTCATGGATCTGGATGCGCAGGCATCGGGCGGCTTTGCCAGGCTATTGCCCGAGGAACAGGATCGCCTCCTCGCGGAGTGTAAGGACGAAGCCTGGTTCCACATGCTTTGCGAGCTGGCTGCGGAAGGGTTTTATGCCGACCCGGCAAATGGCGCCAATCCGGATGCGGTGTCATGGGGAATGATCGGCTATCGCCCGGGCTTGCCGGAGGGGCCAAGCGGGCCGTCGGAGAATCCGCAGGACGTCGTGCGCGGGAGGTTATGGGCATGAAGATCGACTATGATGCGATCATCGTGGGTGCCGGTGCTGCAGGCAATATCGCGGCCGCTGTTCTGGCCGAAGCCGGCAAGCGCATCCTGCTCATCGAGCGCGGCAAGAGGCGAACCTATGCCGAAGACGGTCATCGCGATCATCTGCGAAATCATCGGCTGCAGGCCTATGGCTTCAATACCGGGCCGGAGATCGACGGCAACCCGCGCGTCTTCATCGATCAGCAGGGCGGGCGGCACATCGTCAAGCCGCACCAGGATAATTACCACGTCAATGCCGCGGTCGTCGGCGGCGGGACCTTCGTCTATGGCGGGCTCGCCTGGCGCTTTCATCCCAAGGATTTCCGTATGGCGTCGACCTATGGGCGTCCGGAAGGCTCCTCATTGGTCGACTGGCCGATTTCCTATGGGAATCTGGAGCCCTGGTATGGGAAGGCAGAGCACGAAATAGGCGTTTCCGGCGATGGCAACGGCGATCGCAATTCCGGCCCGCGCGGGCGCGATTATCCAATGCCGCCGGTGGCGGACAATCCAACGAGCGCGCACCTTCGGGCCGGCGCCAGCGCGCTCGGCCTCTCGACGTTTACGCCGCCGCTTCTTGTCAATACCGTGCCGCGCGCCGGGCGAGGGGCCTGTATCCACTGCGGCTCATGCGTCGGATTTCCCTGCCCGAGCAACGGTAAGAACGGTACGCAGAACACCATGCTGCCGCGCGCGCTGGCGACGGGGCTCTGCGATCTCCTGACCGAGACGGTTGTGGAGCAAGTCGCAACCGATGATCGAGGCAATGTCATCGGCGTTGATATTCTCGAGGCGGATGCGGCCGGGCAGCTCACGCGCCGCCGCATTTGCTCGCGCATCGTCATCCTGTCGGCCGGCGCGATCGAAACGGCAAGGCTCATGCTGCTGACGCGCACGGAGCGGGAGCCGAACGGGCTCGGCAACAATCGCGATCAGGTCGGCCGCAATCTGCAGGGGCACTATTATCCGACGGTCTTCGGTCTTTTCGAGGAGCCCGTTCAAGACAGCAAGGGACCCGGCGTGTCGATCGCGACGACCGACTACAATCACGGCAATGACGGTGTCATCGGTGGCGCCATGTTGGCTGACGATTTCGTCATGCTGCCGATCATCCTCTGGAAATCCGGCCTGCCGGACGACCTGCCGCGATATGGGCTGGCGGCAAAGCACTTCATGCGCGACAACTTCACTCGCATCGCGCAGATCAAGGGACCAGTGCATGAAATACCGAGCGCGGACTGTCGCGTTCGCCTCGATCCGGAAGTCCGCGACAAATATGGGCGTTCCGTCGCTCAGCTGTCGGGAATGACGCATCCCGAAACCGTTCGAACTGCCGACTATATCCTCGATAAGGCCGATGCCTGGATGCGGGCATCGGGCGCCGTGCGGACTTGGGGCAGGAAGCAGACGCTCCGCCTTTCGGCGGGCCAGCACCAGGCCGGCACCTGCCGCATGGGAGAGACGCCGGAGACGTCCGTGACCGATAGCTTCGGCAAGGTCTGGGGCCACGACAATCTCTATGTCTGCGATGCCTCGCTGCATCCGACGAATGGCGGCTACAACCCTGTGCTGACGGTCATGGCGTTGGCATTTCGAAATGCCGAGCGGATCGCCAATCTTCTCTAGCGGGGAAGAAGGTGCAGCTTTCTGCGCACCCGGTTTGTCGCTCATGGCGCAGCACGGCCAAGGCTTTCGGTCCGCGCATCGATATTCAGGCTATTTGGTGGTTGTTGATGAAAATGGGATCGCATAAGCTGTTTGTATTATCGTTAATCCAAGTGGAGGAGAGATCATGCCATCCATGCGCCCGGGACCGGAAACCCGACGTTTATTGCCGCGTCAAATCAGCGAACTCGTCGTCTTCGATATCGCGACTTCGACGGCGCGCGTGATCTATGAAACCGGCGAGCTTATCGAGGCACCCAATTGGTCGCCCGATGGCAAGTGGCTGATCTATAATGGCGACGGCCGCCTCTTTCGCATCTCTCCGGATGGTCAGGATGGCCCGCATCGCATCAACACGGCACCGGTCGAGAATCTGAACAACGACCATGTCGTATCGCCGGACGGGCGCTCCTTCTTCGTCAGTGCCAACGACGGTCATCTTTATCAGGTGCCGTTCGAAGGCGGCGTGCCGTGCCGCGTCTCCAACGAGCACGAGGCTTCGCGCGGCTTCAAATATTACCTGCACGGCATTTCGCCTGACGGTGCAACGCTCGCCTATATCGGGCTGGAGCGCCGCGAGGGCGGCGGAATCTTCACGCGTGTCTGCACTATCCCTTCCGCAGGCGGTGACGACGTATTCCTGACCGACGGCGCATGTCCCGTCGACGGTTCCGAGTTCTCGCGGGATGGGAAATGGATCTATTTCAACTCCGAAGCTGCGGCGACCCAGCGCGGACATGCACAGGCTTTCCGCATGCGTCCCGATGGCTCCGAGCTGGAGCAGTTGACGCATGACGAGCGGGTGAACTGGTTCCCGCATCCGGCGCCCAATGGCCGCGACCTCGTTTATCTGAGCTATCCGGTGGGAACGACGGGTCACCCCGCAGACAAGGATGTCATCCTTCGGCTCATGCCCGCGGAAGGCGGCAAGGCGCGCGATCTCGATGCCTTCAATGGCGGGCAGGGCACGATCAACGTGAATTCCTGGGCGCCGAATTCCAGCGCTTTCGCCTATGTCCGCTACCCGGTGTCGGCGGGCTGACCCGCTTGCCGGGACAGTTTGGGTATTTTGTTTTTATGCAATTCCAGACGGAAAACCGCCATACACTTTTCCTGGAATTGCGCTAGCTGCGAAGGGTCGAATTCGAGCTTTGGCGTATGAGAAGATCCGGCTCGATCAGGGTGACGCGTGGCGGTGGCAAATCTGCCTCCGCGCTGATCAGATCGACGACGCGCTCGACGGCCATCGCCGATACACGCTCGACGTTATAATCGACCGTCGAGATCGGTGTGACCGCATATTCGCCGAACTCGATATTGTCGAAGCCCATGAGCGCGACGTCGTCGGGGACGCGAATGCCGTTGCGGGCGCAATAACGCAAGACGCCCAGCGCCAGTGAATCATTGGTTGCGAAGATGGCGGATGCGCCGAGCCGCTGGCTGAAGATCGTATCCGCGGCCCAATAGCCATGCGCGACCGAGTGACCACTCGGCTTGATAAACAGCGCGGTATCGATGTCTGCGCCAGCATCCCGATACGCCTGCATATAGCCCTCGAGCTTTTCCGAATTGCCGAGCTTCGTGCCGCCATCGATGATGACGATACGGCGGTGGCCACTGCCAAGAAGATGAGCAACCGCCTTATAAGCCCCCATCCGTTCATCCATGCAGACGGCATCGATGCCGGCATCCGGATCGCCGACGAGCAGGACAACGGGATAATTGCGTGCGCGCAGCTTGCGGATATGATCCAGGCGGCGATGGCTGCAGGGAAAGACCAGCATGCCGTCGGCGCGTCGCGCCCGAAAGGTTTCAATCATCCTCTCTTCGACTGCGATGTCGTTGTTCGAGGTCGCGAAAAGGGTCGTATAGCCACGCTTGGAAAGCTCGCCTTCCACGGCCTGTGCAACGGCTGTCAGCACGGGATTGGAAAGGTCGGTCAGGATCAGCCCGATCGATCGGGTTTCCCGCCGCACCAGCGACGTGGCGACGTAATTGGGCAGATAATTAAGCTCGCGCGCCACATCCGCGATGAGGGTGCGGGTCTCAGGCGGGATGCGCGAGCTGCCCCGCAAAGCCAGCGACACGGTATTCACCGAAAATCCGGTCTTGTCGGCGATGTCCTTCAAGCGCGCCGCAGGCTTTGCCATGCAAATTCGACTCCCGTCACACCGTTTGCTGTTTCAGAGCGGCGATCGCTCTGTATTGCAGGCAATCCGGCGCCATTTCCATCAATTCGATCCTGTTGCCATCCGGATCTTCAATCCATGCGCCACGATTCCCGTCAAGTCCGGACTTGATGGGCGAGGTGAGCGCAATTCCAGCCTTCTCCAGCTTTGCCGCCGCAACATCGAGATTGTCAATCGTCAGGCAGAGATGGTTGGTGCCGTTGGCATTAGGCCCAGGAGCACGATTGCCTTCTGCGCCGGGGAAGAGCTCAAGAAACTGGAGATCGGTGATGCGCAGATAGACGATCCAGGGCGTCCCGTCATCGCGTACCAGCCTGTGCATTTCCCTGAGGCCGAGGCGATCGCGATAGAAATCGAGCGAGGCGCCGAGGTCCTTGACCTTGATGGCGAGGTGGCCGAGGCCGGTGATATGATCCATGATATAGCTCCAAAGAGTTGTTTTAGCGATAATATAGCGTGGGTGGAAAGCAATGTTTTGGCGGCTTCCGTTTGGACGGCAAGCCTGGTGGATCGAAGCTGATATCTGCTAGTCCCAGAGTGGCGCGCCGGGCGGATCGATCGCCCGTGAACTTTGCGGCAGGGCGTCGATCACCTCCATGTCGGTGGTGGTCAGATCAAGTTTGTGTGCCAGCCAGTTCGAGCGAATGCGTTCCGGCTTCGACGAGGTCGGGATGGCCGCATAGCCCTTGAAGAGTTCATAGGCGAGCGCCACCTGTTCGACGGTTACCTCATGTCGCGCGGCAATCGCCCGCATCTGCCCGATATCGCCTATCCGGCCCTGCGCGACGGGTTGATAGCAGGTGACGAGGATGTCGCGCTCCGTGCAATAGGCGGCAATTTTCCGGTTCTGGAACAAGGGGCTGAGTTCGATCTGGTTCGTCGCGATAGCGCCGTTGCCGAGAAGCGTCTCGGCCTTTTCCAGGAGGGCAATGGTAAAGTTCGAGACGCCGATCATGCGCGTCAGCCCCATTGCCTGAGCTTCGGCGATTTGCTCGAGATAGATTTCCGGTTCGATGCGGTCATAGGGTGGTGGCCAGTGGATCAGAGTCAGGTCGACCCGATCGACGCCGATGGTTTCCAGACTTTTCCGTAGCGACGGCAGCAGTTTTCCGGGGTCGAGATTGTCCACCTTGATCTTCGTGGTAACGAAGATCTCCTCCCGGTTCAGCCCGCTTTGCCGCATTGCCTCGCCAACGCTGGCCTCCGTGCCATAGGACTGCGCCGTATCGAGGTGGCGATAGCCCGTTTCGAGCGCGCAGAGAATTGCAGCGACGCCCTCGGCGCCCGTTCTCCCCCAAGTCCCAAAGCCCAGCCGTGGAATCGAAGCTGTCATGATGTCTCCTCCAAAAGACCCCCGATCGGCAAATACCTGCTTGACGCCCATCGAGAAGGCGCTAGTATTAACGTTAATATCAGGATGTGCAAGCGCTGGAGGAGGCGGCACAGGCTGATCGGGAGGAAAATCGATGGCATTGAGATGGAGCCGGGTCACCCCGCAGCTTGCGCTAGCGCCTGCCGTGCTGATCACGGTCGTCGCGTTCATCGGGTCGATCGTCTGGACCGTCGTGCTTTCGTTCACCCGCAGCCGGCGTCTTCCGGATTATGAGATCGACTGGTCCAATCCATTCCGCCAGTACACCAGGCTCTTTGCCGATGCCGGCTGGGAGATATCCCTTCGCAATCTGATCGTGCTTGCGATCGGCAGCGCGCTTGCGATCGTGCTCGGTTTCATTCTTGCCGCCATGATTGAACGGGAACGGCGTGGCGAGGATGTCTTCCGGACCGTCTTTCTCTATCCGCTCGCCGTTTCGCTGATCGTCACCGGTGTTGCCTGGCGCTGGATTTTCAATCCGCAGCTCGGGCTTGAAAATTTCCTGCATGGCATCGGTCTTACCGGTGTCAGCTTCAATTGGCTGAATGACGGGCAGACGGCAATGTATGCGATCATTCTCGCCTCGGTCTGGCAAAGCTCCGGCTTCTACATGGCGCTCATGCTCGCCGGCCTGAAGGGCATCAATCAGGAGATCTGGAGTGCTGCGCGCATCGATGGCGTCAGCCTCTGGCGCGTCTATCTCGAAGTCATCATCCCGATGATGAAATTCACCTTCCTCACCTGTGCCATCCTGCTGTCGTTGGGCGTCATCAAGGCCTACGATATCATTGTCGCGATGACCAATGGCGGTCCCGGCCAATCCACATGGCTGCCGGCCTATTTCACGATCAAGGCGATGACGGAGAAGAGCAATCTCGGTTACGCGTCGGCCGCCGCCTCGATGATGCTCGTCGTAACCCTGGTAATCTTCCTGCCCCTCGTGGCGCTGACCGCCTGGCAGCAGCGTGCTGCCCGCAAGGCAGGTCACGCATGAGCGATATCGCAACCGTCAGACCTTCGGTCGCTGCTGCTGAAGCACCGGTGGAGGTCATGTTCCCCAGAGCGAAGAAGCGCATCAAGGGGCGCTCGATCGCAGTGCTTGTCTTCCTGTCGATGGCAGCCCTCTTCTTCTGCGTGCCGCTTTATGTGCTGGTCGTCACTTCCTTCAAATCGATGGACCAGATCCGCGAAGGCGCCATTTTTTCGCTGCCGCGGGAATGGACGATCGAACCTTGGATCTATGCCTGGAGCCAGGCCTGTTCCGGCATCACCTGCACCGGTCTTCGGGGCGGCTTCTGGAACTCCGTCGCAATCCTGTTTCCATCGTTGATTGCCTCGATTTCGCTGTCGGCCGTGACGGGCTATGCTCTGGCGCTGTGGAATGTCAGATGGACGGGCGCATTCCTGTTTCTTCTGTTTCTCTGCGCTTTCGTCCCGTTTCAGATCATCATGTATCCGTTGATTGTCATCACGGTCGGCATGGGGATCTATGGCTCGCTCTGGGCAGTTGCCTTCATCCATACCGTACTTTCGATGCCCGTCCTGACGCTGATCTTTCGGAATTACTACAAGGATATCCCTGCCGATCTCACCAAGGCGGCAATCATGGATTCAGGCTCGTTCTGGCAGATCTTCATCGAGATCATCCTGCCGATGTCGGGCAATATCCTGATCGTCGTCCTGATCATGCAGGTCACGCATATCTGGAACGATTATCTGATCGGCGTGACCTTCGGCGGGCTTGGTGCGGCGCCGATGACGGTCAATCTCGCGAACATGGTGACGGTATCGACGGGCACGGTTGCCTATAATGCCAATATGGCCGCAGCGCTGCTGACCGCCATTCCGCCTCTGTTCATCTACTTTCTCCTCGGCAAGTTCTTCGTGCAGGGAATCTCAGCCGGCGCGATCAAGGGTTAGGGCAACGGATGCCAAGCGTTTCCTTCGAACACATCGTCAAGAAATTTGGTGAGATCAAAGTCCTTTCCGGTCTTAATCTCGCGATCGATCACAGCGATTTTCTCGTGCTGCTCGGGCCGTCGGGATGCGGCAAGACGACATTGCTGAACCTGCTGGCGGGCCTTGCCGACGTCTCCAGCGGGCGCATCATGATCGGCGAACGCGACGTCACCGAACTCGATCCCAAGGATCGCGGACTGGCAATGGTCTTCCAGTCCTATGCGCTCTATCCGACGAAGACGGTGGAGGGAAATCTGCGTTTCGGTCTGTCGGCGCTGAAGCTGCCGCGCGAGGAGGCGGACCGGCGGATCAAATGGGCGGCGAGCCTGCTACAGCTCGAATCTCTGATGAGCCGCAAGCCGGCGCAGCTTTCCGGCGGCCAGCGCCAGCGCGTCGCTATCGGCCGAGCCCTCGTCAAGCACGCTGACGTGCTTCTTTTCGACGAGCCACTGTCCAACCTCGATGCCAAGCTTCGCACGGAGATGCGGCTCGAGATCAAGAAACTGCACGAGGAGCTGAAGCCGACCGTCGTCTACGTCACGCATGACCAGATCGAAGCGATGACCATGGCGACCAAGATCGCCGTCATGAATGGCGGCGCGATCCAGCAGTTCGGTACGCCTGACGAGGTCTACGAACAGCCGGCAAATCTGTTCGTCGCCGGCTTCATCGGCTCGCCGGCCATGAACCTCGTCGAAGCCACCGTCGCGCGGGATGGGAACCGATTGAGCGCGATCGCGGCTGACGGCCGGCGCTTCGATCTTTCCGGCTATGATTATTGCGCTCAGCATCCTTCCCATGACCAGCCGATCATCATCGGCATGCGGCCCGAGCATTTCGTCATCGGTGAGGCTCCGTCTTTGGCCGCCTGCTCGCTGGAGCTGCCGGTTCGCATCGTTGAGCGCACCGGGTCCGACGCGATCCTGTCGCTTAGCTTTGGCTCCTCGCTGATCGCGGTGCGCATCGAGCCGGATCGTGCTGCCAGGCTGAGACCCGGCGAGCTCATCACCGTGACTTATCCCAGAACAAAATTGAATCTTTTCGACGCCCAGAGCGGGCGGCGGCTCTAGTGGGAGGAACGCATGCTGAAAAACTGGAAAAAGGCATGGCTGGTGGCGTCGATCGTCATCTGCCCGATGGTCGTTCACGCCGAGGACCTGGTCATCTACCAGAAATGGTCGTCGCCGGCGGAAGTCGCCGCGCTTAATGTCCTGAAGAAAGCGGCCGAAGAGAAGGGGATCAAGTGGATCGACATCACCATTCCGCATGACACGGGTTCCAACGTCAACCTCATGAATCTGGTAACGGGCGGCCAGCCTCCGAACGTGTTTTCCGAAAACAATCCCGCCGTCTATCGCGATCTGACGAATATGGGGCTCGGTCGTCCTCTGACCGACGTCTTCAAGGCGGATGGGGCGATGGACAAATTTCCGCCTTCGGTCATCAAGTCGATCACCGTCGACGACCAGATCATGAAGATCCCGCTCGGCATCCATATCGACGGCATGCTCTATTACAATATCGAGGCGGCGAAGAAGGCCGGTGTCGATCCTTCGAAATGGACGTCGCTGGACGAGATGTATGCCGATTTCGACAAGATCAAGAAGGCCGGTATCGTGCCGCTGGCGCTCGGCGCGCAGCAGTGGCAGGTCGGCTATCTCACTCATACTTTGGTCGCGAGCGTCGGCGGCACCGATCTCTTTATGAGGATCTATGGTCCGAAGCAGGATGAGACCGCGCTCGACGCGCCAGAGCTTCGAACCGCGTTCGAGTGGCTGCGCAAGTTCCAGCAGGCTTCCGATCCCGGTTCGGTCAATCGCGACTGGAACATGACTACCAATATGGTGATCGAGGGACAGGCGCTCATGCAGATCCATGGCGACTGGATGAAGGGCGAGTGGCGCGCTGCCGGCAAGGAAGCAGGCAAGGACTTCGGCTGCCTGCAGATTCCCGGTTCAAAGGCGCTGTCTGTGACTGTTGATGCCTGGGGCATTCTCGGCAAGCAGTCGCCCGAAAAAGACGCGGCGGAAGTCGAGTTTGCCAAGCTCATCGTCGACCCGAAGATCAACGCCGCCTTCGCGGCGGCAAAGGGCTCGACACCGGTACGCACCGATGTTGACCCGTCGACGCTGGATGCCTGCTCGAAGAATGTCCTCGACATGCTGAAGGACCCCGCGCACCAGGTGCAGAACCCACATTCGATGGTCGATGCAGACTGGCAGTCGGCGATCTGGGAGGTCGCTTTCAACTACTGGAGCAATCCGAACATGACGGTGGACCAGGCGGTAGCTGCGCTCAAGGACCAGTACGAAGCCATTCTCAAATAGCGACCGAAAACATGACGTTCGGCATGGCGGCAGGCTTTCTTGCCGCCGGCAGCGAAACAGGAATGGAAGGTATTGCAGACATGGACACAAGACTTCTCGACGAAGATGCCGTCATGCAGATCTGCTTCGTCACCGACGATGTGGTGAAATCAGCGCAATGGTTCTCCGATCTGACAGGCAAACCCATGCCCAAGGAGGGCAGGGCCGCGGAGCCTGATGTGGCGCAGGCGATCTACGACGGCAAGCCTGCCGCCGTCGGCTGCCGCATCATGATGTTCAAGTTCGGAAATATCGATGTCGAGTTTCTTCAGCCCGGGCCGGAGAAAAGCGCCTGGCGCGATCTGCTGGAGGAAAAGGGGCCGGGCTGCCACCATATCGCGTTTCGGACCCGTAACCTGACGAAGCGCAACGCATTTCTCGAAGGTAAGGGCCATCAGCTGCTGCAGCGTGGTGAATTTGACGGCGGTCATGGCCGCTATGCCTATTACGACACCGTCAAGGACCTTGGTGTCATGGTCGAGTTGCTCGAATTCGACAAAGACAAGGAGCCACAGGGCTGATTTCTGCCGGCCCGCTCGAGCGTAGGGCTGGTTACCTTTGATGTTCATCCCCCAGAGAGCAGATTCATGGCTTATCCGATCGCGTATCAACTGTACTCATCGAGGAACTTCCCGCCGCTTCACGCGCAGTTCCCTCTACTGAAATCCCTGGGCTATGACGCGATCGAGCCGTGGCTGCCGGCCTATGAAAGCGATCCCGCGCTGTTGCGGCGGCAGATCGATGATGCGGGCCTTGCCTGCTTCGGATTTCATATGCCGCTGAAAGGGCTGGTCGTTGAGCCGGATCGCTTCATCGAGATCGCGCAGACGCTCGGCGCGACCTACATGATCCCGCCTTTCGTGCCGAAGGAGGAGCGTATCGATACCGCTGATTATTGGCAGAGGATCGGCGAGCAGCTTGCGCGGGGCGCCGAACGTGCGGCGCGTCACGGCTTGAAGGTTGCCTGGCACAACCATGATTTCGAGTATGCTCCGCTTGCCGACGGATCGAGGCCGATCGATCACATTCTTGGTGCCGGTTATGAAGTCTTGTTCGAGATCGATTGCGGCTGGATCACGCGCGCCGGCGCCGATCCCGCTGCCGAACTGGAACGCTATGCCGATCGCATTGTCGCCATTCAAACCAAGGACACGGCACTTCTCGGAACGACGATCGACGACGGCTGGGTCGCGACGGGCGACGGCATTATCGACTGGGCAGCTCTGGTCCCATACTTTCGCAGGACCCGGGCAGATCACATCGTCACGGAGCACGACAATCCCTCCGATTGGCAGCGCTTTGCCAAGCGATCGATCGACCATATCCGCTCGCTCGGCTTGTAGAGGGCAGCAAGGTGAAGATCGTCGACCTCAAATGTGCCGTCATCGGCTCAAGCCCCGTTATCCGCATCGTCACCGATGCCGGTATCGATGGTTATGCGCAGGCGGAAACCTGGAAGCCGTTCCTGAAGCCTTATATCCTCGCGTTCCGGGATGCGCTCATCGGCCTTGATCCCACGGACGTCGAGCGCGTGATGCTGCGCATCCGGCAGCGCGGCGGCTTCAAGCCCTGGGGGGCGGTCGTCAGCATCGTCGAGATGGCACTCTGGGACATTGCCGGCAAGGCGGCGGGCGTGCCGGTCTACAAGCTTCTGGGCGGCAAGGTGCGCGATCGGGTTCGCGTCTATAATGGTGCCGTCCGCGAGCCGATGACCGGCTTCATGCCGGAGGATTATGCCAGGAGCTGCCGCGAAATGAAGGCGGCGGGTGAGGGCTTCACTATCGTCAAACAGCCTATCGGGTTTCACAGCCGCATGCGGGTCGAGGTGCCGGATTTCTTCTATGGCGATCCGGAAGCCGGCGGAATGCATGGCGCCCACGACCGCGGCCTGCTTACCGAACGCGGTCTGAAGCATATGGTCGCCTGCGTTGCCGCGATGAAGGAGGAATTGGGCGACGGGATCGGCCTCGCGCTCGATTGCGGCCCCGGCTGGACCGTGCCGGACGCGATCCGCTTTGCGAAAGCCGTAGAGCCCTTCAACCTCGTCTGGCTGGAAGACATGCTGACCGGCGATTATTCGCCCTTCGTCAATGCGGATGTCTATCGCGATCTGACCTTGTCGACATCGACACCGATCCATACCGGCGAGCAGATCTATCTCAGGCAGAACTTCAAGCCGTTGATCGAGAGCAAGGCGGTCAATATCATTGGCCCCGACCCTTGCGATGTCGGCGGTATCGCCGAGCTTAAATGGATTGCAGAATATGCCGATCTGCATGGTATCCTGATCGCCCCGCACGGAACGGCCAATGGTTTGCTGGGGCTTGCCGCTCTCGTCCAAGTCTGTGCAGCACTCCCGCACAATTATGTCGCCTTTGAATATACCGTCGGCGATCCGTCCTGGTGGTACGATATCGTGGATGGGTTGCCGAAGCCCTTGGTCGTGGATGGTCACATGGCGGTTTGGGATGCTCCTGGCCTTGGAGTGACGCTGAATGCGGAAAAAGCGAGATCTTATCTGACAGACGAAGATCATATGTTTTTTGATTGAGCTCCTTGGGAGCGGCGGAAGATCAATACCGATTGCAAGGCGCGCATCCACCACGCGACCGAATGCGAGGCGGATGGCTGCCCCCATTTATGGTGTGCGGGAGAAGCCGGTTTTCTCGACAACCAGTCTGAGGAAGCAGCGGGCCGCCTCCCTGTGGCAATGCGTCTTGCAATGCCCTGTTCCAGCTCCGGTGATACAATGCATCCCATTCCGGCCGCCATTTGGCGCCCGCGACATTTTTAAAGATGCAAGTTGTGTCGCCTAACCCGTCGACCGAGTGACATTTGTTGCGGCCCGTCCAGCTGGTGGCAATGTAGAAAGAGATTTTCCAATTCCCATGCCTTCAGAGATCGCTGTTCCTTTTAATCTACTATTTTTGTGGACAATATTTGCATTATCGAAAACGCATGCGATCATCGGAAGGGATGAGAATGAGTGTGCCCAAACTCGTCGGCATTGCCGGCAGCTTCAACAGGCCGTCGAAGACCTACGCGCTGGTCCAGACCGTCGCGGATTTGGCAATTGAGCGATATGGCTTCTCCAGCAGGGTTTATGATCTGCATGATGTTGGTCCGTCTCTCGGCACTGCCCAGTGGCGCAAGGAGCTTGATGATCAGGCGAAAGGCGTGATCGACGATATCGTCTCTGCGGATGCGCTGATTATCGGTTCGCCAACCTTCAAGGGATCCTATCCCGGGCTGTTCAAGCATCTGATCGATCTCATCGACCCGCACGAGCTGCGCGCCAAGCCGATCGTCATCACCGCGACCGGCGGCGGAGACAGACATGCGCTGATGGTGGAACATCAGTTGCGACCGCTCTTCGGTTTCTTCATGGCACATACCCTGCCGACCGCCGTCTATGCGTCGGATCGTGATTTTACCGACTACAAGGTCTCTTCGGAACCGCTCGCCAACCGGATCGATGAAGTCGTCGGTGAGCTATCGGCTTTCTTCCCGCATTCGGTAAGGGTGCTCGCTGCGGCCGAATGATGGGTTGATGGACAATTGCATCCCGCTGCCTCGGATTTATCAACCAAATGGAGGGTTACATGAAATGGAATGTCATTAGCCGCCTGAAGGCGATTTTTGCTGGGCGCGCGCTGCAAGATGCGAATGGACGCATCCAGTCCGTTGATCGAACTGGATCCGCGGAGCGAGAGCTCTCCGCGCGCGACTACGAGATCCACTATTGGTGCACGTCGCCCGCGCCCTGGTATTGAAGGGGTGCGCCTTTGATTTCCCGTCGCGAGCTTTGTGTTCGATCGCTTTTTCTCGTGAGGCTTACATGACCAGGGTACTGATTGTGCCTGGCCTTTTCGGCTCGGGCGAGGGGCATTGGCAGCGCTATTGGCTGCAGGATCATCACGACGTCCGGCTCGTCGAGCAGGACGACTGGGACTTTCCCAATCTCGGCAGCTGGATGGAAAAATTGGAAGCCGCGCTGGAAGAGGCGGGTGAAGCCTATATCGTCGCCCACAGCCTGGGCTGCGTGTTGACGGCGAGGTTGGCTGGACGCCAGGCCGCGCGAAGGGTCAAAGGCGCGCTACTTGTAGCCCCTTGTGATATTCCGGTGACGGAAGCCCTGCATGCCGGACATCTGTCTTTCGGCACCATGCCGACGGAAACGCTGCCTTTCCCCAGCATGACGGTCGGGAGTTTGAACGACATCTATATGAGCCTCGACCGGCTCGGCATGTTCGGACGGCTCTGGAATTCGGATGTTCGCAATATTGGTCTTGCCGGGCATATCAATATAGCGAGCGGTTTCGGGCGCTGGGCGAGCGGTTACGGCTTTCTCGAAATGCTGAAGGCGCGCAGCAGGCATCGCAGGCCGCAAGGGTTTTCGGCGGCAATCGCGGCGTCCATCTAAAAGAAGGGCTTTTCATATCGGCCATTCGACGCCATTGTGCGGCGGATTTTTCTTCTCGTCCCTCGGCTGCCATTCCAAGCGCGCCAGGGCAGGTTCTTTGGAGGTAAGACAATGAGTTTGCGCATTAACGATATCGCGCCGGATTTTACGGCAGAGACGACGCAGGGCGAGGTTCAGTTCCATAACTGGATTGGCGACGGTTGGGCCGTACTCTTCTCGCATCCGAAGAACTTCACGCCGGTCTGCACGACGGAACTCGGCGCGATGGCCGGCCTTGAAGGCGAATTCCGCAAGCGCGGCGTCAAGATCATCGGTATCTCCGTCGATCCTGTGGAGAGCCATGGTCGCTGGAAGAACGACATCAAGACGGCGACCGGCTTCGACGTCGACTATCCGCTGATCGGCGACAAGGACCTGAAGGTCGCCAAGCTCTATGACATGCTGCCGGCAGGTGCCGGCGAAAGCTCGGAAGGCCGCACGCCCGCCGACAACGCTACCGTCCGCTCCGTCTTCGTCATCGGCCCCGACAAGAAGATCAAGCTGATCCTCACCTATCCGATGACGACAGGCCGCAACTTCGGCGAAATCCTGCGCGCGATCGACTCGATCCAGCTGACATCCAAACATCAGGTCGCGACACCGGCAAACTGGCAGCAGGGCGAAGACGTCATCATCACGGCCGCAGTTTCCAACGAAGACGCCATCACCCGCTTCGGCTCGTTCGATACGGTATTGCCTTATCTGCGCAAGACCCGCCAGCCGACCGCCTGATCGGCGTGCTGACCAAAGAATTTTAGCTGACGCGATGCGGCCTTGATGGCCGCATCATTTTTATAGTTTATAGGCGGACGTTTTCGCGCAGGAATTCCAGCAATGCGCGCACGCGGGCCGGCAAGGGGCCGCCCTGGCCGATATAGACGGCGTGGAACTCCTCGCTGTCGCCCGGATTGAGCTCTTCAAGCACCGGCTGCAAACGGCCGGCCGCGATATCCGATTTGACGGTAAAGGCGGCAAGGCGCGCCAGGCCGGCACCGGCAAGCGCAAGGTGCCGCATGGCTTCGCCGTCGCCCACCTGCAGGCTAGGCGCAGCGGGGATCGTCGCAACCTCGCCATCAACTAGCAACGGCCAGCCTTCGACCGTCCGGGAATAGGCAAAGCCGATACGGCAATGCTTTGCCAGCTCGGCGGGGGAGCGCGGCACGCCATGTCGTCGCAGGTAGTCTGGCGAGGCGACGATGATATTTCGTGTCGCACCGAGCTTGCGGGCCGTGAGGCTGGAGCTTTTCAGTGGCCCGGCTCGGATCGCGACATCGGCGCGCTCCTCCATCAGGTCGACGATACGATCGGTATGAAAGATCTCCAGCGAAACGTTGGAATGTAGCGCCATGAAGCCGGGAATGAGTGGAGCCAGCACATGATTGCCGAAGGAGCCGCTGGTGTTGATGCGGATATGTCCCGCAACCTGCTCTCCCGCCGAGGCATGGCGTTCGGCCTCGGCAATATCGGCGAGGATCGCGACGCTGCGCTCGAAAAATGTGCAGCCCTCGGGGGTCAGCTGCAATCGCCGCGTCGAGCGATGGATGAGACGAGCGCCAAGGCGCTTTTCAAGTCTCGTGACGAGTTTGCTGACGGCTGAAGGCGTCATCCGGCAGGCTATGGCCGCAGCGGTGAAACCGCCGAGTTCCACGGCGCGCACGAAGACTTCCATTTCACCGGAACGATTGATCTCTTGACGGCTCATGATGAATTGAAATCATAAATCAGTTTCTTTCCGGCAATCTATATCATCTTTATCTGAGCGTCTATCTATCTGAGGAACCAACAGGAGATAGACCATGGAATACAGAAATCTCGGTGCTTCCGGCTTACGCGTTCCGGTTCTCAGTTTTGGTGCCGGCACATTTGCCGGCAGCGGGCCGCTCTTCAGCGCTTGGGGCTCGACGGATGCTAGGGAAGCGCGGCGTCTGGTCGACATCTGCCTGGAAGCGGGCGTCAATCTCTTTGATACGGCCGACGTCTATTCGGCGGGCGCATCGGAGGAGGTACTCGGCGAGGCGATCCGGGGCAGGCGGGATGCTGTCTTGATCTCGACGAAGACGGCTTTGCCGATGGGCGATGGACCGACCGACTGGGGCAGCTCGCGCTTGCGCCTGATCAAATCGGTCGACGCTGCCCTGCGCCGGCTCGGGACAGATTACATCGACCTCTTGCAACTGCACGCTTTCGACGCCTCGACGCCGATCGAGGAAACGCTCTCCACCCTTGATCAACTCGTGAAGGCGGGAAAGATCCGCTATATCGGTGCTTCCAACTTCGCCGGTTGGGAGTTGATGAAATCGCTCGCCATGTCCGAGAAGCGTGGCTACGTTCGCCATGTCGCCCATCAAGTCTATTATTCGCTCGCCGGCCGTGACTATGAATGGGAACTGATGCCCCTTGGCAGCGATCAGAATGTCGGCGCGCTCGTCTGGAGCCCGCTGGCCTGGGGGAGGCTGACAGGCAAGATCCGTCGCGGCCAGCCTTTGCCGGAGACAAGCCGTCTGCACGAAACCGCATCCTTCGGCCCGCCTGTCGATGATGAGAGGCTGTTCGATATCGTCGATGTTCTGGATGAGATCGCCGGTGAAACCGGAAAGAGCGTACCGCAGATTGCCATCAACTGGTTGCTAAGCCGGCCGACTGTTTCAAGCGTCATCATCGGTGCGCGCAATGAAGAGCAGTTGCGCCAGAATCTCGGCGCGGCCGGCTGGACGCTTTCGAAAGAGCAGGTCGGGAAGCTCGACAAGGTCAGCGAGCTGACCGCTCCCTATCCCTATTTTCCGTATCGGCGCCAGGAGGGCTTCGCCAGACTGAACCCGCCGCTGGTTTGACGCGGTAGGCGATCCTGATGACGGCGGCGAAGCAGGTAAATGCTTCGCCGCTGAATGCGTTTTAGCGGCCACCCTCGATCTTGCGATGGCGCTGGTTCCGGCCGCTTTCCCCGTAAGGATAGGCCGCGGGTTGTGGCGCGCTGATCTCGTTCAGTCGATCCATCTCCGCCTCCGATAGAGACAGCTTGGCGGCGCCGAGATTGTCGGCAAGCTGTTCGGCGGTGCGGGCACCGAGGATGACGGATGTGACGGCCGGGCGTGCAGCCGTCCAGGCAAGCGCCACTTGTGCCATGCTGACGCCTCGCGCCTTGGCGATTTCCTCCACGGCAGCAATGATTGCCCAGGTCCGCTCCTGCGCATTGCGCGGCGCAAAGGATTCGCTGCCGCGATTGGGGTTTTCGCCAAGTCTTGTGGCGCCGGTCGGCATTTCGTCGCGCTTGTATTTGCCGGTCAGCCAGCCGCCGCCGAGCGGCGACCAGGGAAGCAGGCCCATGCCGGCATCGAGGCAGGCATCGACGATCTCAAGCTCGATATCGCGCACGAGCAGATTATATTGCGGCTGCAGGGTCACGGGACGCGTATAGCCCTGTGCCTTGGCGATCTCAGCCGCCTTGGCGATGTGCCAGCCGACATAGTTGGAAAAGCCGTAATAGCCGATCTTGCCGGCGCGCACGGCATCGTCGAGAAAGCGAAGCGTCTCCTCGATCGGAGTCAACGCGTCCCAGGCGTGCATCTGATAGAGATCGATATGGTCGATGCCGAGACGACGCAGCGAGTCGTCCAGGGCCTGGCCCAGATGCCGGCGCGAAAGACCGATATCGTTCGGCCCCTTGCCCATCGGGAAACGGCCCTTGGTAGCGACGACGGCCTGGCGGGCCTCGGTCGGACGTGCCTTCAGCCAGCGGCCGATGATCTCTTCCGACTTGCCTGCGCTGTAGACATCGGCGGTATCGATGAAGTTGCCGCCCCATGCGAAATAATCGTCCAGAAGCTTATGCGACGCGGCCTCACTCGCTTCCGCGCCGAACGTCATGGTGCCAAGGCAATAGGCCGTGACGACGGCCCCGCTTGGGCCGAGCTTGCGATAATCCATTCCTGCCTCCTCTGAACGGAGCGCTGGTTCCCGATCGGCAAAGCTTTCGGGCGAGCCGCAGGCTCCGTGATCCATAGCAATGTGGTGCTTGAGACGGCCTCCACCGTCGATGGGGTTCGACGCTTGGCGTTTTTACCGCCTCGGCCGCAAAGAGAGCATAACCAATCATCCCATGATTACCAAGCGTATTCATTGCCTGGGCGGCCCGGCTTGCGTAAAATTCTCCGTGATGATTCCTTTCTCGCCGAATGCCTTCCTGTATGGATGAAACGCCGACAAGCCGCATGCTTTCCTGGGCACGCAACTCCACCATCTATCGCCTCGAGCGCCGGATGATGACCGAGAAACAGCTATTCGACGCCATCGCCAAGAAAGCCAAGCAGAAATTCGAAGATATCAGCGATGCGCAGATCAAGGCACTTGCGGATTTCGCCGTCAAATTCGCCTACGAACTGAAGGTGCTCGACGATGTCGCCTTTGCCGAGATCAGCACACGCTCGGCGGTTCGTTCCGGCAAATCGAAGAAAGCCATCGCCTTCAAACTCGCATCCAAGGGCATAGATGGCGAAACCGTCGTTGCGGCAGTGGAGGAGGTCGATGATCTCCACTCCGCCATTATCTTTGCCAGGAAGCGCGGCTTCGGCCCCTTCCGGCGTGGTGATCTGGACGAGAAGCGCAAGGCAAAAGAACTATCCGCCTTCGCCCGCAACGGCTTCAGCTTCGCCATCGGCAAAAGGGTCTTCGATATGGAACGAGAGGACGCCGAAGAACTATTGCTGTCGGCCTCGGCATTCTGAAGTTCAATGCTCATTGAAATGGCTGAGGCCACCCGCTAGCTTTGCCGCGCTTGAATGCGGCATGCAGGGGAAATTCGTGAAAGCAGCTATTCGATTGTTCGCGATGGCGATCGCCATCGTCTCATTGCCGATGGTGGCCCATGCCGATTGGCAGGCGGTGGAGACGACCAAGACCTATGCGATTGCCGGGACAAGCGGGGCCGAGCTTTACGACTCGATCGGCGAGCGCGGTCCATTGCTCGGGCCGAAAGTGCGGGCGATCGCCCATACCGATTTCAAGCTGACCTGGACGCGCAAATACGAACCGCAGCCGGATGGCGCCTGCACGATCACGGTCAACATACCAAAACTGATCATCACCTACACATTGCCGAAGCCTTCGGCGCAATTGCCGGCATCGACCCGCAAAAGCTGGCAGAAATTCATCGCAGGCGTCGAAGCGCATGAGCGGGTGCATGGTGGCTTCATCAAGGACATGGTCAAGGAAATCGAAGCTGTGAGCGTCGGTTTTTCCGTGCCCGATGATCCCAAATGCAGCAAGATCCGCGTTGAACTCACGAAGCGGCTCGGCGAGATTTCCAACAGGGAGCGGCAGCGCAACAGCGATTTCGACAAGGTCGAATTCAGCGATGGCGGCAATCTCCAGCAGCTCGTTCTGAAGCTGGTCAGGGAAGAATAGCGCCAAGGAGCGCAGTCGGACGAATGCTTCCGGCTGCGCCCGCTTGAAAGTGGATCAGCGGCCCTTTTGCTTGCGCCATTCGGCGAATTTCAGTTTCGGCGCGTCGCTGGTTGCCGGATAGAGACCGATGATGGTCGCGCCGTTCATGACTTCCTCGGTGACGAAGTCCTCGTAGGCCGTCATCTCCACGGTCTCATTGGCGATCTCATCGGCGAGATGGGCGGGGATGACGATAACGCCCTCATTGTCGCCGACGAGAACGTCGCCGGGGAAGACCGCGACATCGCCGCAGCCGATCGGACCATTGATTTCGATCGCCTGATGCAGCGTCAGGTTCGTCGGGGCGGACGGGCGGTGATGATAGGAGGGGATATCGAGGGCGGCGATTTCCGGGCTGTCGCGGAAACCGCCGTCGGTGACGACGCCGGCTACGCCGCGCACCTGCAGGCGCGAGATCAGGATCGAGCCCGCCGAGGCGGCGCGTGCATCCTTGCGGCTATCCATGACCAGCACGAAGCCGGGCGGGCATTGCTCGACGGCGGCGCGTTGCGGATGCTCCGGGTTGCGGAAGACTTCGAGCGTGTTCAGGTCCTCGCGTGCCGGAATATAGCGCAGCGTGAAGGCCTGGCCGACCATGTTCGCCTTCTTCGGCGAAAGCGGTCGGACATCCTGAATGAACTGATTGCGCAGGCCGCGCCTGAAAAGCGCGGTGGCGATTGTCGGTGTCGCGACGCCCATCAGCTTGTCGCGCGTCTCGGTGCTCAGCACGTAATTGCTCATGCGATATATCCTTTATAATCAATAGATGTCGGGTTCGCCCGGTGTCGGGCCGAAACCGGTTTCCAGGAAGTCGAAATCGCAGCCGGTATCGGCCTGCGCCACATGGCGCGAAAACATCCAGCCAAAGCCGCGGCCGAACTTTTCCGGAGGCTTGACCCAGGCGTCGCGACGGCGTTGCAGCTCGTCTTCGTCGACAAGCATGTCGATGCGCCGCGCCTCAAGATCGAGGCGGATGATATCGCCGTTGCGCAAGAGCGCCAGCGGGCCGCCGACGTGCGATTCCGGCGAGACATGCAGGATGCAGGCACCGTAGCTCGTGCCGCTCATGCGGGCGTCGGAGAGGCGGAGCATATCGCGATGCCCCTGTTTCAGCAGGGCCTTGGGGATCGGCAGCATGCCCCATTCCGGCATGCCGGGGCCGCCCTGTGGCCCTGCGCCGCGCAGCACCATGACGTGATCCGGGGTGATATCGAGATTTTCGTCGTCCACCGCCTTCTTCATCTCCGGATAGCTGTCGAAGACGAGTGCCGGTCCCTGATGCTTGTGAAAACGCGGATCGCAGGCGGCGGGCTTGATGACGGCGCCGGTCGGCGCGAGATTACCCTTCAGCACCGCAAGCGAGCCCTCATGATAGACCGGATTGTCGAGCGAGCGGATCACGTCGTCGTTGTAGCATTTGGCGCCCTCGAGCGTTTCGCCGAGGGTGAAGCCCGATACGGTCAAGGCTGAGAGATCGAGCTTGGAAGATAGCTTTGCCATCAAAGCTCTCAGACCGCCGGCATAATAGAAATCCTCCATCAGATAGGTCTTGCCGGTCGGTCTGATATTGGCAAGTACCGGCGTCGTGCGCCCGGCCTTGTCGAGATCGTCGAGTGAAAGATTGGTGCCGGCGCGTCGTGCCATGGCGATCAGATGCACGACGGCATTGGTGGAACAGCCCGTCGCCATCGCCACCGCGACGGCATTGTTGACGGCGGCCTGCGTCACGATCTTTGCAGGAACGAGATCCTCCCAGACCATTTCGACGATCCGACGGCCGACGGCCGACGACATGCGGATATGATTGGCATCAGGTGCGGGGATCGAGCTGGCGCCGGGCAGCGTCAAGCCGAGCGCTTCCGCGATCGCCGTCATTGTGCTTGCCGTGCCCATGGTCATGCAGTGACCGTAGGAGCGGGCGATGCCGGCCTCGACATCAACCCATTCCTTCTCCGAAATGGTGCCGGCGCGGCGTTCGTCCCAGAATTTCCAGGCATCCGATCCTGAGCCGAGATATTCGCCACGATAATTGCCGCGCAGCATCGGGCCGGCCGGCAGATAGATCATCGGCAGCCCCATGGAGAGTGCACCCATGACGAGGCCAGGCGTGGTCTTGTCGCAGCCACCCATCAGCACGGCGCCATCGACCGGATGCGAGCGCAAAAGCTCTTCCGCCTCCATCGCCAGCATGTTGCGGTAGAGCATGGTCGTCGGCTTCACATAGCTTTCCGACAACGAGAGTGCAGGCAGTTCCAGCGGAAAGCCGCCGGCCTGCAGGATGCCGCGCTTCACATCCTCGACGCGATGCTTGAAATGGGCATGGCAGGGATTGGCATCCGACCAGGTGTTCAGGATGGCGATGACGGGCTTGTCCGCCCATTCCTCGGGCGCATAGCCCATCTGCATGGTGCGCGAGCGATGTCCCGAGCTTCTGAGATCATCCGGCGCAAACCATCTGGCGCTGCGTAGGTCCTGGGGCTTCTTCCTGCTGTTCATTGTATCTGCGCCTTGTATCCGAATGTTGGTCGAAGAGATAAGTCCGTGCGCCTGTTCATTCCTTCATGCCCCATTTAAGCAGGGTGCGGCGCTCGATCGTCTGGAAAACCAAGTTTTCGACAATAAGCCCGATGACGATCACAGTCAGCAGGCCGGCAAAGACCGAGGGGATATCGAGAAGATTGCGGTTTTCGAAGATGAACCAGCCGAGGCCGCCCTGGCCGGAGGAGACGCCGAAGACAAGCTCGGCGGCGATCAGTGTGCGCCAGGAGAAGGCCCAGCCGATTTTCAAGCCCGTCAGGATCGACGGGAAGGCGGCGGGGATCAGAATGCGGAAGACATAGGATAGCCCCGTCAACCCGTAGTTCGCGCCGACCATGCGCAAGGTGCGCGAGACGCCGAGAAAGCCCGCATGGGTGTTGAGCGCGACGGCCCAGAGCACGGAATGTATGAGCACGAAGACGAGGCTCGCCGGGCCGAGGCCGAACCAGATGAGCGCGAGCGGCAGCAGCGAGATGGCCGGCAGCGGATTGAACATCGCCGTCATGGTCTCAAGAAAATCGGTGCCGATGCGCGTGTTGATCGCAACAACCGTCAGGACGGCGGCGAGCACCGTTCCCGAGATGTACCCTGTCACCAGTATCTTCAGCGTGGTCCAGATGCGGGCCGGCAGCACGCCGTCGGCGAAACGATCGTAAAGCGCCGTCAAGGTATCGCTGAGTGTCGGGAACAGCAGCGGATTGTCGAGATGCCGGGCATAGGCCTCCCAGATAACGGCAAGGACGATGATCAGCAACGACTTGCGGAACAGGCCCGACTGCCAAAGGAGTTCCATCGCGCCGAGCTTCTGCTCGACGGCCGCGATATGGCCAGCGGCTTCCGTTGTCTGTGGGGCAAGGATGATCTGTGGCACACTCATGGCTTACTCCCTGTATCCCTGCTCGGCAAACAGCATGTGGTGGATTTCCTGCTCCAGTTTGGCCGCCGCCGCGGGATCGTCGCGGACGGTTTCCACATCGCGCACTTCGGCCTTGACGCGGCCGGGATGCGGCGACAGCAGCAGGATGCGATTGGAGATCTTGATCGCCTCGGCGATCGAGTGCGTCACGAAGATGACGGTGAAGCGGGTATCTTCCCAAAGCTGCAGAAGTTCGTCCTGCATCTGCCGGCGGGTAAGGGCATCGAGTGCCGCGAATGGCTCGTCCATCAAGAGGATATCGGGCTGCATGGCCATGCCGCGCGCAATCGCGACGCGCTGCTTCATGCCACCGGACAGCATATGCGGGTAGGTATCGACCGCACGGGTGAGCTTGACCTTTTCGATATAGTCGCGGGCAATGGCCTCGGCTTCGCTCCGCGGCAGGCGGCGGGCCGTCGTCAGCGGGAACATGACGTTTTCCAGCACTGTCTTCCAGGGCAGCAACTGGTCGAATTCCTGGAAGACCATCATGCGATCGGCGCCGGGTTTCCTGATCGGTTGCCCCTTGATTTCGATCCGGCCGGTCGTCGGTGTCATATATCCGCCGATGGCCTTCAGCAGCGTCGATTTTCCGCAACCCGACGGGCCGAGGAGAACGAAGCGATCGGATTGGGCGACCGAGAAACTGACGTTTTCGGTTGCGGTGATCAACAGGTTCGGCGTCTTGTAGCGAAGCGTCACTCTATCAACATTCAAGAGCGGCTTTGAGGTCATTTTTTCTGTGCTCGGCGTATCGGCGAATTTTGCCTGAAGCATGAGGGTCCTCCAAGAGGCGGCTTGATGGCGGCATTCGCGCCGCCGCAGGCGTCAGTTGCCATTAAGATCGGCTGCTTCCGGCAGGTAATAGTCTGTCCAGGCCTTGGGCATGGTTTTCAGCGTGCCGATTTTATAGAGGTGAGCCGCGAACTTCATAGTTCCCTGCGGGTCCATGCGGAACTCCATCATGTGCGGCTCGTTCAGAATTGCCAAAAGATCATCGACGCTGGTCTTGTCGCCGCTGACGGTCTTGTAGGCCTCCACCGCCGATTTCGGATCCTTCTTGATGAAGTCGATGGCTTCCGCCGTTGCCTCGCGCACCGCCTTGATGATGATCGGGTTGGCGTTTGCAAACTGCGTCGTGGTGAAGAATGTGCCCTGGGTCAACTCGCCGCCAATGATGTCGCGCGAATCGACGACCTTGTGAACGCCCTGCTGTTTCAACTCGAGATACTGGAAGGGCGGGGCGGAGAAGTGGTTCTTGACCTCATGCGTCTGATTGGCGAGCGCTGCCATTGCATCCGGATGGCCAAGCTGCACCGTATTGGCGTCGAACTTGTGCACCTGGTCGTCGCCATACATTTGCGCGGCAGCCATCTGCAGCAGGATTGCCTGCGTCGACACGCCGACCGTCGGCACGGCGATCTTGTCGCCGGGCTGGATATCCTTCAACGACTGGATGCGCGGATCGCGCGAAACCATGATGACCGGCTGGGCCGAATTGGTGACGATACCCTTGACCTTGCCTCTGGTGCGATCCCAAAGCAGCAGGAGATTGCCGGTGCCGGTATTGACGATGTCGACATTGCCGGAAAGCAGCGCATCGGTCTGGGCACCACCGCCGCTGAAGGTGCGCCATTCCACCTTGACGCCCTGAAGACCGTCGGCCGCTGCATGCTTCTCGATCAGCTTCTGCGTCTCCATCACATGGCTGGCGAGATAAAGAATGCCCGGCTGACGCGTGATCGAGATGTCGGTCTTTTCGGCGGCATCGGCCGAAAAACTGCCCGCGATCACCATGCCGACCGCGGTCAGACAGCGAAGAAATCCTCTCATTTGCTCCTCCCGATTTGGCCCAACCCTTGAGAAATGAAGTTGGCTTACACTAACTAAAGCACTAATGTATCAGTGCATCAAGCCCCGAACTGTGCTTAATGAGCAGATACTCTCGATGAGAAAGGCCGCCAGTGAAGCTCAACCCGAAAGAATTCGCCCTCGATCGCTCCCGCCAAGTTGGGCCTCAGATCCTGGAGATCCTACGATCGCGCATTCTTTCGATGAGCCTGCCACCGACGACGGTCTTGTCGCGCATTTCGCTGCAAAGCGAATTCAATGTCAGCCAGACCCCCGTGCGCGATGCCCTGATCCGGCTTGAGGAAGAGGGGTTGGTGGAGGTCTATCCACAGTATGCGACGGTTGTCGCGAGGATCGATATCCGCAACGCGACCGAGGCGCATTTCCTGCGATTGTCGATCGAGCTGGAGGCGGTCCGCAGGCTGGCTGCCGAGTCGCCTGCGGAAACGGCAGCAATCCTTGAAGGCATTCTGGCTCGTCAGAAGCATGTGGTGTCGCAGGAAACCTATGATCTCTTCGATGTGCTCGACAAGGATTTCCATCGCGTTCTTTATGAGCGAGCCGGCATTCTCGGCCTGTGGTCGACGGTCCGGCGCCAGAGCGTGCATCTCGACCGGCTGCGCATGCTCAACCTGCCGATGCCGGGCAAGCTCGAGCAGATTATTGTCGACCATCAAGCCGTGGTCGATGCCGTCCGCTCAGCCGATTCGGAGGCTGCCGTGGCTGCTTTGCGCCGACACCTGTCAGGCACTTTGTCGATCGTCGATCTCATTTGCGAACAATATCCGGATTATGTGAGCAGGTAAGTGCTGCCTGGCTTTTGGATTGCCGGTAGATGTGGAGCGTGCGGGCGCCCGCATTGGCTTGCGCCTCGCTTCGTGCGAGAAGGTTGATAGGCAAACAGATCATGGAGTTCGCTTGACCATCGGGCTTGCGCATGCCGAGCTGATCGCGGTTCTGACGGCTGTCACCGGCAGCGATCCAAGGGTGATGACGGTGCGGTCGGGCGACGCCTTGCCGTCCGGCCCGTTCGAGCTTGGGCACCGTACACTGCAGAGCGGATTGCGCGAATGGGTTCAGGATCAGACGGCCCATCCTGTCGGCTATCTGGAACAACTCTATACCTTTGCCGATCGCGATCGAAACAACGAAATCCTCGGTGGGCGCACGATTTCCATCAGCTATCTCGGGCTGGTGCGGGAGCAGGCCGCGCCCGGCGGCGGCATGCCGGGCTGGCATGGCTGGTACGAATATCTCCCCTGGGAAGACCATCGGAACGGCCGGCCGGGCATAGTCGATGACATCGCCGCTCGTCTCACGCCTTGGATCGAGGAGGATGCGATGCGCAGCGGTCAGCGCCGCCGTCGTGCCGATTTCGATTTCGGGCTGAATGGGGCGGCATGGAACGAGGATCTCGTCCTACAGCGCTATGAGCTGCTCTACGAGGCGCATCTCGTCGCCGAGGCGGGCTGTGACCTCAAGCACAATTTCGGCCGATCGATGTTTGCCGATCATCGTCGCATCCTTGCGACAGGCATGGCGCGACTCAGGGCCAAGATCAAATATCGGCCCGTCGTTTTCGAACTCATGCCGGAAAACTTTACGCTGCTGCAATTGCAGAAAACCGTCGAGGCGCTGGCCGGCTTGACGCTGCATAAGCAGAATTTCCGCCGGCTGATCGAACAGCAGGAACTGGTCGAGGAGACCGGCGGCACCGAAAGCGAAACTGGCGGCCGCCCCGCCAAGCTCTTCCGCTTCCGCCGCGCCGTCCTCGAAGAACGCGAATTCGCCGGAACGAAATTGCCACTCTCCCGCAATTGACATATGCTCACACTGAGAATATCTATTTGCGCATAATATACTCAAAGTGAGTATAATAAGGAGCCGGTCAATGAATCTTCCCGTATCCGCATCCTCCCTCTACGATCGTGTCAGCCGCGTCATCCCGAAAGCCGAATGGCTGTCGTTCCAGGATGATGTCGAGGCAATCCTCGAACTGAAGCGACGACATAACGCCGTCATTCTCGCGCATAACTATCAGACGCCGGAAATCTTCCATGGCGTTGCAGATATCGTCGGCGACAGCCTGGCGCTTGCCCGCAAGGCTGTCGAGGTCGATGCCGATATCATCGTGCTGGCCGGCGTGCATTTCATGGCCGAGACGGCGAAGTTGCTGAATCCAGAAAAGAAAGTCCTAATCCCGGACATGGAAGCCGGCTGCTCGCTGGCGGAATCGATCACGCCCGAGGATATCGCCCTGCTGCGTCAGGCCCATCCGGGTGTTCCTGTCGTTACCTACGTCAACACGTCGGCGGCGGTAAAGGCGGCCTCCGATATCTGCTGCACCTCGGGCAATGCGCGGCAAGTGGTGGAATCGCTCGGCGTGCCGAAGGTGCTGATGCTCCCGGACGAGTATCTGGCCCGCAACGTGGCGCGCGAAACCAATGTCGAGCTCATCGCCTGGCATGGGCACTGCGAGGTTCATGAACTCTTCACAGCAGACGATATCCGCCAGCTGCGGGAGAACTATCCCGGTGTGACCGTGCTTGCGCACCCGGAATGCCCACCCGATGTCGTCGAGGCCGCGGATTTCGCCGGCTCGACCGCCGTCATGTCCGACTATGTCGGCAAGAAGCGCCCGTCACGCGTCGTGCTTCTGACCGAATGTTCGATGAGCGACAATGTCGCTGTGCATCACCCGGATGTGGAGTTCATCCGCCCCTGCAATCTCTGCCCACACATGAAGCGCATCACCCTCGGCAACATCCGTAAGGCCCTGGAAGAAGGGCGGCATGAGGTGACGGTCGATCCGGCGATCGCGGCCGACGCACGCCGCGCGGTGGAAAGGATGCTGGCGATATGAGCGAGATCCTCGAAGAACTGAGGGGCCGCATCGTCATCGTCGGCAGCGGTCTTGCCGGATTGATGACGGCACTGACATTGGCGCCTCGGCCTGTCGTGATCGTTACCCGCGCCTTGATCGGCGCGGAAACGTCGAGCGCCTGGGCTCAGGGTGGCATCGCTGCCAGCGTCGGCGAGGGCGATAGCGCCGCTTTGCATCTTGCCGATACGCTCGCTGCCGGCGACGGCCTTTGCGACGCGAAAGTAGCGGCAAAGATCGTCGCGGAAGCCCCTGCTGCCATCGCTGCACTGGAGCGCGCCGGCGTCGAGTTCGATCGCGATGTTACAGGCGAATTATCCCTCGGCCTCGAAGCCGCGCATTCGCTGCGACGCATCGTGCATTCAAAGGGCGATGGCTCGGGTGCTGCCATCGTTCGTGCGCTTGCCGAGGCAGTTGC
The DNA here is from genome assembly GCF_040215725.1 of Rhizobium sp. ZPR4. Lineage (NCBI taxonomy): Bacteria > Pseudomonadati > Pseudomonadota > Alphaproteobacteria > Hyphomicrobiales > Rhizobiaceae > Rhizobium > Rhizobium sp. ZPR4. The sequence goes on from NZ_CP157968.1 coordinate 1,285,863, forward strand.
CCGCACGCCGTCGATCATGGTGCTCGAGGGTTATCAGGCACAGCGGCTGCTGCTGGACGGCGATCGGGTTGCCGGCCTCCTATGCCTCACCGACAAGGGCAGCGTCGTGTTGCCATCCTCGCGCGTCGTTCTTGCGACTGGCGGTATTGGCGGCCTGTTCGATGCCACCACCAATCCTGTCGGCAATTTCGGGCAGGGGATTGTGCTTGCAGCGCGCGCGGGCGCGCAACTCGCCGATATGGAATTCGTGCAATTCCATCCCACCGCACTCGACAGCCGCAGGCGGCCTTTGGCGCTTGTCAGCGAAGCGGTTCGCGGCGAGGGCGCGCTTCTCGTCAATGAAAGCGGCGAGCGCTTCATGGCTGGCGTCGAAGGTGCCGAGCTTGCGCCGCGCGATGTCGTGGCGCGGGCTATCAGCGCGGAAATCGCCCGCGGCGGCAAGGTGTTCCTCGATGCGCGCAATGCGCTCGGCAATCGCTTTGCTGTCCGCTTTCCGGTCATCGAGGCCCTTTGCCGCGAGGCAGGCGTCGACCCGGCAAGCGACCCCATTCCGGTGCGTCCGGCCGTTCACTATCACATGGGTGGCGTGGCGACCGACGAGAATGGCCGAAGCTCCGTTCCCGGCCTATGGGTCGTGGGTGAGGCGGCGTCCACCGGTCTGCATGGCGCCAATCGTCTTGCCAGCAACTCCCTGCTGGAGGCTGCGGTCATGGGCATGCGGGCCGCGCGCGATATTGCAGGCATGGATGCGGCTACGACGAGGTTGCCGAAACATCTTCCCGAGACGGTCGCGCCGGATGCGGCGCTCGTGCGGCCGATCGTGTCGCGGCATCTCGGGGTCCTGCGCAATGCTGGCGCCATTCATGGCGCGATCGCAGCGCTTCTGCCGCTTTGCGAGAGCGAAGGACCGGCCGCCGACCCCGCGCTGGTGGCCTTGCTGATCGCCGTCTTCGCAAATCTCAGGATGGAATCGCGCGGCGCCCATGCCCGCACGGATTTTCCGCTCAAGCTGCATCATGCGCAGCGCCGCATGATGAACCTTTCCGACGCCCTGGATATCGCCAGATCGGCAATCCCCTATTCCATCGCAAGGAGTGCCTGACATGATGCTTGCTCCCCTCCCGCGCCTGATCGTCGAACCGCTGGTGCGCAATGCGCTTGTGGAAGATCTCGGCCTTGCCGGCGACGTCACCTCCACCGCCGTCATCCCCGCCACGCATCGCTCCCGCGTCGCCATGGTCAACCGGCAGCCGGGCGTGGTCGCAGGCCTTGATGCGTCCGAACTTGCCTTCCAATTGGTCGATCCTGCCATCGTCATGACCCGCCACGTGCCCGATGGCACGAAGGTTGGTGTCGGCGAGGTCATTGCAACGGTCGAAGGGCCGTCCCGCGGTCTGCTGACGGCGGAGCGGACTGCGCTCAATTTCCTCGGCCATCTCTCCGGCATTGCCTCCGTCACCGGCAGCATCGTCGAGGCGATCGCCAGCACGAAGGCATCGATCGTCTGTACGCGCAAGACGACGCCCGGTCTGAGAGCCCTGGAGAAATACGCGGTTCGTGCCGGCGGCGGTATGAACCATCGTTTCGCGCTCTATGACGCGGTGCTGATCAAGGACAACCACGTCGCCATTGCCGGCGGCATCGCAGAAGCCATTCGTCGCGCCAAGGCCGGAGCCGGTCACATGGTCAAGATCGAAGTCGAGGTCGATACGCTGGCGCAGCTTCGCGAAGCGATGCAGGAAGGCGTCGATGCCGTGCTGCTCGACAATATGACGCCGGACCAACTGCGCGAGGCGGTCGATATCGTCGGCGGCCGGGCGATCACCGAAGCCTCCGGGCGCATCACGCCGGCAACGGCTGCCGTGATCGCCGCATCCGGCGTCGATCTCATATCCGTCGGTTGGCTGACTCATAGTGCGCCGACGCTCGATATCGGGCTGGATTGGAAGGCGGTGGCCTGAGGTGTGGGCATTGCGGTGATCTCGTTGGCAACAGCACGGGCGCAACTCAAGAACTGAAGTCGCAGAGAGCAATCTGAATGGGGTAAATGTATATACAAAAGAGCTCCTTCCTTTGTATAGATTGGTCCGTGAGTACCGAATTCCCCCAGGAGGAGCACAGGATGAGCGGTGTCAGAACCGGCGATGGATTCGCCGAACGCAGAACCATAGACAGGATACCGGAGAGCGAGCGGCACGGTTTCCCACGAGACCAGTTCACGCTCTGGTTCGGAGCGAATCTGCAGATCACGGCGGTGCTGGATGGCGCGCTTGCCGTCGTGTTCGGAGCAGAGGCGATGACGGCGATCGTGGGTCTTGCCGTCGGCAATATCCTCGGGGGGATCGTGATGGCCCTCCATTCGGCGCAGGGGCCGCGCCTCGGGCTGCCGCAGATGATCAGCAGCCGCGCGCAGTTCGGTGTCAGAGGTGCCACACTTCCATTGCTTCTGGTCATTCTGATGTATCTCGGCTTTGCCGCGACGGGCACGGTGCTTGCCGGCCAGGCCATGAACCTTTTGCTTGGCGTTTCCAATCCGGCTGTCGGCATGGTGATCTTCGGGGTGCTCAGCGCCGTGATCGCGCTCGTCGGCTATAAGGTGATCCACATCATGGGGCGGATCGCGACGGTCATCAGCGTCATCGGCTTCGCTTATCTCGCCTACCAGCTGTTCCACCAATACGACATTCAAACGGCCTTCGGGCAAAAGCCCGCGACGGTCGCGACCTTCCTGCTGGCCGTCTCGCTCTCGGCCGGATGGCAGCTGACCTATGCGCCATACGTCGCCGACTATTCGCGCTACCTTCCGTCGTCCACACCGGATGGCAGGGCATTCCTCTATACATTGCTCGGCTCGGCGATTGCCTCGCAACTGGCGATGACGTTCGGCGTGTTTGTCGCCGCCCTCGGCGCGAAATTCCTTTCGAACCAGGTCGGTTTCCTTGGAACCCTGGCGGGACAGGGCGCTGTTCTCGTTTATATCGTCATTATCTGCGGCAAGCTGACGATCAACTGCTTAAACGCCTATGGCGGCTTCATGGCAATCCTGACGACCTTTACCTCGTTCAGCAACCAGACCCGGATCTCGCGGGGTGCGAGGGCGCTCTATATCATCGGATTTGTTGCTCTGTCGGTGCTGATCGCCGTTCTCGCCAGCGCGGATTTCCTCTCGGCATTCAAGAACTTCGTCCTGATGCTGCTGGCGGTGTTCGTCCCTTGGAGCGCGATCAATCTCATCGATTACTATCTCATCTCCAAAGAGAAGGTGGATATTCCCGCCCTCTATGACGCAACGGGCCGCTACGGCGCGTACAACTGGACAGCACTCGGATGCTATGTTCTCGGCGTCATCGTGCAGATCCCGTTCCTCAATCAGCCTCTCTATGAAGGCCCGATTGCGGTCGCGCTCAATGACGCCGATATTTCCTGGGCCGTCAGCCTGGTCGTGACTGCCGTCGTCTATTACGCGCTGCAGCGCAATGCGAAGGTGGCGCCAAGTGAGATGATCCTGGATACCGCGACCCAAAGCTAGCGGAACGGTCCGCAGGACCCCGGACCGGCTCCCCTTCGGGGTGGCCAGCCGTCTCCGCAGACAAGATGGGAATTGAGGCGCGCGGGAGGATCAGACGATGACCGGCACCTGCGCGCCATCCATGCTGATGACGACGCCGGTGACGTAGCCTGCCTTTGCCGAGCTCAGGAAGGCCACGACATTGGCGATATCGACCGGGCTCGCCATGCGGCCGATCGGAATACGCTTCAGCGCCTCGGCAAGGGCCTCCTCCTCCGTCGAGCCGGAAGCTTTCGCAGCCGCCTTGAGGCCTTCGGCAACGCGATCGGTTTCCGTGAGGCCGGGATTGAGGCCGACGACGCGCACGCCTCTGCCGGCATAGGCATTGGCAAGCCCGACGCTTGCAAGCATCAGCGCGGCATTCGCCGATCCGCCGGCCAGATGGACTGCCGAGGCGACCTTGCCGCCATTGCCGATGATGTTGATCACCGCGCCCGAGCCACGAGCGCCCATGCGCTTGATGGCGGGATCGATCACGTTGATGTAGGAAAAATACTTGGCGTCCATGGCGGCGCGCCATATGGCGGGCGTGAGGTCGTCCGCCGGTGTGCGGGCTGCCGCACCGGCGCTGTTGACGAGGATATCGATCGGTCCGATCTCCGCTTCGACCCGGTCAACGACCCCAAGTGCCTGCTCGTCGGAAATCAGGTCGGCGGCGTAGCCATGCGCGCCGGGAAGTCTGGAGAGTGCGGCATCGATATTGGCTTGCGAGCGTGAGCAGATCGCGACGCGTGCGCCTTCCTGAAGAAACAGCTCTGCGCAGGCAAAACCGATGCCTTTCGAGCCGCCCGTGATCAGAACGACTTTATCCTTGAGGCCAAGGTCCATGGAATCTCTCCGGTATGATTTGCTGGGGCGCCAAGCTATGTCCCGAAGCCGCCGGCGTACAGGGCCACCGTCGTCACAGCTTGGTGACCGATGTCGGCCGTTATGAAAGACGCTTGGCCTTCAGCACGGAAACGGCCGTCTCGCTGTTGTGGACATAGTCGTTGGCGTCGGGCTGACGCTGCACCAACAGAATGAACAGCAGATCGGTCAGCATCAGCTGCGCGTCGCGGGCGGTGATGGCCGAGGAGCGGACGCGATCCTCATCGCCGACGGTGTGGAGGCAGATATCGGCGACGCGGGAAAGCGGGTTGTCCTGCAGGCCGGTGACGGCAATGACCGTTGCCTGGCGCTGGCTTGCCAGTTCCGCAATCCGCAGCGTCTCGATGCTGGCGCCGGAATAGGAAAGAGCAAAGAGAAGGTCATCCGGCCCGAGCGTCGACGCATTGGCCATTTGCACATGGCTGTCGCTGTCATGCAGCACATTGCGGCCAAGCTTCATCAGTTTGTAGGAAAAGTCGCGCGCTACCAGCGAAGAAGCGCCGACACCGGCCAGATGGATGCGCCGGGCATCATGAAGTGCTTCGAGCGCCTTTTCGATATCGGCTTCGTTGTTGACGGAGATGGTCTGCTGCATGGCCTGCATTTTGCTGCCCAGCAGCTTCTGCAGGATGGTGAGATAGCCGTCGCCCACCTCGATCGTGCCGTGGATCATGCCGGCCGGCGCCTGCCATTCCTGCGCTTTCGCCTCGCTGACGGCAAGCTTCAATTCCTGGTAGCCGGCATAGCCAAGCTTCTGGCTGAATTTCACGACACTCGACTGGCTGCGGCCGGTTTCTCCCGCGAGTGCCGCCGAGGACAGCCGTAGCATCTGGTCGGGATTGTCGATGATGAACTGCCCGATCTGGCGATCGGCGGGGGCCATGGTTTCGAGCTGCGCGCTGATTTTCTTTAAGATCGACATTTGTCCCTTCGAGCCATCAAGGCTGCTTAACTCGCCGACACGAGTGCACCGAAAATAGCATCCGGTTGAAGCTCGGCAATCTCGCTTCGTGCGATCGGACATTATCACAGCAAATTGGAATAAAAAATTCCAAATCCGGTTGACACTATGGAATGGCCGATTAGTCTTCAGAGGAAACGCGTGAAGGACTCGTGGCGTCCTCACCTTTTCCTCGGCGGATTTTCATCATGGACAGACTTCGCATCTCCGGCGGCAGAAGGTTGCAGGGCGCGGTGACCATCGCCGGCGCCAAGAATGCCGCTCTGCCGCAGATCGCGGCGGCGCTTTTGAGCCCGCATCCGCTTGAATTGACGAACCTGCCTTCAGTCAGCGATGTCGAGAACATGCTTGGTGTCATCGCCCTCCACGGCGCTAAGATCGCCCGCGGGCCGCACGGCACGACGATCGATGCGAGCGATATCGTTTCGAAGGAGACCTCCTACGATACGGTCCGGCGGATGCGAGCGACTGTTCTGGTGCTGGCGCCGCTGCTTGCTCGTTTCGGTCATGCGCGTGTTTCGCTTCCAGGCGGCTGCGCTATCGGCGCGCGGCCCGTCGATATGCACATCAAGGCTCTGGCGACGCTGGGTGCCGATATTGCGATCGAAAGCGGCCTGATCGTCGCTTCGGCTTCCAATGGGCTGAAGGGCGCGCGGATCGTGTTAAGTTCGCCGTCCGTAGGGGCGACGGAAACGGCCATGATGGCCGCCTGCGCGGCCAAGGGCGAAACCGAGATCCTGAATGCGGCCCGGGAGCCGGAGGTGGCCGATCTTGCGGCCTGCCTCAGCGCCATGGGGGCGCGGATCGAAGGCGCGGGGACGCATCGCATCCTTATCGAAGGCGACACCGGCTGGCGTCCCGCCAAGCATCACGGTATCCCCGACCGCATCGAGGCCGGCACCTATGCCGTGGCGGCGGCGATCACCGGTGGGCAGCTCGAACTCATTCATGCGCGGCTGGAAAACCTCGCCTCTGTCGTCCAGGCGCTCGAAGCCATGGGTGTCAGCGTCTGGCCGAGCGATCGCGGCCTCGTCGTTTCAAGGGACGGCCCGCTCAAGGGAGCCGATCTCACCACCGAACCCTATCCCGGCTTTCCGACGGATCTGCAGGCGCAGTTCATGGCTCTCGCCTGCTGTGCCAAGGGCGCGACGCTGATCCGGGAGACGGTATTTGAAAATCGGTTCATGCATGTGCCGGAGTTGACGCGGCTCGGCGCCAACATCACTTTGCAGGGCACGACGGCGCTGGTGCGTGGCGGTGCTCCGCTTAAAGGCGCGCAGGTGATGGCGACGGATCTGCGCGCCTCCGTGTCGCTGGTTCTCGCAGCCCTCGTTTCGGAAGGCGAAACCATCGTCAACCGCGTCTATCATCTCGATCGCGGCTACGAGCAGCTGGACCGCAAATTGCGCCTCTGCGGCGCCGACATCGAACGGCTGACGTCATGACTGCCGCATCCGAAAACGCTTCCTATTTCCTCGGCATTGATGGCGGCGGCACCGGCTGCCGGGCTCGCATCGAGGATGCGGAAGGCACGGTCTTGGGGCAGGGATTGTCCGGGCCGGCAACCACCCGCCTCGGAATTGCCGAAGCCTGGGCGTCGATCTCACGAGCCTTTGACGCCGCCATCGAAGAAGCGGGGTTGAGTGCCGCCGATATCGGCCGCATTCATGCCGGCGTCGGATTGGCGGGGATCGGCCGCAAGGGCGCGCTCGCCGCCCTGAAGGCGATAGAGCACCCGTTTGCCAGCATCGATTTCATCAGCGACGGCGAGGGCGCCTGCCTTGGTGCCCATTCCGGTCGTGACGGCGCGATCGTGATCGCCGGGACGGGCTCGATCGGGCTCGGCCTTGTCGAAGGGCGGCAATTGCGGGTCGGCGGCTATGGTTTTCCGATCTCGGATGAGGGCAGCGGCGCCTATCTCGGGCTGAAGGCCGTGCAGCTGGCACTGCGCGCCCATGATGGTCGCGAACAGAAGGCCGCGCTGCTCGCCGAAATCATGCAGCGTTTCCAGAACGATCCGATGGAGGCGGTTGCGTGGATGGACCGGGCATCGGCGACGGACTACGCGGCTCTTGCGCCCATGGTTCTACGTCACGCCGATCAGGCTGACGCGATCGCGCGCCGGATCGTACAAGGTGCTGCGGGCCATGTCGACACGCTGGTGCGCAGCCTGTTTGATCAAGGGGCGCCGCGTGTGTGCCTGCTTGGCGGTCTTGCGAGCCCGCTCGAGCCATGGCTCGCGCCCGACGTGCGCCGCCGCTTGAAGCCCATCGACGGCGACGCTGTGTCCGGTGCGATCATTCTTGCGAAGAAAGCCATTCACCAAGGCTGAACAGGAGTCTGCGATGTGCCGAATTTTTGCACATCCATAATGGAATATTTTATTCCTTTATGGATTGACGAAAGGAATAAACGGACATAGTGTTAACCAAGGTAAACAGGGAATGGACGGGGAACGAAGCCGCAAAGGCCGTCCTCAGTCCCGGCTGACTTTGATCGTCCGTCTGACTGAAAACCGATCGTTGTTCTAGTTTGTTCGATCGCAAAGTGATTGAACATGCCACTCTGACCTATTGATATCGAAGCGTTATTTCGCGAGCAGTCCCATGACAGAACAGAAGTTGATATCCGAACTGGAGCAGTTGGTTTCCGAAGGGCGCAATCCGAATACGATGCATATCGATCTCTTGCCGACCTTCGATATTCTGCGCGAGATCAATTATGAGGATCAGACGGTTCCGGTCGCCGTCGAGAAGGTGATTCCGGCAATCGCCGCCGCCGTCAATCAGATCGTGGCCGCTTTCCAGAAAGGCGGCAGGCTGGTCTACATGGGGGCGGGGACAAGCGGCCGGCTCGGGGTTCTCGATGCCTCCGAATGCCCGCCGACCTTCAGCGTGCCGCCCGACATGGTCGTCGGGTTGATCGCAGGCGGCCCGGATGCACTGCGGCGTTCGATCGAAGGTGCCGAGGATGATCCGGAGCAGGGGCGCCAGGCTTTGGAGGAGATCAAGCTGACCGGGGATGATGTCGTCATCGGCATCGCCGTCAGCGGCCGCACGCCCTATGTCATCGGTGGCCTGAACTATGCCAAGAGCCTCGGTGCCTTCACGGTTGCGCTCTCCTGCAATCCGAATTCCATCATCGCCGGCATTGCCGATCTGGCCATATCGCCTGTCGTCGGTCCTGAGATCCTGACCGGATCGACCCGCCTGAAGTCGGGCACGGCGCAAAAACTCATTCTCAACATGCTGACGACGGCAAGCATGATCCGCATCGGCAAGAGCTATCAGAACCTGATGGTCGATGTCAGCGCCAGCAACAAGAAGCTGGTAGCGCGCGCCTCGCGCATCGTCATGCAGGCGACCGGCTGCACGCAGCAGGAAGCGCGCCGCGTGCTCGATCTCACAGGCAACGACGTCAAGCTTGCCATTCTCATGGAAATTACTGGGATGGGCATTGAAGAAGCCCGCGCGGCATTGCAAAACGCTGATGGATTCCTGCGCAAGGCCATCAACGCCAGAACAGCTTGAGACAATCAACGGGCCAAAATCGGCCGGGGACATTTAAAAAATTTGGAGGACTGAACGTGAAAGGGAATTTTGCAAAGACGCTGATTTCGGGCGTAGCGCTGGCCGTGGGGATTGGTCTGGCGACCGTCGCGTTTCCGGCGCAGGCAGCGACGCTGCGTATGGCATGGTCGCAGGACGCAACCGGGCTTGATCCGCATAAGCAGACGGCCTTCTCGTCCATTCGCCTGCTGGAACTGATCTATGAACCGCTCGTTCGCCTCGATGGCAATCTGCAGATCGTGCCGGGTGTTGCCGAGAGCTGGCAGTTCTCGCCCGACGGCAAGCAATTGACCTTCAAGCTCAATGCCAAGGCAAAGTTCCAGAACGGCGCGCCGGTGACCTCGGCTGACGTCAAGGCCTCCTTCCAGCGTATTCTCGATCAGGCGACCGCCGCGGTTGCCCGCGCAAACTTCCTGTCGATCGCGAGCATCGACACGCCTGATGCCAATACCGTTGTCTTCAACCTCTCGCAGCCCGACGTTCCGCTTTTGACGGCCATGACGAGCCTCAATGCGGCGGTGGTTCCGGCAAGCGAAATCACTGCCGGCACCATCGGCACGAAGGCGATCGGCTCCGGCCCGTTCAAGCTCGACAGCTGGGTTCCGAACTCAAAGGAAGTCCTGAGCGCCAACAAGGACTGGGCAGGCGGCGCCATCGGCGTCGACGGCATCAACATCAGCGTGCTGCCGGACGAAACGGCGATCCTTGCCTCGCTGCGCACAGGCCAGATTGATTTCGCGCTGCTCAACGATCCGCTCGTCGCAACGCTGGTGCCGAAGGAGCCGAAGCTGCAGCTCACCCGCACGCCGATCCTCTCCTACAACGTCCTGCAGCTCAATCCATCGCGTAAGCCAATGGATCAGCTCGCCGTGCGTCAGGCGATCTCCTGCGCCATCGACCGCAAGGACGTGATGGACACCGCAGCTCTTGGCGAAGGCAAGGTGACCGGGCCGCTGACGATGCCGCTCTATGCCACCGACCCGAGCCAGCTCTTCTGCTATACGCGCGACGTTGCCAAGGCGAAGAAGCTGATGGCTGACGCCGGCTTCGCCAACGGCTTCTCTGCAACCGTCATCGCCGCAACCGGCGAACCGCCGACAGCCACGGCCGAAGCGCAGGTCATCCAGTCGCAGCTCGCCGAAATCGGCATCAAGCTCGATATCAAGGTGATGGAACTCAACGTCTATGTCGACACATGGCTCAAGGGCAATTTCGACATGGCGGTCGCGCTCAACGGCGGCAGCGCCGACCCCTATTCGATGTACAACCGTTACTGGACGAAATCAGGCAATCTGCAGAAGGTCGCGAACTATATCGACGATACGCTCGACAGCCTGATGCAGAAGGGCCGGGTCGAAACAGATCCGGCCAAGCGCAAGGAGATTTTCGCCGAGTTCGAAAAGCATATCGCCGAAGTCTCGCCCTGGATCTGGCTCTACACGGCTTACGGCTATACGGCCGAGCAGAAGAACGTCGTGGGCTTCGTGCCGACGCCGACCGGCTCGCTGTTCGGCCTGAGCAAGGTTTCGATCAAGTAACAGTACCCGAGATTTAGAGAGCTTCCGCTTCCAAGCGAAGTTAGAGAAACTCTCTATCTCCTTGTTTTCACGCAATTCCAGCGAAAATCACTTCGCATATGTGTTGGAATTGTTCTTGAGGAATCGCAATGGCATACCTGACGCGCCGGCTGATGACATTCCCGCTGATCATGCTGGGCGTGTCCATCTTCGTCTTCGTCGCCATCCGGCTGGTGCCGGGCGACGCGATCACGGCGATGCTCGGCACCAATGCCGGTCTCTTGACGCCGGAGCAGCGTCAAGCTCTTGCCGCCTATTTCGGCATCGATCAGCCTTGGCCCGTCCAATATTGGCATTGGCTGCTCGGGGTATTTCAGGGCAATCTCGGCATTTCCGTCACCTACGGCAAGCCGGTGCTCGATATCATCCTTGAGCGCTTTCCACTGACGCTGGAGCTCGCCTTGCTTTCCATGGTGATCGCGCTCGCCATCGGCCTGCCGGCTGGCGTCTTTGCCGCCACGCGAAACGAAAAGCTGTCCGATCTTGTCGTGCGCATCGTTGCCATGATCGGGCAGTCCACGCCAAATTTCGTTCTCGGTCTGCTGTTAATCTATGCTCTGTCTGCCGGTTTCGGGGTGTTGCCGACCATGGGCGCCTTCACGCCCCTTTGGGAAAACCCGCTCGAAAATCTCGGCCAGATGATCCTACCCGCACTAACTCTCGGCTTCGCCTTCGCAGCCTCGGTGACGCGCGTCGTACGTTCTGCCATGCTCGATGTCTTGAGTGATGATTATGTGCGGACCGCCCGCAGCCGTGGTGTGCCGGCGCGCGGCGTCATCTGGCGCCATGCCTTGCCGAATGCGCTGATCCCTGTGGTGACGCTGAGCGGCGTCGAGTTCGGTTATCTACTTGGCGGCGCCGTGCTGGTCGAGCAGATCTATGCCTTGCCGGGACTGGGACGTCTGGTCCTGGATGCAATCCAGCAGCGCGATTATGCCCTGGTGCAAGGCTGCGTCCTGTTCATTGCCTTCAACTTCATGATCGTCAACCTGCTCGTCGATCTCGCCTATGTCGCGCTTGATCCGCGCGTCCGCCTGGGAGAAGGCTGATGTGGATCGCCAAGGCCATTTTTTCCCATATGAGCGGCCGGATCGGCGGCGTGATTGTGCTCGTCTACATCATCATTGCCATCCTTGGTGTGCTTGGCCTGACGCCTCATGATCCCGTGGCGCGCAATCCGTTGGCTCGCCTGCAATCGCCCAATTTTGCATATTGGATGGGTACCGACCTGCTGGGGCGTGATGTGGCCAGCCGCTTGATGAATGGCGTTGGCGAATCTTTCACCGTTGCCTTCTTTTCGGTTGCGCTAGCGACCCTGGTCGGCACCGTACTCGGCCTGACCGCCGCCTGGTCGGGCAAGCGCTGGGACGGCGTCATCATGCGCACCATGGATGTGCTTCTGGCTTTTCCGGCGATCCTGCTTGCGCTTCTGATCATCGCCATCGTCGGTCCTGGCACCTGGACCAGCGTTGCCGCGATCGCGATCGTTTACACGCCGATCTTTACCCGCGTGGTGCGTGGCCCGGCCCTTTCGCTGAAGGGACGCGATTTCGTCGATGCCGCCCGCACCTTCGGCAGCAGCCGATCTTATATCCTGACGCGCCACCTCCTGCTCAATCTCGTTGCACCCTTGACGGTGCAAGTGACCCTGGCGCTTGCCTGGTCGTTGCTGACCGAGGCCGGACTGAGCTTCCTCGGCCTGGGAACACAGCCGCCGGCATCCTCTCTGGGCCTGATGCTGAGCGATAGCCGCAATCTCATGGAAACAGCGCCGTGGCTGCTGATCTTCCCGGGCGTGACCATCATGATTTCTATTCTCGGCTTCAACCTGCTCGGCGATGCCCTGCGCGATATCCTTGATCCGAAGATGCGGAGGTCCACGGTATGACACCGCTTCTCTCGGTCTCGGATCTTCGCGTCGGTTTCGGGCGTAACCCTGAGGCCAATCCCATCGTTCGCGGTGTCAGCTTCGATCTTGAAGCCGGCGAGACGTTGGCAATCGTCGGCGAGAGCGGTTCGGGCAAGTCGGTCACGGCGCTTTCGATCAATCGTCTCGTCGATTTCGGCGGCGGCCGCATCATCGGCGGGTCGATCCGCCTCAAGCGTGCCGACAACAATATTCTGGATCTCACCAAGGCCAGCGAAGCGGAGCTGACGAAGATCCGTGGCGCCGAGATCGGCATGATCTTCCAGGAGCCGATGACGTCCCTTAATCCGGTTCTCACCATCGGCACGCAGATCGAGGAATCGTTCAGGCTGCATCGTGGCCTGACGGGAAGCCAGGCAAAGGCCGCCGCCAAAGATGCCCTGGATCGCGTGCGCATTCCCGATGCCGCGCGCCGTCTCACCTATTGCCCGAACCAGCTTTCCGGCGGCATGCTCCAGCGTGTGATGATCGCGACCGCGCTTGCCTGCAATCCGCGCCTGCTGATCGCCGATGAGCCGACCACGGCGCTCGATGTCACCGTCCAGGCGCAGATCATGGCGCTGCTCGCCGAACTGAAGCGCGAGACGGGCATGTCGATGATCTTCATTACGCATGATATCGGCCTTGTTGCCGGCATTGCCGACAAGGTGATGGTGATGCAGGCCGGCCAGGCGGTGGAACAGGGCGAGCTCAATCAGATCCTCGATCATCCCAAGCACCCCTACACCCAGCATCTTCTGCATTCCGTTCCGCATTTCGCTTCAGGGCAGGCCGCGCGCACGGATTTTCAGCGTGACGAGACGCAAGCTAAGCCGGCGCTTAAAGTGGACGGCTTGACTGTCCGCTTCCCGGTCAAGGGCAGCTTCCTGCGGCGGTCGGCCGGCGCGGTCCATGCCGTCGAAGGGGTCGGCTTCGATCTGATGCCCGGCGAGACGCTGGCGATCGTCGGCGAGAGCGGCTCGGGCAAATCCACGACTGCGCGGGCGATCCTCGGACTGGTCAAGTCGACGCGCGGCACGTTTACGACCAATGCCGGCAAGGCTGCCGATCGCACCAGCGCCGTGCAGATGGTGTTCCAAAACCCCTATGCCTCGCTTAATCCGAGACTGCGCGTCGACAACATCCTCGCCGAACCGATGATCGCCGCGGGTGGCCGCATTTCCGCCGAAACGCGGGAGCGGATGACCATGCTTTTGAAGCGCGTGGGCTTGCCGGAAAATGCCCTTGAGCGCTACCCGCATGAGTTTTCAGGCGGCCAGCGTCAGAGACTTTGCATCGCGCGTGCGCTGATGCTGAACCCTTCCGTGCTGGTGCTCGACGAAGCGGTGTCGGCGCTCGACGTGTCCGTTCAGGCGCAGGTTCTGGAGTTGCTGATCGAACTGCAGCGCGAATACGGGCTTGCCTATCTGTTCATCTCGCATGACATGGCGGTCGTGGAGCGCATCGCTCATCGCATTGCGGTGATCTATGCCGGACAGATCGTCGAGATCGGCGATGCTGCCTCCGTCTTGTCGGAGCCCAAGCATTCCTATACCAGGCGGCTGATCGCAGCGGTTCCGACGGTTGCGCGGCGCAAGGAAAACTTCACGCTCGACACACGCCAGGTTCCGTCGCTGGTGCGACCCCTGGGCTTCGAGCCGGTCGTTCCCGAGTGGCGCCGCTTCGCGCCGGATCACATCGCTTTGGCGGAAGCCTGAGCGAAGGAGAGGCGAGATGGCAACAGGGGGGAGCATGCAGTTTCAAGAACGTTTCGATCGGGCCCTCACGCCGCTCGAACAATCGGTCGCGGCGGCGCGCATTCCCGGCGGCGTGCTTGGCATGATCGATCTCGACGGCAACCGGCAGGTTCGCGCCACCGGCTCGGCGCAGAAGGTGCCGAGCGCCAGGCCGATGCTCGCCGATACCTGGTTCGATCTTGCGTCGCTCACCAAGGTCATTTTCACCACGCCGCGCATTCTGGCCTTGGCGGAAGCCGGCACGATCGACCTTGATGCGCCGCTGACGACGCTCCTGCCCGATCTTCGCCAATACAGCGCCGAAGCGTGGGAACGAAAGGTGACGTTTCGCCAGTGCCTCGGGCATCAGACTCCGTTTCCAGCGGTCGAGCCGATCTATACCTATGGTCGCGACCCGGATCTCCTGCGCGCCTTCATCCTGCAGCGCGAATGGCGAGCCGGTCCGCCCGTCTATTCCGATATCAATTTCATCCTGCTCGGTTTTGCGCTGGAACGACTGGCCGGACAAACCATTCGGGCCATGGATGCAGGCCCGGGTTTTGCCTTCTCTGCGCCGCCCGAGCTCGCCGCCGCGACCGAAGACTGCACCTGGCGGCATCGCATCCTGTCGGGCGAAGTCCATGACGACAATTGCTCGGCGCTGCAGGGCGCCGGCCATGCCGGCCTGTTCGGAACGGCTGACGCGATCCTCGATTTTGCAAGGGGATTACTTGACGGTAGCGGCGCATCTGCCCAGTCGATCGCCCTGATGCGGACGCCGCTTTCGGCAACGCGCACGCATGGCTGGGAGCGGCCTCATGACGGCTGGCATGGCGGCGCTCTCTGCTCGTCCGGAACCATCGGCCATACGGGCTTCACAGGTACGGCGCTCTGGATCGACTTCGACAGGGGCAGGGCCTGGACCTTGCTCACCAACCGCATTCATCCGACACGCCATTTCGACAGCGGCATACTGGCGCTTCGTCAGGCCGTCAGCGATCACGTCAACGCAGCATAGGAGCCTGACCATGGAACCAATCTGGGCAGTCGGTCTGATGACCGGGACCGTCCTTGACGGCAATATCGATGTCGCCATGCTGAAGACGGACGGCGAGCGGATCGAGGAGTTCGGCCCCTATGTTCTGGCGCCTTATCCCAGCTGGATTCGGGAGTTGCTGGAAGAGACGCTGCGGCAGGCCCGGGCATGGAATTTCGAAGGGCCTGAGCCGGCAATCTTCAAGGCCGCCGAGGAGGCGCTGACGCGAGCCCAGTCGGAGGCGGTCAGGGAACTGGTCGAAGACAACGGCATGACGATGGCCGATATCGGCGTCGTCGGCTTTCATGGCCAGACGGTCTTGCATCGGGCACCGCAGAAGGACAGGTTGGGGCAGACGCGCCAGCTTGGTGATGGTGAGCTGATGCGTTCGATCCTCGGCACAAAGGTCGCCTATGATTTCCGCTCGGCCGACATGCGCGCCGGTGGGCAGGGCGCACCGCTTGCCGCAGCCTATCACACCGCGCTGTTGCGCGGAGCGGGTGCGGCAGGAGAGGTTGCCATTCTCAATCTCGGCGGCGTTGCCAATGTCACCTGGTGGGATGGCGAGGGCAATTTCGTTGCTTTCGATACAGGCCCGGCCAACGCGCCCTTGAACGATTTCATCAAATCCCACGGGCTCGGGGATATGGATCGCGACGGTGCGCTTGGGCGCGCCGGCAAGGTCGATGAGGCACGGCTCGAAAAGCTGCTGCAGCATCCCTATCTCACGGCACCCTATCCGAAATCGCTCGATCGGTTCGACTTCGGCGCCGCCATGGCGGATGGCCTTGGTCCGGAAGACGGTGCCGCCACGCTGTCAGCCTTCACGGCAAGTGCCGTCGGCAAGGCGCTGGATCTTTTGCCGCGCAGACCGAGCAAGGTTGTCGTCAGTGGCGGCGGCAGGCACAATCCGACGATCATGGCGATGCTGAAGAGCCGGGCCGGCGTCGAACCGATCTTTGCCGAAGATCTCGGCTGGCGCGGCGATGCTGTCGAGGCGGAGTGCTTTGCGTTTCTCGCCGTGCGTGTGCTGCGCGGCATGCCAATCAGCTTTCCCGGCACGACGGGCGTGCCTGCGCCGATGCGCGGCGGGCGCCTCGCGTAATAGTAGTCTGCCAGCGACTGTCGTCGCATCTGAGGTTTTCGCCGCTCGCCTTCGATGTTATGAAGAGGCCGCGAATTTGCGATCGGTTGGTTTCGGACGGATATCGCTTAGATGACAGGCAGGCAGCATAGGGCAGGCTTCGTCGGCACCATCGTTGCCTCTGCGATTGCATGTATCATTGCTGTTTCGGCCTTCGGTCCAGCAGTCGCGCAGCCGGAATGGAGCGTGGCGCCGCCCGTCTGCGTCTCCGGGCCACTAACGACGGAGACGGGTCAAACGCTGTGCCTGCGTAAGGACAGTTACAATCGCGATCTCTGCACTGCCATCGAATATTTCGCGCATGGCAACCATCTGCCGCCGGACTATCTGGCGCGTCTGGTCTGGCGCGAAAGCCTCTTTCGCTCCGATGCGGTAAGCCCCAAGGGCGCGCGCGGCATCGCACAATTCATGCCGGGAACAGCGAAGCTGCGTGGCGTGCGTGACAGCTACGACGCGCTTGAGGCGCTCGGCAAGGCGGCGACCTATCTTGATGAATTGCGGGACCGCTTCGGCAATTTGGGATTGGCTGCCGCTGCTTATAATGCCGGCGAAGCCGGTCTTGCCAATTTCCTGAACTCCGGCGGACTTCCCTATGAGACGCGCAACTATGTGAGCGCGATCACTGCCCATAGCGTCGAGGAGTGGCGCGATGATCCGCCAGATATCGCAGCTCCCGTGCTGGATAAGAGCAAGCCGTTTGTCGATTCCTGCGTCGCGCTTGCGCAGAGCAGGCGCCTGAAACCCACTCCCCTGGAGCAGGAGCGGCCCTGGGCGCCCTGGGGCGCGCAATTGGCCGAGCATTTCCAGTTGGATGCCGCTCGCCGTCTGTTTATCGCAAACATAAGAAAACTGCCGTCACCGCTGAATACTGAGAAGCCGTTGATCGTGCGTCAGCGCAATGCCGACTTCGGCCGCCGCGTCCGTTATGCGGCGCGCATTCCTCGGCAAACACGGGAGGAAGCGGATGCCGTTTGCACGCAGGTCCGGCAGCAGGGTGGCTCCTGCCTCGTCTTCAAGAACTAGAGCAATTCCAGGAAAAGTGCGCAGCGGTTTTCCATCCGGAATGCGAGAACAAACAAGAGGATAGAGCATTTTCGTGATGCGAAGAAAAGCGGAAATGCACTAGCTTGCACATGGCTTCATCACGCTGGGGGATTGTTTGATTTTCTGTCGCTTGATTGTGCTTTACTCCCTGATGTCGCAAGCTTATTTCTTGTAAGCCCGGCCTTTGGGAGGAAGCCGTTTGGGTAGCCAAAGGAGCGTATCATGGCGCGGAAGCGTGAAGTCCCCGGTATTCGTCCCTATAACAGCCCTGCTGGCGGTTGGGGCGCGTTGAAAGCCACGGCCAATGCGGTGCGTGAGCAGATGGATATCACCGAGGCGCCCGGTCTTCTCCTGCGCACCAATAAGCCTACAGGCTTCGATTGCCCCGGCTGCGCCTGGCCCGACAAGGAACACACCTCCACCTTCCAGTTTTGCGAAAACGGCGCCAAAGCCGTCACCTGGGAAGCAACCAACAAGCGCGTGACGCCCGAGTTCTTCGCCAAGCATACAGTCAGTGAACTTTTGACGTGGAGCGATTATGAGCTGGAAAATTCCGGCCGATTGACGCATCCGATGGTCTATGACCGGGCATCCGATACCTACCAGCCAATTGCCTGGGAAGACGCCTTTGCCCGCATTGGCGAGGTCATGCGAAGCCAGCCCGATCCGGATATGGTCGAATTTTATACGTCGGGCCGAGCCTCCAACGAGGCGGCGTTTCTCTTCCAGATCTTTGCCCGCGAATACGGTACCAACAATTTCCCCGATTGCTCGAACATGTGCCATGAGGCAACCAGCGTCGGCCTGCCGCAATCGATCGGCATCGGCAAGGGTACTGTCTCGCTCGACGACTTCGACGAATGCGATCTGATCATTTCGATGGGGCACAATCCCGGCACGAACCATCCGCGCATGATGGGTACATTGCATGAATGCTCGCGCCGCGGCGTGCCGATCATCGTCTTCAACCCGCTGAAGGAGCGGGCGCTGGAGCGCTTTGCCGACCCGCAGGACCCCATCGAAATGGGAACCTTCGGTTCGACGCGGATCGCATCGTCCTATTATCAGGTGAAGATCGGTGGCGATGCCGCGGCCCTCAAGGGCATCATGAAAGCTGTTCTGGCGCTTGCCGAAACGTCGCCGGATGTTCTCGATCACGCATTCATCGCCGAACACACCACGGGCTTCGAGGCTCTCGTTGACGACATCAACCGGACGGAATGGGCTGATATCGAGCGGGTCTCCGGTCTTGCCCGCGCTGATCTGGAGCGGGTTGCCGCCATTTATGCAAAGTCGAAGGCAACGATCGTCGCTTACGGCATGGGCATCACCCAGCATGCCAAGGGAACGGCGAATGTCCAGCAGATCGCCAACCTCTTGCTGTTGCGCGGCAATTTCGGCAAGCCCGGCGCCGGCATCTGCCCGCTGCGCGGCCATTCCAACGTGCAGGGCAATCGCACCGTCGGGATCACCGAAAAGCCGACTCCAGCGCTGATCGAAGGCATCGAACGGGCGTTCGGTTTCACGTCGCCGGCTCATCATGGTCACGATGCAGTTGCCGCCATGCAGGCGATGGCGGAGGGACGCTCCAAAGTGCTGCTTTGCCTCGGCGGCAATTTCTCGATCGCGCTTCCCGATCCGGATCTCTGTGCTGAAAGCATGCGCAAGCTCGATCTCGCCGTTCATATGAACACCAAGCTCAATCGTTCCAATCTCTTGATCGGCAAGGAGTCTTTCCTGTTTCCCGTGCTCGGCCGCACCGAGCAGGACATTCAGGCGACCGGCGCTCAATCGGTCACGATCGAGGATTCGATGTCGATGGTGCATGCCTCGCGTGGTCGGCTGAAACCGGCCTCGGATCAACTGCGTTCGGAGCCTGCCATTGTTGCTGCGATGGCGCAGGCGACCCTGCCGAGCAGCAAGGTTGCATGGATGGAGCTCATCACCGACTACGATCTGATCCGCGACAAGATTGAAATCGTTTACCCGGATTTCGCCGATTACAATGAGCGTATCCGCGTGCCGGGTGGCTTCCGTCTGCCAATCGGGCCGACGGAGCGCGTCTGGAAGACACCGTCGGGCAAGGCGGAGTTCAAGCTGTTTTCCGGCCTCAACGAAGATATCTTGCTTTCGGATGGAACCATCCTCAAGCTGGCCACCATCCGCAGCCACGATCAGTACAACACGACGATCTATGGCCTCGATGACCGCTATCGCGGCGTATTCGGCCGCCGCGACGTCCTGTTCATGAACGACAAGGATTTGAAGGCGAAAGGGCTGGAGCATGGCGATCTGGTCGAGATCGAGACCGCACTTCCCTCCGGCGGCAAGCGGCTCTTGAAGCTGACGGCGATTTCCTACGATATTTCCGAGGGCTCTGTCGCCGCCTATTACCCGGAGGCAAATTGCCTGATCCCGATCGACTACCAGGACAAAGAAAGCGGCACACCGTCCTATAAATCCGTTCCGGTGCGGGTCAGCAAAGCGGCTTGATATACCGACATCCAGCCAACGATTTTTACCTTGTTGGCTGGATGATGCCTACTTTGGTGAGGTCGCAGACAGCCCGCCGGCCATCGGGCAATGAGTATGTGGGTTGGCTAGGCAAAGCATCTACCGCAGCCGTCCTCCCTGTTTGTCGAAATAGCGCCGGCGTTCGGGCGGGCAATGCAGGTGGAGCGTGTCGCCGCGCTCGATCTCCGGTCCGTCGCGATATTCGGCAATGATCGCCTGGCCGTCCTCTGTCTGGCAGTAGAGATAGCGGGTGCCGCCTAGATATTCGGTGACGTCGACCGTGACTCGCACGGCATCGTCCGCATTTGACGTGACGACGAAATGTTCGGGGCGCATGCCAAGGAGGATCTTTTCGCCCGCTGATGGCTTGGTCTGTAAAAGGTCTACCTTGATGCTGCCGTTTCCGACCTTCGCCGTCCCGTCATCGGACCACGTCGCTTCGATCATGTTCATCCTTGGCGAGCCGATGAAGCCGGCGACAAAGCTGTTGGCCGGATCTTCATAGACCTCGCGTGGGCTGCCCACCTGTTCGATCCGGCCGTCTCTCAGCACGACGATCTTGTCGGCGAGCGTCATGGCCTCGGTCTGGTCGTGCGTGACATAGATCATCGTATTGCCGAGCTCGCGATGCAGTCGGGCAATTTCGATGCGCATCGAGACGCGCAGCTCCGCATCGAGATTGGAGAGCGGCTCGTCGAAGAGAAAGACGTCCGGCTCGCGAACGATGGCGCGTCCGATGGCGACGCGCTGGCGTTGGCCGCCGGAAAGCTGTCCCGGCCGGCGGTCCAATAGATGATCGATCTTGAGGATCGCGGCGGCGGATCGCACGCGTCTTTCGATTTCGGATGCATCAGTTCGGGCCATTTTCAGCCCGAAACCGAGATTGTCGCGCACGCTCATATGCGGATAGAGCGCATAGGACTGAAAGACCATGGCGATGCCGCGCTCGGAAGGATCGAGATCGGTGACATCCCGGCCCTTGATGGCGATCTCGCCGTCGGTGACTTCCTCCAGCCCGGCAATCATGCGCAGCAGCGTGGATTTGCCACAGCCGGAGGGGCCGACGAAGACGACGAAAGCGCCTTCCGGTATGTCGAGATCGATGCCGTGAATGACCTCCAGCCCGCCAAAACTCTTGCGGACGCCGGTCAGGCGCATGCTGTTCTTTGTCATGCTAGGCTCCGCGCTGCATCTGATCGGCGCGGATCCAGACAAGCATTTCACCGGGTTCGCGATTGTCCCAGAGATGATAGGGGACGAAGCGCGCCGTGGAAACAGCGCTTTTCGGTGGCGCCGTGCGATAGAGATCGGAACCCCAGTCAGACGTCTCGCGCGTCACGGGAACGTCGAGCGCGACCGCTCCTTCCAGCGCGGCGATTTCCGCGGTTTTGGCGGATGCCGGATCGCTGGAAAGCGAAATGCCGTTGAGATCGTGACCGTTGTCCGTGGTCTCGACGCAATAGACGAGCGGCCCGCGCATCAGGGCAGCACGCCCGGCATCCTGGCGGACTTTCGGGTTGGCAAACAGCGTGCGGGGGATGAGCGGAAGGATGAGGTCGACACGATCGCCTGCCTGCCATTCCCGTTCGATGCGGACATAGCCATCGACGGTGATTGTTGCCAGATCGACCGGCGCGCCATTGATCGCGAGCGTCGCGCCTTCGGCCCATTCAGGAATGCGCAGCGACAGCGCAAATTTGGCCGCACGATCGGGGCTGACGTCGAAGCGGATTGCGCCGTCCCAGGGGTAATGCGTCGTCTGGGAAAGCTGTACGGTCACGCCGCCGGCGAGCGGCACGCGGGCCTTGCTTTCGCCATAGAGATGGACGGCGATCTCGTTGTCGGCTGCGGCATACATATAAGAGCCGACCGAGGCGAGCAGGCGCGCGATGTTCGGCGGGCAGCAGGGGCAATGATGCCAGGTCCAGCGATGATGCTTGCCGGCGCTCTCCAGCGGGTTTTCGTAGAAGAAGGTCTTGCCGTCCTGCGACAGTCCGACCATGGCGCCGTTATAGAGCGCCACTTCCATGATATCGGCGTAGCGGCGGTTCGGACCGCGGCCGAGCATGCGGTTGGCCCAGAAGACCAGACCGACGGAGGCGCAGGTTTCGGCATAGGCGCTTTCGTTCGGCAGATCGTAGTAGTCGGTAAAGCCTTCGTTGGAGGCGGCCGGTCCGATACCGCCGGTCACATACATCTGCTTGGTCGTCAGGTCGTCCCAGAGCGTCTCGAGTGCCGCGGTCAGGGTATCGTCATTATATTCCGTGGCGATATCGGCCATGCCGGAATAGAGGTACATGGCGCGCACGGCATGGCCCACGACCTTGGTCTGATCGCGCACCGGCTCGTGCGACTGGCTGTATTCATAGGTCTTCTGCACGAATTTTTTCGGATCGCGGCCGTCGCGCAGCGCTTCATCGGTGAAGAAATGCGGTTCCTGGCCGCGCTCGTCGATGAAGTATTTTGCGAGATCGAGATACTTCTTCTCGCCCGTGACGCGGGCGAGCTTGACGAGCGCGAGCTCCACCTCCTCGTGGCCGCAATAGCCGCGCAGCTGGCCTTCTCCATGTCCGAAGACGGTGATCATGTAATCGGCAAAGCGGCTCATGATGTCGAGCAGCTTGCGCTTGCCCGTTGCCTGATAATAGGCGACGGCCGCCTCGATCAGATGGCCGGCGCAATAAAGCTCGTGATGATCGCGAAGGTTGGTCCAGCGGCGGCCGGGCTGGACGCGCTGGAACCAGGCGTTCAGGTATCCGTCCTCCTGCTGCAGCTTTTCATACATGTCGATGATGGCGTCCGCACGCGCTTCCAGCTCGGCATTGGGGCGGCGATAAAGGGAATAGGCGATGGTTTCGATCGACTTGCCGAGATCGCTGTCCCAGAACATCTGCGTCGAGCCCGACCAGGTCTGCAAGGGAATGACGATACCGGGGCTCGGCTGGCTGACGTCGATGGCCTGGATCATCCCGGCTTCGACGCAGCGGTCGAGCAGCGTTGCCGCGGTGGAATTGCAGATTGCATCCTGGCGCGCGCCGAAAAGGCCTGCAAGCTCGACATTCGGAACGGGCAGGGGGCGGAACTGGCGGTTTTGCTTGTCAGACATGGCTTTGATCCTTGCTTAAAGGGTTATTTCACCGCGCCGGCCATCAGCCCGCGCATGTAGTAGCGTTGCAGAAGCAGAAAGACGATGACGCAGGGGATGGTCATGACGGCGATGCCGGCCTGGACCGCACCCCAGTTGACGGCGCCAAGCCGACCGGTCCTGACGGCGATCATCAGCACCGGCAGGGTGAATTTCTCGTTGCTCGACAGGAGCACCAATGCTGCCAGGAATTCGTTCCAGGCATTGAGGAAGGCAAAGATCGCAACGGTCGCGACGCCAGGCAGCACCAGGGGGAAAAGAACCCGGAACAGCAGCTTCAGATCGCGGGCGCCATCGATGCGCGCCGCTTCCTCGATCTCCTTCGGCACGGCGTCGAAGGCGTTGCGCATCATGAAGACCGAAAAGGGAAGCTGCAGCGTCACATAGACGAGCGTCAGCCCGATCAGTGAATTGTTGAGGCCGAGCCGTGCCAGGATGATGAAAAGCGGCGTCAGGATCGACTGGAAGGGGATCATCAGCGTCGCGATGATCAGGATGAAGAGCGCGCCCTTGAAGGGGAAGCGATAGCGCGAGAAACCGTAGCCGGCGAGCAGGCTGACGATGACGGTCAAAAGCACGGTTGCGACCGAGACGAAAAGCGAGTTCAGCGTATGCTGCACCACGCCGGCGCCGAAGCCATCGAGCGAGCGATAGGCATCGAAGCTGAAGCCGGTCGTCGGCCATGGCGGCAGCGGCGGAAGGCTCGCCTCGGTTCCATGCCGGAACGATGACAGCAGGGCAATTGCGAACGGCGCGAAGAAGAAGATAACGATGACGACGCCGATGCCGTGATAGCCGATGCCATCTAAGAGCTTGCGCCTTGCGCGGCGCTCCTTTGCAGTGGTCATGGCTTGTCCTCCCCGACACGCAGCAGCCAGAGCTGGACGATGCTGATCAGCACCAGGATGACGAGGAGCGCGATCGAAAGTGCTGCGCCATAGCCGAGATTGAAGGACACGAAGGACTGGTTGAAGATGTAATAGACCACCGAGATCATCCGGTTTTGCGGGCCGCCTGATGTCATGATGTAGAACTGGTCGAAGGCGAGCACCGATCCGGTGATGGAGATGATGAGCGCAAGCGCGATGGTGCGGCGCATTAGCGGCAGGGTCAGATGCCGGAAACGCTGCCAGCGCTTGGCGCCATCGATCCGCGCGGCCTCGGTCAGTTCGGAGGGGATCGCCTGCAGGCCGGTCAGCAGAATGATCATCGTGAAGCCGGCGATCTTCCAGACCACCATGACGATGATCGTGGCAAATGCCATGTCGAAATCGGCAAGCAGGTTCGGCCTCTTGTCGACGAGACCGAGCGCCAGCGCGACCGGTGCGAAGAAGCCGCTGTCGACATTGGCAAGCCAGACCCAGAGCAGCGAGGCCGTCGCAAGCCCGACGACAACGGGAAGGAAGATGATGGTTCGGTAAAAGCCGACGAACGGCCGATGCTTTTCGACGAAGAAGGCGAGCGGGAAGGCGACGGCGAAGATCGCAATGGTGACGATGACGGTGTAATAGGCGGTAAAGCGCAATGCAGCCATGAAACGGACGTCGGAGAACATGCGTGTGTAGTTGCCGAAGCCGATCCAACGCGGATTGCCGAGCAATGGCCAGTTGTGGAAGCTCATCCAGAAGGTAAAAACCACCGGCAGGACGAAGAAGATCAAGACCAGCGCCATGGCCGGCGCGATATAGAGAAACCCGTGCCAGCTGGCACGCCGTCGCCGTTTTCGCGGACGCACGGTTGCGATAGCTCCAGGGCCAGCCATGGAATGCTCCCGATGTTGCGATGGAGGAACCGGGAAGCCTTGAGGCTCCCCGGTGTTGATGGATCGATTACTGTTGGGCGTTGTCGATGATCGACTGCATTTCCGATTGGGCATTGGAGAAAGCGCCATCGACATCGCTTCCGAAGATGGCGGCGTTGGTAAAGCCGGCCCAGGGGCCGTTGGCGCTGTTGATCAGGTCGTTGAACTGCAGCGTATAGGGTGTCTTGGCGATGGAGATCGCCTTCAGCCCGACCTGCATGCGCGGATCAAGACCCTGAAGCACCTGATCGGCAATATCGCCCCGTGTCGGCAGGCTGCCATATTTCGCCATGATCTTCTGCCCCTCGAGCGAATAGGTGTATTCGAGGAACTTCTTCACCGCATCGAGCTTCTTCGTGCCCTTTGAGATGACGAAATTGTCGCCGCCCGCAAAGGAAGACGGCTTGCCGTCGACGCCGGGGATCAGCGTCACGCCGAAGTGGATATCGGGATATTGGGTGATCAGTGTACCGATCGAGAAGGCGCCGATGCTCTGCTGGCCGATCTTGCCGTTGCTGATGCTGAGGAAATTGGCGCCGGTGTCGCTTGCGGCACCCGCCGGCACCAGATCCTTCTTGACCATGTCGCGATAGAAGCCGACAGCCTTGCGCATCTGCGGTGTGTCGAGGGTCGCCTTCTTGCCGTCTGCCGAGAGAATGTCGGCGCCTGCGCCCCATACGAGCGGCGTAAACGTGAAGATCATGCAGCCACCGCAGCCGCCACCCGAGAAGTAGAAGCCATAGGTATCGCCGCCGAGTGCGCGTATCTTTTCAGCATTCTGCTCGATCTCTTCCCAGGTCGTCGGAGCCTTTTCAGGATCGAGGCCGGCCTTCTTATAGAGGTCCTTGTTCCAGGCAAAGACTGAAGTCTCGACGGACAAGGGCAGGCCGTAGATGTGGCCGTCATAGGTGCCGAGCTTCACATGTGAGGGCGACAGAGAATTGAAATAGGGCAGGCTTTTGGCCCAGTCCGTCAGGTCCGCGAGCTGGCCGGCGGCGGCAAAGGCCGGCGTATAGATGAGGTCCATCGACAAGGCGTCAGGCGCCTGACCGCCGGCAATGGCGGTCGCATATTTCTGCACGAGTTCGCCGAAGGGCACTTCGGTCAGCGTGACCTTGTCGTCATGGCCGGCATTATAGGCCTCCACGACTTTCTTGAAGGAATCGCCGATGCCGCTTCGAACCCACATGGAGATGTTTTCGGCAGATGCACCGGATGCAAGCATTAAGGATATGAGGCCAGTCGCGGCCAGAAATCGCTTCATCATGTTCTCCTCCCATGGGGCTACTCCCGTCAGCCCCTTTTCCTTTAATCAACGACGGGGGCTTCCCCCGCATGATTGCCGTACGACAAGTTCGCACGGCAAAGTTCTGATGCCAGGTTCGACGTCGCGTCCTTCCGCGAGAGCCAGAACCGTGAGCCCGGCCTCGCGGCCGAGGGCTTTAAGATTCATGTCGACCGTCGTCAGCGGCGGCCGCGTCTGGGCGGCAACGATCTCCCAATTGTCGAAACCGACTACCGAGACATCCTCCGGCACTTGTACGCCGCGCTCGCGAAGCGCGTCGACGACTGCGCGGGCGATCTGGTCGTTGCCACAGAAGATCGCATCCGGCTTTTCTCCGGCCATACTCCATAGCCGTGCCACAGCGTCGTGACCCCAGGCCTCCGACCACATGCCGTACATGACCGGCAACTTGTCCCCGGCGAGATCGCGATAGGCCCTGGCGCGCTCCCGCACCGAAACGAAACTGTCCGGGCCGGTCACATGCGCAATCCGGCGCCGGCCAAGCTCTTGCAGCCATTCGACAGCAAGCGCGGCTCCCTGGTAGTCATCTGCGCAAAAGGTGACGCTTCCCGGCGCGCCCTCGGTGAATGCATAGATGACCGGGACCGGCAGATTGGACAGATCGACTGGCAGGCGGCGGTCGATCCGCTTCCCCGAGGCGATGATGCCGTCCACATGCTTGTCCAACATGGCGTCCACATGAACCTTTCCAAGTGCCGGGTCGTCCTCGATCGTGCAAAGAAAGACCGAGACGCCGTGATCGACGAGTGCCTCCGTGATGCCGGCCATGACCGGCAGCGTGAAGCGCCCGTATGTATCGTTGGTCAGAAGACCGATCGTAAACGTGCGATTGCTGAGCAATCCTTTGGCGAGCGCATTTGGACGGAAGCCGATGTCGGCGGCGGCGCGCTTGACCCTTTCGCGGGTCTCATCGCCCATACGGCCGGTATTGTTCAAGGCCTTGGATGCCGTTGAAATGCTCACACCCGCAGCCGCCGCAACGTCGTGAATCGTTGCGCGTCCGCTCTTCGCACGCTGATTTTCCAGATGTCTTCTCCCATTCGAGTTTCTCTGAGAAAAGCTTTTCTCAATCAAAGAGTCAACTAGAGAAAAGCTTTTCTCAAAAATTTTTGCGTGGAAGGGGAGGAGGCTGAGAGAAGCGGGGTGAAGGCGTCGTGGATGTGCAGGTCACCGCGGAATGCCCATCGAATGCGTATAGTGAAGACAAATGCGGCGGCTGAGACCTTGTCGGTCCGGCCGCCGCGTCAATTTCAGATTGTTGGTGGTGTTATCCGATCGTCATCAGGCTGGCATTGCCGCCGGCTGCGGCAGTGTTGATCGACGTCGTCACTTCTTCAAGCAGCCAGTTGAGGCAATAGGCGTCGGCGCTTTTGGCGATTTCTTCGCTCGAGGCCGCCTGCGTCAGAACCAACGGGCCCGGAATTGCCGAAATCACCTTGATCGCCTGCTGGACCCTTTCGGCATCACCTTCGATGAGCGCGCCGGCGAAAGGTCCGTCTGCTGCCCAATCCTTTGTCCAGGAGATGCGGTTTGCGACTGGTGCCGGCAGGTTGCGAAGCTCGTCCTGCAGCCCGGATGCCGCATCGATGACGATCGAATTGCCTGTCGCAAGCCCGGCAGCGATCTGAACATGGAGGCCAAGTGCCGTCTGCGGAGCGAGCAGGATCCTGCCACGCAGATGCAGCGCATAGAGGTTCAGTTCGCCGACCGGACCTTGAAGCTCGGTATTAAAGCCGAGCGACGACTGGGCGGCGACGGCACGGGCCTGTTTGGCCGCATCCGCGGCACCCTTGCTTTCGAGCCAGCCAATGAACTGCTGTGCAGCCGGATCGGTCTGTACCGAGGCGTCGCGCAGCGCTTCGGTGGAGGAGGCGACTAGGCGGCGCAGATACATCGGACCACCGGCCTTCGGGCCGGTGCCGGAAAGGCCGCGCCCGCCGAAGGGCTGGACGCCGACGACTGCGCCGATGATGTTGCGGTTGACATAGAGATTGCCGGCGCGCACGCGCTCGGTGACATGGGCGATCGTATCGTCAAGGCGAGTATGCAGGCCGAATGTCAAGCCGTAGCCGGAGGCATTGATATCGGCAATCAGCTTGTCGAGCCCCTTGCGCTTGTAGCGGATGATATGGAGGACGGGGCCAAACACTTCGCGCTTGAGATCGCTCAGCCTCTTCAACTCGATGATTGTCGGAGCAACGAAAGTGCCCCTGTCGGTGGTCGAGGGAAGATCGAGCTGTTCGACGTTGCAGCCGAGCTGGCGCATGCGCTCGATATGGTCATCGATGCCGCGCTTGGCGTTGTCGTCTATGACCGGGCCGATATCGACGGCAAGCCGGTCGGTCTTGCCGACCGAGAGTTCGCGAAGCGCGCCACGCAGCATTGTCAGGGTACGATCCGCCACCTCCTCCTGCAGGCAGAGAACCCGCAATGCCGAGCAGCGCTGGCCGGCGCTGTCAAAGGCCGAGGCGATGACATCGCCGACCACCTGTTCGGCAAGGGCCGAGGAGTCGACGATCATGCCATTCTGGCCGCCGGTCTCGGCGATCAACGGGATCGGCTTGCCGAACTTGGAGAGGCGCTCGGCAAGCTGCGCCTGGATCAAGCGGGCAACCTCCGTCGAGCCGGTGAACATGACGCCGGCGGTTTCGGGAGCGCCGACGAGGGCGGCACCCATTCTGCCGCTGCCGGGTGCGAATTGCAGCACGTCGCGGGGAATGCCCGCCTCATGCAGGATGCGGACACCTTGCGCGGCAATCAGCGGCGTATTGCCAGCCGGCTTGGCGACGACGGGATTGCCGGCAACCAAAGCTGCCGCAACCTGGCCGGTGAAGATCGCCAGCGGGAAATTCCATGGGCTGATGCAGACGACAGGGCCAAGCGGCACGCTCTCCGGCGTCAGCACCTTGCGGGCCTGAGCGGCATAATAGCGAAGGAAGTCGATCGCTTCCCGGATTTCGCCGACGGCGTTGGCGGCGGATTTGCCGGCTTCGCGGATGGTCAGGCCGACAAGAACGGGCATCTCGCTCTGCATGAGATCGGCGGCGCGCTCAAGGATCGCGGCGCGCTCGTCGGGGCGCACGGCTGCCCAGCGCTCGGCAGCGGTTGCTGCGAGCCGCATGACATCAGGCGCATCCTGTGGTTCGAGTTCGGTGACGTGGCCGACGACGTCGGCATGGTCGGCAGGGTTGAGAACGGGGCGGGCCACGCCGCGTTCGGAGCTATCGGCAAGAAGTGGCTTTGCGATCCGATCACTGGCCGCAGAGGTCTGCAACTGCTTGGATAGCTCGGTAAGTGCGGTTTCATTCGACAAGTCGATGCCGCCGGAGTTCTGCCGCGCGGCACCGAAGAGGTCCACCGGGAGAACGATCTTGTCGTGCTGCGCGCCGACAACGGTCATCGCGCGCACGCGCTCGACGGGATCGGCAATCAGCTCGGAGACCGGCACTGAGGGATCGGCAATCTTGTTGACGAAGGAGGAGTTGGCGCCATTCTCAAGCAAGCGCCGGACGAGATAGGCAAGCAGCGTCTCATGCGTGCCGACGGGGGCATAGATGCGGCAGGGTCGGTTGAGATTCTGTGCGCCGACGACCTCTTCATAAAGCGGTTCGCCCATGCCATGCAGGCACTGGAATTCATACTTGCCGACGGAAAAATCGTCTCCGGCCATCTGATAGATGGTGGCCAGGCTCTGGGCGTTGTGAGTGGCGAATTGCGGGAAGACCACGTCGGTTGCCGCCAGCAGCTTTTTGGCGCAGGCGATATAGGAGACGTCGGTGTAGATCTTGCGCGTATAGACGGGGAAGCCTTCGAGGCCATCCAGTTGCGCGCGCTTGATCTCGGCGTCCCAATAGGCGCCCTTGACGAGGCGGACCATCAGGCGATGCTTGGAGCGGCGGGCAAGGTCGATGATGAAATCGAGGACGGTGGGGCAGCGCTTGCCGTAGGCCTGCACGACGAAGCCAATGCCGTCCCAGCCGGAAAGATCCGGATCGAGGCACAGTTCTTCCAGCAGATCGAGCGAGAGTTCCAACCGATCGGCTTCTTCAGCGTCGATGTTCAGGCCGATATTGTAGCGCTTGGCAATCAGCGCCAGCGCCTTCACCTTCAGCAGAAGCTCGCCCATGACCCTGTCGGCCTGCGAGCGCGAATAGCGCGGGTGCAGCGCGGAAAGCTTGATGGAGATACCGGGGCCTTCATAGATGCCGCGCCCGGCCGATGCCTTGCCAATCGCATGGATCGCGTTCTCGTAGTCAAGATAGTAGCGCTCGGCGTCGGCATGCGTTGTCGCGGCTTCGCCGAGCATGTCGTAGGAATAGCGGAACCCCTTTGCTTCCAGCGCTCGTGCGCGCTTCAACGCTTCATCGATGGTTTCGCCGGTGACGAACTGCTCGCCCATCATGCGCATGGCCATATCGACGCCACGGCGGATGACCGGCTCGCCGGCACGCGCGATCAGCTTTGTCAGCGAGGCGGACAGTCCGCTTTCGCTGACAGTTGAAGTCAGCTTGCCGGTGACGACGAGACCCCAGGTTGCGGCGTTGACGAACATCGAGCGGCCGCCACCGATATGTGACTTCCAGTCGCCGCCGGC
Organism: Rhizobium sp. ZPR4; assembly: GCF_040215725.1. NCBI lineage: Bacteria > Pseudomonadati > Pseudomonadota > Alphaproteobacteria > Hyphomicrobiales > Rhizobiaceae > Rhizobium > Rhizobium sp. ZPR4. Next base: position 1,316,631 of record NZ_CP157968.1, read on the forward strand.
GATCTTGTCGCGGATTAGCGCATCGCGGGTTGCCGTATCGGGAATGCGCAGCAGCGCCTCGGCGAGGCACATGAGCGCAACGCCTTCCTGGCTTGAAAGGGAATATTCCTGCACCAGCCCTTCGACACCATCGCCCCTGTGCTTGGCGCGCAGCGCTTCGATCAGCTTCTTCGCGGTCTTCTTTGCCGCATCGCGGGTAGCCTCCGGCAAGGTGGCCGCCTCGATCAGGACCGGCAGGCACTCGGTTTCGGGACGTCTATAGGCGGCGGTGATTGCTTGGCGGAGCGGGCTTTGCTCACGGATCGGAGGCGCGAAATGCGAAAATGGGGCAGCGTCTGGAGCTGGTTCTTCGGTGGCGAGCTTGGCAGAGACAGTCATGATAACCTCAAGGTGCAAGGGTCCCGATGGCTTGAGTGGACGTCAGCGATTGCCACACGCAGCCCTCCCGTTGCTTCGACGAGAACATAGTGCATTCCAAAAAAGCGTTCCGCCTTGAAACTGCGTTTTTTCAGTCATATTGAACTTCAATAGACGTATTTTCAAATGGGAATGCCTGCAAAAATGACCAAATCCAGTGAAATTGACCAGTTCGACCAAAAGATTATCGACGCACTCGTCGAAGACGGCCGCATGTCGATCACTGAGCTCTCAGAGCGGGTCGGCCTTTCCAAGACGCCATGCCAGGCACGTCTGAAGAAATTGATCGATTCCGGTTATATCGACGGCTTCAAGGCCATCCTCAATCCGATCAAGCTTGGCCTCGACCATGTCGCCTTTGCCGAAGTGAAGCTCACGGATACCCGCGAGGAAGCTTTGCTCAGCTTCAACAATGCCGTCAAGAAGATCAAGGAGATCGAAGAATGCCACATGATCGCCGGCCGCTTCGATTATCTCCTCAAGGTGAGGACCTCTGATATCCGCCGCTACCGCATCGTTCTCGGTGAAAAGATCTCCAGTCTGCCGTTTGTGGCCAGTACATCGACCAATGTGGTCATGCAGTCGGTCAAGGAAAACTGGTCGTGAATCCGCGTTTTATTTCATACACTTCGTTGCACAGCTGATGAGGCTGCCACTCTCCAAGCCATCTTGCCGGCTAAACAATGACCTAGATTTCGCCATTCGAATCGGATCATTGCGAGACGCTAAAATAAGTAGGATGGAGTACGCATGGAGACCAGTGCAGGCGACCGCGACCTTGTCGAGGTCATGAAGCGATACTTTGCCGTGAAGGCCGAGGTCGAGGAAATGAAGCTTCGCCTGGAGGCGGCAAGGCGGGAAAGCGGTGAAGAGATCGGCGCATTCTACAATCCGCGCATCAATCTGAACCACGCTGCCGATATCATCCATTCGCATGCTCTCAGGCAGGAGATGGCGCGCCTGATGGATTGGGCCGAAGCTTGGGGTAGGCAGAGCCTGGCGCCAAACGAGGCCTGACGGTCGCATAAGAACCGCCAGGCCACGATCATGAAATTGGGTCGTGTCAGCTATCCGATTTCAGCTTGCCTGCCGTCGCCCAGGTGTCCTTCGATATCTCGGTGATGATGATTTCCACCGATTCTGGCGGGCAGACGAGCGTTTCGACGGCGGCTCTCGTCGCTTCCCGAACGAAGGCGCGCTTCTGGTCTTGTGTGCGGCCGGGATGCATTTCCAAGCGCAGGATGGGCATGGTAACTCCTTGAGAAAATGTCGCCTGACGTTAGGCGCCATGAACTATCTTGCAAAACCAACCGGCGATAAATACGCTCCTATTTGCTTCATTCCGAACCTATAGGTATGCAATCATGGACAAATTGGCCGGAATGGCGATGTTCGTCAGGGTGGTCGAGCATGGCAGCTTCGCCGCGGCAGCCGATGTCAGCCAGGTGTCGTCAGCCATGGTCGCCAAGCATGTGAGGACGATCGAACAGCGGCTCGGTGCACGTCTGCTTCATCGCACCACACGGCGTCACCAGCTGACCGAAGTCGGCAAGCTCTACTACGAGCGTTGCAAAACGGTGCTGGCAGAGGTCGATCTGGCCGAGCAATCGGCATCCGAACTGCAATCGGCGCCACGCGGCCGCCTGCGGCTCGTCGCTCCCGTCAGTTTCGGGACGCAAAGCCTCGTGCCGGCGCTTGTCGACTATCTGCATGAGAATCTCGACGTCAGTGTCGATCTGGCGCTCGACAACAATCCGCATGATCTAATCGGCGAAGGTTACGAACTCGGCATTCATATCGGCGACTTGACTGACACCAGTCTCGTGGCGCGTCCGCTAAAACCCTATCGGCGCATTCTTGCGGCATCGCCGGATTATCTTGATCGCTGCGGCAGGCCGCAAAGTCCGGACGATCTCGTCAATCACATGTGCCTTGGCCATTCCTATTGGCGACTTCAGGGGCGCTGGCATCTCGTCGGTCCGGAAGGGGAAACGCGCGAGATCGCCATCAAGGGCAGATTCACCACCAATCAGGGTGGAGCTCTGCGTGTTGCCGCCCTGCACGGAGCAGGTATCGCGTTGCAGCCGGAATTGCTTTTGGCTGCTGATCTCGATGCCGGCCGGCTTGAGGCGGTATTGCCTCTTTGGTCGTACAAGCCGACGCCCATGCACCTGGTCTATGCGCCGGATCGACGTCCGACGGCTATGCTGCGTAGCGCCATCGACTTTCTCGTTGCCCGCTTCGGCTGATATTCACCCTCTTTCATCGGCTGCGATTCCGTGATCAAATCTGATCATGGATTGGAAGCGAGGGGAGCATGGTCAAGGTCACGCTGAAGGATGTGGCGGCTGCTGCGGGTGTGGGAGCGGCCACCGTCGAGCGTGCGCTTAACGGCCGTGGCAACGTTTTGCCGGAGACGGCGGAAAAGATATTCATCGCGGCCAAGCGGCTCGGCTACCGCGCGCCGCTTGCCGGCACCAGGCACGGTCTGGTGCGCATCGAGGTCGTGCTGCTCCGGCCCGAGACCTATTTCTACTCAAGGCTCAATCGCGCTTTCGAGCGGATCGCTGCCCTGCTCGACAAGGATATCCAGATCCAGCGAACCTTTGCCAGGGAAGACGATCCCGCCGACTTCTCGCGCCACATCGCCAATCCGCAGGCACGGCGCTCCGCATTGATCGTCGTTGCGCCCGGTCACCCCGATGTGGTCGGCAGCGTCCGCAAGGCTTCGAGCGGTGGCACACCCGTCGTCCAGATCATGACGCGACCGGCGCTGGAACTGCCTTACGTCGGCATCGACAATGAAGCGGCTGGTCGCACCGCAGCCTTCTACATGGCGCGCATGCAGGCGAATATCTCCGGCACTTTCGTCGCGCTCTGCCACAGCGGCACCTATGAGAACCACAAGGCACGTATCCGCGGCTTTTCCAACTATCTGCATGATCATGCAAACCCGTCGCATCGCTTCGTCGAAGTCATGTTCGATGAGGACGATGAAATGAAGACGATCGAGCTGCTGACGAGTGCCTTTGCGAGATATCCCGACATTGCCGGCCTCTACAGCGCCGGCGGCGACAATGCCGCGATCGCGACGGTTTTGCGTCGATATCGTCAGCGGCCGGTCTTCTGGGTCGGGCACGAATTGTCCGATGCGACGCGCTCCTATCTCAAAGAGGGGCTGATGACGATCGTTCTTGATCAGGCTCCGGAGGTTCAGGCGCGTCGCGCCATTGATCTGACGTTGAAGCGGCTGGGTCTCATCGACACCGATATCGACCCCGAGCCGGTCCGTTTTCTGACGGTTACGGCCGAAGGCCTCTGATTCAGGCTTGTCGCAACTCCGGATTTCGTGCCCTTCGCAGCCTATCTGCTAACGGAAATCAGCCAGTCGCGAAATATCTCCGCTTCGCTGGAAAGGCGGCCGGCCGGCAGCAACCAGTAGCTTTTGTCCGTATCCAACGGCGTGTCGGACAGGGTGACCAATGTGCCATTTGCCAATTCGTCTGAGATCAAGGCGGTCGGACACAGCCCGATGCCCTGGCCGCCGATAACGGATCCGATCATCAATCCGAAATCGGCGAAGATCGGACCGGGTTTTAGAGGTCTATGGATATTCTCAAGTGCAAACCAGCGCGTCCAGGCGGCGGTCGTTTCGTCGTGCAGGAGGTCGAGATCGAGGAGATCGGCTGGTTTTCCGATCGGTCCGTGACGGCGCTCATACTCCACCGAACAGGTTGGCCGCGTTTCGGCGGGCAATAGGGAAACTGCATTGACCGCCGGCCTTGATCCATGGCGGATCAACAGATCAACGCTCGCCGCCTCCGGCGTCTTCGCATCGAGTGCGTAGACGATATTGATCTGAATTTCGGGGTATTCCTTCTTGAATGCCTGCAATCGCGGTATCAACCAGCGGGTGGCGACGGAAGCAATGCAGGCCACACTGACCGGCCGACTATTGCTGGCAAACCGCAGCTGCCGGGCAGCGATGTCGATATGCCCAAGGCCGTTTGCAACGGCAGCCCCAAATTCACGGCCCGCCATTGTTGCCGTGACGCCGCGGGCATGACGCGCAAAGAGCTTGATACCGAGCCATTCCTCCAGGGTATGCACATGCTGGCTAACACCCGCGGCGGTGAGCTTGAGTTCAGCCGCCGCCTTGGCGAAGCTCTCGTGACGAATGGCGGCCTCGAAGGCGCGAAGGGAGGCGAGCGGGACATGTTGCATTCCACAAGGCTAAGTAAGACTTAGCCAAAGCGCAAGCCCGATCACCGTTGCGCAAGGGCCAGGTATCCTTACAGTGCTGCTGAAACGAATGTCTCCCTTTCAAATCGGTGAGGAATGAAAACCGACATGAACAATATTTTTGATATGCCCGTTCCCGCCGATGCCGAGGAGCGGCGCGGGAAACCACCCGTTGTCGTCTATCCGAACGGCGCGCTGCCGCCGGCTGATATGGATGTGCTGCGTGCGGCAAGGCAAACCATGACCAAGATTGCCGAAGTCATCGTGGCCCCGCGCGAAGGTGGTAGTTTTCGCGTGCCGAAGGGACATTTCTTCCGTATCGTCAGCGTCGAAGGATCGCAGGTCGGCGATCTCAATCTGTGGAATGCAGAGGATCTTTCCGAGCGCTTCTTCAGCGGCAAGACGCGGGCTTTGCACGCCACCCATGTCGGTGTCGGCGATCGGCTATGGAGCACGCTACCCTATCTGCGGCCGATGGCGACGATCACCCATGATACGCTTGGCTGGTACGTCTGGGACGCGGATGGAGCCGGCGTTCACGACGTCATCGGCACGCGCTGCGATCCCTACACGAACCGGCTATTGAAAGGTGATGACTATCATCATTGCTGCCATTCGAACCTGTCGCGTGCGCTCGCCAAGGAAATGAACATCCCCATCCAGGAGGCGGAGTTCCATGTACACGATGTGCTGAACGTGTTCATGTGCACAGGTTTTACCCGCGACACGCACCAATATTTCATGAAGGCAAGCCCCGTGCGGCCGGGCGATTTCATTGAGTTCTTCGCGGAGATCGATCTTCTCGGCGCACTCTCAGCCTGCCCGGGTGGTGATTGTGGCAGCGAGCATTCGAGCGACACGGTGCCCTGTTATCCGTTGCTGGTCGAAATCTGGCGGCCCGAGACCGAAAGCCTTGTCGGGCGAATATTTCCGGAGCCCAATGCCTATCCGAGGACGCACGGACTATAATTTGCCAGCCAAAAGCAGTTTGCCGGCGGTTTTGGCCGCCGGCAAATCCAAATCATCAATCAAACGATACGCCCATTCAGGACAGAAGCATCGTTGATCGGTTAGTTACAAACGCGAATGCGCTCGTAGTGCCAGCCGTCATCATACTGGTTCTGAACCTGACGGTCCTCGAACCAGCATCTCGGCGGCGGGGGCGGTGCTTCGTACACCGGGCCTCTGTTGGCAAGGGCACCGCCGACGATCAGGCCGCCGAGGAGACCTGCGGCAACACCGCCGGCAATAGCACCGCCATTGCCATGGTGATGATGGCGACGCCAATCGTCATGGCCACGCCAGTCACCGCGATAGGGTGGGCGGCCATCGTAATACTGCGCCTGTGCGCTGCTGACGGGCGCCAATGCGCCGCCTACGACCGTAGCGGCCAGCAAAACCGTAAGAACCGTCTTCTTTATCATGACTACCTCCAAAGCAGCCTTTATGCTCAGCGAATACGCGAGTCATCTAATCAACGTCTTAAGCATGATTATGTTCAGCTGAATATTTTATGAATGCCCCGTTCATCGGGCAATAGACGGCAAAATCGCGCGTTAGCATGGCTTCTGCCGCCGCAATCTTGTCAATTTGGAGGCAATCGTCGCGCAGCTTTGATCCATTCGAGCGTTCGCGATTCGGGGTCATGATTGCGTGTGATGTCGGTCACGACCGCAGCAATATCAGCGCCGTGCTCGAATACACCGGCAAGGCGCTCGACGCTCAGGCCGCCGATTGCCACAAGCGGCAGGCTGCCGATGCGGGCTTTCCATCGGCCGATGCGCTCCAGACCCTGGGGTGCCCAGGGCATTGCCTTGAGGATGGTCGGATAGATCGGCCCAAGCGCTATGTAATCGGGTTCGGCCGCAAGCGCTGTCGCCAATTCCGCCTCGTCGTGCGTCGATAGCCCAAGCTTCAATCCAGCCGCGCGAATGGCCGGGAGGTCGGCAAAGGCAAGATCCTCCTGGCCGAGATGGATGAAATCGCAACCCTCCTCGATCGCCAACTGCCAATAGTCGTTGACGATCAATTGGCACTCATGCGCGGCGCAAATCGCCTTCGATTCGCAAATTTCCACACGGATCTCAGCCGTTGAACGATCCTTGATGCGCAACTGCACCAGCTTGACGCCGAGTGGCACGAGCCGCCTTATCCAGGCAGCGTTGTCGACGATCAGATAGAAGGGATCGAGTGTCACGCAAAAACCGCCTTTCCAATCACGGGTGTCGACGGCACGGCCATGTCGCGCGGCTCCAGCATGCCGGCGCCGAAGGCTTGCCTGCCGGCATCGATCGCTTTGGCAAAGGCTTCCGCCATAGCGACCGGGTCGCCCGCGCCGGCAACCGCTGTATTCAAGAGCACGGCATCGAAGCCAAGTTCCATGACGGTGGTCGCGTGCGACGGCCTGCCGATGCCGGCATCCACAATCAGCGGCACCTCGGGAAAATGTGCCCGCATCGAGCGCAGAGCTGAGAGATTGAGCGGTCCTGCCGCCGTTCCGATCGGCGCGCACCAGGGCATCAGCACCTTGCATCCGGCTTCCAGCAGCCGCTCGGCGACGACGAGATCGTCCGTCGTGTAAGGAAAGACCTCGAATCCCTCGTCGGTGAGGATTTTTGCCGCTTCCACCAGCGCGAAGACATCGGGCTGCAATGTATCGTGGTTGCCGATCACCTCGAGCTTGATCCAGTTGGTCCGAAAGACTTCGCGCGCCATTTTCGCCGTCAGTACCGCCTCGGATACGCCGTGGCAGCCGGCGGTATTGGGAAGAACGCGAACGCCAAGCCCGCGAATCATCTCGAAGAATGCGCCGCCATTGCGTCCGCCCGCGGTTTCCCGGCGCAGCGATACGGTTACGATCCCGGTTTGCGAACGTTTGACTGCTTCCGCCAGCACCGCCGGGGAGGGATAGCGCGCCGTGCCGAGAAGGAGGTGCGATGCGATTTGGGTTCCGTAAAGTTCGAGCATGGGTCAGCCTCCCTGCATTGGCGTGAGGATTTCGATCCTGTCATTGTCGGCTAGGGTATGGTCGTTGCGCTCGTCGCTATGGACGAGCTCGCCGTTGACGGCGGTTGCCAGCCACTCACCCTCATATTCGAGTGCGGCGAGAAGCTGCGAAAGCGTGGTTGCTTCGACAATCTGTGCTTCGCCATTGATGATCAGGCGCATCGGCGGCTCCTGTTGTTGTGTCCGGAAAAGATGAGATCGGCGGCTTCTTCGGCCATCGCCGGCGCCAGCAGGAAGCCGTGGCGATAAAGGCCGTTGACGCAGACGGTTCTTCCCTCGCGTGTTACGCGGGGAAGGTTGTCAGGAAAGGCAGGGCGGATGCCGGCGTCTGTTTCGACCACGGCTGCTTCGGCAAAGGCCGGGTGCAACGCATAGGCTGCGTTCAAGAGCTCCATCAGCGAACGGGCGGTGATCGGTCCATTGAAGTCGGTCTCGATCATCGTCGCGCCGATCATGAACAGGCCTTTGCCGCGCGGCACGATATAGACGGGAAAGCGTGGATGCAGCAGGCGGACAGGCCGTGAAAGCGAGGTCTCCTCGCTTTGCAGATAGAGCATTTCGCCGCGAACCCCGCGCAAATCACGGATGCGACCGATGCGGGCAGCTCCCGTACAGTCGACGATTTCAGAAAAGCCATCGTCATCCATAAGTTCGTCGATGAAGGTGACACCTTTTGCAGACAGATCGTCCTTCAATGATTGCAGGACCTTGCGGGGATCGAGATGCGCTTCCTGTGGAAAGAAAAGGCCCTGGCGGAACCGGCCGGCAAGCGAAGGCTCGAGGGCGGCGATTTCGCCTTCGTCCACCCAGCGATAGTCCGCTGTGCGGCCGGCGAATCGCTTAAGCTCGTTTTGATCGCGGTTCGGCGCGACGACGAGCGTTCCGTTGCGGACGACCTTGCCGGGCAGAATCGCCTCCCACCGATCGGCCGAATCGCGGCCGTGTTCCAATACGGCCTCATCGGCGCTTTCGCGCTCGCACCACGGCGCCAGCATGCCGCCGGCGAGCCAGGAGGCGGCACGGTGGAAGTTTCGGCTTGGCTCAAAGATCGTGACCTCTGCTCCGCGCCGGATCAGCTCGTGGGCGACCGTGAGGCCGGCAATGCCGGCCCCTTTGACGAGGATACGCATCTTACTCGGCCGGGTGGGTGGCGGTGTCGACCGGCATATAAAGATCGCCACCCTCCCGGTACTTGGCCGCCATGGCTTCCAGCCCTTCCTTTTGCGCTTCGGCGCGAATGTCGTGCGAAATCCGCATCGAGCAGAATTTCGGACCGCACATCGAGCAGAAATGCGCCACCTTATGGGCTTCCTTCGGCAGGGTTTCGTCGTGGAAGCTGCGGGCGGTGTCCGGGTCGAGCGACAGGTTGAACTGATCTTCCCAGCGGAATTCGAACCGGGCGCGCGACAGAGCATCGTCACGCACCTGTGCGGCCGGGTGACCCTTGGCGAGATCGGCGGCATGGGCGGCGATCTTGTAGGTGATGACGCCGGTCTTGACGTCGTTGCGGTCGGGCAGGCCGAGATGCTCCTTCGGCGTGACGTAGCAGAGCATCGCCGTGCCGAACCAGCCGATCATGGCGGCGCCGATGCCCGAGGTGATGTGGTCGTAGCCAGGCGCGATATCCGTCGTCAGCGGCCCGAGCGTGTAGAAGGGCGCCTCGCCGCAGACGGCGAGCTGCTTGTCCATGTTTTCCTTGATCTTGTGCATCGGCACATGACCGGGGCCTTCGATCATCACCTGGCAATCCCTAGCCCAGGCGATCTTCGTCAGTTCGCCGAGCGTTTCGAGCTCGGCGAACTGCGCGGCGTCGTTGGCGTCGGCAATCGAGCCGGGACGCAGGCCGTCGCCAAGTGAGAAGGAGACGTCATAGGCGCGGCAGATATCGCAGATTTCCTCGAAATGCTCGTAAAGGAAGCTCTCGCGGTGATGATGGAGACACCACTTGGCCATGATCGAGCCGCCGCGCGAGACGATGCCGGTAACGCGATTGACGGTGAGGGGAATATAGTGCAGCCGCACGCCGGCATGGATGGTGAAATAGTCGACGCCCTGTTCGGCCTGCTCGATCAGCGTGTCACGATAGACCTCCCAGGTCAGCTCCTCGGCGATGCCGCCGACCTTTTCCAGCGCCTGATAGAGCGGCACGGTGCCGATCGGCAGCGGCGAGTTACGGATGATCCATTCGCGGATGTTGTGGATGTTGCGGCCGGTCGAGAGATCCATGACCGTATCGGCGCCCCAGCGCGCGGCCCAGACCATCTTTTCGACCTCTTCCGCCATCGAGGAGGTGACGGCGGAGTTGCCTATATTGGCGTTGATCTTCACGAGGAAATTCCGGCCGATGATCATCGGTTCGCTTTCCGGGTGATTGATGTTGGCCGGAATGATCGCACGGCCGGCCGCGACCTCCTGGCGAACGAATTCCGGCGTGACGTGATCGGGAATATGGGCGCCGAAGCTTTCGCCATCGCGGACGAGCGCTTCGGACTTTGCCTTGCGGCCGAGATTCTCACGGATGGCGATGAATTCCATCTCTGGCGTGATGATGCCGGCGCGCGCATAGGCAAGCTGGGTGACGGCCTTGCCGTCTTTTGCCCGCAGCGGCTGGCGTTTTGCCGGAAATTCCGGCGTCAGCCGTTCGCCAGTCACAAAACCATTGTCTTCGGGGCGCACATGCCGGCCTTCATAAGCTTCGACATCGCCGCGGGCGAGCACCCAGTCGCGGCGCAGCTGCGGCAGGCCCTGCTCGATGCTGATATCTGTGCCCTCGATCGTGTAAGGACCGGAGGAATCGTAGACGACAACCGGCGGCTCGCCCGATGTCGGATGGACGCTGATTTCGCGCATCGGCACGCGGATGTCTGCGTGAATGTCCCCAGGAACATAGATTTTCCTGGACGCCGGCAGCGGGCCTGTCGTGACGGTCGGGGTGAGGTTCTTTGCGGCAATATTCATGGTTTGAGGCTCCAAGTTGCAGTTGGAGACCCAGTCAATCAGCCGGAATGATGGAAAGACGCCGGCATGGAATCCACGCGGGAATCCGAAGCCTTTGAGCGCTTGCACCGTCCCTACGCCAGTATGAACTGGATCAGGTTCAACGGGTCACTGCGCCCACAATCGGCAAAGCCGTATTGTTCAGCAGTATCTCAGCCCCTTGCCGGGACCCCCCTGGTGAATGTCAAAAAGGCTATGCCTTACCCTTGTCCTCTGTCAACCCCGCAGCGATGGTCGCATTTTTCGCAAGATTGACCATTGCCGCGTTCGTCGAATTTACAACTTTATCGTGTGGATCGTTATGTCGACTTGCCGCGCCTCAATAACGTGGTGCGGTATTGCCGACGAAACGATGAGGGCCGGTATGGGAAAGCTTGCTGGCGGTATCGAGCCAGATCTTGCCGCCGAGGGCTCGCCAGCGATGACAGAAGGCGAAATCCTCGCTGAGATAGATTCCCGTGCCCTCCTCGACCATGCATTCGAACAGGGCGTATTGCGTGCCAGGCGAGCGTTTGGTGCTGGGATAGGCATGGATTGCGTTGTAGCGCAGCTCCGGATAGGCGGCGATCATTCTCTCTATGACGTTGCGCTTGATCAGAAGCATGCCCGTGCCGGCATAGACGGCGCTGACGAAATCGCCGTCTCGCTCCGCGACCTGGCCGACAAGCGGCGTGCCGACATAGTGAAGCGCGGCGGCGGCAAGTGCCTCGCCGTCGCGAGAATTGGTGCGGGCGGCCGTACCCCAATCATAGTCCTTGATCGGATACATGGCGGCGACCACATCCTTATCGGCGTCCAGCAGTCTCATGACCTGATCGGGCTCGAAGCTGATGTCGGCGTCGATGAAGAGCATATGCGTCGCCGTCGTATCGTTCAGGAAGGACGAAACAAGCGTGTTGCGGCTGCGGGTGATCAGGGCGTCATTGCCGAGCAGAGCAAGCGTCAGTTGTATGCCGGCCTGCGCGCCTGTCTGCATCAGTGAAAAAATGGACTGCATATAGTCCTTGGTGACGAGGCCGCCGAAGCAGGGGGTCGCTATGAAGATCAGCCGGTTCTCATTCATTCGCGATTTTCCCTCTCCGATGGCGCGACTCGGCGGAATCTAGAAAAATTCAATATTTCTGTGTGTAGCGAATTGTTGAATTTTATTGCTGAACTTTGCTCAAGCCGGCTGGCCAAGGCCTCCCCGCCATTTTGCCGCGGAATTCTCGATGGCCGGGCCACGATCGGATGGGGTTGCGATATCATTATCGATCGCCGACATCGCGCTGGCATCAGATATGGCGACACTCCTGGCTGGCAAGCGTTTCATGGACACGTACCTCTTTGCGATCCATGCCGGATGCCGCTGTGGCCTGCGGTCGCGAGTTGCATTTAAGCAACATCGGCCAAGACTAACGTCTCAGCGCTTTTCACATAATTGACAAACATACGGGCTGTTTGTAAATCCAATACAGGACATAAGTTGTCTTACGGTCGAGCAATCGGTCGGATCGGTAGAGGCATTTCAAAACCTTTTACCGCGGGGGTAATCATGAAGGTTCGAGGGGACTCAAGCCAACATCAGGTGCGTATTTGCCGGGCTGCCCGGTCGTGTTTAGACCAAACCGACCTTCAGGGTGTGCTCCAGTTCTGCGCTCGCGGTAAAATAGAAGTGCATATTACAACCAGGAGTTTAATTATGAACATCAAGAGCCTTCTTCTCGGCTCCGCTGCTGCGCTGGCAGCAGTTTCCGGTGCCCATGCGGCCGACGCCATCGTTGCCGCTGAGCCGGAGCCGCTGGAATACGTCCGTATCTGCGATGCATACGGCGCTGGCTACTTCTTCATCCCGGGCACCGAAACCTGCCTCAAGATCGGCGGCCGCGTCCGTACCGAAGGCGAGTGGTATGATGCCTACAACCCGAACAGCAAGAACGGCACGCTCTGGCATACCCGTGCAGAGCTGAGCGTCGACACCGCGACCGACACCGAATACGGCCCGCTGAAGACCAACACGGTCATCCGTTGGGACTGGAACGACGGCAACTCCACCTCCACGAAGCTGCTGTTCGCCAACATCAGCCTGGGTGGTTTCCTCGTCGGTAAGGCAGACTCGCAGTATAATTCCTATATCGGTTATGCCGGCGACGTCATCAACGACGACGTGATCTATGACGGTCCGTACGAACTCAACCAGTTGACCTACAACTACGATGCCGGCAACGGCTTCACGGCCATGGTCTCGGTTGAAGACTCGAACTCCAGCGGCTCGGACGCTTCTTACGGCGCAAGCTGGTGGTCTGACGACAAGGGCAACCACTACGCTCCTGACGTTGTTGCCGGTGCTGGCTTCAAGTCCGGCGCATGGGGCTTCAAGGTCGTCGGCGGTTACGACTCGATCGTCGAAGAAGGCGCTGTCAAGGCTCGCGTCGATGCTGACTTCGGTACGTTCTCGGCCTTCTTGATGGGCGGCTGGAACACCAACGGCGACAAGCTGAACAAGTATGCAGGCACCAACCTCGATCGTTCGGCTTGCCCTGTTAACGATCCGTCGAAGTGCGGCTGGGGTGACTGGGCAGTTTGGGGCGGCGTTGGCGTTCCGATCAACGAAAAGCTGAAGTGGAACCTCCAGCTCGCCTACACCGACTCGAAGATCTTCGCAGCGACCACGAACCTCAAGTTCAACCCGGTCAAGAACCTGCTCATCGAGCCGGAAGTCTCCTACACCAACTTCGATTCTGTGAACCAGGATCAGTGGGCTGGTATCCTGCGCTTCGAACGCGCCTTCTAATATTGAATTATCCGGCTCAATGCCGGGTAAGAGAAGCCTGACGTTCCAATCCGTCAGGCTTCTTTCATCGATCGGTTGACCTCCGATCAAAGCAAAGGATCTGGCTTTCCCTCCGGATCCTTTTTTATTTCCAGCTTTTGGGAATCGGTTCAGCTCTCGGCAGAAGCTTAAAGCCGCTCCCGTTGGTTTTCATAGATTCCGAAGGGAAAACCGCTATGCGCTTTTCCCGGAATCGTCAGATCGCGGTAATCGCCAGTTCCTGCGTCTGGGCCAGTGGGAACCAGGTCTTCAGCACCATCCTTATGAACATCTGTCCGCACGGGACTAGCTCGAAACTGCCCCGGTCGAGCGTCCATTCGGTGATCAGGCCGCCGATGACCGCCGTCAGCGCGGAAGCGGCCGTATCCGGCGTCCAGGGAGCCGGAAGTTTCGTCTTTTCATCCATCAGGGTGAAAATGCGTTCGAAATTTTCATGCATGTCATGCCGGAATGAGCTCGCCCGGCTTGTTGTCCCGTCGCAAAATGCCATGTCGAGATGCATCATCACCTTCAACATGCTGCGCTTGCGCGGATCGCCGTGAACGTCGTCGAATATCGCAGCTATGGTATCGGCGATCAGGTCGAGTGGATTGGGCGGCAGCTCCTTGGACATCCGCTCCGCCAATTCCTGAAACGGTTGCTGGGCCTCGTCGCGAATCGCAAACATCAGCCCCTGCTTGTTCTTGAAATGCCAGTGCACTGCCCCCCGCGTGACACCGGCGGCTACGGCTATCTCTTCCAGGCTGACATTCTCGTAGCCCTTGTCGAGAAACAGAGCTTTTGCAGATTGCAAAATGTCGTTCCTCGTTTCAGCCGCCTCCTCCTTAGTTCGCCTCATTCACCTCTCCACAGAAACCGATGTTCAAGCTGTGCCCCTCTTCTTCGTATTGTTTTCCATCAATGCCGCTCAAGTGCTGGAGCCCATATACCAGCAATGCTCAACAGAGTGGCGGAATTTATATATTCCCTAAAAATTGAGGAAGAAAATCGCAACAGGATGTGTTCGTCAAGCGTCTATAAGCCACGCGCAAGTTTCCTTGTGCAATTTCCCCACGTTGGGAAGTGAAAATCGAAAATGTGCAGATGCCAATATAGCCATGATGGCGACAGAGATATTGGTGGGGTGATCCCGGGTACGCTTGCTCTGGAAAAGATGCGTCGGTCAAGTTGGGGCGCAAGACGCGTTTGATCGGGGCATCCGCAAGTCCATCCGCTCATATCGATTATCGAAGCCATGCCTCCGCCTCAACGCGGCCGGGCCTGGCATCGATTGTGTTCAAGTCGCGTAAGCATAAGCCATCTGAGTTCCTCTCAACGCTCGTATCTGGAGGCCCCAATGACGAGCATCTACTCGATCTCATCGAGCAATTACTATCAATACCAGACCTCGCGCTCGACAGCGTCGACGGCTGATGATTCCATCGCATCCCTGCTGTCTGACAGCTCCTCCGGCAATTCGTCGGGCAGCTCTTCCGGCACGAGCTCCTCTTCGTCTTCGGACGATCAGTCTCAGATCGCTTCGGCAGAACAGCTCGTCGCGCAGCTGATGAACATGATTCTCAATATGCAGGCCGGCACCGGCAGCGATAGCTCGACATCGGATTCCGACAGCAACTCCACCAGTTCGACGTCAAGCACTCAGCAGGCTTCCGCAACCGGTACCCAGGATAGCAGCCAAAGCGATATGATCAGCGCCATGGACACCAATGGCGACGGCAATGTCAGCGAGGCGGAATTCGTGGCCGCGCGCCCGTCGGACGTCAGCGAAACTCAGGCGCAGCAATTGTTCCAGAGCTTCGACACCAGCAATACCGGCTCTCTCACCGAAGCGCAGCTTGCGAAAGCCATGCAGGCGGGCCAGCAGCAACCCCCACCACCGCCGGGTGGCCAGATGAGCGACGATGACCTCTCTGCCGCGTTTTCCTCCATGGATACGAACGGCGACGGCAGCGTCAGCGAATCCGAATTCGTGGCTGCCCGTCCTTCCGACGTAAGCGAAGATCAGGCAACGTCGCTGTTCAAGAGCCTCGACACGTCTGGTTCCGGGTCGTTGACGCAGACCCAGTTCGAACAGGCCATGAAGGCACAGCAATCGCAGATGCCGGATTTCGGAAGCTTCTACTCGAACAATGAACAGGATCAGACGACGAGCGATCTGCTGACGCTCTGATCGAGCTTGAGCTTTCGCATTTCACCATGCGAAGTGCCGGCAAGCCCGGGTAGGGGAGGTTCAAACTCCCGCCTCCGGGTGAGCCGGCTCTTCTGTTTTTGCCTGATATTTTTAGCTGATAGATGGCCTTTGGGCTCGAAAAGAAAATTCGAAAACCCTCGACATGAAAGCGACGGAATTCGGCAAGTGCAGCGTTCAATCCCTGTGAGCCTGTGTTTGATGTCGAAGGATGATACGCTGACCGAGATGCTGCGATCTGAATGGCGCCGCTTGCCGGAGTTGGCGGCGAGGCGGGATCTGCCGGCCAAAAGGTCAAGGCCCGCATGTCATGCCGGTATCGCAGGAAACTGGAGCGGTAGCGATTGTCGATGAAGTGGGATCGCGTGCCCAAGAGTGGCGACCCGGATGAGGACCTGCTCGGTCGTATCGCTGCGGGCGATGTTCCAGCGATGCGCATGATGATAACACGGCAGTTGCCGCGCATCGTTGCCGTGGCGACCCGCATGCTTGGCGATGCCGCCGAGGCCGAGGATGTGGCGCAGGAGACGTTCCTGCGCGTCTGGCGGAATGCCGGCGGCTGGCGCCAGGGCAATGCCCGCTTCAGTACCTGGGTGCATCGCGTGGCGACCAACCTTTGTTATGATCGCCTGCGGCGTCGCAAAGACGTTCTTGCCGAGCATCCACCCGATATCGAGTATGAAGGGCCGGCGCCGGATGCGGGTTTGATGAGCGAGGACGATCCGTCCAAGCGCGTGGAGCGGGCCATGCAGATGATCGCGCCCAGGCAGCGTGAGGCGATCATTCTGGTTTACTATCAGGCGCTGTCGAATGCCGAGGCAGCTGAGGTCATGGATGTCAGCGTCGACGCACTGGAAAGCCTGCTTGCGCGTGGAAGGCGCTCCTTGCAGGTGCTTTTGTTGAAGGAACAGGGCGATGGTTGAGAATATCGCGGGTCCGATGAATGCCGAACGGTTTGAGGCGCTGACCGCGGCCTATGGCGGCGATATCGGCCGATGGCCGCAGGCGGAGCGCGCGGCCGCACGGGATTTTGCCAGGAGCCACGCCGCCACCGAAATGCTGGTACGCGCGGCCGATCTCGACGCATTGCTCGACACCTACGTCGTGAAGCCTCGCCACGCTGGCCTGGAAGAGCGAATCCTCGCAAAGCTCGTTCGCCGCCTGACGATACGAAACTGGTTCCGCTTCGGCTCTGCCGGCATCGGCCTCGTGGGGGTCGGCATAGCCGGCGCGCTTGCCGGCAGCATTGCCATCGCCATCTTGGCCCCGAGCTTGACGTCCGATACCTCAGTCGTCTCCGACGGAACCACGACCATGTTCGGCGATATCGGGCCGGACGCGGGTATAGCGCAGCAGGACAGCCAATGACGGATCGCAGCTTTCGAATAGTGGTCATTTCTCTTTTGGTGCTGAACACCTTCCTGATCGGGGCATTGGCCGGCGGCGGGCTGACCTGGATACGCAAGACGCAGGCGCGGGCCGGAATGATGCCGCTAGCCGGCGAGCAATTGCCTTCGGCGCAGAAGAAGGCTTTGCGCGCGGCGCTCAATGAGGCACGCAAGGACGAACGTCAGATCATTCTCGAGGCACAGCAGGCCAAGGTCGACGCCGCCTCCATTCTTGGGCAGCCGACGCTGGACAAAGAGGCACTCTCGGCGGCGCTGGCAAGGGCGCGCGACGCCGATATCGCCTTGAGGGCGAAGCTGGAGCAGCGTGCGGTCGATTTCGCAGCAGGGCTCTCCTATGACGAGCGCCGGGCACTTGCCGGAAGCCTGGTCCGCCGTGTCGTCCCCAAGGCAGCCGCCACAAAATGATCATAGTTGCCGAGCGACGGATCGAAACCAGGCCTGCGTTAAAGGAGCATGTTTGAATCAGGAGTTGCCAAGGCCATGGCTGAGCAGTCCAATGATGTTTATGCCGCGCTCGCTCTTTCCCGCTTTGGGCTAGGGGCAGACCATAACGGCACCACGTCGATCGCAGCCGATCCGCGCGGTGCGCTGCTGGAAGAAATAACCGAGCGCTTCGTCCCGGTTCCGGTCGGGCCTCAGCTACAATCGACAGCCGATCTTCTCGTTTCTCTCTACGCATTCCAGGAACAGCGCAAGGAAGCCAGACAGCAGGCTTCGGCCGCTGTCGCCGCCGTGCCGCAGGACAAGCAGATGCAAGGCCCGCAACAGCCGCAGAAGCCGCCGGTACAGCCTTCCGGCGCCATGGCAGGGCAACCGAGCAGCCAGGCAATGGCCACTCAGCCGAACAACCAAGCCATGGCGGCTGTCATCGGCAAAGCAGTCGAGAAGCTGGAAAAGCCCGCAATGCCTTACCTTCCACAGCAAATCCTGCTGGCGGAAGTGGATGCCCGCTTCAACGGCACCATCCGGCAGCCATTGATCGGCTTTGGCGAGCGTCTTGCTATGTTCTGGGCAAATCATTTCGCGGTCGCCGTCTCGAAGAGCGAGGAAGTTCATATCGTTGCCGGCGCCTTCGAGCGCGAAGCGATCCGGCCGCACGTCTTTGGGCGTTTCGCCGATATGCTGCTTGCTGTCGAGACCCATCCGGCCATGCTCGGCTATCTCGACAACCAGCAATCGATCGGGCCGAACTCCAAGGCTAACGCCAACAAGAAGCGTGGTCTGAACGAGAATCTTGCCCGCGAGACGTTGGAGCTCCACACGCTCGGTGTCAACGGCGGCTACACGCAGGCCGACGTGACGACGCTTGCCAAGATCATCACGGGCTGGACGGTGGCACGCGCCGAGGGCAAGCTTGGGACACCCGGCACCTTCGTCTTCAACGCCGGCGCCCACGAGCCCGGCGACCAGACGTTGCTCGGTCTCACCTATGCCGACAATGGTGTGGGGCAGGGGCGTGAAGCGCTGCGCGATCTCGCCCGCCATCCGGCGACGGCGCAGCATATCGCCACCAAGCTTGTCCGGCATTTCGTTGCCGACACGCCGCCGCCGGGACTCGTGCAGGCCGTCGCTGCGACCTTCAGCAAGACCGACGGTGATCTTTCGGCCGTCTATCGGGCGCTCATCGGCTCCGAAGATGCATGGAACCCGACACTTTCGAAGGTGCGTTCACCGCTGGAATTCATGACCGCGCTTCTGCGGGCAAGCGGCGAGACGCCGAAGCCGAATGTCATTCTCGGCGCTTTGACCGCCATGGGTCAGCCCTTCTGGGCGCCGGCGGGTCCCAATGGCTTTGCCGATACCGTCGATGTATGGGCCTCCAGCGAGAGCCTCAGCATGCGCATGGATGTCGCCAATATGATCGCCAATGCGGTGCCGCCCCAGATCGATCCGCGCCGCTTCGTTTCAGACAGCCTGGGGCCGCTTCTCTCGAAGGAAACGCTGCAGGCGGTATCGCGCGCGGAGACCCGCAATCAAGGCCTGACGATCGCTTATCTTTCCCCCGAATTTCAAAGGCGCTGACCATGACCTGCGAACTCATGACCCCCACCCGTCGTGCCGTGCTTGGTGCTTCAGGCGCCTTGTTTGCCTGGGCTTTCATCCCACGCTTTGCCCATGCCGCCGGCGGACGCGACCCGCGTTTCATCACGATCATCCTGCGTGGTGCGCTCGATGGCCTGACCGCTGTTCCGCCGGTCGGCGACCCCGATTATCAGGCGCTGCGGCAGTCGATCGCGATGACGACGAGCGGCCCGGAGGCGGCTCTTCCGCTCGACAGTTTCTTCGCGCTGCATCCGTCGATGCCGAATTTCAACCGGCTCTATCGAGCCGGGCAGGCAGCAGTCGTGCATGCCAGCGCGACACCCTATCGCGACCGGTCGCATTTCGACGGCCAGGACGTGCTCGAATCGGGCTATGAAATGCCTGGTCGCGTTGAATCCGGCTGGCTGAACCGGATGCTGGAGGGCCTGCCGAAGGGCGACAAGGTTTCTCCTGGCGCATCGGAGATTCGTGGACTGTCCGTCGGTGCCAACGCACCGCTCGTCATTCGCGGCAAGGCGCCGGTGCTCGGCTGGTCGCCGTCCAATCTGCAGCCGGTCAGTGACGATCTGCCGCCGCGTCTGATGGATCTTTACAATCACACCGACCCGCTATTTGCAAAGATCCTCGCCGAAGGCATTTCGACCGGCAAGATCGCCGCTGGTCTTGATGTCAAGGCAAGAGGCGGCCCCGGCGACCCCACCGGCATGGAACAGATGGCGAGAGGTGCCGCCCGGCTGTTGGCGCAGGACGACGGCCCCCGCGTCGCGGCATTGGCCTTCGAAGGATGGGATACCCATGCCGGCGAGGTGGACCGGCTGAACAAGCTTCTTGTCGGGCTCGATAATTCCTTTGCGGCGTTCCAGCAGGAACTTGGCCCAGCCTGGAAGGATACCGCCATCTTCGTTGCGACCGAATTCGGCCGTACCGCACAGGTCAATGGCACGCAGGGCACCGATCATGGCACTGGCACCGCCGCCTTCCTCGCAGGCGGCGCGATCAAGGGCGGTCGGGTGATTGCCGATTGGCCTGGTCTCAAGCAGGCGCAGCTGCGCGATGGCCGCGATCTTGCCGCCACCACGGATCTGCGCGCTGTCGTCAAGGGGATCGCGGTCGATCTGTTGGGGGCCTCGCCGGCTGTCTTGACGCGGGATGTCTTTCCCGGATCCGACCATGTCCTGCCGATGAAAGGGCTGATCGTCTGATCGGTGCACCAGCGGCCCGGTGTTAAGGGCCGCTGCCTTCAAATAGAGATTGCCGGCCAACGAAGTTGGCGCATAGATCGGGCACTGCGCGGTGCGGCCCGTTGCATGAATGCGAGCGACCGCTTTGGGCTGGCAAGCGATCTATGTCCTGGCCAAACACGCCAAATCTGGAAGCCGGCGAAATCAGGTGAGAGCTGCATGCGGCGGGAGGACGCCGCTACGCCTCTCGCGCGCTGCCGAGAGGATGGCGACCACGCAGGCCAAGGCAAGTGCGCCTGCGCCAAGTACGGGCAAACTGCGATAGCCATATCCGCTCTCGAGTAGGGCGGCACCGACGCTTGCTGCAATCGCAATGCCGATATTGAAGCCTGACGGGATAAGCGAGGAAGCCAGGCTTGGCGCATCGGCGGTCCACATCAGGATGCGAGCCTGGATAGGAGTGCCGATGGCGAAATTTAAGGCACCCCAAACGAAGATCGTCAGGCTCATCGGCAAGGGATAGGGGCTCACCAGGTAAAGGGCGACAAGTACGGCGGCCTGAACGGCGAGCATGACAATCAGCGACGGCATCAGCTTCCAGTCCGACAGCCGGCCACCAATGAAAACGCCCAGTGTTGCCCCGACGCCATTGAGCAGAAGCACCCAGGGAATAAGCATGGCATCGAGGCCCGTCACTTCGCGCAGGAGCGGTGTTATGTAGGTAAACGGCACCATCTGGCCGATCATCAGGGCGAGCATCATGATGAGTGAAGTCCAGACCTGCTGGCGGCCGAGAACGCGCACTTCACGGCCCAAATGGCTGGCTTGCTGAGGTTCTGCTTTCGTTGGCGGGATCAAGGCCCATATCGCGACCAATGCGAGAATGCCGACCAAGGTCATTGCCCAAAAAGTCGTACGCCATCCCCAAAGTCCACCGATTGCCGCACCGACCGGGACGCCGATGATATTAGACACCGTCAAACCTGCAAGGATGACGGAGACGGCGCGTCCTCGAAATGCCTGCGGGACGAGACCGACCGCAACCACCATGGCAATGCCGAAATAGGCGCCATGAGCGATGGCGGTTGCGACGCGAAAGAGGAGCATGGTGGCGAAGTCAGGTGCGAGCGCGCAGGCGATCTGCCCCAGGCAAAAGGCTATCGTAAGGGCGAGCAGAATGGTACGGCGCGAAACCTGCCGTGTCGCCATGGTGAGGAAAGGTCCGCCGAGCGCAATTCCCAACGCATAGCCGGAAACCAGATAGCCGGCAAAAGGGATCGAGACGCCTAAGCCCTCAGCGACATCTGGAAGAATGCCGGCGATGACAAATTCGGTCGTGCCGAAAGCGAACGCAGCCAGAAACAGGGCGAAGAGGGGTAAGGGCACGTCCAGCTCCGATATAAAGGAATAAGGATTTCTTTATATTGCCATGAAGGGGACATCAAGTGCGAGTTGTCGCCGGCAATACTCTCCACACAAAGCCGGCTCTTTCGAATGGTTTTGAGCCAGGCGGACATGCACCATTTCTTGGACCGATCCTTGACAAGCGAAGAATGTTTGTGAAGTTTGGCTGTCATGAGTGAGGTGGCTGATTGGTTATCTTATACAAGTCCGATCAGTCGGAAAAACGCTGCCGAGGCAGTGTTTGAGGATATTCGTTCGGCAATCACATCGGGACGGTTGGCGGTCGGGACACGGCTGCCCGCCGAGTCGCAGCTTGCGACGCGTTATGGTGTCAGCCGCCCGATCATTCGTGAGGCGCTCCGTTCGCTTCAGACACTCGGTCTCACCCAGACGCGCACCGGCAGCGGCACATATGTCGTGACCTCGACGTCAGGTCCGGAGCTCCGTTACGGCGGTTATTCAGCCCGCGACCTGATAGAGGCGCGTCCATTCATCGAGGTTCCGGCCGCTGGCTGGGCGGCGTTGCGGCGCACGGAGCAGCAGCTGACGCGTCTGCTAGAACTCTGCGATGAGATGGATCGGGAAGAAGATCCTTTGAAGTGGGTGAACCTGGACTCGGAATTCCATTCGACGATCGCGCAATCCTCGGGAAATGCCGTGTTTGCCAAGATCGTCGCCGATGCCCGTGATGCGCTGATGCGGCAATCGGAGCTGGTCAATATGATGGCGCAGCGCCGCGTTGCCTCGAATGTCGAGCACCGCCGCATCGTCGAGGCGATTGCGGCGGGATCGGAAGAGGAGGCCATCGCGGCGATGGAAGCCCATCTCGGTCAGGTCAAGCAGGTTGTGACGACCATCATCGGCGAGGGTCAGCCGCATCATTGAGAGCGGCGGGCAGGTTGGCGAGCCGCTCCGGCCGGAGCGCCTCGAAGAGCTGCTCGGCAGTCAGATATCCATGGTCGAGCACGATTTCCGGCACCGTACGTCCCGTTGCCAGCGCCTCGCGGGCAACTTTGGTCGCCGCCTGATAGCCGATCAACGGATTGAGCGCCGTGGCAAGGCCGATCGATTCCTGCAGGCGCTGTGCCATCAGAGCCGGATTGGCCGTGATGCCAGCGACGCAGCGCTCGGCAAGGATATTGCAGGCCGCGGTCAGATGCACGATGCTTTCCGACAGCGAACGCACGATGATCGGTTCGAAGGCGTTGAGCTGCAGCTGGCCTGCCTCCGCCGCCATGGTCACGGTGATGTCGTTGCCGATGACGGAGAACGCCACCTGATTGACCATTTCCGGGATCACCGGATTGACCTTGCCGGGCATGATGCTCGAACCCGCCTGCATCGCCGGCAGCGTGATCTCGCCGATGCCGGCCCGCGGCCCGGACGATAGCAGACGCAGGTCGTTGCAGGTCTTCGACAGCTTCACTGCGACACGCTTCAGTACGCCGGAGAGATGGACGAAGGCGCCGGGATCCTGCGTTGCTTCGATGAGGTCGCTTGCCGTGACCAGGGGGCGGCCTGTCAACTCAGCCAGATGAGTGCACGCAAGTGCTGCATAGCCGGCAGGCGCATTGAGGCCGGTGCCGATGGCGGTGGCACCGAGATTGACCTCATGCAGCAGGGCTGCCGATTCGATCAGGCGGGACCGGTCTTCCCCGAGCATGACGGCGAAGGTTCTGAATTCCTGGCCGAGCGTCATCGGCACGGCATCCTGCAACTGAGTGCGACCGACCTTCAAAATGCCGTCGAACTCCTTGGCCTTGCACTCGAAAGCTTGCTGGAGCGTCTCCATTGCTGTCGCCAGATCATCGATCGCTTCGATCAGCGCGACATTGACGGCCGTCGGGTAGGCGTCGTTGGTCGACTGACTGAGATTGACGTGATCGTTCGGATGAAGGTGAGCATAGTCACCCTTGGCATGGCCGAGCAATTCGAGCCCGCGGTTGGCGATGACCTCATTGGCGTTCATGTTGGTGGAGGTGCCGGCGCCACCTTGAATGACGTCGACGACGAACTGATCGTGAAGCTCTCCGGCGCGGATTTCGCGGCAGGCGCGCACGATGGCGTCGAGCTTTTCCTTGCTGAGCAAGCCGAGTTCATGATTGGCGACGGCCGCTGCTTCTTTGACGAAGGCTAGGCCGCGGATGAGATGCGTATAGCGTCCGATCGGCGTTCCCGTGACCTGGAAGTTCTCAACCGCTCTTGCCGTGTGTACCCCCCAATAAACCTCAGCCGGAATATCCTTTTCGCCCAGCAGGTCATACTCGCTTCGCGTCTTGACCACATTATCCTCCTATGGTCGAAATCAAGTCATATCTGTCAAGCTGTAAGACAGATTATTAGTCTGTTATCCGCTGTATCGAACTGCGTCAATAAGGTGGCAACCGGCTTGACAGGGTGGTGTTTCTATCACTAAGAGGAAAAATCTGTCATACAGCATTACAGCATGACCGGCGATCGTTAGGCTCGATCGGCGGCCTGATGAAGGCAACGGCATCCTGTCGGGTGCAAACGAGCACCCCGGACCCGTCCACGGACAAACGGCTCAAGGGAGGAGCAATGTCAGTCGACCCCATTCAAAATATCCCGGCGGATCGCCGGCCGCCGGTCAATGAGGATCTTGGCTATCATAAGGCGCTCAAGCCACGGCAGATCCAGATGATCGCCATCGGCGGCGCGATCGGCACCGGTCTTTTCCTTGGTGCGGGCGGACGTCTAGCCGCAGCCGGCCCCGCGCTCATCTTCGTCTATGCGCTGTGCGGTTTCTTCGCCTTCCTCGTGTTGCGCGCGCTCGGCGAACTGATCATGCACCGCCCGAGCTCCGGCTCCTTCGTCTCCTACGCCCGCGAATTCTACGGTGAGAAGATGGCCTTTGCGGTCGGCTGGATGTACTGGCTGAATTGGGCCATGACGTCGGTTGCCGATGTGACGGCCGTCGCCCTCTACATGAACTTCTTCAAGCACTATGTTCCCTGGCTTGCCGGCATCGACCAGTGGGTCTTTGCGCTGGTTGCGCTGATGGTGGTGCTGGCCATGAACCTTTTGTCGGTAAAGGTCTTCGGCGAACTGGAATTCTGGTTCAGCCTGGTCAAGGTTCTGGCGTTGGCCAGCTTCCTCGTCATCGGTATCTATTTTGTCGTCTCCGGCACTCCGATTGCCGGTCATTCAGCAGGTTTCAGCATCATCAGCGACAGCGGCGGCTTCTTCCCCAATGGCATTTTGCCCGCCTTCGTCATCATTCAGGGCGTCGTCTTTGCCTATGCGTCGATCGAGCTGATCGGCACGACGGCAGGTGAAACCGAGGATCCCCGCAAGGTGATGCCGGGTGCGATCCGCACGGTGGTCGCGCGCCTGCTGATCTTTTATGTCGGTTCGGTGCTGCTTCTGTCGCTGCTTTTGCCTTACACGGCCTATAAGGCCGGTGAGAGCCCGTTCGTCACCTTCTTCGGGACGATCGGCATCCAAGGCGCCGATATCATCATGAACCTCGTCGTGCTGACTGCCGTGCTCTCCTCGCTGAATGCAGGCCTTTACTCCACCGGCCGCATCCTGCATTCGATGGCGGTCTCCGGCTCGGCGCCGGCAGCGCTTGCCAAGATGAACAAGGCCGGCGTGCCCTATGGCGGCATTGCGGTGACGGCCGCCGTCACCGTCATCGGTGTGGCATTGAACGCTGTCGTGCCGTCGGCTGCTTTCGAGATCGCCCTTAATCTCTCGGCACTCGGGATCATTTCGGCCTGGGGCGTGATCGTATTGTGCCAGCTGAAGCTCTGGAAGCTTTCCAAGCGCGGCGAGATGGCGCGTCCGGATTTCCGCATGTTCGGCGCGCCCTATACCGGTATCCTGACGCTCATCTTCCTCTTTGCGGTGCTGGTATTGATGGCGCTCGATTATCCGGTCGGCACCTGGACGATCGCGTCCCTCGTCCTGATCGCGCCGGCCCTCGTCATCGGCTGGTATCTGTTGCGTGACCGCATCTATCGGCTCGCGGCCGAGCGGGGCCAGTCGTGACGGCAGCGCAAGTCAATCCGCTGGTGGCAGTCATTGCCACCGGCGGTACCATTGCAAGCGAACGCACCGACAGCGGCGCCAGCATCCCGTCATTGACGGGAGAAAGCCTGCTGGCGCTGCTTCCCGACATGCCTGTCGATCTCAAGCCCATTGAACTGATGGCAAAGGATTCGGCGAGCCTCACACTCGCCGACATGCAGGGGATCAGCGACAAGGTCGGTGAATTGCTTGGCGATGCCGCGGTCAGCGGCATCGTCGTTCTGCATGGCACGGACGCGATGGAAGAGACGGCGCTGCTCGTTCATCTGCAGCATGGACTGAGCAAGCCGGTCGTGTTCACGGGCGCACAATTCACTGCCGATCACCCCAGAGCCGATGGCCCTGCCAACCTCGCAGCGGCCGTTACCGCCGCCATCGAGCCGACGAATGCGGGCCGTGGCGTGCTCGTCTGTTTCGGCGGCCGGCTGTTGCCCGCATGGGGACTCTATAAGCGGTCCTCGGATGTCGGCGATGCCTTCAGGCAGTCGCGGCCGCTCGAAAATCCGCCAAGCCCGCGCCTTGCGGCAGCCCTCGATAGCGTGCGTGTCGATATCGTTGCGATCTATCCGGGGTGCGATTCGGTACATGTAGATGCGAGTCTCAGGGCCGACGCGCATGGTATCGTTCTGGCGGCCCTCGGTTCGGGCAACGCCAATCCGCGTCTGGTCGAAGCCATCAGGCGCTGTGCCGGTGTCGGCGTGCCGGTTGTGGTCTCCAGCCGCGTGCCGGATGGGTTCCTTGTTTCAAGCTATGGCGGTGGTGGTGGCGGACATGATCTTGCCGAAGCCGGCGCAATTCATTCCTCCACACTGCGCCCGGGGCAGGCGAGAATCCTGCTGGCGGCGCTTGTCGCATCCGGTGCCGGCGCCGAGGCGATCGAGCACGCGTTTGCGGACTTCAGCGGCAGCGCGACGCCCTGATCGCGCCATGAAAAAGGGCCGGCCGTCGATGACGGCGCGGCCCGAACATTGGCTGGGTAGTGTCTTCGTCAGGCCGTGTGCGCAGCCTTGGCGACGACGACGGGGATCAGGAGATCACCCCAGTTGCCGTTGCCGCCATGGTGGCGGGCCGAGCGGACGAGTTCGACCGAAACACCGGCTTCGACGGCATTCATGACGGCCTGGTTGAGACGATGCAACTCATTGGCCAACATGCGGATGACGGCCTGCTGGTCGGCATTCATGGTGAGAGACTGCTCCTCGGCCCTCTCGCGAACGCGTGCTATCGATGCCATTTCATTCTCCTTCTGTGATCCCGATATCACTCTGCTGCCGGTTTGAACTGGGCATGCTCGGTCGATCCGTGCATGGCCGTCGTGGATGACTGGCCGCCGGTGATCGCCAGCGAGACCGCGTCGAAATAGCCAGTGCCCACTTCGCGCTGGTGCTTGGTGGCGGTATAGCCATTGGCTTCGGCCGCAAATTCCGCTTCTTGCAATTCGGAATAGGCGGCCATCTGGCGGGCCTTGTAGCCTCGGGCAAGCTCGAACATGCCGAAATTCAGCTGGTGGAAGCCGGCAAGCGTGATGAACTGGAACTTGTAGCCCATCGCACCCAGCTCGCGTTGGAATTTGGCGATCGTCGCGTCATCCAGGTTCTTCCTCCAATTGAATGACGGCGAGCAATTGTAGGCCAGCAGCTTGCCGGGATGGACCCGATGCACGCCCTCGGCAAATTTACGCGCCTGCTCTAGATCCGGCTTCGATGTCTCGCACCAGATGAGATCGCAATTGGGCGCGTAGGCGACGGCGCGGGCGATGCAGGGCTCGATGCCATTCCTGACCTGATAGAAGCCTTCCACCGTGCGGCCGGCATCGTAGTCGACGAAGGGCTGGTCGCGCTCGTCGATGTCAGACGTCAGAAGCTTGGCGGCCTCGGCATCGGTGCGCGCAACCACGAGGGTCGGCACGCCCATGACGTCGGCGGCAAGCCGCGCCGCATTGAGATTGCGGATATGAGCAGCCGTCGGAATGAGCACTTTTCCGCCGAGATGGCCGCACTTTTTCTCCGATGCCAGCTGATCCTCGAAATGGACGCCCGCAGCTCCCGCCTCGATATAGGCCTTCATGATTTCGAAGGCATTGAGGGGGCCGCCGAAGCCCGCTTCGGCATCTGCAACGATCGGTGCAAACCAGGTGTCGACGGAAAGCCCTTTGCCTTCAGCGGTCTCGATCTGGTCGGCGCGTTGCAGGGTGCGATTGATGCGCTTCGCCAGTTCCGGGCCTGCATTGGCGGGATAAAGCGACTGATCCGGATACATGGCGGACGCCGTATTGGCGTCGGCTGCGACCTGCCATCCCGAAAGATAGATCGCCTTCAGGCCGGCGCGAACCATCTGCATAGCCTGGTTGCCCGAGAGCGCACCGAGCGCATTGACGAAATCTTCCTTGTGAATGAGCTGCCATAGGCGGTTCGCACCCATCTCGGCCAGTGAGTGGCGGATGGTGATCGATCCGCGCAGCCGCTCCACATCCGCGGCTTGATAGGGGCGCTCGACACCATCGAAACGCCCGGCAGGGGCGCTGGGAACCAGTTTGTAAAAATCTGTCATGCGATTCTCCCGATACTTCCTCTCGATCCTCCGATCGATCTCGATTGCATGACTAGTTTTACAATATTGATGCTGTGGGAGCGAGAGAAACTAGAAAATCCCGTTAGATAAAAGGGTTATGATGTGTTATCGTTGACATTGGTCCACAGTAAAGTTGTAAATATTGTAAAAAATTGTTGGCTGGAAAATTGTAAAAGGTATGACATATGGTTGAGCGCAAGATCTTTGCCGGTCCGAAGGTTCGACGAATCCGCATGGGTCTCGGTCTGACGCAAACGACGATGGCGCAGGCCCTTGATATCTCGCCGTCCTATCTCAATCTCATCGAGCGCAATCAGCGGCCGCTGACCGTGCAACTGCTGTTGAAGCTGGCGTCGGTCTATAAGGTCGACCTCGACGAATTGCAGGGTGAGCAGGGCGGCAGCGCAGGGCAGTTGCGGGAAGTCTTTGCCGACCCATTGCTTGCAGGGGAGATTCCAGGCGATCAGGAGCTGATCGAACTTGCCGACGCGGCGCCGAATGCGGCAAACGGCATGATCCGGCTCTACCGCGCCTATCGCGAGCAGGCGGCAAGGCTATCCGATCTCGCCGAGCTCCTGTCGCGCGAGGGCAGGGTTGCCGATGTCGCCGGACCGCGTCTGCCGCTCGACGAGGTTCACGACCGGCTGCAGTCGCGTCCGAATTTCTTTGCTCGCATCGAAGATGCGGCAGAGACCTTTCATGAACGCCTGTCGCCCGGTGACGATATCGTAGGCGCGCTGAAGGCATGGTTGAAGGGTGAGCATGGCATAGCGGTGCGCCTATTGCCGGTCCGCTCCATGCCTGGCCTGCGGCGGCGCTACGACCGGCATTCGATGCGGCTTTTCTTGTCGGAGCGTCTGTCGCCCTTCGATCAGATCCGGGAGATTGCGACTGAAGTTTCTCTTTTAGCCCTGCGTGAGGAGATCGCCGTCGAGCTGAACACCCTTGCGCTTTCGACGCCTGAGGCCAACCGTATCGCCCGTTTCGAGCTGGCGCGCTATGCTTCCCATGCGCTTCTTATGCCCTATGGCGCCTATCTCTCGGCAGCGCAGCGAATGCATTATGATATCGATGGTCTAGGTGCCCGTTTCGGCGTTTCCTACGAGCAGGCCGCCACGCGGCTGACCAACCTGCAGCGTCCAGGCACATCTGGCATTCCGTTTTTCCTGATGGAGATCGACAATGCCGGCCATCGCCTGCGCAAGGCCGGGGCACAAGGCTTTCCACAGGCGCGCTTCGGCGGTGCCTGTCCGAAGCTCAATATCCACGCCGCCTTCGCTCAGCCCGGACAGATATTGGTGGACGCTGCCCAGATGCCTGACGGTACCGGCTTTCTGACCGTATCGAGGACGATCGAGGGACCGCGGGCCGACTTCGGAGAAAGGGTGCGCCGCACGGCACTTCTCATCGGCTGCGATATCGCCCATCGCGACGAGGTGATCTATGGAAAGGCGCTGGGTACCAATCAGGTCATGATCGGTCCTGCTTGTCGCCTATGCGAACGTCAGGGCTGTCTGGCAAGAGCCGAACCGCCGGTTACGCGTCCGCTTGGTCTCGATGAAATGGTGGCCGGTCTGAGTGTATTCGATTTTCAGTGACTGCGTTGATCATTGTCGTTCAGAAGGGGAGCCGGGCGCCAAGCCTCGGCTCCTTTCTTATCCGCTCGTGCGGGCAAATCAGGCATAAAGCCCGAATTGTGCATTATGCAGCCGCGCATAAGCGCCGTGGCGGGCGAGCAATTCATCATGCGATCCCTGTTCGACAATGCCGTTGTCGCCCATGACGATGATGCGGTCGGCGTTGCGGATCGTCGACAATCTGTGAGCGACGACCAGGGTCGTGCGGCCTTTCGCAAGCTCCGATAGAGCCTGCTGGATTGCGTATTCGGTTGCTGTATCGAGCGCGGACGTGGCCTCATCGAGAATGAGGATCGGCGGATCTTTCAGGAAGATGCGTGCGATCGCGAGGCGCTGCTTCTGTCCGCCGGAAAGCTTGACGCCGCGCTCGCCCGTCGGCGTATCGAGGCCGGCGGGCAGGGATCGGACGAATTCGTCCAGCGAGGCGCGCTGCAACGCCGTCATGATGTCTTCGTCGGTCGCGCCGAGCTTTCCATAGGCGATGTTCTCGCGAATGGTCGAGCCGAACAGGAAGACGTCCTGCTGCACGATACCGATCTGGTTGCGTAGCGAGGCCTGCGTCATGTCGCGGATGTCGATGCCGTCGATCGTGATGCTGCCGGCTGTTACGTCGTAAAAGCGCGGCAGCAGCGAGCAGATCGTCGTCTTGCCGGTGCCCGAAGCGCCGACGAAAGCGACGGTCTCGCCAGGCGCGATCGTCAGAGAAAGATCTTGGAAGATTTCAACATGGTCGGAATAGCCGAAGCCGACATGCTTATAGGCGATATCACCCTTCAAATAATCGACTGCGATCGCATTCGGCCGGTCGGCAAGATCGGGTTCCGTATCGATCAGCGACAGGAAGCGTTTGAAGCCGGCAATGCCCTTGGGATAGGTTTCGATCACCGATGTGATCTTGTCGATCGGGCGGAAGAAGACATTGATGAGCAGCAGGAAGCTGATGAAGCCGCCATAGCTCAGTTCGCCCGATATGACGAACCAGGTTCCGCCCATCATCACGATAAGCTGCACCAGACGCGTGCTGAAATAGCTAAGCGCGATGCTTGCAGTCATATAGGCGTAACCATCGAGCTTGGTCGCCTTGTAGTCCTCGTTGTCGCTGGCAAACAGCTGGCTTTCATACCGTTCATTGGCGAAAGCCTTGACCACCCGGATACCGCCGACAGTTTCCTGCATCCGCGTATTGAAGTTGCCGACCTTGCCGAACAGGCTGCGCGAATTCAGCGTCATCTTCGAGCCGTAGCGGCTGACGAGCCAGGTCATGAACGGCACGATGGTCGTCGTCAGCAGCGCCAGCTTCCAATGAACGCTGAACATCAGCAGGAAAGCGCCGATGAAGGTCATGATCGCGATGAACAGGTCCTCGGGGCCATGGTGGGCGATCTCGCCCACTTCCTCAAGATCCTTGGTGACGTGGGTGATCAGATGACCGGTGCGGTTGTTATCGAAGTACCGGAAGGAGAGCTTCTGGATATGATCGAAGGCCTGGCGGCGCATGTCGGATTCGATCGAGATGCCGAGCGCATGGCCCCAATAGTTGACGATCGCCGAGAGGCCCGTCGCCACAGCATAGACGACAAGCAACACAGCTGCCGTTGCAAAAATGAGACCCCAGTCGCGCCCTGGCAGGAGCTGATCGATGAAGAGCTTGATGGCCAGCGGAAAGCCGAGTTCCAGCAGGCCCGCGAGCACGGCGCAGCCGAAATCAAGGAAGAACAGCGTCTTGTAGCGGGCATAATAGAAAAAGAAACGACGTAGCATGAATGCCCTCCATGGGCATTGAAGAGGATAGAAGAGACAAGAACGGACCGAACGACAGCCCGAATTCGGCGTCGCCGTTCAGCGTCAGTGGGTGCCGAAATTTCTCATCTGGCGATCCTCCTGCTTGAGTCGCGCGTTTGGTATAACCGAGGCGTGCAACCTTGTCACCTTTATAACGATGAGTAACTGCTGCCGTGCGGAGACTGCGGTTTGGAGGCGGAAAGATGTGCGTTTTGAATGGCGGCGCTGCTCCGTGACGGATCTCTGCCTGCAACCATGAACTCGCAATATGTGCCGACGAGAATGTGGCTCGTTCTAGCTTTCAAAGTGAATGAGATCGGCGGATCACGTCGGCCCGCGTCGGTGCCCCGGATCTTCCCCCAAACATCTCGCACTTGATGGCGGCAGCGATGGAGGAAAAGCGGATTGCATCTGCCGGCGGCATTCCTTCCGCGATTGCGAGAGCGAAGGCGCCGTGAAAGATGTCCCCGGCGGCGAGCGTATCGGCGGCCTTGACGGAAATGGTCGGGCAATGCGCGACTTCGTTGTTTTGTTCGCCGAACCAGTAGCTACCGGCCGCCCCTGCCGTCACGCAGATGAAAGCATGATTGAAGCGCTGTTTCAGAAGATGCGTCATCTCGGACACATCGCTCGTTCCCGTCAGGCGATGCGCAGCCGGTTCGGAGAAAACAATATGGGTGGCTTCCGGCGCCAGTTGCTCGATGATGCCGTCAGGCGCCACGTCGCCGTCGAGAATGGCCGGCTTGCCCATCGCTTTGGCAGCTTTGAGAACCTGCAGTGCCAATGCTGGCCAGCGTACGTCGACCAGCGCGGCATCGAATACAGCGATATCTTCGGCCGTGAATTCCTTCACCGTATGGTGCAGCTTTGGATCGTAGAAGGGAACGATCAGCCTTTCGCCGTCATCGTCCACCAGGATGGTCGAGACGGCGGAGCGTGCGCCCTCCACCTGCGACATGCCGCTGACATTGATGCCGGCGACATCCAGATCGCGGATAATGCGCTCGCCAGTATCGTCGCGGCCAACGGCACCCCACAGGCTTGCCTTACCGCCGAGCCGGACAATGGCATAGGCTGCGCTCGAGGCCATGCCTTCGGCGATCTGCAGCATGTCGTAAGGCAGCACCTTCCCCTGACCTTGGGGGAGGGCGCGGACGCGAAAGAGCGTATCCAGAACGGCAGCGCCGACGCATAGAACATGCTTGGGATCGCCGGCCGGCGGATCGAGGATCGATGGAGCGTTCAAAGCCGCTTTCCGCTCGCCTTGTCGAAAAGATGGATACTTGTCGGGTCGATGGCGATTTCGATCTTGTCGCCGAAGCGGATGTTCAGCCGCTCGCGGAACAGGCAGGAGATTTCCTCGCCGCTGCAATCGAGCTTGGCATAGATCTCAGACCCCGTGCCTTCGACAATGCCGACACGGGCGGACAGGCCGCTTGCCGCAGCGCGGATATGTTCGGGCCGGATGCCGTAGACGAGCGGACGCCCACCGTGCTGTGCGATCGGAAAGCCTTCCGGCAAGGGCAGGATGAGACCTTTGTCGCTGCGGAAGACGCCTTCCTCGATCTTGCCGTCGATGAAGTTCATCGAG
The DNA here is from genome assembly GCF_040215725.1 of Rhizobium sp. ZPR4. Classification (NCBI taxonomy): domain Bacteria; kingdom Pseudomonadati; phylum Pseudomonadota; class Alphaproteobacteria; order Hyphomicrobiales; family Rhizobiaceae; genus Rhizobium; species Rhizobium sp. ZPR4. The sequence goes on from NZ_CP157968.1 coordinate 1,349,961, forward strand.
GGCGAACCGATGAAGCCGGCGACGAAAAGGTTGGCGGGTCGATCGTAAAGATCGAGCGGCGCGCCGACCTGCTCGATGAGGCCGCCATGCAGCACGACGATCTTGTCGGCCATGGTCATCGCCTCCACCTGGTCATGCGTCACGTAGATCGTCGTGGTGCCGATGCGCTGATGCATGGACTTGATCTCGCCGCGCATTTGCACGCGCAATTTTGCGTCGAGATTGGAGAGCGGTTCGTCGAACAGGAAAACCTGCGGATCGCGCACCAACGCTCGCCCCATGGCGACACGCTGGCGCTGGCCGCCGGAAAGCTGGCGAGGCAGGCGATCCAGCAGATTTTCGAGGCCGAGGATGGCGGCAGCCTTTTGCACCTTGGCGGTGATCTCCGAAGTATTTGCCTTCTTCAGCTTCAGCGCAAAACCCATGTTTTCGGCCACCGTCATATGCGGATAGAGCGCGTAGTTCTGGAACACCATCGCAATGTCGCGATCGCGCGCCGGAAGATGGCTGACTTCGCGCCGGCCGATGCGGATCTCACCATCGCTGACCTCTTCGAGCCCGGCGATCATGCGCAGCAGCGTGGACTTGCCGCAGCCCGAGGGGCCGACGAGGACGACGAATTCGCCGTCAGCGATATCGACGCTGATATCGTGAATGACCTTCACCTGACCGTAGCGCTTCTGGATATTCTGTATGTTGACGGGTGCCATGAATGTGATCCTGTCCAAAAGGTGAGGCGGGTCATTTGACGGCGCCGGCCGTCAGGCCGGCGATGATCTGGCGCTGCGCGAACATCGTCAGCACGAGAACCGGCAGCGTCACGATCAAGGCGGCCGCAGCAAGCGGTCCCCAGCTCACCTGCTCGAAGGAGAGCATGTTGTAGACGGCAACGGGCAATGTGCGGGTCTCGCGGCTCGCAAGCACGATGCCGAAGACGAAATTGTTCCACGAGAAGATCACGGAGAGAATGAACGCGACGACGATGCCGGGCCGGGCGATCGGCAAGGCGACCAGACGGAAAACCTGCCATGGCGTTGCGCCATCGATGCTTGCTGCCTCCTCGAGCTCCATCGGCGTCGTCTCGAAATAACCGATCATGATCCAGACGACGATGGGGACCGTGACGACGAGATGGATGATGATCTGCGGCCAGAGCGTTCCGAGCAGATTGAGCCATTGGAACAGCAAAAACAGCGGGATGAGGAAGGAAAGACCCGGCGTCATGCGGGCAATCATGATGACGATTGCCGATTTTTCCGCCTTCAGCCGGGCAATGCCATAGCCGGCCGGCACGCCGATGATAAGCGCGAGCAGGGTGGCTGCTCCCGTCACAAGAATGGAGTTCCAGAAATAAAGGAAGAAGTTGTTTTCCTGGAAGACATTGACGTAGTTCGTCCAGGCAATGCGATCGGGAATGAGGATCGGCGGATAGGCCCCGTTGTCGATCTCATATTTCAGCGACAGCGAGATCATCCAGAGAAAGAACAGGACAACCGGCGAGACGATGACCAGGGCCACGAAGAACAGGCCGATGCGGTTGAGTGTCGAGCGCTTCATCTCAATGTCCCTCCGCGTCCGTCCATTTCGTCCGCTGCCGCATCATCAGGAGGATGAAGGAGAGCGCGACGATGAGGATGAAGAACACCACCGCCATGGCCGAGCCATAGCCGATGTCGTAATAGGAAAAGGCGGTATTATAGAGGTAGATGTTGATCGTCTCGGATGCCGTTCCCGGGCCGCCCTGCGTCATCGCGTAGATGATGTCGAAGCTCTTGATCGCGTCGATGCCGCGAATAATGACGGCGATCATCAGGAAGGGTGAGATCATCGGCAGCGTCAAATAACGGAATTTCTGCCAGGCATTGGCGCCATCGATTTCGGCGCTTTCATAGGGTTCGCGCGGCACGGAGGCGAGGCCGCCGAGCACGATCAGCATGACCAGCGGCGTCCATTGCCAGACCTCGACCAGAACGAGCGAAGGAATGACGCTGGACTGATTGTAGATCCATTCCTGCGGTCCGATCCCGACCAGGGACAGCAGGTAGTTGAGCACGCCGAGCTGTGGGTGGAACATCATCGTCCAGACCAGAGCCACGGCGACGGGTGTTGCCATCATCGGCATGACGAAGATGCCGCGCAGGAATCCGCGCAGCGGAAAGTTTGCATCGAAGATCAGCGCGGCCAGCGTGCCGAAGATCAACGGGCCGACGACGGACAGCACGGTATAGAGCACCGTGTGCCATAGCGATTCCCAGAAGCGCATGTCGGTCGCCAGTCGGACATAATTGTCCCAGCCGACGAAGCTCTGCGATTGGCCGAGCGTCCATTTGTTCACGCTCATCCACAGGGTGAAGACCCAGGGAAAGACGATGACGGCGGCAATCACGATCAGCGCGGGAACGACGAAGGGCCAGTAGTTGGGAGCAAGCCGATGCGGCTTGCTCCTTCCTTCAGCCGCTTTGGCGGCGTTATCTTCGATACTCACGGAGGCCATTATCCCTCGCTTCGTGCCAGCACCGGCTCGAACTGGGCGGTTGCTGTTTTCAGTTCGACTGCCGGATCTGCACCGCCGATCATGTTCGTCAGCCCAACGCCATAGATGTCGCGGAACTCGGTGACCGGGATGATAACGGGTAATGCCAGCTGGGAGACCTTGGCGGAGCCGGCGACGGCATCGAGCCAGGCGCCCGGCATCTTCACGCCCTCGCGAACCTTCTGATCCTCCAGAATGGACTGGCGGAAGGGAACGCCGGCGCCGGCCTGCAAGAGGCGCGCGCCCATGTCGTGCGAGATCGCCCATTGGCAGAAGAGGTAGGCGGCTTCCTTCTTCTGGCTGGCGGCAGTGACGCCGATGCCATCGCCGGTCGTGGCGGCTGCCTGTGCATTCGGCCCCTTCGGCATGATGCCATAGCCGACCTGGCCGACGACGCGCGACTTTTCCGGGTTTTCGATCGGCGGCGCAAAGCCGACGCCATCGAGCCACATGCCGATCTTGCCCTGCAGGAAGGCCGATTGCGCTTCTGCCCAGTTGAAGCCCGAAACGCCGGGAGGTGCGGATTTCGTCATCAGGCGCTGATAGAGCTTGGCAGCATCCACGGCCCCTTGCGATTCCGTCTGGAGCTTACCGTCGGCCGAAAGTGGCGTCGCGCCATAGCCGAGCATGAAGGTCGTCCAGACCGGCGTATTGGCGTTCTTCAGGCCACGGGCGACAAAGCCATAAGTGTTGGTCGATTTGTCCGTCAGCGCCTCGGCGGCCTTGGCCATATCTTCGAAAGTTTCGGGATAGGCAAGGCCCTTCTTCTCGAACAAGGCCTTGTTCCAGTAGATGATCCAGTAGTCGACCGAGAAGGGCAGCGAGCGCATGACGCCCGAGGAGTCCTTGGCGAACTTCAGGCCTGCCTCGGCAAAGTCGCTTTCCGTCAGCGAGGGATCGGTGAGCGATGGGTCCTTCATGAAGCCGCTGATATCGGCAAGCCAGCCGCCCTTTTCGAACTGGCGCTTCTGGACGTGATAGCTCAGATGCACGACGTCAAAGCTCGGCTTGCCGGAGCTGAGCTCGATCGTGGTCTTCTGGCGCTGCTGCTGTTCCGGCGTTGCCTCGGCGTTGACCTTGATGCCCGTCAGCGCCTCGAACTCGCTCAAATATTTGAGGATCGTTTCGCTGCGCGGGCTTTTGATCAGATTGACCTCGAGCGTCGTGCCGGAAAAGCGCTTCCAGTCGACGGCGGCCGAGGCGGTGCGCGCACCGAAAAGGCTCGCTGCTCCGAGTGCTGCCGTGCCGGCCATGAAGCCGCGACGTGTCGGATTGAAAAATGATGATGACATTCCGTTCCTCCTCCTTTGGCCGAGAATCTCCTCATTCGCGGCGTCGTTATGCAAAGCTGTTTACATCTTCAATGCGCGATCCCGTGCTCCGCTGATGTGGGATACGAGAGCGGTAACGGCTTCCTCGGCGGATCGTCGCTCAATGGCCTCAAGCACTTTCAAATGCTCTTCCATGACGGGACCGACATGGCCGTTGATGCGGAACCTGTCCTGGCTGATCAGCCGCATCTTGATCGAATTGACCCGATAGGCATTCGAGATGATCGTATTGCCAAGCGCGTCGATGAACGCGTCATGCATGCCCCAATCCACCGACTGCGCATGGATCTCCAGTTCCTGCGAATTGTCGCCGGAACGGATCGCATCGGCAATATCGCGATGGTCCTTCAAAAGCTTGGCAATCGTCTCGTCGGAGGCCGAATAGGTGAACAGCGCGACGGCCTCCTTCTCCAGAAAAAGACGAAGCTGGAAGGCCTCACGGATCAGGTCGAGATCGATATGGGCGATCTGCAAGCCGCGCTGTGGAACCGTCTTGATCAGCCCTTCCGCTTCCAGGCGCGGGATCAATTCGCGGATCGCGCCAAGCGTCAGTCCCGTCAATTCGACCAGCCGTCGTTGCGAGATGAATTGCCCAGGGCGAACGTCGCGCGCCAAAAGATGGCGCGTGAAGCTCTCATAGGCCTTCTCTCTCAACGTCGGCTGTTCGCCTGGTCCGTCCATCGGCAGCTCCGGGCTGTTCGGTTAGGCCGCCTTGGCGCGAAACAAGGCGCCAAAGGAAGCAAAGAGCGTGTCAGAATCTTGACTGTTCAATGCCACGAGTGGTGGGCGCACGGCAAGCCAGCTATCGTCTTCCGTCAAACGGGCGAGAATTGCCTTGATCGAGGGAATGATCGGATAGTTCAGCAGCTGCTCGACGAAGCGCTCGACATTGGCGTCATCGATGCCCTTTTCCGCCATAGCCTGGACTTCGCGGGGAAGGAGATTTGCCATGCCGGAGATGGCACCTTGTCCGCCGAGGCGAACTCCACGGGCCAAGTGCCTCTCGTCGCCGATCAGAATGATGAGATCGCCATGGGTTTTCAGCAATTCCTCGGTATAGGGCCAATCGCCGGAGGAATCCTTGACGCCGACGACGACATCCGGAAATGCCGTGCGCAGGCGGCCGACGAGGGAAATGGAAAGCGGCACCATCGTCACCGACGGAATATTATAGACGATCACGTCGCGGGCATGCGTGCCCAGCATGATGAAAACGGCTGCGAACCATTTGAAGAGGCCATCGTCGCTGACGTTCTTGAAGTAGGAGGGCGGTGCGAGAAGAATATTGCGGACGCCCTGTGCCAGCGCATGCCCAGCCTGGGCTGCGGCATCTTCGGCAGCATCGACGAGCACGCCCATGACGATCTGTTCAGGCGCGATACCGGCGGCCATCATGGCGGCGAGAACCTGCTGGCGCTCCTGCATCCCGATCGAGGCGCCTTCGCCGGTGGTGCCAAAAAGCGTGACGCTTTTGCAGCCATTGGCAAGACTATGCTTCGCCTGTTCGATCACGCCCGGAATTGCGATCTCGCCATCCGCATCGAAGGGCGTTGTCAGGGCGGCCGACAGGCCAAAATTCTCACTCATACGATCCTCCCGATCTTGTGGGATTAGTGCGTATCACACTGACATGTTAGTTGTAAAGTGAAGTTCGTTTCAGTGACGAATATGTGATTTACTGCTGTGAAAAAAGGGCGGCGAAGGAACGTCCGCCGCGACGAATATCGGATATGCGGCATGTTCTTGCCATCGAAACCTTGGAACAGACGATGTTAAGCTCGGCCGTGTGAAGAAGCACGATCAGCGACATCGCAATGGTATAGCCTATCAGGCAAAAGAGAGGCTATTTCCCGACAGGCACGTAGTCGAGCCCGCCATCGATCTTTGACGGTCGGCCATCGAGAAAGAGTTCGCCGATACGAGGTGCTGAGCGGGCGATGACCTTGCCGCGCTTGACGACGGCAAGACGATTGGGTTTCAGGCGGAGCGCTTCCAGCGTATCGACGGCCTGCAGCACAACGAAATCGGCATTGCAGCCCTTTTCCAGGCCGTAACCTTCAAGGCCAAGCGTCTTGGCGGAGTTGACCGTGAGTGCGTCGAAGATCTTCTTCTTGTCTTCGATGCCGGCCATTTGCGCGACGTGGATGGCCATATGCCCGACTTCGAGCATGTCGCCCGAGCCCATCGAATACCAGGGGTCCATCACGCAATCATGGCCGAAGGAAACGTTGAGCCCGGCTTCCATCAATTCGCGCACGCGCGTCATGCCGCGACGCTTGGGATAGGTGTCGTGCCGGCCCTGCAGCATGATGTTGATCAGCGGATTGGGAATGACGTTGATCTTCGCTTCCGCCATCAGGGGAATAAGCTTGGAAACGTAATAATTGTCCATCGAATGCATCGAGGTCAGATGCGAACCGGCAACGCGGCCCTGCAGCCCGAAGCGGACCGTTTCTGCCGCGAGCGTCTCGATGTGGCGAGACATCGGGTCGTCGGTCTCGTCGCAATGCATATCGACAGGCAGGCCGCGGTCGGCGGCAATCCTGCACAGCGCTTCGACCGACGCTCTGCCTTCATCCATGGTGCGCTCGAAATGCGGAATGCCGCCGACGATATCGACGCCCATGTCAAGCGCGCGTTCAAGGGAAGCTACGCCATCCTTGGCACGGTAATAGCCATCTTGCGGGAAAGCCACGAGCTGCAGGTCGATATAGGGTTTGACCCTGTCCTTCACCTCCAGAAGCGCCTCAGCCGTCACCAGCTTGGGATCGGAGGTGTCGACATGGCTGCGGATGAACAGCAGTCCTTGCGTGACGGCCAGATCGCAATAGCGCAGCGCACGCTCGACGAGCTCTTCGTTCGTCACGATCGGGCGCAATTCCCCCCAAAGGGCGATGCCCTCCAGAAGCGTGCCGGAAACATTCATACGCGGCAGGCCGAGTGAAAGCGTTGCGTCCATATGGAAATGCGGATCGACAAAGGGTGGGCTCACCAGCCGGTTGGTCGCATCGATTTCGTCCTTCGTCTCGGCGGTGATCGAGGCTTCGACTGCTGCGATCTTGCCATCCTTGACCGCGATGTCGATGCCTTTGCGGCCATCGGGCAGATTGGCATTGCGAATGATCAGATCGAACATGAAAGGCTCCTCGGATTATCTCTCGCCACGGCGATAGGGTTGCATCAGCGCCTGCGGCACGCGCGCTCGCCTGCTCATGATGGCAAGGGCGACAATGGACAGAATATATGGCGTCATCAGGAAGATCTGATAGGGCACGCCCTGGACTGCGGTCTGCAGGCGCAGTTGGAAAGCGTCGAAGAAGGCGAAGAGCAGGGCGCCGAACAGCGCTCGGCCCGGCCGCCAGGATGAAAAGACGACGAGCGCGATGCAGATCCAGCCGCGGCCCTGCACCATGGTCGGAAAGAAGCTGTTGAAGGCCGACAAGGTCAGGAAGGCGCCGCCCATGCCCATCAGGGCGCTGCCCGCAATGATGGCACCATAGCGGATCCTCATCGGATTGAGGCCCTGAGCCTCCGCTGCATGTGGATTTTCGCCGGTCATGCGGATAGCAAGCCCGATCGGCGTGCGGAAGATGAGATAGGCCATGACGAGCGCGACCAGGATCGCCAGATAGGTTGGCGCCGTCTGTGTGAAAAGCGCGGGACCGATGAAGGGCAGGGTGGAAAGCCCTGGAATGGCGATCGGTTGGAACGGCGTGATAGTTGGCGGCGTTCCGGCAACCGGCACGATTAGCCGGAAGACATAATAACTGAAGCTGGATGCGAAAAGCGTGACGCCGAGGCCAGAGACATGCTGCGACAGGCCAAGCGTGACCGTCAGTACCGAATGCAAAAGCCCGAAAATACCGCCGGCGATCGCTGCGACAAGGAGGCCGGTCCACAGGTCCGCGCCATGATAAACCGAGAGCCAGCCGATCATCGCGCCGAAGGTCATGATGCCCTCGATGCCGAGATTGAGGACGCCGGCTCGCTCGCAAAGCAGCGCGCCGAGCGTGCCGAAGATCAGGGGCGTTGCAATCCGCAATACGGCAGCCCAAAGTCCGGCTGAAGCAATGATGTCGATCAGGGTGCTCATCGGCGGATCCTGTACTGCGTAAAGAACAAGGCGATCAGCATGGTCAGCAGCGACAGGGCGACCGTGACGTCGGCGATATAGGTGGGAATGCCGAGGCTGCGGCTCATGCCGTCAGCGCCGACGAACATGGTCGCGGTGAAGATCGCCGCAAGCACCACCCCAAGCGGGTTGAGGTTTGCAAGCATCGCAACGACGATGCCGGCATAGCCGAAGCCGGGCGACAGATCGGTAGTGACATAGCCTTTGACGCCCATCACTTCGATCGCGCCGGCAAGGCCTGCAAGTCCGCCCGAAAGACAGGCGACCTTGACGAGGGTCGAGCCGAGGCGAACCCCTGCAAAGACGGCGCCCGACGGGTTGAGGCCGGCCGCCCGCGATTGCATGCCGAAAACGGTGCGCGACTGGACGAAATAGACGATCGCTGCAATGACAATCGCAATCACAAAACCGATATGGAGGCGCGAGCGCGCGATCAGCTTTGGCAGCATGGCGTGGTCGACAAGAGCCTGGGACTGCGGCCAGCCGAATGCCGTCGGGTCTTTCAGCACGCCGTCGATCAGCATGGAGACGAAGAGAACGGCGATGAAATTCAAAATGAGGCTCGTCACGACTTCATCGACGGAGAAGCGAAGTCGCAGCCATAAAGGCACCAGGATCAGGATCATGCCGGCAATGGCGCCGATCACCATCAGGAGCGGGATGAGGATAGGTCCGGGTACTCCGGCGAGCATCTTCGACCCGAAGGCTGCAACGGCGATGGCGCCGAAATAGAATTGCCCTTCGGCGCCGATGTTCCAGAGGCGGGCGCGAAAAGCGACTGCGGCGGCGAGCCCCGTCAAAATCAACGGCGTCGCGCGGGTCAGCGTCTCCGTGGCCGAGAGCCGAGAACCGAAGGCGCCCAAAAGGATTCTGCGGTAGGCTTCCAGGACCGGAGCGCCCGCAATCGCAATCAGGATGCCGGCTAAGGCGAGCGCTGCGACGATCGCGAGCAGAGGGGCAAGGATCATCATGTGGATTGGGCGGTGTTCGCGCCGTTCAAACCGCATTGTCGGCTCCGCTCTTCTCTTTCCATTCTCCGGCCATCATCAGGCCCAGCAGGCGTGCATCCGCTTCACCAGCGTCGACCGGCGCGGAGAGGCGGCCGCCGACGATCGCCTGGATGCGATCGGCCAAGGCAATGACTTCGTCCAGGTCTTCCGAAATCAGCAGAACGGCGGTCCCCTGGCGACGGGCTTCCAGAATGCGCCCGTGAACGGCGGCAACCGCTCCTTCGTCCAGTCCTCGTGCGGGCTGGGCAGCGATGAGGATGCGCGGGCGGTCGTAAAGATTGCGGCCAAGGATCAGCTTTTGCATGTTGCCACCGGATAGCAGCCGGATGCGGCTTGCTGCATTGCCGCCGCGCACATCGAACGTTTCGATGATCTTCTGCGCAAAGGCCATGCCGGCGCTGCGGTCGACCAGGCCGTGCTTCGAATAGGAGGACAGGCGCTCCAGCACGGCATTTTCCCAGATCGCCATTTCGCCAATCGCGCCATCGCGGTTTCGGTCTTCCGGAATGCGCCCGATGCCTGCATCGATGACCGCGGCGACGTCGAGATCGCCGACAGATTCTCCGAACAATAGAAGCTCGCCGGATGAACGGGCGAGCGTGCCCGATAGGATCTGGCCCAAAGTCGCCTGGCCGTTGCCGGATACGCCGATGATGCCGAGAACCTCACCGGCATGCAGATGAAAGCTCACATGTTTCAATCGCTCGACACCGCCAATTTTCACGGTGATATCGCGAGCTTCCAGCGCAATTTCACCTGGCGTTGCCGCTTCGCGGGTCGGGCGCGTCACGCGATGGCCGACCATGAGCTCGGCAAGCTCGGATTTGCTGGTTTCGGCCGCCCGCCGCTCGGCGGCGACCTTGCCGCCGCGCAGGACGATGATGCGGTCGGCCGTGGCCATGACCTCATCGAGCTTGTGGGAGATGAAGATCAGAGACAGGCCCTGTGCCGCCATCTGCTTCAGCGTCGAGAACAGCTTCTCCGCTTCGATCTGCGTCAGAACTGCGGTCGGCTCGTCGAGGATCAGGATGCGGGCATCATTGTAGAGCGCTTTCAATATTTCCACCCGCTGCTGCTCGCCGACCGAAAGGTCGCCGAGGCGTGCATCGGGATCGACCTTCAGGCCGAAGCGCTCGGAGATCGATAGCAATTTCTTGCGGGCTGCCATCGTTTGAGATCTGAGCGACCAGAGCTGTTCCGTGCCGGTCATGACGTTTTCCAGCACGGTCAGATTGGGCGCCAGCGAGAAGTGCTGGTGGACCATGCCGACACCGGCCCGGATCGCGGCGCGTGGCTTGCCCGGCGGCAATTCCGCATCATCGACAAGGATGCGCCCGGTGTCAGGCACATAGTGGCCGAAAAGGATGCTCATCAGCGTTGTCTTGCCGGCGCCGTTTTCGCCGAGCAGAGCGACGATCTCGCCTTTCGCCAAGGTGAGGGAAATATTGTCGTTGGCAATGGTGCTGCCGAAACGCTTGCTGACGCCTTCGATGGTGAGAACGGGTGCGGTCATGCCGGAAATCCTGCAATCGGAAAGCGGTGCTGCCAACGTTGCTCTGCTTCCAGTTCGGCCGCAAGGCGAAGCAGCAAGGCTTCTTCACCCATCGGCGCCATCATCTGGATCGGCAAGGGCAATCCGTCGGCATCTTCGCCGAAGGGCAGCGTCAGTGCCGGAAAGCCGGAAATATTGGCCAGAGATGCAAAGGGGGCAAAAGCCGTCATGCGCTCGAGGTGCAATTCCGTGTCGGAATGATCGGTCGGAAAGGATCCGATGGGTGGGGGCGCCGTCGCCAGCATCGGCATAATGATGACGTCTATCGCGTCGAAAATATCCCAGAGAGTGCGGCTTGCCTGAACGGCTCCGTTGAGCGAACTCCAGAGCCTCGTCGCTGTCATCGCGCGTCCGCGTGCAATGAATGCCTGTGTCATCGGCTCGGCCGCAAGAATATCCAGTCCGAGATCGTCGACCAAGCCGGCGATATTGACGGAAATGATATCGCCAAAGGCGCGGGCGCTCGCCTGAACGGCACTTTCCATCTGCTCCCAGGTGAGGGAAACCAGATCGTTTCCACGCTTCTCCAGAAAGCCGGCCGCGGCTTCAACGGCTTGCGCCCGGTCTGGTCCGATCGCGTAGTGCTGTCCGGCGTCCGTCAAAAGTCCAACGCGCAGCTTAGCCGTCTTGGTCGGGGATTGGACGATATCCGCGAACGGTCCTCTTGTTCGACCTCGCACGACCTCGAAGATCCGCTCGGTATCGCGCACGGAGCGGGTGACGGCGAGCTCGCTGGCGATGCCGCCGAGATGATTTCCGAAGGAGGGGCCGGCGGGCACGGCGCCGCGCGTCGGCTTCAATCCCACGAGGCCGCAACAGGCGGCCGGCACGCGGATCGAGCCGCCAGCATCCGTCGCATGCGCGATCGCCACGATGCCGGCCGCGACTGCGGCGGCGGCACCGCCCGAGGAGCCTCCGGCGGTCCTGTTTCGATCCAATGGATTTCGACAGATCGGACCGATTGCCGGCTCCGATGCGAGCGAGAAGCCGAATTCCGGGCTGGTAGTCAAGCCGAAGGCGCAGAGGCCGGCGTCGCGGAAACGGGCTGCCAGATCGCTGTCTGAACCTTTACCGACACGGCTGAACAGGCGCGACCCCGCCGTTACCGGCAGCCTTGGAAAGGGGCCGCCGAGATCCTTGGCAACGGTCGGCGCGCCGGCAAACGCGCGTTGCGCAAAGCGCTCCGGGCGTTCCGATGCCTCCCGATCCAGGGCTTGCGCGGCGGCAAGTCCCGTCTCGGGGTTGAGATAGGTGATTGCGCCAAGCGCTTCGTGCTTGGCGCAGGCGGCTAGAGCCGCCTGCATGGCATCCGTGCAAGTGAGCTTGCCGGATTTGATGGCGCCGGCCAGCTCAGTGGCGTCGGCGAATAACGAGCTGCTCATGATCGAGCCTGGCGGTTACTTCGGCTGATCCATAACCTTCGGCACTTCGAAGGTGCCGGCCTTGATGTCGGCACGAACCTTCTCCATCGCAGCTTCCGCTTCTGCGGGGGCAACGCCCTTCACATAGACGATGTCGCTGCCGCCTTCCTTCATCAGGCCATAAGCCGTGTAGCTGCGGCCGACCGGCTTGCCGGCGGCAACATCGGCGATCGCCGCATTGAGAATGGGGCGGAAGTACCACATGGCATTGGCAAAAACGGTATCCGGATAGCGCGGTGTGTAGTCGATCAGCGATCCCACGGACTTGATATGGCGCTCCTTGGCGGCGTCCGCCGTGCCGATGCGCTCACCAAAGAGAACGTCGGCGCCAGCGTCGATCTGTGCGAGACCTGCTTCACGCGCCTTCGGTGGATCGAAGAAGGTGCCGATGAAGGAGACGAGGTGCTTGCAGTCGGGATTGACCGCTTTGACGCCTGCAGCAAAGGCATTAATCAGCATGTTGACTTCGGGGATCGGGATGGCGCCGACCGAGCCGACGACGTTCGACTTGGTCATCTTGCCTGCCAGCATGCCGGCGAGATAGGCGCCGTCATAGTTCCAGGTGCCGAAGACACCGAAATTGCTGCCGGCAGCCTCGCCGCTCGAGCCGAGAACGAAGGCGGTATCCGGGTAATCGGCGGCGACCTGACGTGCTTCCTTCTCCACGGCATAGGCCTCGCCGATGATCAGCTTGTTACCCTGTTCGGCATATTCGCGCATGGCGCGCGGATAGTCGGTGCCGGAAACACCCTCGGAAAAGACATATTCGATGACGCCTTCCTTGGCTGCGTCCTGCAGCGCCTTGTGAAGACAGGAATTCCAGGCGTTTTCCACCGGCGAGGCGTGTATGCCCGCCACCTTGAGCGGCGCAGCAGCGCGAGCGGCTGGCGCCAGCGCACTGACACCGAGAGCGATGCCGGACGCAATGATAGCGCGGCGTGATATCATGATTTCATTGGTCATTTTTTAGTTCCCCTGCTTTTTGATCGTTTGGTAAAAAATCATAGGAGGGGGCTAAAAAAGTGTCAAGCAATAGCCGTGCTTAAATAATATGCGAGAGCGCTCGATATCCGATCGTCGCATGTATTAACAGATAGCCCCAGCGGCCCATATTCAAGTGTCTTTCAGGCTAGCACCGCTTGTGGTCTGGCGCTCAAGCATAATATCAGCCTGCAATACGTTCGATCATATGTGCAATGGCTGTGCGATAGCGATCTGCATCGCCGCCCGCATCGACGGCAAGGGCAGCACGATCGAATGCGGCAGACAGGATATCGGCAAGCGCATCGACGGGAATATCTGGTCCGCGACCACGACTAAGCGCCGCTTCTAGCCCGTGCTTCAGCGTGAGTGTGGTGGTTTCTTCGTCCAACTGCTTCATGTCGACGAAGCCGAGGACGGTTGGCCCCTCGATCAGCAGAAGTCGCGTGCGGCCGACAACCCGCATCGCTTCGAGATAGGCATTGCTGCCGGCGATCAGGGCAGCGCGGGGCGCAAGATGGTCAGGCGTTGCCTTCTCTATGGCGGTAGTCACTGCGAGTGCCTCCTCCCTGACGACGGCCCGGAAGAGGGCACGCTTGTCCTCGAAATGATGATAGAGCGCTCCGCGAGTGATGCCGGCTGCGGCAACGATCTCCGGCGTCGATGTCTCGGCATAGCCCTTTTCCACGAACAAGGCGCGTGCGGCCGCGATGAGTGCAGCCTTGGTCTTTTCGGTTCTCTCACGATTGGAGCGAGGATCTTGCATGCATGCAGCCTGTATGTTATTTGAAAAGAATACAGACAGATTGTATGTCTTTTCGGGGAGGAAGTGAAGCATGAAGGTAACAAGCTACTATCCTGTCATCATAACTGAGCAGGTGGCGGAGACCGCAGCCTTTTACATCGAGCATTTCGGCTTTCAGGAAAACTTCGCGAGCGACTGGTACGTCCATCTGCAATCGGCCGAAGACAGCGGCATCAATCTTGCCATTCTGGATGGCCGGCATGAGACGATTCCGCCGCGAGGGCGCGGTCGGGTGGCCGGACTATTGCTCAATTTCGAAGTGGAAGACGTCGACACGGTCTATGACCATGCGCGGGAAGCCGGATTGCCCATTTTGCTGGCCATCCGCGACGAAGATTTCGGTCAACGTCATTTCATAACGTCCGATCCGAACGGTGTTTTGATCGACATTATCAAGCCGATACCGCCAAGCGCGGAGTTCGCATCTCTCTATGCCGAGAATGCCTTGCCGCAGGATCGTTAAAGTGTTGGGTGCAATCGATAAAATCGAACGATGCAACTCTATCTTTGATTAACTAGGTCGCTTCACCCAATATTTCGCTTTTCATGCGACAAAACCGGCCAAAGGTAAGGTGACCCATGCAAGAGCTCCCGGTTTCGTCAAAAATCATCAAATCAGTCTATTTTCGCCCGGACGACGGGCGGCTTTATATCCGCTTCAGAAATGGCGAGGAGCGTCAATTCACCGGCGTTCCGCAGAAGGCGGCGATCGCCATGGTGAAGGCGTCGTCGCCCGGCCAGCACTATATCGAGCATATCCGCACCCAGTTCGAACGCGTCGCTTGAAGCGCGAGATGAGCTTTGTTTCTTGGCGCATTGATAAACGCTGAGTTGCGCTATCTATATCAATCATAACCATCTTTCAGGGAGGAAGAGGCGTGATTGATGAGAAGCAGCTTATATCCAAGATCACCTGGAGGCTCATGCCCTTTCTGGGCATCCTCTACCTGATCGCCTATATCGACCGTCAGAACGTCAGTTACGCCAAGCTTGAGATGGTCGATGCGCTCGGCATGAGCGAATATGCCTATGGCCTTGGCGCGTCGCTGTTCTTTATCGGCTATTTCATCTTCGAGGTGCCGAGCAACCTGCTTCTCGACAGGTTCGGAGCCAGCAAGTGGTTCGCGCGTATCCTGATCTCTTGGGGAGCGGTGACGGTCGCACTGGCCTATACGCAGAATGCGACCATGTTCTATATTCTGCGCTTCCTGCTCGGTGCCTGCGAGGCCGGCTTCTTTCCAGGCGTGCTCTATCTGCTGACCCTTTGGTATCCTTCGGCCTATCGCGGCACGATGGTCGGGCTTTTCATGATTTTCAGCGCCTTTGCCAATGCGATCGGCGCACCGCTCGGCGGGGTGCTGCTGGATTTGAATGGGCTCTATGGTATTGCCGGTTGGCAATGGGTCTTTCTGGTGACCGGCATTCCCGCCATCATTGCCGGCTTCATCACCCTGTTTTATCTGCCGGACCTGCCATCCAAGGCGACGTTCCTCGACGATACGGAAAAGAATTGGCTGAAGGATCGGATCGCGGCGGAAAATTCCGGCATGGAGCAGAACGCCGCCGATGGCTTCAAGGCGCTGATCAATCCGCGCGTATTGCTGATGTCGCTTTGCTATATCGGTTTTCCGCTGGCAGCCTATGGTCTCAGCTACTGGCTGCCGACCATCGTCAAGAATTTCGGTGTCAGCAATACGACGAACGGATTCCTGAACATCATCCCCTGGATTCTCGTCGCCATCGCTCTTTATGCCGTCCCGCGGGCGGCTGATAGGGCTGAGTCCAAGACGCCCTATATTGTCATTCCGGCACTGATCGGTGCCGCGAGCCTGGTCTTATCCGCCGTTATTCCAGACCACACGCTGCAATTTGCTTTCCTCTCCGTTGCCGCCGCCGGCATCTTTGCGGGCCAGCCGGTATTCTGGAGTCTTCCCTCGCGCTTCCTGCAGGGAGCGGGTGCCGCAGCGGGCCTTGCCGCGATCAATTCCGTCGGCAATCTCGGCGGCTTCATCGCCCAGAACGTCGTCCCTTGGATCAAGGATTCCACAGGAAGCACGATCGCACCGATGTTCTTCCTGGCTGCCTGCCTTCTGATTGCGGTGCTGTTGGTCCTTGTGATCGGACGCATGATACCGCGTGCGCCGCAGCCGGAAGATCTTGGCAATCCGAACGCAGCCCGCGTGAAGTGATTGCGCTCAGGTTTGCAAAGGCAGCTTCCAAATGAGAAGGGCGGCCTGATGGCCGCCCCAATTTTTCAGATCGCTGCTGATACCAAGCTTACGCAAAGGCGTAGGAACCGTCCGGGCGCTTAGGCACGCGCCGTTGCCAATGGATGTAGCCTTCCTCTTCCATTGCCTTTTCATCCATCTCGACACCCCAACCGGGTCGGTCGGGCCGAAGCTCGAGATAGCCGTCCTTCGGCAGATAAGGATCGACGACATAACGGGTTTCGCCCTGTCGCTGTTCGACCTCGTTGCCGCCATAGACATAGGCTTGACCCTTGGGCAAACGATATTCGAGGATCTTGAAGTTCTGCGCGGCAGCCGAGAAATGCACGTTGACGGCGGTCGCGAGTGGTCCCATCGGGTTGTGCGGAGCAACGCCGACGAAATGCGCCTCGGCGATCGTTGCAATGCGCCGCATCTCGCTGATGCCGCCGACGACGCAGATATCCGGCTGGATGAGGTCGGCGCCCTTGACCTGCAGCAGACGCAGGAACTCGTTGCGGTTATAAAGGGACTCGCCCGTCGCCAATACGCAATTGAGACCCTGCTTCAGCTCGCCCCACATCTCGATATTTTCGGGGCGCAACGGCTCTTCGTAAAAGAGCGGGTCATAAGGTGCGAGCGCATTGCCGAGCTGGCGGGCTGCAACCGGCTCGAAGATCTTCGCATGGGCGTCGAAGGCGATCTCATAATCATCACGCACGGTTTCGCGCAGCGAGCGGAAATAGTCTGCCGATGCCTTGACGACGTTGCCCCAGCGATGGGCGTGCATGTCGATGCGCCAGGGGCTAAGTTTGAATGCGGTAAAGCCCCATTCGGCATTCAAGCGGTCGAGCTCGTCGCGCGCAGCCGGTGCGTCCGGTGCGGTATAGACGCCGGCATAGACCTTGATGCGATCACGCACCGCGCCGCCGAGCAATTTATAGACCGGAACATTCAGGGCCTTTGCCGAGAGATCCCAAAGGCAATGGTCGAGCGCGGAAATGGCCGAGAGGCCAAGCGCGCCCGGCGGGAAGCGGCTCTGCTGGATCAAGAGGTTGATGAGATAATCGATGCGGCTCGGATCCTGGCCGGCGATGAAGCCGTAGAGATAATCGAGGATCGGCGGCAGTGCCAAATCGGGGCCGTGATTGTAGCACTCGCCCCAGCCCGTCAGTCCGTCATCCGTATCCAGCGCCACGATGACGCGCGGGCGATCCTTGTCGCGGGTCATGAATACCCGCATGCGGTCGATCTTCATCTTATCTTCCTTCTATCGGTGGTTATGAATGCGGCATGGGAGGTGCCGCAGGTGGGGGAATCGTTGCGGCGCCACGGCGAAGTCTGATCCGCGGCACATGGGCGTTACGGCGCTACCGAGTGGAGCCATCACGCTGCGCTGCCGTTCTTCACGGTTTCGGGCTCGACATAGCGGAAACGTCGCGAGCGATCCCGATCGCGGGGATCGGGGCGCGGGATCGCCGAAATCAATGCCTGCGTATAGGCATGTTCTGGTGAATTGCAGACCTTGTCGGCATCGCCGACCTCGACCAGCCGACCCTTGTACATGACGCCGACGCGGTCGCACATATAGCGGATGACGCCGATATCATGGCTGATGAAGATATAGGCAAGACCGAGCTCATCCTGCAGGCGCATCAGGAGATCGAGCACTTGCGAGCGCACGGAGACATCGAGAGCCGATGTCGCCTCGTCGGCGACGATCACGCGCGGATTGAGTGTTATGGCGCGGGCGATACCGATGCGCTGGCGCTGGCCGCCGGAAAAGGCATGAGGATAGCGCTCGCGCGCCCTCGGATCGAGCCCGACCTGCTCCATCAGATGGCAAACGCGCTCGTCGAGCGCCCGGCCTTTGGCGATGCCGTTGACGAGCAATGGCTCGCCGATAATCTGCGAGACGGTCATGCGCGGGTTGAGCGAACCGAACGGGTCCTGGAACACCATGCGCAATTCGCGGCGCGCTGCCGCAAGGACCGTCCCTTTGGCGCTTGCCAAGTCGGTGACGTCGCCATCGGTACGGCGATAGAGGATTTCGCCGGCGCTCGGATCGATAAGGCGCATGATCGAGCGGCCCATCGTGGTCTTGCCCGACCCGCTCTCGCCGACAATGCCGAGCGTTTCGCGCGGCAAAAGCGAGATCGAGACATCGTCGAGGGCACGGACCTCGCCAAAGGCCATCGACACGTTGCGCAGCTCGAGGATCGGGGCAGCGGTTTTGTCGAGCGGCGGCCGCGCCAATCGAATCTCGGCCTTCCTCTCGAGCTTCAGCACCGAGCCGATCAGCATGCGAGTATAATCATCCTTCGGCGCATGGAAGATCTGCTCGACCGGGCCGTATTCCTTGACGACACCATTGTGCATGACGAGCACATCGTCGGCGATCTGGGCGACCACGCCCATGTCGTGAGTGATGAACAGGACCGCCATGCCGTTGGCCTTCTGCAGCCGGGCAATAAGGTCGAGGATTTCGGCCTGTGTCGTCACGTCGAGCGCCGTCGTCGGCTCGTCGGCGATCAGAAGCTGCGGCCTGCAGGCAAGCGCCATGGCGATCATGGCGCGCTGGCGCATGCCGCCCGAATATTGAAAAGCGTAACGGTCGATCGCTTTTTCCGGGGAGGGGATTTCCACCTGTTTCAAAAGTGAGATCGTTTCGGCTCGTGCCTCGGCCTTGCTCATTTTCGTGTGGAGGCGCAGCGCTTCCATGATCTGGTCGCCGACCGTATGGACCGGCGAAAGCGATGCCATCGGCTCCTGAAAGATCATGGCGATATCGCGCCCGCGGATCGACCTGATCTGCCGCCCGCGCGGATTGAGCTTGACGAGATCGACCGAACTGCCGCCAGCGCCATTCAAAATGATGGAACCGCCGGTGATGCGGCCAGGGGCGTCGACGATCTGCAGGATCGAGCGTGCGGTGACCGATTTGCCCGAGCCGCTCTCTCCGACGACGCAGAGCGTCTTTCCAGGCTCGATGGCAAAGGAGAGATTATCGACCGCGCGAAACGTGCCGGTTCTTAAGGGAAAGTCGACGGTGAGGTTCTTGACCTGCAGCAGCGGGCGGGCGGTATTCATGGAAACGATATCGGTCATGCCCACCTCATTTGTTGTAGGGATCGGCCGCATCGCGCAGGCCATCGCCAAGAAGGTTCAGCGCCATGACGGCGATGACGACGGCGACGCCCGGCAGAAAGAGCCATGGTGCGGTTGCGATCGAGCGGATGTTCTGTGCCTCGCGCAGCAGTACCCCCCAGGAAATGGTCGGCGGCTGCAGGCCGAGGCCTAAGAAGGAGAGGGATGTCTCGGCCAGGATCATCGCCGGCACGGCAAGCGTGATGGAGGCGATGATGTGGCTCGCAAAACTTGGCAGCATATGGCGGAAGATGATCCGCGCCTCGCTGGCGCCGTCGAGCCTGGCCGCGGCAACAAACTCTTCCGTGCGCAGCGACAGGAAGCGGCCGCGCACGACACGGGCGAGCTGCGCCCAGCCGGTCAGCGACAGGATGATGGTAATCATCATATATTGCAGCGCCGCGGGCCAGCCTTGCGGTAGGGCGGCCGCCATGGCGAGCCAGATCGGAATGGTCGGCAGCGATAGCACGAAGTCGATCAGGCGCTGGATGAAGAAGTCGAGCTTTCCGCCGTAATAGCCTGAAATTCCTCCAAGAACGATGCCGAGTAGAAGCGAAAAGAACACGCCGACGAGGCCGATCGACAGCGAAATCTGCGCGCCCTGGACCGTGCGGCTGAAGACGTCGCGGCCGAGCCGATCCGCGCCGAACAGAAGCAGAGGCGTCGACTTGTCCGAGGATGCCAGCAGATGGATGTTGCTCGTGAAGAGACCGAGCACGGAATATTCGTAGCCGCGACCGAACAGGCTGATGGAGACACGCTTCGTCGTGTCCTCCTTGAAGATCGCCGCAAGCGTTTCGGGATCGCGGGTTAGCTTCAGCGGGTAATAGTGTAGCCCAATGGAGAAGCCGTTCTCCATATCGATGAAATGCACTCTTTGCGGCGGGTGGAAGGTCGCACGCGCATTTTGCTGATTGGGATCGTTGATGGCAAAGAATCCTGGCACGATCGCCACGATGTACATCAGCACGGTAACGACGAGGGCGACCATCGCGAGCTTATGGCGACGGAATGCCCACCAGATCAACTGCCATTGCGAGGCGACCGCGTTGCGGTCAGGGCGCAGGTTTGTGACGGCGATATCGGCCATGGGCTGCTCCTATTCCAACCGGATGCGGGGATCTACGAGGGCAAGCAGAATGTCACTGATAAGTGACCCGATCAGCGTCAGCGCGCAGATCAAAAGCACGAAGGCGCCAGCAAGATACATGTCCTGCGCCATCAGGGCCTGGAGCAGCAATGGCGCCGCCGTCGGCAGATTGAGAACGATTGCAACGACGACGGATCCGGAAATGAGATTGGGCAGCAACCAGGCAATCGTCGAGATGAACGGATTGAGCGCGATACGCAGCGGGTATTTCACGAGCAGCCGAAACTCGGAGAGGCCTTTTGCCCGCGCCGTTGTCACATAGGGTTTCGGCAGCTCGTCGAGCATGTTGGCGCGCATGACGCGAATGAGGCTTGCGGTTGAAGAAACGGCAAGGATGACGACCGGCAGCCACAAATGTGACAGGAGATCCAGCATCTTGGCGATGCTCCAGGGAGCCGTCTCGAATTCGGAGGAAAACAAACCGCCAACATCCTGGCCGAACTCGACGGCGGCGACATACATCAGCACGAGCGCCAGCAGGAACGAGGGAATGGCAAGGCCTAAAAACGTGAAGGCGGTAAAGAAATAATCGCCGATCGAGTATTTCTTGACGGCGGAGTAGACGCCGATCGGTAGCGCGATCGCCCAGGTCGCGATCAGCGCCGCAAGCGCCAGAATGAGCGTCAGTGCCATGCGCTCCCAGATAAGGCCGGAGACAGGCTGCTGCCATTCGAACGAGATACCGAAATCGCCGCGCGAGAGAATGCCCCACATCCATTTCAGATATTGGATGAGCATCGGCTGATCGAGGCCGAAGCGTTCGCGCAATTGTGCGGCCGTATTCTGGTCGACCACTTCATTCGAGGAGGCGAGCGTGGCGATATAGGTCGTCACGTAGTCGCCGGGAGGCAGCTGGATCAGCACGAAGGCAAGGAAGCTGATGGCGAAAAGGGATGGGATCATCCACAAAAGGCGTTTACCGATGAAGGCCAGCATGGCTGTTTCTCGCAGTAAGTGCTGCCACGGGCAGCTCCGCATGAAGGATAGCGCCGCCCATGAAAGGCGGCGCTTGATCGGCGTAATCAGCTGGTGAAGAAGAATTGCTGTGGCATGGCCGGTCCCGGATTGGGCCAGGACCAGCTGTCCGGCTGCTTTTCGGGAACATTGTGCAGATTGTTGCGGATGATGCCGAAGCCGCCGACGGCAAGGCAAAGTCCAACGGTTTCGAATTCTTCGGCCGCGATGTCAAAAATCTGCTTCATGACGGCGCCGCGCTTGTCGAGATCGGCCGTCGAGCGCGCTTCATCGAAGAGCTTCATGCGCTTCTTCTGGCTTTCCGGCGGCTCTTCGCCCTGTTTGCCGTTCGATGTGTACCAGACCGACCACGGAATGGCGTAGCGCGAACCCTGCGGATGGAAGGCGAAGAAGTCACGCGGATCGAGCATGGGGTCGAGACCGCCAGGTCCTGGCCAGACCTGGGCATCGTGAGCGTTGTCGTCGCCACGGGTGTAGTAAAGCGCGCGCTCGATCGTGTTGACCTTCATGTCGACGCCGATCTGGGCCCAATGCGCCTTCACCAGTTCAAGGGCATCGACCAGATCGGGATAGAGGGTCGGAATGACGTCGACGGCGAAGAAGACCTTCTGGCCGTCCGGTCTCAGCCGAAAGCCGTTCGCGTCCTTCTTGCCGTAGCCGGCCTGATCGAGCATGGCGCCGGCCTTGTCTGGATCGTAGTTGGTGAATTGGCGGGCATATTTTTCATTGTACCAGGGATGCTCCGGCCGCGGTCCGGCTTGATATCCCTCGCTCTGGCCGAAATAGACGATGTCGATTATTTCCTGCCGATTGATGCCGAGCGAGAGCGCCTGCCGGACCGACTTGTCGGCAAACATTTTGCGCATGGCTGGATCTTTATGGGTGATATTGAAGTAGATCTGGCATTGCTGCGAGGTGGAAGGGACAAGAGTTAGAAGGCGATAGTCGCCCTTCTTCATGTTTTGCGAGAGCGTGGGCTTGTTGGCGAGCACGCTGATATGGCGCTCCTGAATATCGATCTTGCCGGAAATGACGTTCAGCATCAGCGATTCCACGTCCTGCGAGATGCCGAAATTGATCTCGTCGACATAGGGAAGCTGGTTGCCTGATGTATCGACCTGCCAGAAGTATGGGTTGCGGGTCATGACGACGCGGGTCGCACCACCGGTATAGGGTTCCTTGACGACCCAGGGATCGAGCGTCGGCTTATCCGGATTGCCCCAGCGCGAGGGAATTTCGATGTCGCCGCAGCGGGCGCGGAAAAGTTCGGGCCAACTGCTGACGCCAGCCTTCTTCGCATCCTCGGCGACGTTCGGATTGTATTTCGGCAGGAACTGGCTGCAATAGTGCTTCGGAAACAGCGTCGGATGCTGACCGAGCGGGGTTGCGAGATTTTCCAGATAAAGCGCGTTCGGTGCGGCAAAGGTGAATTTCACCGTATAGTCGTCGATCTTCGTGACATCGACTGCCTTGCCGGCAACGGACAACTGGGCCGGCGTCGCGCTGTAGAGATCGGTATTCTTGACGCAGTCCTCGATGGCGAAAACGACGTCATCTGCCGTGAACGGCTGGCCGTCGGACCAGCGGGCACCTTGAATAAGGTAGAAGGTGAATTGCGAGGCGTCGGCATTGACGTCCCAGCGCTCGGCGAGGTTCGGCAGGACCTGAGTGAACTCAAGGTTCCAGCGCACCAGACTCTGATTGCCCACCATGCGCAGAATGCCGTTATGGTCGGACGAGCCTCGCAGGCCGCGTCGTAAGGTGCCGCCGTAAGTGCCGACTTTTTCGTAAGGGGTAACGACCATAGGCTTCTTCGGCAGTCGGTCGGCAAGTGCCGGCAGCTTGCCGTCCTTGACGAGCTGCGCCAGTGCGGGCGCCTCGCCGCCTGGGTCGGCGGCGTTGACCCGACCGGCCAGAGACAGGGCTGCCATTCCCGCCATGCCGCCGAGGACGGCACGCCTGCTCACGCCGCGGGACAATATTTCATCACGCATCGAATCCCTCCCGTTTTGACTTTGGCCGGGCTTTGCCTCGGCCGATGCGACAGGTTCCCGTCCCGTCGCCATGCACCCCTCTGGCGCAGCGTCGAGACCATATTACGTTCTCAGATAATTACAAGAGTTGACAGATTTTTACAGATTTAGTAGCCCTGTCGCGCAGGAAATGCACTATGGCTGTCGCCTGTCGCCTGTCGGCATTTACAAAGGATGATGATGAAACTCTCTGTCGCCAATGATTCCGGTATGGGCGCGACGCGCTTCGGCGACATCATCTATGAGAAGATCGTCGCCATGATTGCGGATGGAACCTTTCCGGTGAATGAGCGACTGCCGGCGGAAGCGAAGCTCGCGGAGATGTTCGGCGCGTCACGACCCGTTGTGCGCGACGCTCTGGAGCGGCTGCGCATGGACGGCTTGATCGTGTCGCGCAAGGGGTCGGGTTCCTATGTCAGGCAAAGGCCGGATTCCTCTGTCCTGAAAATGGTACCTGTAGGGTCGCTTGCGGATGTCCAGCGCTTTTTCGAATTTCGTGCCGGGCTTGAGGCCGAAGCAGCCGAACTCGCAGCGCGCAACTGGCAGCCGACCGACAAGGAACGGATCACGGCAGCGCTCCAGAAGATCGAACAGTGTCTTGACGAAGGCCGCCTCGGTGCCGAGGAAGATCAGGAACTGCACGATGCCATTGCGATCGCGACAGGCAATCAGTTCCATATCACTGCCCGTGAATTGTTCCGGCCGCATTTCGCCATCGGTCATTCCGTGACCCGCAGCCTCAGCCTCAAGCGGACGCCCGAGCAGATCCGCAGCGTTCAGGATGAGCATGCCGTTATCGTGCAGGCGATTTTCGCGCGTCAGGAGACCGAGGCTCACGATGCCATGAAGCGACATATCTTGAATGCACGTGCCCGCATGTTCCAGGGCGTATAGGGAATTGGATGAGACGAGGGCGAGGTGACGGCTTCTGTACGCCTCCTCGTTTGTGTTTCGATGGATGATGAAGGTAAGGGTAGGAAGATGAGCATTGAAACCATGCGGCAGGTGCTGACCGGCGTCTCTGGCGTTCCAGTCACGGCCTATGATGGAAGTGGCGAGGTGGAACCGCGCGTCACCGCTCTAGTCTATCAGCGGGTAGCGGCTGCCGGCATTCACAATATCGTTGCGGCGGGCAATACGGGTGAGTTCTACGCACTCACTCCGCAAGAGATCCGCCGCGTCCATGATGCGGCGATATCCGGTGTCGATGGCAAGGCGCCCGTGACGGCGGCAATCGGCCGTTCATTACGGGAGGCGATCCAGATGGCGAAGGACGCTGCTTCGATTGGTGCTTCGGCTGTCATGTCTCATCAACCGGTGGACCCATTCGCCGCACCTGGTTCGCAGATCGATTATTTTCGTGATCTGGCGGAGGCCTCGCCGCTCCCGCTCGTCGCCTATGTCCGTGCCGAAGGCTTCAGCGTCGACGATATGGTCCGTCTGGCCGGTCACGGCAATATTGCCGGTATCAAGTTTGCGACGACGGATCTCATGCTGCTTTCACGGGCGATCGCGGCTTCCGATCCGAACGGCGCGCTATTCGTCTGCGGTCTCGCCGAAAGCTGGGCTCCGACATTCGCCGCTGCGGGCGCAAAGGGCTTCACCTCGGGCCTCGTCAATGTTGCTCCGAAGCTGTCGCTTGCCGTGCATGCGGCTTTGGAGAAAGGCGATTTCGCCGCTGCCCGCGCCATCGTCAACAAGCTCGAGCCTTTCGAACGCATGCGCACCAAGTTCCGCAATGGAACAAACGTTACCGTCGTCAAGGAAGCCGTCACCTATTCCGGCCTGAAGGTCGGCCCTGTTCGCGTTCCAGGCGTGCCGCAACTCGATGCGAAGGACCGCGAGGAGCTGTTTGCGTTGTTGCGCAATTGGCAGGAAGCAGGCGAACTGTCCACCGCCTGATGCCGGTATCAGGCGTGCTTGATATATGTGACAAAGGATATTGTCATATATTTCAGCGGCTTGGCGATTTGATTGAGATCGGTCGGCCTTGCGGCGATCCGTAAGATAATGTTGGTCGCCCCGGCGGCTTTTGCTGCGGGGCGGCCGTTCGCTGAAGCGGACCAATCTTCAAGCCCGGTCTCTACTTCGCCTCATTCGATCCTGGCAGGTTTTCTACGGTGGTCAGGATCTTGTAGGCCGACGAAACGCGCGCAGGGATCGGAAAATTCCTGTTCGCCAACAGGACGATGCCGACCTGCCGCGCGGGAATGAAGGCCGCATAAGCGCCGAAGCCGTTCGTCGAACCCGTCTTGTTTAGCAGGACATCCTTGCGCGGCTGCTGCGGGGGATCGAGGCGGGTGACCTTGTGTGGCTCCAGTGCCATGTCGGATGAATTACCGGCAAGCAGCCTGGCGAGCGTCGTTGGATAGGCATAGATTTCCCAACCGAGCGCCTGTGTCATATTGTCGACGCGGTAGTAGCCGACATGCGTCGCATCGATCGCCTGCTGAAGTCTGCCGTCGAGCTTTGCTTCGCCCATATTCGCTTCTAGAAAGGCAAGCATGTCCGAGGCGGTGGTCTTGATGCCATAGGCCTGCGTGTCGAGAACGCCGGGATTGACGCGGATCGGCTTGCCCTGCTTCGAATAGCCATAGGCATAGTTGCCCATCTCAGCCGGCGGAACGCGGACATAGGTGTGGCTGAGGCCCAGGCCGGAAAGAATTTCTTCCTGCATCAGCATATCGAACGGCTGGCCCATGACCTGCGCTGCCAGGTAGCCGAACAGGCCGATGCTGGGGTTGGAATATTGCCGATACGTGCCAGGCGCAAAGGACGGATGCCAATTGCGATAATAGGCAACCATCTTGTCCTGATCCGTCACGCCATTGGGGAATTGGAGAGGCAGCCCGCCTGCTGTATAGGTGCCGAGATTGAGAAGGCTGATCCTGTCGAAAGTGCTGCCCGCAAGTTCCGGCATGTACTTCGTCGCCTTGTCGGAGAAGGACAGCTTTCCGCTGATCTGAGCGTAGGAGCCGAGCGCTGCCGTAAAGGTCTTGCTGATGGATCCGAGTTCGAAGATCGTGTCGTTCGTCACCTTCTGGCCGCTCTCCTTCGAGGCGACGCCGTAGTTGAAGATGTAGCGCTTGCCCTTGACGGTAATCGCGATTGCCATGCCCGGCACATCGTTATCCTTCATGAGGGGACGAATGATCTCGTTGACGGCTCGCTCCAGCTGATCCCGGTCATTGCCTTCGGCGGCGTGGGCACCGATCCCATAGAAAAGGCAGCCAGCGACGATACTGAGCTTCTGCAGAGAATTGCTACGTATATTCAAGATGATATCCTCATTATGATGATCGACCGTGCAGGATCGTACGGTCGAAAAGGAGGCGATGATTGGTGGCGGTTGTTATCCGGCGCGCATGATCTCAGATCGCCGCAGCGATCCGGCCGATCTCGGCAATGATGGCATTGCGTTCATCGGTTGCGATTTCCGGTATCTCGCAATAGGCCGTCGCGATGATGGGCGCGCGGTTCGATGGCCACAGCACCGCGATGTCATTGGCATTGCCGGCCTTGTCGCCGTTTGTTCCCGTCTTGTCGCCAACCAGCCAATCCTTCGCAAGGCCGGCGCGCAGGCGGGTGTCGCCCGTCTTGTTGGTGATCAGCCAAGCGGCCAGCTGCGATCGCGAGGCGGCTGTCAGCACATCAGTGAACAGGAGCCGCCGCAGGTTTTCCAGCATGGCCGAAGCCGTCGTCGTGTCGCGCTGGTCGTCCGGAGTGTCGTGATAGTTCAGCGTGGGTTCGGTGCGGTCGAGGCGGGTGATCTCGTCGCCCATGCTGCGGCAAAAGGTCGTGATTGCCTCCGGGCCGCCAAAGCTCGCAAGCAGTAGGTTGGCCGCGGTATTGTCGCTGAGCGTCACTGCCGCAGCGCAAAGTTCGCCGATGGTCATGCCATTTTCTCCGGCGTTGGGCGCGGTTGCCGGGGAATAGTCGATGAGCTCGCTTTTCGCGTAGCGAATACGTCGATCGAGCTTCTCTTCTCCCTTGTCGACGCGGGCAAGCACGAGAGCTGCCGTCAGCATCTTGAAGGTGCTGCACATCAGGATGCGCTCGCTGGCGCGGTGCTCGATGCGCTTGCCACTTGCCATGTCGAGAATGCTGACGCAGATGCGGCCCGGATGCCTGCTTTCGAGTGCGGCAAGCTGCGCCTCCCCGGCATTATCGTCTGCAGTGCGTCCAACTGCGCTGAGCCCTGCCAGAACAGGCAGCGCAAGCAAGCTGCCGGCAAGGCTTTGCCGGCGCGACAATAAGATCGTCATCTTGTTTCCACTTCGATTTTACGTTGGGCAAAGGTGCGCCTTTTGGCCCCGTGGATGTCGTTGGGATCAGGCAAATCACCTTGCGAGGCAGACTATGGCTCCGCTTCCTACCCTAGACAAACGATCAATTCTGGGCTTAGACATGAGAAAAACTTGGCCTTAGGACATAAATGGACATCTCACAGCTGCCGCTGAACGCGCTGCGCGTTTTCGAGGCCTCGGCGCGACATTGCAGTTTTACGCGGGCTGGCCTGGAGCTCCGGGTCACGCAGACGGCGATCAGCCATCAGGTCAAGGCGCTGGAAGACGTGTTGGGTGTGACCCTCTTCAAGCGCCTGCCGCGCGGTCTTGCGCTGACCGATGAAGGGCATGCGCTGCTGCCGGTGCTGACGGATGCCTTTCGACGCATGAGCGCCACGCTCAGCCAGCTGGAGGAGGGGAATTTCGCCGAGATCCTGACGATCGGTGTCGTCGGCACCTTCGCCATCGGCTGGCTAATGCCGCGTCTCGCGAGCTTCAAGGCGCAGCATCCGCACGTCGATCTGCGCCTAAAGACTAATAACAATCGCGCCGACATGGTGCTCGACGGGCTGGATTTCTTCCTGCGCTTCGGCGATGGCGCCTGGCATGGAACGGAGGCGATCCATCTGATGGACGCGCCGCTCTCCCCGGTCTGCACGCCCGATATCGGCAAGCGATTGCGTACGCCCGCCGATCTTGCCGATGTTGAGCTTTTGCGATCCTACCGGGTCGATGAATGGGCGCTCTGGTTCAGGGCTGCGGGCCTGCAGCCTCCCCATCTTCGCGGCTGGATGTTCGATTCCTCGCTCACGCTGGTGGAGGCCGCAGCGCGCGGCGTCGGCGTCGCGCTCGTGCCGGTCGCGATGTTTTCCCATGACATCGAGGCCGGTAGGATCATGCAGCCGTTCCAAATCACCGCGATGACGGGAAGCTACTGGCTGACACGGCTGAAATCGCGGGCCGAGACGGCGTCAATGAAAGTGTTCCGCCAGTGGCTGCTGGCGGAAATCGAGAATATGCCGGGGTAGACTGCTCAGCCAAAGCGGCCCCGGACTTGCGTCTGGAGCCGATTGAAATGAACCGGCTAGAATGCAAACGATGACGGAGGTTGGCTGTCTCAGCTCGCGAGCTTTAACCTCACGGCCCCAGTCCGCGTTCCCGAACGCACCGTCTTGAACCGGCCGACCAGGCCGGCGAGCTCGTTGCTGATATCGGCGAGGTGCCGTGTCGAGGCATTCGTCTCTTCCATCAGCGCCACGTTCTGCTGGGTCATCTGATCCATGTTGCGCACTGCGGAGTTGATCTCGCTGATGCCAACGGCCTGTTCCTGCGTCGAGCGCGCGATGGCGCCGACATTCCGGTCGATGGAGGCGACCTGATTACCGATCAGGGCGAGTGCCTCGCCGGTTCTGTTGACCAGCTCAACGCCGCGACGAACGTCGTTGGATGACCTGTCGATCAGATCCTTGATTTCCTTTGCCGCCGTTGCCGAGCGCTGCGCCAGCTCGCGGACTTCCTGGGCGACGACGGCAAAGCCCTTGCCCTGTTCGCCGGCTCTTGCCGCCTCGACACCGGCGTTCAGCGCCAGAAGGTTGGTCTGGAACGCGATGTCGTCGATGACGGAGATGATATCGGTCATCTTGCGAGACGAGGTTTCGATATCGCCCATGGCGGACACGGCCTGCTGAACGACTTCGCGGGAGTGCTCTGCTTCCGAGGCGGATTCCTTGACGATCGCCTGCACTTCGCGTGTCCGCTCGGCCGTCTGTTCGGAAATGGTGGTGATCTGGTCGATCGCAGCTGCACTTTCCTCGAGCGCGGATGCCTGCTGCTCCGTGCGCCGCGCCATGTTGTCGGCGGCAGACGAGATCGAGCCGGCTTCGTCGCGAACGCGCGTCACCGAATCCTCGATGCGTTGCATTGCTGTGCCGAGGGATGCGAGCGATTCGTTGTAATTGCTCTTCAGAACTTCGAACTCGGTGGAAAGGGCTTCCGTGATGTCAGCCGTCAGGTCGCCGTTCGCAAGGCCGTTCAGCGCGATGCCGAGCGCATTGAGCGCGCGCTCCTGCTCGTGCTGTGCGGCGGCCCGCTCGGCCTCGGCGCGGTCGCGCTCATCGGCGAGCACCTGCAGATAGACGGAAATGCCGTAATCCATATCCACGAGTGCGGCCTTGACGATCGCCGACAGCCGACGCGACAGGGCCTGCTCGTGCTTGCGCTGCATGAAGCCCGACAGCTGCTGCGCGACGATCGAGCGTACCATGCCTTCGAGGATCAGCGCATAACCACCGATGTACCAGCGCGGTTCCAGCCCCAGGCGCGCATGGGTTCTGCCGACGGCCGAGACCGCCTCGACATAGTCGGGTCCGTATTTGCCTGATGCGATCGTCTTCCAATGATCCTGCTGCTTGGATTTGGCATGCGCCACATGCTGCTGCGACGAGAAGAACTTCGACATTTCCGGATGTTTGACGATCCTCTGGTAGAAAACATCGAGGGAGCCTTTGACGGCAGATTCGATGGTTGGCTGCAGTTCCGAGAGAGCCTGTCGGGCATCCTGCCCCAGTCCAACAAAGTCGAGCCGATCATTCAACTCGTCCATTTTCGATGCGCGTACCATAACCTGCTCCGATGAAGAAATTACAAGCAGTTAGGGCATGGGCATGGTTAAAAATTTATTAGAATATCAGCCTATTTTCGCGGCATGATTGTCGCGGCCCCACATGGCCGGGTTGCAGCCGCTGGCGCGTTGCAATGTCATTGCTCGCCTTGCCGGCATCTGCTAAAGGCTGGTGATCATTACGTATCTCGCCATGGGGCAATTGGCATGGGGAACTCCAAGTCAGCAGATAGATAAGCCGCAACAGCTTTTTGTTGTTGCGGCGTGCTGTCGAATTCATTGCAATTGAAGCCAGTGGCAGACGCCGCCCGAACTCTCTTTCGAGCGGATTTTTCTCATGTCTGATATACGCCCATCCTGGGCCTACTCGCTGCCGGCGGCACTGCTGCTGATGGCGCCTTTTGACATCCTCGCCTCGCTGGCCATGGATATCTACCTTCCCGTCGTCCCGTCGATGCCGGGCATATTGAACACGACGCCGCCGATAGTTCAGCTGACGTTGAGCCTCTATATGGTCATGCTGGGTCTCGGCCAGGTCGCGTTCGGCCCGCTTTCGGATCGCATCGGGCGTCGTCCCGTCCTGCTGTCGGGTGCGCTTCTGTTCGCCGCCGCATCCCTTGGAGCGGCGCTTTCATCGGATGCGACCGCCTTCGTACTTTGCCGATTGCTGCAAGCGACCGGCGCCTCAGCGGCTTTGGTCGCGACCTTTGCGACCGTCCGGGATGTCTATGGCAATCGCCCGGAGCAGGCAATCATCTATGCCGCCTTCGGCTCGATCCTCTCCTTCGTACCGGCGCTTGGGCCGATCGCCGGGGCGATGATTGCCGATCATTTCGGGTGGCGAGCGATCTTCATGCTGTTGGCGCTCCTTGCCCTGGTCGCAACGGTCAACGCCATGGCATGCTGGCACGAAACGCGACCGGCAGCTTCGGCCGGGCTGCGTCGCTCCATCTGGCCAATCTTCGCAAGCTTTCCATTCTGGACCTACACGCTGGCCTTCAGTGCGTGCATGGGCACGTTCTTCGTGTTCTTCTCGACCGCGCCACGCGTGTTGATCGGCCGGGCCGGCTATTCGGAATTTGGCTTCAGCATGGCATTCGCAACGGTCGCCGTTGTGATGATCGCGACGGCGCGCTTTGCCGGCGTGTTCGTCGGGAGGTGGGGTATCCCCGGCTGCGTTGGGCGGGGTATGGCATTGCTTCTTGCCGGTGCAGCCATGCTTGCGATCGGCCAGATTTATGGATCGCCGTCTTTTGGGAACTTCGTGCTGCCGATGTGGATCATGGCTGTCGGCATTGTCTTTGCGGCATCGGTGACGGCGAACGGGGCGCTCGCGGAATTTGGCGATATCGCCGGATCGGCCGTGGCCTTCTACTTCTGCATCCAGAGCCTGATCGTAAGCCTCGTCGGGACGCTGGCTGTAACGGCGCTGGATGGTGACAGTGCATGGCCTCTGGTGGCGTTCTCGACCCTGATGCCATTGCTGGTACTGGCAGCGCTTCATGTCTTGATGCGACTGCCTGAGAAGGCATCCATCTGAAACAACTGCCCGCGAAAGCCAGATTTCGCGGGCAGTTCAGGCTGGGTTTCAGCGTTCGTTTTGTCTGCTGCCGTTAGCAAACGATTTAGCGCCACCCCAAGGCCGGCGCGACATGGGTGAGGATGCTTTCGATGACATGGGCGTTGTAATCGACTCCGAGCTGGTTCGGCACGGTCAGAAGCAGCGTATCTGCGGCGGCGATGGCCTCGTCTTTCGCTAGCTGCTCGATCAGCACATCCGGCTCGGCGGCATAGCTGCGGCCGAAGATGGCGCGCGTCTTCTCATCGATGAAGCCAACCTTGTCGTCATCCTGGCCGCTGCGGCCGAAATAGGCGCGATCGAGATCGTTCACCAGCGCGAAGATACTGCGACTGACCGAGACCCGCGGTTCGCGCTTGTGCCCGGCTTCCTTCCAGGCTTCGCGATAGGCACGGATCTGGTCGGCCTGCTGGACGTGGAAGGGCAGGCCGCTTTCATCATCCTTCAGCGTCGAGCTTTGCAGGTTCATGCCGAGTTTTGCTGCCCATACGGCCGTAGCATTGGAGGATGCCCCCCACCAGATCCGGTCGCGCAAGCCTTCGGAATGCGGCTCCAGGCGTAGGAGCCCGGGAGGGTTGGGAAACATCGGCCGCGGATTTGGCTGTGCAAATCCCTCTCCGCGCAAGAGATCGAGCAGCACTTCGGCGTGCCGGCGGCCCATGTCGGCGTCGCTTTCGCCCTCCATCGGCGTGTAGCCGAAGTGGCGCCAGCCATCGATCACCTGTTCCGGCGAGCCGCGGCTGATGCCGAGCTGCAGTCGCCCGCCGGCGATGAGATCGGCAGCGCCCGCATCCTCGGCCATATAGAACGGGTTCTCATAGCGCATGTCGATGACGGCGGTGCCGGTTTCGATGCGGCTGGTCTTGGCACCGACCGCTGCCAGCAGAGGGAAGGGGGAGGCAAGCTGACGCGCAAAATGATGCACGCGAAAATAGGCGCCATCCGCACCCAATTGCTCGGCGGCGACGGCAAGGTCGATCGACTGTAGCAGTGTATCGGCTGCCGAGCGCGTCTGCGATTGCGGTGAGGGCGTCCAGTGGCCGAAGGAAAGGAAACCGATCTTCTTCATGGTGTTATCCTACTATATCCGGTTAACACGGCTCGATTTTGCGTCATGCACGTCTACGAAGATGCAAGCTGAATGCATTTTTGCTCCGTTGCTCCGTCTTCATGCCATGGCTCGCAAAAGCCGCAAGTTTATGCGCCTATATGTGCATGGATGTAACTGGATGGAACAGCACAATTTGTGAACTGATCGTCAATGACGATAGAGGCAGCGGATGAGGCCCTGACTATTCTGTGGGTTCAAACTGCTCGTTTCGGATGCAACTGTTTGATTTCGGTGCCGAGGATCAGAAGATCTTGCGATAAAAGAAGCGCGTCATGCCTTTCGGATAGTTTTCGAGCGTGCCGAAACGTTCATAGCCTTGGCGCTCATAGAAGCCGGGAGCCTGAAAGCTGAATGTATCGAGCCATACGCCGACGGCGCCTTTTGCCCTGATGATCTCTTCCGCTTCGCGGATCAGTTTCGATCCGAAATCCCCGCCGCGCAGGCTTTCGGGCACGAAAAGCAGTTCGATAAAAGCCCAATCGAAATAAAGCTGCGCCCAGATGCCGCCAACGATATTGCCCGTTTCGTCGCGCAGCACGACGGCAATCGGCTCGTAATTCTCATTGCCCGCCTTCGTCTTATTGAAGGCGTCCAGAGGTGCAAGAATCGCGCGGCGGTCGGCGTCCGTCGGGCTGTCCAGGACCGAAATTGTGGCGCTCGACATGGTTGCATTCTTCTCCGATATGATTTCCTGCGTGTTTTCTAACATGAACAAATTTTAAGGAACACGTTAACAATCGGATAACGCACCGCACCGAAACTGCCGCGTGTGTGAGTGCATCTCTCGCTTTCAACGTCCTTGAAACAAGAAATGGCAGGAAACTATGTTTGCAAGAAATTTCGCCCCCGTTCTGGTCTTCGTCGCATTCAGCGCCGGTATTGCGCATGCGGAAGTGCCCGTCCGTATCGATCAATTCGATCATTGGGGTGCATATTCTTATAAATCCGGCGACGACGTCAGTTGCTATGTTTTATCGAAACCGGTTGCGCAGCAGCCCGCCAGTGTCGACCACGGCGATAACTTCTTCATCGTCTCGCGCCTGTCTCCCGGCGACAAACTGGTTCCCGAGGCCGCGATGGGCTATGACCTGAAAGACGGTGCGCAGATGACGGCGACGGTTGGCGACAAGACGTTCCCGATGTTTACGAAAGACCGGCACGGCTGGGTAAGGAACGAGGCGCAGGAGCCGACCATGGTCAACGCCATGAAGGGCGGCGCACAGCTGCAGCTGCAGGCAACCTCGAAGCGAGGCACCGAGACGAGCTATTCCTACTCTCTCTCCGGCATTACGGCCGCGTTGAAGCGGATAGAGACTTGCCAGTGAGATCGGCGGCTTTTGGGGATAGGCCGGGGTTTTCGCTGCGGCGAGTTGTGTAGCTAGCGGGCGGATTGGCGTCTTCTCATTCCGCGGAGAAGGCGTCAGCCGGGGCTTTCGAACTGATATCTCTTGTGAAATCAAAAATCCTGATATAAATGAAACCTGTTGATGGGGAATTCAGGATTCGATGAAGCGCGGCTTTCTGACAATTTATGCGGGTGAGAATGCTGCGGTCTTCAGGGCGCTTTCGGCGCCGGCGCGCGTTGACATGCTGAAGCTGCTCTGCGCCAGGGGTTCGCTGAATGTCAACGAGATCGCCCGGGAACTGGACCTGCCGCAATCCACTGTCGCAACAGGCATCATGATCCTGGAAGAGGCCGGTCTTGTCGAGACCAAGGCCGCAAAAGCGCGCAAAGGCTACCAGAAGATCTGCACCGCGCTTTACGACGAAATCCTGTTGAGCTTCGAGGATCAGGCCTTCAAGCATGATGAGGACGTGATCGAAGTCGCCATGCCGATCGGCCTCTATACGAGCTGCGAGACACACGCGCCATGTGGTCTGTGTTCCACCGAAGGCGTCATCGGTCTGCTCGATGTTCCCGACTATTTCCTTGATCCGCAGCGCATGCAGGCAGGTCTTCTCTGGTTCGGCCGCGGCCATGTCGAATATAAATTCCCGAACAATGCCAAGATCTTGAACAGGAATGTCAATGCCATCGAATTCTCGATGGAGCTCTCATCCGAAGTGCCCGGCACCAATCCGGACTGGCCGTCCGACATTACCGTGTGGATCAACGGTGTTGCTGTGGGCACATGGACCTCTCCCGGCGACTACGGCGACAAGCGCGGAGCCTTTACGCCAAGCTGGTGGAAGCTGGAAGGCTCACAATATGGCAAGCTCAAGACTTGGCGAATCTCCAAGAAGGGCACGTTCATCGATGGGGTTGCCGCTTCCGATGTGACGATCGATGATCTCGCCATCGGCCAGCATTCCTCGATCCGCCTGCGGATCGGGATCGCCGAGGATGCGCGCAACACCGGCGGCATCAATATTTTCGGCCGAGGCTTCGGCAATTATGGCCGCGATATCCTTATGCGTATCGACTTGGCGCAATAATATCTCGATTTATGATATATAGCATATGATCGGAGCGAAATTCCGATAAGTCATATTTTTTTGTAAATAGCTGTTTTTGCGGGAAATTTTGTGCCGTTCTGGGTGCTGTCCCGATGACTTTTGCGCTATTTTCTGTTTTGGGCGCGTTGACGACCTTCCAAAAGTGTATCAAGATCAAGGTATAAGAACGAAATATCTGATATATATGGGAGGAAGGCCGTGAAGGCGCATGTGATCGTCCACCGTGATTTCCGAATTGCCGACATCGATGATCGGCTTTACAGCTCTTTTCTGGAGCATCTGGGCCGGGCGATTTATGGCGGCATCTATGAGCCGGGCCATCCGACGGCTGACGAGCACGGTTTTCGCAAGGATGTGATTGAGCTCGTACGCGAGCTCAACTCGCCCTACTGCCGCTATCCGGGTGGTAATTTCGTTTCCGCCTATAATTGGGAAGATGGCGTCGGGCCTCGTTCCGAGCGACCGGTGCGTCTCGACCTTGCCTGGCGGACGCGCGAGGCTAACCAGATCGGCGTCAATGAATTCGTCGATTGGTGCAAGAAGGCCAACACCAAGCCGATGCTTGCAGTCAACCTCGGCTCACGCGGCCTGGATGCGGCGAGAAACTTCCTCGAATATTGCAATCATCCGGGCGGTACCTATTGGTCGGATCTGCGGCGCAAGCACGGCTGGGCCGATCCGCATGGGGTGAAGCTCTGGTGCCTCGGCAATGAAATGGATGGCCCCTGGCAGGTCGGTCACAAGTCTGCCTATGAATATGGACGCCTGGCAGATGAAACCGCGAAGGCGATGCGCGGCTTCGACAAGTCGCTCGAACTCGTCGTCTGCGGCTCGTCCAATTCCGATATGAAGACCTATCCCGATTGGGAGGCTGAGGTCCTGGATCAGTGCTACGACAGCGCCGACCATATTTCGCTGCACATGTATTTCGCCAATCGCGAGAGAAACACGCTCAACTATCTGGCCAAGGCCGAGAAGCTCGATCGCTACATCGTCACCATCGGCGGCGTCATCGACTATATCAAGGCGAAGAAGCGCTCAAAGAAGACCATCGGCATTTCCTTCGACGAGTGGAACGTCTGGTATCATTCCAACCAGCAGGACAAGGAGATTCTGGCGCGAAACGAATGGCCGGATGCTCCGCATCTGCTTGAAGATGTCTATAATTTCGAGGACGTGCTGCAGGTCGGGGGCATTCTCAACACCTTCATTCGCCGCTCCGATCGCGTGCGCATTGCCTGTATCGCCCAGCTCGTCAACGTGATCGCGCCGATCATGACCGAGGACGGCGGCCCGGCATGGCGGCAGACGATCTACTATCCGCTTTATTTCGCCTCGAAATACGGCCGCGGCTACGCGCTGCGCCTGGTCACCGACGGCCCGACCTATGACAGCGACGAGGCCGATGACGTACCCTATCTCGATGTGTCGGCCGTTCACGATGACCTCGGCAAGATGGTCACGCTGTTTGCCGTTAACCGCCATCCCGACAGCGCGCTCGATCTCGACACGCGTCTCGAAGGCTTTGCCGGAGCCCGTGTCGTCGAACAGCATGAGATGGTCCACAGCGATCTGCGGGCAGTCAACACGGCAGCGCAGCCGAATGCTGTCGTTCCGACCCAGACGGGCGATGCCAAGATCGAGGATGGCCGGCTTCGTGCGACGTTGAAGCCGCTATCCTACACGGTGATCCGGCTAGCGGTGTAACGCCTTGCCGCTGGGGCCATGCGCTCCAGCATCGAAAACGGTCGAACGGTCGCGAGGAGGCGGCCGGCGGCCTTTTGCAGGCCCGGACCGCACGCAGCTTGCGTGGCCAGCCGGGAAAAGGGGTGAAATCGCGGTCTGCTCACCATCGCTTGGGTGCGCCGCGCAGTCGATAAAAATGGGAGGAGATCATGCAGCAGTGGAAGAAGCTTGCCTTCGGCGTCGCACTGGCCACGTTCGGCCTCGTTGCGGCGGCCAAGGCCCAAGATTATACCGCCTTGCCGCGCAAGGAGACCTTGATCGTTGAAAACCCTGAGGGAACGATCAAGAATCCTGGCTGGTTCAACGTCTGGGTCAATGGCGGTGGCGGCGTTTCGACCGGCATTCAGCAATTGACCATGGATACGCTCTGGTACATCGATCCGGAGAAGGGCCTGGGCGGTTCGGCCTGGGACAACTCACTTGCTGCAGACAAGCCGCAATATAATGACGATTTCACCCAGATGACGGTGAAACTGCGCAAGGGCATCTACTGGAGCGACGGCGTCGAATTCACCGCCGATGACGTGGTCTACACCGTCAAGACACAGATGGACCATCCGGGCATGAACTGGAGCGCGGCCTTCTCGGTCCAGGTCGCGAGTGTCGAAGCGCCGGATCCCTATACGGTCGTCTTCAAGCTGAAGAAGCCGAATTCGCGCTTCCATGCGATCTTCACCGTTCGCTGGAATGGCGCCTGGATCATGCCGAAGCATGTCTTCGAAAAGGTTGCCGATCCGGTTCGCTATGATTTTGCCAATCCCGTTTCGCTCGGCGCCTACAAGCTGAAGGCGTTCGACCCGCAAGGCAAATGGTACACCTGGGAGAAGCGCGACGACTGGCAGCGCACCTCGCTTGCCCGCTTCGGCGAGCCGGCTCCGAAATATGTGAGCTATGTCGATCCCGGTCCGCCGGATAAGCGCACGATTGCGCAGCTCGAACACAATCTCGATATCATTCATGACAACACGCCCGAGGGCATGTTCACGCTGAAGGAAAAGTCGAAGACGGTCGAAAGCTGGTTCCCCGGCTTCCCCTTCGCTCATCCCGATCCGACGCTGCCGGCCGTGATCTTCAATACGCAGGACCCGCTGTTCCAGAATCCTGACGTACGCTGGGCGCTGGCTTTGCTCATCGATATCAAGGCCGTCGACATGGCAAGCTATCGTGGGGCCGCGACGCTATCGGCACTCGGAGTTCCGCCGACGGCAATCGCGATGACGGACTATCAGGCGCCGATGCAGGATTGGCTGAAGAATTTCGAGATCGATACCGGCAAGCGCAAGATCAGGCCTTACGATCCGACGATCGGCCAGCAGATCGCCGACCTGCTGCGCAAACAGCCGAAGTACAAGGATCAGATCCCGACCGATCCGGCAGCGATCAGCAGCGCCTTCGGCTACGGCTGGTGGAAGCCTGATCCGCAGGCCGCCGCCGAGCTCCTGGAAAAGGCCGGCTTCAAGAAGTCAGGCGGCAAATGGATGACGCCTGACGGCCAGCCGTTCAAGATCCGTATGACGGTCGAGGGCGACACCCGCTCGGTCTTCACCCGCGCCGGCACTTTGATTGCACAGCAATGGGCCGCCTTCGGCATCGACGCCAAGGCCGTTCCCTCTTCGGCTGTCTGGCAAGGGCTGGCAACCGGTGACTTCCAGTGCGCCATCGCCTGGAGCGTCGAGACCTGGGGCGGCGATCCCGATCTGTCCTTCTTCTTGGACAGTTGGCATTCGGATTTCGTTGCCAAGAAGGGTGAGAACCAGGCGCCGCGCAATTGGCAGCGCTGGTCCAATCCGGATCTCGACAAAATCATCGAGAACATCCGCCGCGTCAGTGCCGATGATCCGAAGGGCATCGAACTCGGCAAGGACTATCTCAAGCTGGTAGCGCAGCAAATGCCGACCATTCCTCTGATGTCCTATAACGTCTTCACCTCGATGGATACGACCTACTGGAAGGGCTATCCGACCATTGCCGACCCCTATACGGACCCCGTTCCCAATTGGGCGAACTCCCGGTTGATGATGGTCAAGCTGAAGCCGGCCCAGCCCTGATTTCTCCCGACCCCGATGCGGCAATCGCCGCATCGGGCACCTTTCGCCGGACACTAGGCACGTCCGGCGAATCTTTTGAATTGATGATGAAGCGCAAGCAGCGAGGAAGACGGCGGCATGACGTCCTATCCAGTTTTCGTATTGAAACGATTTGGCCAATTCCTGCTCGTTGTCTTCCTCGGCATTTCCGCGACGTTCTTCATCACCCATATGACGCCGATCGATCCCGTCGAGGAAAGCATCGGCGCCATTCAGCAAATGGGGGCATCCGATCCCCGTGCCGTCGAGCTGATGCGCCAGTCGCTCAGAGAACTCTATGGTCTCGAGGGCTCCATCTGGCAGCAATATCTGCATTTCTGGGGGCGGCTTGCGACCGGCGATCTCGGGCCGTCACTCTCTGCATTTCCCACGCCCGTTTCGGCCATCATCATGAGGGCACTGCCCTGGACGATCGGCCTGATGACCGTTTCCGTCATCATCACATTCCTCCTCGGCAACATGATCGGCGCGCTCGCGGGCTATTACCGCAAGAGCATGGTGCTGAAGGCCGTCAGCCTCGTCTTCATAGCCATGCAGCCGATCCCCTATTATATCCTGGCCTTCGTTCTCATCATCCTCTTTGGCTATGTCTGGCCGATCCTGCCGATCAATGGCGGCTATGAGATGAACACCAATCTGCAGCTGTCCTTTGCATTGGTGCTCGATATTCTGCGCCACTCCATCCTGCCGGCGCTCTCGCTGATCCTTGTCGGGACGGGCGGCTGGCTGATCGGGATGCGGGCGCTCGTCTCCAATATCATCACCGAGGACTATGTGGTTTTCGCCGAGCTGGGCGGCGTGCCGAAGCGCAAGATCCTGCGCTCCTATATCGCCCGTAATGCCATGGTGCCGCAGTTTACCGGCCTTGCCATGTCGCTCGGCGCCGTCTTCAACGGCACGGTCATTACGGAGATCGTCTTCGGCTATCCCGGCATCGGCAATCTGCTGATTTCGGCCGTGCATGCCGGCGACTACAGCCTCGTGTTGGGGCTCAGCGCGCTCTCGATCGCCGGTGTCGCCGCCGCGGTCTTCATCATCGACATATTGGGTCCGCTGATCGACCCGCGCATCAAGGTGGAGTAGGCCATGCTGACGATCGTTCGCGACCTTGCTCGCCAGAATATGGAATTCCTTTTTGGTCTCCTGCTGCTCGCAATCATCGTCGGGCTGGTGATCCTGTCCTACTTTTCGCCCTATGGCCCTTCAGATCTCTATCTGTTGCCGCCGGATATGCCGCCGGATGGGCAATACTGGCTGGGTACGACATCGCGCGGTCAGGATGTTTTCTGGCAGCTCACGACAGCGCTCCGCAACACGCTTTATTTCGGCATCGGCGTCGCCATTCTGTCGCGCATCATCTCGCTGGTTGTGGGGCTGGTGGCGGGCTATGCCGGCGGGGTCGTCGATCGCGTGCTGATGGCGATCAATGACAGCATCATGGTCATTCCGCAATTTCCGCTGCTGATCCTGTTCTATTTCGTGCTGAAGGACGAAATGACGTGGACGGTACTGATCGTCGTCATGGCCTCGCTCGGCTGGTCCTACGATGCGCGCTTGATCCGCTCGGTGGCAATCAGCCTCAAGACGCGGCCATTTACCACGCAGAGCGTCTATTCCGGCATGAGCATGTCCAAGATCCTCGTCCAGGAGCATCTGCCCTATGTGCTGCCGATCGTCTTTGCCACGACGATGAATAACATGATCTGGTCGATCGGCATGGAGATCACCCTGTCGGTGCTCGGTTTCACCGATATCGAGACACCGACCATGGGCATGATGATCTATTGGGCGAACGCGCATTCGGCCCTGATCGCCGGTACATGGTGGTGGGTCGCAGCGCCGGTGGCCGCCATCGTCGTGCTGTTCATGGCGCTCTTCCTGCTGTCAATGTCGATGAATGAATACAACGATCCCCGCAGTCGCTTGAACAGGATGGGAGGCTAGGCATGGAGGCTGTCGTCGAAGTCAACAACCTCAAGGCCTATTACCGGGCCTTCCTTTACGGCGTCGATCGCGAAGTGCGGGCGGTTGACGATGTCAGCCTGTCGATCGGCCGCGGCGAGATTTACGGGGTTGCCGGTGAATCAAGCAGCGGCAAGACGACGCTGATCAAGACCATCGCGGGCGCCATCCGGCCGCCGCTTCGCGTCGTCTCCGGCGCTGTCAAGTTCCACTTCAACAGCGGCACGCAGGATATCTACGCCATGACGCCGGAGCAGCGGGCGTCGCTTCGCTGGCGCCATCTCTCCTACATCATGCAGGGATCGATGAATGTGCTCAATCCCGTGCGGCGCATCCGGCACTCGTTCACGGATTTTGCTTTCCGCCACATGAAAGCCGATCGCGGCACGTTCTTTGATCGGGTTGGTACACATCTCCAGCGGCTGAAGCTGGATGCCCACCTGCTCGATGCCTATCCGCATGAATTGTCCGGCGGCATGCGTCAGCGCATGACGATCGCGCTCGCCACCATCCTCACGCCGGAATTCATCATTGCCGACGAACCGACGACAGCGCTCGATGTCATCGTCCAGCGCGACGTGCTGTCGATGATCCGCGAGATACAGCGCGAAATGGGCTCCTCTTTCTTGTTCGTTACCCATGACATGGGCGTTCACGCCGCCGTCTCCGATCGCATTGGTATCGTCTATGCCGGTCGGCTGGTGGAGGAAGCTCCGACACGCAAGCTTTTTCAAATACCGCTGCATCCCTATACGCAGCATCTGGTCTCAAGCCTGCCGCGGATCGGGGATGTTTCGACGCGCCCCTCGCTCGAAGGCAGGCCGCCCAATCTCGCCATGCCACCGGAGGGATGCCGCTTTCACCCGCGCTGTCCGAAGCGCATGGATATCTGTAGCCGCGAAGCGCCGCCTATGGTGGCTGTCGAGCCGGATCGGCGTGTCGCCTGCTTCGCGGTGACGGGAGGCGCGCGATGAGCGATCTTCTTGCCCTCTCGCATGTCAGCAAAATCTTCCGGCAGGGCGGGATGCTCAGCCGTCGCCAGATCGTGGCGGTAAACGATGTCAGTCTGAGCTTGGGAGAGGAGCCGGAAATCCTCTCCATCGTCGGCGAGTCAGGCTCCGGCAAATCCACCATTGCCTCGATGATCCTCGGCCAGACGGCGCCGACATCGGGTGATCTCACCTTTCGCGGCAAACCCGTCGCCATTCACGGACGGTCCGAGCGCCGCGCCTTCATGCGCGAAGTGCAGCCGGTTCTTCAGAACCCGTTCGAGGCATTCAACCCGCTGAAGAGGGTCGATCGATATCTCTTTGAAACAGCGAAAAGTTTTGCACCGACGGGCGCACGGCCGAGCCGAGCTGATGTCGAGCGCATGGCCGACGAGGCGCTCGCTCATATTGGCTTGACGCTTGCCGAGATAAAGGGGCGTTTTCCGCATGAGCTTTCAGGCGGCCAGTTACAGCGAACCGCCATCGCGCGGGCACTCATCCCGCAGCCACGCTTGCTGGTTGCCGACGAACCCGTCTCGATGGTCGACGCTTCGCTTAGAATGGCGATCGTCAATCTCTTCGGCCAGCTGAAGAGGGACCTTGGGCTGTCGATCATCTACATCACCCATGATCTGGCAACCGCCTATTACATCAGCGATCGGATCATCATCATGAAGAAGGGTGAGATCGTCGAGCAGGGCGGCGCGCGTGCCGTCCTCGACAATCCGCAGCATCCTTATTCGCAGGCTTTGAAGGAAGCCGTGCTTTCCACGACGCCGGAGATGGAGCCGGCGGCGCTTAGCTGATCTGCAGACTTCAACGCGAGATCCGCGTCGAAAGGATGATGGACGACAAGGTGCGCTCGACGCCATCAATGGTGCCGATTCCGTCGATCAGTTGATCCAGCTGGGAGATCGACGGCGCCGCGATGATCGCGATCAGATCGAACGTGCCGCTCACCGAATGTAGCGTCGTTACCTCAGGGATGGCATCCAGTGACGCCGTCACGGCTGACAGTGCTTTCGGAGCGATCGTGATCAGCACATGCGCCCGAATGAGGCCGGACGAATAGGTCTCCGAGAGCTGCACACCATAGCCCGCAATCACGCCTTCTCGCTCCAGCCGCTCAAGCCTGGCTTGAACGGTGGTGCGCGACAGCGACAGCTTCTTGGCGAGCGTCGCGACCGGCATACGGGCATTCTGTCCGAGCAAGGCGATCAGTTCGCGATCCTTATCGGTAACCTGCATGGCGTTTCCTACATTTTGCAAAATTGCTTCGTCATTTTGCTTATATTTATACAACGAAATGCGTTTTTTGTCGCTATGAATCGTTCAACTCCTGCCTACACTTATAAAAATCTTATCAATGAAATGCAGGGGAGTCATATGAAAGACATAGTGGTCATTGGCGCAGGCAAGATCGGTGGGGCGATCGCTCTGATGCTGGCCGAAACGGGCGATTACAAGGTCGTCGTCGCCGACCGTAGCCAGGAACAGCTCGATAAGATCGATCGTCACCCTGCAATTTCCATCGCCGCCGTCGACATTGCCGACCGGGCCGGGCTTGTCGGCGTTCTGAAGGGCAAGTTTGCCGTCCTGTCGGCCGCACCGTTCCATCTCACTGGTTTCGTTGCGGAAGCGGCACTTGAAGCCGGCGTGCATTATCTCGACCTCACCGAAGACGTCGCCACCACGAAGAAGGTGGAAGAGCTGGCTCAGGGGGCAAACACCGCCTTCATCCCGCAATGCGGCCTGGCGCCGGGCTTCATCTCCATCGTCGCCAATGATCTCGCCAAGCGTTTCGACAGCCTCGACAGCGTCCGCATGCGCGTCGGCGCGCTGCCGCAATATCCGTCCAATGCCCTGAACTACAATCTGACCTGGAGCACGGACGGCCTCATCAACGAATATATCGAGCCGTGCGAGGCGATCGTTGAGGGCAAGCTCGTGACCGTGCCGGCTATGGAAGAGCGCGAAGAGTTCTCCCTCGACGGTGTCACCTATGAGGCCTTCAACACCTCGGGCGGCCTGGGTACGCTTGCCAAGACGCTGGCCGGCCGCGTGCGTACGATGAACTACCGCACTATCCGCTACCCCGGTCACCAGGCCATTATCAAGGCGCTGCTCAACGACCTGAACCTCAAGAACCGCCGTGACGTGCTGAAGGATCTCTTCGAAAACGCACTGCCCGCCACCATGCAGGACGTGGTCGTTGTTTTCGTCACTGTCTGCGGCTGGCGCGAGGGCCGCTACATGCAGGAGACCTATGCGAACAAGGTTTATGCCGGCATCGTTGCGGGCAAGAAGATGAGCGCCATCCAGATCACCACGGCCGCTGGCATCACC
The DNA here is from genome assembly GCF_040215725.1 of Rhizobium sp. ZPR4. Classification (NCBI taxonomy): domain Bacteria; kingdom Pseudomonadati; phylum Pseudomonadota; class Alphaproteobacteria; order Hyphomicrobiales; family Rhizobiaceae; genus Rhizobium; species Rhizobium sp. ZPR4. The sequence goes on from NZ_CP157968.1 coordinate 1,394,421, forward strand.
ACCGTTCTCGATCTGCTCGCTCAAGGCAAGTTGCCCGCCAAGGGCTTCGTCTGCCAGGAAGAAATCGATCTCGGCGATTTCCTCGCCAATCGCTTCGGGCAGGTCTACAGCCTGGAGAAAATCAGGATGAGAGAAGCCGTCTAAGCGGCTATTCTTCCTGTTGTTTTTATATGTGGCGCCTTCGGGCGCCACATGTGTTTTGGCCCTTGGAAATGGCTCCTCGGCGACTAGCCAATCAGTCGCACGAGGATCTCGACCGGGTGCGGGATGGTCTGGCGATCGATCTTGGCGACCTGAGAGCGACAGGAGAAACCGGTTGCCATGACCACGGTCTGATTGCCGTTCTCAGCGATCCGGTCCTGCCAGCTCATTTCGTAGAGCTCTTCCGAGATGGCGCGATTGCGCACCTCATGACCGAAGGTGCCGGCCATGCCGCAACAGCCGACATCGGGCATATCGAGCTTGATACCCAATTTCCCGAAGAGATCAGACCATTGCTTAAGGGCAGCCGGCGCATTCGTCCGTTCCGTGCAATGGACAAGCAGTGCGAAACGCTCCTGCGGCAAGGCCCGTGCTGGCAACAAGCGGTCGAGATTGGTCGCGAGCCATTCCTGAAGCAGCAGCACCGGCACCTGTAGCCTAGCAGACGGCAGGGCCGCATATTCGCTGCGATAGGTCAGCGTCATCGACGGATCGATGCCGACGAGCGGGATGCCCATTTGCGACATGCGATCGAGATAGTCGCGCGATTTCGCCGCCACCTTCTCGAAGCGGCCAAGATAGCCATGCACGTGCAGGGCCTTGCCGTTGTTCTGTGATACGGCAAGCCACGGCTTGAAGCCCATTTTCAGTGCAAGCTTGAGAGTTGCGATAACGACACCCGGATCGAAATGGGTGGAGAAGACATCAGCAATGATGACGACAGCTTGCGCGCGCTCGTTTTCCGAGAGCTTCGCCAGACGCTCTGGCGTGGCGATCCGAACACCGAGCCGAGCGGCCTCCCGTTCGAGCGATATCGCCGGCATGGCCGGAAGCGCGGTCAGGCCGGCAAGCCGCATCAAGGCCTGGCCGGAGGCCGATCCGGTCAGCAGATTGTAGCCGGGCCGGAAACGCGCCATCAGCGGCAAAGTCGTTTCGATGGCCGCGACGATTGGGTCCTTGAGCGGCCTAAGGTATCGACCGTAGTAGAGCTCAAGGAATTTCGATCTGAACGCCGGCACGCTGACCTTGACGGGACATTGGCCAGCACAGGCCTTGCAGGCGAGGCAGGTATCCATTGCTGCCCGCACCTCGTGAGAAAAGTCGTCCCGATTGGCCGGATTGAGGGAGTTGGCCACCCGCTGCAGGAGATTGCCGAAAGGATTGGCGCGGCGCAGTGCTTCCGCCTCTCGCCGGGAATCGACCTTCCGCTCGGCAAGCAGGCGCAGCCACTCACGCATCAGCGCCGCGCGCCCCTTCGGCGAATAGCGCCGATCGCCCGTTGCCTTGAAGGAGGGACACATCGGGCTTGTGGCATCGAAATCGAAACAGGCGCCATTGCCATTGCAATAAGCAGCATTGTCGAAGGCAGCGCGGATATCATTGCCGATGATACGATCGAAGTCACCGCGCAGTGATATCTCGTCGATCTTCAGCAACGGACGCGATGCGCCCGAGGCGATCTTGCCAGGATTGAGGCGATCGCCGGGATCGAAAGCGCGCTTGATATCCTGCAGGCTGGGATAGAGGTCGCCGAAGTAATCAGGCACATATTCCGAGCGCACGCCCTTGCCATGTTCCCCCCAGAGCACGCCGCCATATTTGCGGGTGAGGGCAACGACGCCGTCGCTGATCTTGCGGACGAGCGGCTGATGGTCGGTGCGGGTGAGATCAAGCGCCGGGCGGACATGCAGAACGCCGGCGTCGACATGGCCGAACATGCCGTAGTCCAGCCCCTCGGCATCGAGAAGTGCGCGGAATTCGCCTATGTAGGCAGCCAGATTCTCAGGTGGAACGGCGGTGTCCTCGACAAAGGGCACCGGCCGCACCGGTCCCTCGACATTGCCGAGCAGACCGACGGCGCGCTTGCGCATCGACCAGATCGCCTCGATCTCGGCCTTGTCGCGGGCGACCGTATAGCCCTTGTGGCGTGCCGACGAGAGGTCATCAAGAGCGGCGGTCACATCCGCCAGCTTCCGTTCCAGCTCGTCGCGATTGTCGGCCAGCACCTCGACGATGTTGATACCATTGGCGGCGCCGGAAGCATCCTCGGGAAAGAAGCGTGCGATGCCGCTCCAGACGATATCGCCCTTTGCCAGACCCAGCACCTTCTCGTCGACCGTCTCGACGGAAGCGACCTTCAGCGCCACCAGCCGCCGCGCATCCTCAAGCGCGGTGTTGAAGTTGTCATAGCGGATGTTGATGAGGGCCGATTGTGCCGGGATCGGCAGCACGTTGAGCTCGGCTTCGGCGATCATCGCCAGCGTGCCTTCCGAGCCGCACAGCACCGCGTTCAGATCGAAGCGGCCGTCCTCACGCCTGATATGGGCGAGGTCGTAGCCGGTCATGTAGCGGTTGAGCTTCGGGAAGGTCGCGGCGATCAGCTCGCTTTTGTCCCGGGCAATCGCATCGACCACGCGATGAATTTCACCGATCCGATCGTCACGCGCCTTGATCTCCTCCAGCTCGGTCCCGGCAAGCGGGCGCGACCACCAATCGCTGCCATCCGAGAGCACCACATGCAGGCCGAGAACATGGTTGCTGGTCTTGCCGTAAAGACAAGAACCTTGGCCGCAGGCATCGGTGGAGATCATGCCGCCGATGGTGGCACGATTGGAGGTGGAAAGTTCGGGTGCGAAGAACAGCCCGTATGGTTTCAGCGCCTTGTTGAGCTGATCCTTGACGACGCCAGCCTCGACACGGGCGACCCCTCGAACCGGATCGATCTCCAGAATGCGGTTCATATGCCGGGAGCAATCGACGATGATGCCCGAGGTTAGGGACTGACCATTGGTTCCGGTTCCGCCGCCGCGCGGGGCGATGGCGAGATCGGAAAAGGCAGGCTCGGATATGACTCTGGCGATGATTTGCAGATCATCGCTGCCGCGTGGGTAGAGGATGGCGGCCGGCTTGACCTGATAGATGGAGTTGTCGGTCGAGGCGACCGTCCGCGCGCCGTCATCCGTCTCAACATCGCCTTGAAAGCCAAGTGCGGCCAGTCGGCGGCCGAAGGCGCCGATCTGATGTTGCGAACTGTCTTTCGCCGAAACGAGGCGTGGTATCATGATGCGAAGACTTCCGGCGTTTTACGCGATGACGAGAGCGTTCCTGTTTTTAAACAGAATTACGGAAATGCTCTATCTCTTTGTTTTCACGCAATTCCGGATGCATGACTGCTTTGCGCTTCGGCTGGAATTGCTTTAGCGTCTAAGAGCTGCGCAAGCCCGCTCGATACGATCGAGGGCTTCAACGAGATCGGCTTCCGACGTCGCGTAGGAAATGCGGAAATAGGGGGACAGGCCGAAGGCGGAGCCGGGTACGACGGCGACATGGGCTTCATCGAGCAGATAGGCGCAGAAGTCCGCATCCGTGGCAATCGTCTTTCCGGATGGCGTCGTCGTTCCGAGCACGCCGGCACAGCCGGAGAAGGTGTAGAAGGCACCTTCCGGCACCAGGCAATCCAGCCCTTCAATGGCGTTCAGCCGGTTAACCACCAGATCGCGCCGACGCTGGAAGCTTGCCTTGCGACCCTCAAGAAAATCCTGCGGGCCATTGAGCGCCGCAACGGCCGCCGCCTGGCTGATGGAGGAGGGGCAGGATGTTGCCTGGCTCTGGATAACGGCCATGGCCTTGATGAGAGCCTTCGGACCGCCGGCATAGCCAATGCGCCAGCCGGTCATGGCATAAGCCTTGGAAACGCCGTTCACCGTCAGGGCTCGGCTCTTGAGGCTGGGCTCGATCGCGACGGGCGTGACGAACTCGAACCCGTCATAGACAATGTGCTCATACATATCGTCGACCATCAGCCAGACATGCGCATGGCGGAGCAGCACCTCGATCAGCGGCAGATAATCGGCCTTGGAATAGGCCGCACCCGACGGGTTCGATGGCGAGTTGAGCAGCAGCCAGCGCGTCTTCGGCGTGATCGCCTTTTCGAGCTGATCCGCCTTCAGGCGAAAACCGGCCTTGGCGTCGCAGGGGATCAAAACTGGCACGCCGCCGCAGATTTCGACGATATCGGAATAGGAGGTCCAATAGGGCGTCGGGATGATGACCTCGTCGCCCGGATTGATCGAGGCCATGAAGGCGTTGAACAGGATCTGCTTGGCACCCGTCGCCACGGTGATTTCGTCGAGCGCGTAGTCGATGCCGTTCTCGCGCTGAAACTTTCCGGCGATCGCCTTCTTCAGCTCCGGCGTGCCGTCGAGCGCGGTGTATTTCGTTTCGCCGCGATCGATGGCGGCCTTGGCCGCTTCCTTCACATTGTCAGGCGTATCAAAATCCGGCTCGCCCGCACCGAGAATGATAACGGGCAGGCCGTCACGCTTCATCGCGCTGGCGCGCGCGCCGATCTGAAGAATGGTGGAAACGCCGATGGAGGCGATCCGCGAAGCGGGCTTGAAGCCCGCCTCTTCGATTTTCGTGGCGATCGTCATGGAGCTTACTCGATGTCGAAGGAGACACCCTGCGCCAGCGGCAGGGCCTTGGAGTAGTTCACCGTGTTGGTCGCCCGGCGCATATAGGCCTTCCAGGCATCCGAGCCGGATTCGCGGCCACCGCCGGTTTCCTTCTCGCCGCCGAATGCGCCGCCGATTTCAGCACCCGAGGTGCCGATATTGACGTTGGCGATACCGCAATCGGAACCGTCGGCTGCGAGGAAGCGCTCCGATTCCTGCATGTCGCGCGTGAAGATCGAGGACGACAGGCCAGCGGCAACGGCGTTGTGCTCGTCGATGACGGCGTCGAAATCGTCATAGGGCATGACATAGAGGACCGGCGCGAAGGTTTCTTCCATGACCGGGCCTGCCTGCTTCGGCATTTCCACCAGCGCCGGCTTTGCGTAATAGCCGTCGGCATGGCCGACGTCGATCCGCTCGCCGCCGGTGACAGAGCCGCCGTGGGCCTTCGCTTCGGCAATCGCCTTCTGCATGTTGTCGAAGGCGGCCTTGTCGATCAGCGGGCCGACGAGAGCGGAGGAGTGCAGGGGGTCGCCGACCGATACGCTCTGATAGGCCTTCTTCAGCCGCGGCACGAGCTGGTCGTAGACGCTTGTGTGAACGAAGAGGCGGCGGAGCGTCGTGCAGCGCTGGCCGGCCGTGCCCATGGCGCCGAAGGCGATGGCGCGCAACGCCATGTCGAGATCCGCCGACGGGCAGACGATGCCGGCATTGTTGCCGCCGAGTTCGAGAATGGCGCGGGCAAAGCGCTTGGCAAGCCGCGGTCCGACCTCACGACCCATGCGGGTCGAGCCGGTTGCCGAAACGAGCGGCACCTTCGGATGGTCGACGAGGATTTCGCCGATCGCACGATCGCCGATCAGCACCTGCGACAGGCCTTCCGGTGCATCGCCGAAGCGGGCAAGCGCGCGATCGAGGATCGCCTGCGAGGCGAGCGCCGTCAGCGGCGTCTTTTCCGAGGGCTTCCAGATGACGGCGTCGCCGCAGATGAGCGCGAGTGCTGCGTTCCACGACCATACCGCGACCGGGAAGTTGAAGGCCGAGATGATGCCGACGACGCCGAGGGGATGCCAGGTCTCCATCATGCGATGGCCCGGACGTTCGGTCGCGATCGTCAGGCCGTAAAGCTGGCGGGAAAGACCGACGGCGAAATCGCAGATGTCGATCATTTCCTGGACTTCGCCGAGGCCTTCGGAACGGATCTTGCCGGCTTCGATGGAAACCAGGCGGCCGAGATCGTCCTTGGCGGCTCGCAGCTCTTCGCCGAGCAGGCGCACCAGTTCGCCGCGCTTCGGGGCTGGCACAAGGCGCCAGGCGCGGAATGCGGCGTGAGCCTTCTCGATCCTGCTTGCCGCTTCGTCGGCCGAAACGGTCTTGAGGCTGCCGATCTTTTCGCCGGTGACCGGGGAGTAAGAGGGCATGTCGCCCCCATTATAGAGCGCCTTGTCGACGCCGAGCTTTTCGAGAATGGCGGCAGCTTCGGCTGCAACGGAAGGGGTCTTGGCTGCGATATTCATCTCATGAAACTCCAATTGTCTTTGATCCCGGCGAGCGATTGTTGGCGTCGCTACGCCTCACTCGGCGGCGTCTTGTTTGGAAAGTGCCCGCAGGCAGGCGTCGATCGATGCCTGTTCGATGCCGGCGTAATGGTCGAATTCGTTCAGCACCTTCATGCCGAGATCGGCTTCGAAGCGTTGCTGGTTCGGGCTGGCGACAAAATCCTGCTGTGCGCCATCGCCAAGATTGGACTGAAAGATGCCGGCGGCACTGACGGGGAGGAAATCCTCGTAGACGATCGGATCGAACTGGATCAGGCCTTGGTCGATCAGCGCGTCGATATCGCCACGGTTCGTTGTGGCAGTCTTGCCCTTGGCCGTCAGCGAATAGGTGAAATAGCCGAGGCCCTCGGCGCGGATTGCCGCCCAGTCATCCGGGAATTCGGCGAAGCGCTGAGCAAGCGCTGCCTCATAATCGCGTGCGTTCGATCCGTCGGCAGCCGGGCGGACGATCTTGCGGGATTGATCCAGCAGCGTGTCGTAAAGCGCGCGGCCCTTCGGCGTCAGCGCAATGCCGCGTTGCTCGATTTCGCCGAAGCGGGCGGTGTGCGAGCCGTCTTCCCAGACGCCATCGGCGTTGCGGAAGGAAACGGCCTCTTCAAGCGCCTTGAACGAGGTCTGGCGCAACAGGATCGGGCAGGAGCGCGTCGGCGGCCCCTCGACGACGGCCTTCGGTGCGATGTCGTAATCCGGCATCAGTGCCTGGACGCGATCGATATCGAGCGTGCGCGGCGTCAAATGGTTGATGTGCGGCCCCTTGAACGACACGACATCGGCGATCAGGCGATGAGCATCGTGGAGGCGGTGGTACATGCCGGCATCGACATTGGCTTCGTCATGCCAGCGGAAGGTTTCCAGCACCTCGTCGACGAACCGGCTCGCATCGGCCATGGTCAACCCGCCTTCGCGCTCGGCCTTTTCGGTGAGTGCAACGGCGCCATCGGTGAAAATCTGGCGCTCGGCGAGAATGTCCGCAGCCGCCTTGCGAAGGTCTTCATCGGCAATGAGATCGAGCCGGAGCAGCGAGGTGAAGACGCGGAAGGGATTGCGCTTCAGTTCCGCATCGCCGGTCGGGCGGAATGCCGTCGAATGAACCGGCACGCCGGCGGTCGAGAGATCGTAATAACCGACCGGATACATGCCCATGACGGCGAAGACGCGCGCCATCATCTCAAGCTCCGCCGCCGTGCCGAGCCGGATGGCGCCGTGGCGCTCCTCGGAAATGCGATCGAGATAATCGGTCGCCTCCAGCCGCTCCTTCAGCTTGGGCTGGGCGATGAGCGTTTCATCGTTGACGCGGGCGACCAGCTCCATGAGCGTGCCGTAGGCGGGGACTTCCTCGCGATACATCGCCGACATGGCGGCGGAAAAAGCGCTGCGAATATCGCTGGTCGAAACGTGGTCAGGCTTCATGTGCGATCTCTTCCTGAAAGGCTATATCATTCCTATTTGGCAGGATATCTCTTGTTTGATGGCCAGTGTTGTGAGAGAGAATTCTAACTTGATGCGGAAATGGAATGAATATGCGCCGACGCCTCATCCCTGACATCGTCAATCTGCAGGCGTTCGAATGCGCCGCGCGCCATCAGAATTTTTCGCGCGCGGCCGAAGAGCTAAACCTCACGCAAAGCGCCGTCAGTCGGCAGATCAGCGATCTCGAGCAGCAGACGGGCTTGAAATTGTTCGAGCGCGTCCGTCAGCGTGTCGTGCTGTCGGAGGCCGGACTTCGGCTGTTGCCGGAGGTCAAGGACCTGCTCTTACGCTCGGAGCGGTTGATGATTGGCGCCGTCGCCGCCGGCCAGATGAAACTATCATTGAAGGTCGCGACGTTGCCGACCTTCGGTACGCGCTGGCTGGTGCCCCGCCTCGGCCGTTTCCTGGACGAGCATCGCGACGTTGCCGTCACGGTGGAATCACGCTCCAAGCCCTTCAATTTTGATGAGGATAATTTCGATCTCGCCATTCACTATGGCCTGCCGGCCTGGGCCGGGGCGGTTTCCACCTTTCTTTGCAACGAAACCGTATTGCCTGTCGCCAGTCGGGTGCTTGCCGGGCGACTGAGCCTCGTATTGCCGGAGGAGCTCTCGGGAGCGCCGCTGCTGCATCTGACGACTCGCCCGAAGCTCTGGGCGCAATGGTTCGATCTGCAGGAGCTGCCGACGGAGAATGCCTATCCTGGCGCACGCTTCGACCAGTTCTCCATGATTATCGCAGCAGCCATCGCCGGGCTCGGCGTGGCGCTTCTGCCGACCTATCTGATCGAGGATGAGCTCAAGGCCGGCACGCTGCTGCCGCTGTTTGATCTGCCGATGCCGACCGAGAACAGCTACTACGTCGTCATGCCGGAAAAGAAGCAGACGAACGAGACGGCGACATTATTTCAGCATTGGTTGCTGAGCGAGGTCACGCCGCAATCGCAGGGGATGACGCCGCGCTGATTTGCGTCCAATGATGCGAGGCGAAAAGGATTGCCGCGGGGAAGCCAATCCGAACGGATTTTAATCGCCGGAGATTCAAGGTGATTTTCATTTGTAGTGCAAGGATATTCGGCTGGGCCCGATCGCTCCGCTGATAGAACGGCGTTGCAGGAATTAAACATCCGTATCGGACGGGAGGACGCTTTGCCAAACTACGTTCTGCTACCTGAGGCTGCCGCGTTGCTTGCTGGCGCGAAAAGGGTACTTGTCATCGGCTGCTCCGGTGGCGGTAAGACGACCTATTCACAGAAGATCGCGGCTACATTCGATTTGGAGTTTCAATCGCTCGATCGAGATGTCCGATGGCTACCGGGTTGGAAAGAGCGCGAAAGGGATGAGCAGCGGTCGATTATCGTCGAGTTGGCGCGACGGGAGAGGTGGGTCATGGATGGCAGCGGTGCATCCGCTTTGGATCTAAGATTGCCGCGTACCGATCTCATCCTTTGGGTTCGAGTGCCGAGACATGTCGCATTATTTGGTCTGGCTAAGCGGGTTTCACGGCACTATGGAACAGTTCGACCTGCGATGGCCGAAGGTTGTCCTGAACCGCTGCCAGACAGGGCTTTCTTATCCTATATCTGGAATTTCGAGAGAAAATACGCGCCTCTGTTCGTTCGAAGTATCGACCTGCATGGACCACAAGTACCTGTCGCCCTTTTGAATTCGCACGGTGAGATGAACCGGCTGCTACGGCTTGCAGGCAACGGCAGATGAAGGGCAGCGGTGATGCGCTGACCAAGTCTACAGCTACGGCCGAGAATCGTGCTTGAATGCAGAAGGCAAAGTCATGGCCGCATGGTCGTTTCCAAGAGGATGGGGGCAATGAGGATGAGCGAACAAGCGGAATTGGAGGATATCGTCTTCAAGAGCCCTTTGCTCATGCCGCTTCTCAAACGCTGGGATGAGATTGCGCTGCCAGATTGCTGGCTGGTGGCAGGAGCCATTGCCCAAACCGTTTGGAACCACGCCTTCGGATTGCCTTCGTCTCACGGGATCAATGACCTCGATATCGTTTATTTCGACGCCGATGATTTGTCTGAACAAGCGGAGGCCGACCATGCAACTCGGGTCCGAGAGATGTTTTCCGATTTACCGGTCTGGATCGATGTGAAGAACGAAGCCCGTGTGCACTGCTGGTACGAGGCGAAGTTCGGATACCCGATCCCGCCTTACAAATCGACCCTGGATGCCATCACCACTTTCCCGACCACGGCAACCGCCGTGGGCTTGCGTCCCAATGGCGAGGGCCTGGAATGCTGCGCCCCATTCGGTCTTTCCGATCTGCTGAATGGTATCGTGCGCCCCAACAAGAAGCAGATAACCCAGGCGATCTATGAGCAGAAAGTCCATCGCTGGACCGCAGTCTGGCCGAGGCTAACGGTCATGGACTGGGACGGCTGAAGAATTTCGAGGCACAGCCGCGCGATTCCATGAGATGTCAGATCGCGTCGAATATGGCGGCTGCTACGATGACTTCCGTACCCGCGAGGCCGACCGAACAGAAGAGCGTGATGTCGAGGGGCGACGTTCTGCCGGAGGCATGACCGGCAATTATGGCCGCAAGATCGAGCATTCGCTCTTCGTGCATGGTCCCGGAAAGGAAAAATGGCGATGCATAAGCGCGTGTTTGCTCGGGAGAATCCGTGGCGATGATGCTGGCCATGTCCGCGACATCCAGGCCGAGTTCATGCCCCTTGAGCGTCTTCGGGCCGATCGTATTGATATGGACGCCGGCTCTTAATTCCGAAGCTTCGATCACCGGCATGTCGCTGCTTGTTGCGCATAACACGATATCAGCATCGGCCACGGCTTTTGCGGCGCTCGTGACCGGTTCAACGGCAATGCCGAGTTGTAATTGCATCTCTTCAGCAAAGGCGGCGCAGTTTCTCGAGTTTCGGCTGAAGACCCGGGCGGAGCTTATGTTGCGAACCGCGGCCGCGGCAATGAGCTGCGTTCGTGCCTGCGCGCCACTGCCAACGATGCCGACCGTGCGGGCGGTCGGAGCGCTGAGGTGACGGATGGCCACGCCTCCGATTGCCCCCGTCCTGATCTGGCCGAGCCGTTCGCCCAATATGATGCCCTGCGGCTCCGCAGTGTCAGCACGCCAAACGGCGACGACCTGTGAATGCTGCCCGCCAGCAAAGGTTTCGTAGGCACGAAAGCCGGCAAGCGGTCGCTCGCCATCGATACCGCCGACCGTAAACACGACGTCTCCACGCTTGGGAAAGGAGACGTGATGCCGGGGTGGCGATACCAACTCGCCCGCCGCCTTGGCCCGGAAGGCTGTTTCCAAGGCATTGATTGCTCCACGCATGATATCGACAGGGGATAAATCCTCGTCTTTCAATATCTTCATTGCTAGTCGACCTCCGTGTGTCCGGCCACTCTGCAACCTCAAGCGCACTTTAGGTCAATAGCGGCCGGCAACAGCAGGTCTGAAAACGATAGACGCAGGGTGTCCGTTGGGCATGAATTATGCTGCTGGACCTATCTGCGTCTTCACAGCCGCTCTCATGATACGGCTATTCTGGCGTTTCGCATTGCCCAGCTCTTCAAGCGCAGGCCATTGAGTTTGATGAAGCCCTCGGCGTCGTGGTGATCGTATGCTCCTGAGCTTTCCTCGAAGGTAACGAGATCGGTCGAGTAGAGCGAGGCAGGCGAGATGCGGGCGATCACACTGGCCGAACCCTTGTAGAGCCTCAGCGTTACTTCGCCGCTGACATGCGTTTGACTCCGATCGATCAGTGCCTGCAGCATTTCCCGCTCGGGCGAGTACCAAAATCCGTTATAGATGAGCGCAGCGTAGCGCGGCATCATCTCATCCTTTAAATGTGCCGCGGCGCGGTCGAGCGTGATGGATTCGATCCCGCGATGAGCGGCGAGCAGGATCGTGCCGCCGGGAGTTTCGTAAACGCCGCGCGATTTCATCCCGACGAAGCGGTTTTCGACAAGGTCGATCCTCCCGATCCCATGCCTGCCGCCCAATTCGTTGAGCTTCGTCAGCAGCGCCGCAGGTGCCATTGCTTCGCCATTCAGGAAAACCGCATCGCCCTTTTCAAAGCCGATGATGACGATCTCCGGCTCGTCGGGTGCGTCCAGCGGATCGACGGTGCGTTGATAGATATAGGATGGTGCGACTTCGGCGGGGTCTTCCAGGACCTTACCCTCGGTGGATGTGTGTAGGAGATTTGCATCGGTCGAAAAGGGGGCCTCGCCACGCTTATCCTTCGGCACGGGAATTTGATGCGCTTCGGCGTATTGGATCAGCTGAGTGCGAGATTGGATTGCCCACTCGCGCCATGGCGCGATGATCTTGATCGATGGATCGAGGGCATTGGCCGCCAGTTCGAAACGCACCTGGTCATTGCCCTTGCCCGTGGAGCCGTGGGCAATGGCATCGGCACCCACTTCCCGTGCGATATTGATGAGATGCTTGGCGATGAGCGGACGGGCGATGGAGGAGCCAAGAAGATATTGCCCCTCATATAGCGCGTTTGCCCGAAACATCGGGAAGACGAAATCCCGAACGAATTCCTCGCGGACATCCTCGATGCGAATATCTGTGATGCCCAATTGCTCGGCTTTTCGGCGGGCGGGCTCAAGCTCCTCGCCTTGGCCAAGGTCGGCAGTAAAGGTCACGACTTCGCAGCCGTGGGTTTGCTGCAGCCATTTCAGGATGATGGATGTGTCCAGGCCTCCGGAATAGGCGAGCACGACTTTCTTGAGCTTTTTCGACATCAGCTTTCGTCTCCATGTTGATGCATGAAACGATAGGCCAATCCCTGCGCAATGAGCTTGCAAAGAGTTCAAGGATACGACAGAATTTGGCACATTATACTACTTTATTGATAATCGGAGCTATATTGTGTCGCCGACTTTGGATGAGATCGACCGGCGTATCCTCAAGGTGCTGCAGCGTGATGGACGCATTTCCAATGTGGATCTCGCTAGGGAAGTGGGGTTGTCGCCATCACCCTGTCTTCGCCGCGTGCGATTGCTGGAAGATGCAGGCATTATCGATCGCTACGTTGCCGTTCTGGATCCGGCAAAGGTGGGGGCAGGCCTCACCGTGTTTGCCCGCGTCTGGTTTAAGACACAGGATGCGCAAGTCACCCTGCAATTCGCGGAAGCGGTTAGGCGGTTTCCCGAAGTCATGGAATGTTATCTGACCACTGGCGAGTGCGACGCTATCCTGCGCATCGTCACGGCTGATCTGCACAGCTATTGGCGGTTTCAGGCCGACCATTTGACTCGCATTCCGAGCGTATTGAACGTCAAGACCGATGTGCCGATGGAAACATTGAAGCGAAGCTTCGAGTTACCTCTGGCCTCTTAGTATTGGAGCCAGCCGTCGGCTAATTATGGCGGCAGTGAAGCGTCGTTCAGCTTACGGAGCCGACTTCTATTTGCTCGGACCTCGGCGGGCATATGGGACCAGCAAGACAATCGATGTTTGGAGAGCAAGATGAGCATATTCGAAACGGCAACGCGGGCGACCAGCTCGGTTCTTGCAAGCCGCTTTCCGGGCTATTCCTATGCCTTTGCGTCAGGGTCGATCATACGAGGCGAGGGAAGAAAGGGCTCTGACATCGATCTGGTCGTGGTCTTTGATCGGCTCGAAACCGCTTGGCGCGAAACCTTTATCGAGGGCGACTTTCCATTCGAAGTGTTTGTCCATGACTCCGAGACGCTCAGCTGGTTCTTTGAGAGCGATATTGCGCGCGGCTATCCCGTCATCATTCATATGGTTGCGACAGGCCAGATCCTCGGGCCAGATCTAGACAAGGGACAGGTCTGGAAGGACTATGCCGCCAGCATTCTCCACGCCAGCCCGCCCGAGTTGGTAGGCGAGAAGCTGAATGCTTTGAAATATCAGATCACCGATCTTCTCGATGACCTGCGTGGGGAGCCGGCGGCTCCAGAGGCATGCGCGATTGCCACGCAACTTTATCAGCCTTTGGCCGACCTTATGCTGCTTGGACGAGGAAGATGGTCGGGCAAGGGCAAATGGATTCCCCGCCTGCTTCGAGAGGTGGATCTGAAACTGGCCGATAGCTTCGATGGCGCGTTCAAGCGAGCCTCGGTCGGAGAGGTTGAGGCACTGTGCAACCTGACGCATAGCGAACTGGACCGGCATGGTGGACCGTTTTTCGCAGGTGACAAGCGCATGGCATCGCAACAGGCGAGACGAAAGAGCCTTGTGGAGCTGGGTTGATTGTTGTGTGCCGATCGAAAAATTTTAAGCTTGAAATTCTTCATCGCAACGCTAACACATTCCTGTCGGGTCGCTGCAGATTTTCAGCAGGATAGACGCGAGGTGAACTCAGGGAGGAGGAAGCCGCCATGAAGACGCATCCGCTGAAGGGGCCGAACCGGCTGAAGCTCGGTGTTTTCTCGACCAATGCGGATGGCGGCCTTGCCATTACCGATGTGCCGGAGCGCTGGGCGGCAGGCTGGCAGGATAATCTGACCGCGGCACAAATCGCTGACCGGGCGGGGCTCGAATTCTTTCTGCCGATTGCGCGCTGGCGCGGTTTCGGCGGCAAGAACCGCGTGCGCGAATGGTCGTTCGAGACCTTCACCTGGGCGGCCGCGCTTTCCGCCGCGACCGATCGCATCGGACTGTTCATGACCGTGCATGTGCCGCTCGTCCATCCGCTATATGCCGCCAAGTCGCTCGCAACGGTCGACCATATCAGTCAGGGGCGGGCAGGACTGAACATCGTCTGCGGCTGGAATCCAAAGGAATTCGGCATGTTCGGTGTACCGTTGGTCGAAAAGGGCTACGACCAGGCAGCCGAATGGCTCGAAATCGTCGAGAGGCTCTATGCGTCCGATGAGCCGATCGACTATGTGGGCAGCTACTATAATCTGAAAGAAGCCGTCAGCCGTCCCGCAAGCCTGCAGGCACCACGGCCGGTAACGATGAATGCGGCTTTCGGCGGCCCCGGCCGAGACTTCGCCGCCGCGCATTGCGATTATCTCTTCACCACCTTTACCGAAATCGATGGAGCCGGAAAACACGTGGCCGACATCGCCAGGCGGGCGGAAGGCGCGGGCAGGCAGGTCGGCGTCTACACGGTTTGTCATGTCGTGTGCCGCGAGACCCAGGCCGAGGCGGAGGATTATTATACCCGCTATGCCGTCACCATGGCCGATCACGCCGCTGTCGATCAGCACATGGCTGGCAAGAAGGAGTTCTCGCAATCCCATGATCGTGACGCCTATGACCGCTACCGCCAGCGTTTTGCCGGTGGAGCAGGCAGCTATCCGCTGGTTGGCACGCCGCAGCGCATCGCCGAAGAGATGATCGCCATCGCCGAGCAAGGCTATGCCGGCATCGCCCTGTCCTTCGTCAACTATACGCAGGAACTGCCCTATTTCTGCGATCGGGTGCTTCCGATTCTGAAGAAGGCTGGGCTCCGGGTGGAGTGAACACCGCTTCGATGCTTCGCGGCGGCGCCGCTCGCGGGAATGTGATCATCCCTCGATGGCGACATAGCTGTCCGGCCAAGGTCGGTTTTTCAGGCTACTCGCGGCGATGTCGCTTTCATGCCGCGGCGTCGCAGGTGCGACATGTGTGCAACGCAGCAAAAAACGTGAGGTCAAGGGGTTTACAAGCGTGGCCCCGGATGGGATTCTTTTGGACGAAGGGCGCTGCTTGATTTGAAGCGGCACCATTCCCTTCAACCGGATGCTGTAAATCCTGGCTCCGATGCGCCGCAATTTTGCTGGTGCTTAACCGAACAAAATCAATCCGAAGCCAGAATGCGGCGTTCTTCCGTTTCTGGCTGTTGTCTTGGTGCGCCCCGAACATCTGAGGTCGGGGTATAGGGAAATGCGAGCTTTAACATGGGCTTCAAGTCAAAACGCGTCCTTCGCGGCGTTCTTGGTCTTCTTGCGAGTGTCAGCTTGCCACAGGTTACCAAAGCCAGCGATCTGATGATCTGGTCGCCGGTCAAATTGGCGCCGCGAACATATAAGACGACGCTCGGTTTTCGACTGCCAATGGCTTGGGAAGTCAGTGCAGGCATGGATCTGGGCCTGGGTGGAGCGGCCAGTGGCGCGATCTTGCGCAGCAGCAGCCTGGCAACGCTCTGGGGCACCGCAATCGACGATCACAAGCGTTTTTCGACGGTCTGGCGTCGCGAAGTCGCCTTGAGGGTGGACACTCTCAACAGCACGGGAACGCTTTGCCTCGAGCGCTCGCGGAGCTGGACGGTGTCGGAAAATCTGGACATGCGTACCTCGAGGTCGCTGAACGTCAACTATGCGGGATCGCGGAATGCGGCAAACTCCATTACCGCGACGCAGGCCGTTACGCTTGCTGTTCCCTGGACGGGAACCTCCATATCCGCGATCGGCAATCTGAAGGACGTGGGCAGCGCCTTTTCCAGCACGGTCTCGTTTCAGCAGCCATTGGCGCCGAACCTCAATTTCTCCGCTTCCTTTGCCGACCCGCAGACGCTGACGCCAGCCGGCAATGTGCGCGTGGACTACCGCATCAAATGGTAGATTGCTAAGTTGGCCTTTTGCATATCGAAGCGGGGAACAAATGCTCCTGATGGAAGTTTAGAACGGGCAGGACATCGATCCTGTTCGAGGTGTCATGACCTCGCGAAGCCTGCCGCTGGTTCAACTCCCTGCCGGCGGCAGGCTTAGCGTTCGATCGAGAGTTCAGTCGGCTGCTCCTATCGCTTCCGAAGGCGATTTGATCGTTATGTCGGGCTCGGCAAGCTTGGCCTTCAGCTTCAACACGACATCGTGCCGGACATCCGACCAGGATGAGGTGACCGCCCAATATTCGATGTTGAGCACGGCTTGGTCGACGGCCAATTCGTCGAGAAAAACCTTAGGCGCGGGCACGGTCTTGATGCGCTGATCCGCTTTCAAGATGTCGAGGATTGTTTTGCGGGCGAGATCGATGTCGACCTTTTCACCCAAGGCGACGGACAATTGCTGGCGGCGATCCGGTTCGCGGCTGTGGTTGATGATAGGCGTATTCCAGAGCGTCGAATTCGGCGCCATCAGATAGAGGCCGTCCGCCGTTTTCATCTCCGTGGCAAAGAGCCCTATCTCCTTGATGTAGCCTTTGACATTCGCCGTCTCGATATATTCGCCGACCCGGAATGGCCGCAGGATCAGCAGCATGATGCCGGCGGCGATGTTTTGAAGCGTACCTTGCAGGGCCAGGCCGACCGCCAGGCCGGCAGCACCGAGAGCAGCGATGATGGAGGCTGTTTGAACACCGAATTGACCAAGCACGGTGATGAAGACGAGGATCAGCAAGCTGTAGTGCAGGACGTTCTGGAAGAAACTTGCGAGCGTTTCGTCTATGCCGCGAATGCGCGAGATGACGCGGTAGGCCGAGCGGCTGATAACACCCGCAAGAAGCCAGCCGCCGATCAGGAGAATGATCGCGCCGAGAAGCGAGAAGCCATATTGAACCGCGAGCGCCGAGGCCTGGTCGAGTGCAGTCCGGGTGGCGACGACGATATTGGTCGTTTGATCTTCCATGTCAAAACTCCATCTTTCCCAGAGAGCCAAATGAGAAGTCGCGTTTTTTGTTCCCGACTATCGGGTGCATGAAACTCAACCGTTTCAATGGATTGTGCAGGTCGGTTTCTACGCCGGGCGTCAGGCGCCGTGCTTTGCCTGGTGCGGGCCCATGATGGCAGCCGCGGCGTAATGAGCCTTTTTCTGCTCGTACATGCCGAGATCAGCGCGCTTGATCATGGCTTCCATGGTTTCCCCGGGCAGGCTCGTAGCAACGCCGATGGAGACGCTGAGCGGCGCGCTGGAATAGAACTGATTGTTGATCTTCAGCAGTTCGTTGATCGTCTCGACCATCGCGGTGGCCGTGATTTCATCCGCGCCCGGCATGAGAATGGCAAATTCGTCGCCGCCGATGCGAGCGGCATGGTTCGGCAGGGAGACGACGCTGTTCAGCACCTCGCCCATACGGCGCAACAGCGCGTCGCCGGCGTCATGGCCGCTTTCGTCATTGGCCTCCTTCAGGCCGTTGAGATCGAGAATGATGGCCGATACCGGCCGAAGCGATTTGCGCTCCAGCCTGTTGAGCTCCTCCATGTAGAAGGCGCGGTTGTAAAGCCTGGTCAGCACATCGTGCTTGCCGAGATATTCGAGATAGGCTTCCGCCTTCTTGCGCGCGGTAATATCGGTCAGCGCCACCTGCACCAGCGACCAGTCGTTTTCATAACCGGGAAAGACTGAAAACTGCAGGAGGACGTGGCGCTCCGATCCGTCGAGTGCATAGTTCAGCACTTCGCGCTGATGGAAGAGGCGGCCGTTCCACAATTCCACCAATTGCCCGCGAAAATGCTTCTCCATGTCATCGCGGAACACGTCACCGATCCGCTGATGCAGGGTCTGGCGATCCGGTGCGCAGAAGAGATCGAGTGTTGCCTGATTGACGTCGAGCACGCTGATTTCGCTCATGCATTGCTGAACGAATTCCGGATGCACGTCGAGAAACACCTGAAAGTCGATGATGCCGCGGTGGCGGATCTCATCGAGCAGGATCTTGATGCGGCTGAAATCCTCGACCCACAAGGAGACGGGCGAATGCTCGAACATCCCTTCCGCATAGCGGCGTTGCCGCTCTTCCTGCCGTCTCGCCTCCTCGCGGGCCGTCACGTCTTCTGTCGTCAGCAGCAACCTGCTCCAGGAGGTCTCATGACCTGGCAGGATGACGCCGCGAAGCTGGATGTCGAGCCTCTTGCCGCCGAGCGAGTAGTTGATGGCCGTGCCTGAAAACTCGGTCTTGCCTTCCCAAAGCGTCACAAGCTCATTCACATGGCTTTGCAGCATCTCGTCCCGGAAGACCCGTGAGAGATTTCCGACAAGCGCCTCGAAGGACGGCGCCTCAAAAAGCTCCAGCGTCCTGGCATTGACGGCAAGAAGCTTGATCTTTTGCGAGCAGGCCGCGACGCGCTGCACGTCGGCGAGCAGATAGGAACGCAGGTCCGTTACGCCTTCAGCGCGCCAGAGTTCGAATTGCTCCTTAACGCCGCTGAAATCCTCCAGCCACATGGCGACGGGGGCAAGATCGAAGATGGTGCTGCTGAAGTCCTGGGCGTTCATCATGATTCCCTGCGCCGGCTATAAAAATCAGTATGCGCAATGCAAAGACCGGCAGCTCGCTAAGTTCTGCTTAGCGAGCATTGGTAAACCTTGCGTTGATATCAGGTAGCGGGTCAAGCCGGACAGTCAATGTCCACTTCTTTTCAACTCATTCTTGCCGAAACTGTGCCCTAAATGGCTCTCTAGCCGATCGTTATCGGATTTATCCGATGTGTAGCGGTCATGTCCTCAAAAAACGCTCAAAAGCTTCGAGGGTCTTTTCGCTGACATGGTGTTCGATACCCTCGGCATCATTCCTTGCGGTGTCTGGATCGACGCCGAGACGGCAGAGAACCGCCTCCACGATTTCATGGCGCCGGCGAGTTGCCACGGCAAGGCGCTGGCCTTCGCCGGTCAGAAAGACGCCGCGATAGGGGCGCTGCGTGATCAGGTTTTCCTCCGCGAGCCGCTTGAGCATTTTTGCAACCGTCGGCTGCGTTACTCCCAGTCTTTGGGCAATGTCGGTCTGGCGCGCTTCGCCGGCATGTTCTATCAGATCGGCGATGAGTTCGATGTAGTCTTCCATCAATTCCGTACGTCGGTCGTTGCGGCTTTTCTGGAATGCCTCGGCATGTGTCTCGATCTCGGTTGAAGAAAGACGGCTTTCCGGGGCGGCAGGCAATTTCGTCAAGGCAGCTCAACTCCCTTATGATTAAGAGTCGTGTAATGATGTTTAGCCTCGACTATAAATAATTCCGCGACGTTATGAAACCCCGGCTGCCGATCCCGGCCAGCCGTGAAATCGAAATTCCCGCGTTTCAATTGGCTCGTCGCGCCGCGCCTTCAGGCGCGTAGAAGCGGCAGCAGTTGCTCACCCTGCCGCTTGATTTCCGGGAGATAGGGCGTGTCCGAAAGAACGAAATGCGTGATGCCGAGATCACGGTATTTGCGCAGGGACTTGGCGACATCCTCTGGCGAGCCGACGAGCCAGGTGGTGCCCGCGCCGCCACCGCCAAATTTGCCCGGCGCGGTATAGAGATTGTCGTCGAGCACGTCACCACGGGCGGCAAGATCGAACAGTCGTTTCTGGCCCACGGCGATCGATTGCCGGTGATCGTTCCAGCCGATACCCTTATTCTCAGCCATCTCGGCGACTTTCGCCTCGGCATCGGTCCAGGCCTGCTCCGTCGTGTCGCGCACCAGCGTCGTAATGCGCAGCCCGAACTCCAGCGGCGGCAGATCGCGATCAAGGTCTCTGCTTAGTGCTTTGAGCCGACTGATCCGCTCGGCGATGTCGGCGAGTGGCTCGCCCCAGAAAAGCTGAACATCGGCCTCCGTGGCCGAAACGCGTTCTGCCGCATCCGAAGCGCCGCCGAAATAGAGCCGGGGGTGCAGGCGTTTACCGCGAGGCTCAATGCGTGGCGCTGCCGTGGAGTCGCTGACGCGAAAGTGTTCTCCCTCATAGGTGACGTTCTCTTCGGTCCAGAGCTTGCGGGTGAGCCGCATGAATTCCTTGGTGCGGCCGTAGCGATGGGCCTGATCGCCCTCGCTGTCACCATAGGCGGCAAGATTGTCCTTGCCGGAAACAATGTTGACGCGCACGCGGCCGCCGCTCAGTTGATCGAGCGTAGCCGCGGCGGAGGCGAAGTGCGCCGGGCGCCAGTAGCCGGGGCGGATTGCGATGAGCGGCTCGAAGGTGGTGGTGCGCGCAGCAAGTGCGGCCGCGACGGTGAAGGTGTCGGGTCGGCCCCAGCCGGTACCGATCAATGCGCCCTTCCAGCCGTGATCTTCCAGTGCCCTGGCATGGCTGGTGAGCGTTTCCAGGCTGTTATGGTTCTCGACGGCGGAATCGCCGCGATGACCCGGTTTGACATCATTGGGGATGTACCAAAGAAATTCGCAATTGCTGCTCATGCCTGCGCCTGTAAGTCTTTCTGGATCGAATGACGGATTTCGCGGTGAAGAAGACCGTGAGCCACATCGGCTCACAATCCGTTGCTGTTAAAGCTTGCCCTTCCAGGGAACGAGGACGGCCTCGAGGATACGGACGGCGGTAGAGAAGGCGAAGGCACAGGCCGCAATGATGCCGATGCCGACGAAGACGACGTCGGTGGCAAGGAACTGTGATGCCGACATAATCATAAAGCCGATGCCGCGGGTCGAGGCGATGAGTTCGGCTGCCACCAATGTTCCCCAGCCGATACCGAAGGCGATCCGGATACCGGTAAGGATTTCCGGCAGGGCCGAGGGCAGGACGACCGTGAAGAAAAGCTGCAGCCGGTTTGCACCGAGAGATCGCGCGGCATTGACACGCTCGAGCGGCAGCGAACGGACGCCGGCCTGGGCGGACAGGCAGATCGGCGCGAACATGGCGAGCACGAGCAGCGTGATCTTCGAGGTCTCGCCGATGCCGAGCCATATGATCATCAGCGGCAGGTAGGAAAGGGGCGGCAGCGGCCAATAGAATTCGATCGGCGTATCCAGAATTCCCTTTGCCCATCGGTTGAGGCCCATCAGCAGACCGACGGGAATGCCGACCCCGATCGCGATGGCTGCGGCAACGACGATGCGAAACAGGCTCGATAAAATGTGCTCGGAAAGCGAGGCGCCGGCATAGCCGTCGCGATAGACGACGCCGATCTGCGTCAGCACTTCGTCGGGGCGAGGCAGGAAGAGGTGAGATACCAGGCCGAGCTTGGCAACGAGCCACCATAATGCGAGGCAGGCGATTGCAGTTGCGATGCTGATGGCGATGGTGGATTTGTCGCCAACGCCGAAGCCGGGAACCCGAACCAGCTTCGGTTGCGTTTCCCTTTGAGAAACGGTGACAGAGTGCGTTTCGATGATGTCGCTCATGCCGCGCTCCTGATGTTGTCAGCACTGTGGAGGATGGCGCGAATTTCTTCCCGCAGGCTACTGAACTCAGGCGACGAGACAATCTCCTTTGTATCGCCGTCGGCGGCAAAACGATGGACGAAATCAAGCTCGAAGCGGGCAACGATACGCCCTGGCCTCGGAGACATGACCAGTACTTCGGTGCCAAGGAACAACGCCTCTTCGATCGAGTGCGTAATGAAGAAGATGCGTTTGTCGGTTCTGGCCCAGAGCGAGACCAGCAGTTCCTGCATCTGCTCACGCGTCAGGCTGTCGAGAGCGCCGAATGGTTCGTCCATCAGCAGTATGTCCGGATCCGTAGCCAGCGCCCGGGCAATGCCGACGCGCTGGCGCATGCCGCCCGACAGTTCATAGGGCAAGGCATTGGCAAAATCTGACAGCCCGACGAGCCGCAAAAGCTCGGATGCGCGTTCCCGGCGCTCCCGCTTGCCCAATCCGGCAAATTGCAAACCAAGCGCCACATTATCGATGACGGATTTCCACGGCAGCAGCGAATCCTTCTGGAAGACGACGCCGCGGTCGGCGCCCGGACCGGAAACGGGCCGGCCGTCGAGCGTGATCTTCCCCTCCGATAGCGGCAGGAAACCGGCGATCGCATTGAGCAGGGTCGACTTACCGCAGCCGGATGCACCAAGCGCCACGACGATACCGCGCTCGGGAATGTTGAAGGAAACGCGATCGAGCGCGTGGACGGTTCTGCCGTCACGCGCCGCAAAGAAGACGCTGGCATGGTCGACTTGAAGCATGAGGCCCTCAAGAAATGCGACACCGACGCGACCAGCGCGCCGGCGTCAGGGAGGATCAGTTGCTGGCGCGGTCAAGCGCGTCAGCAGTGACGAATGCGCCGTAATTCGGCAGGACTTCGGAGACTTTTCCCTGGCTCTTCAGGAAAGTCGCGGTGTCCTTTAGGATCTTGGAAGCGCCGGATTGGTCGCCACCGCCGAGCCATGCCGCCGACGCCTGTACATCCGGGGTTAGGAGCGTCAGGTTCTTGAGCGCTGCTGCCTGCTGGTCTGCCGTGCCGCCCAGAAGCTTGGCAAGCGCCTTGGCATTGTCGCTCTCCGGTCCCCAGGCCGCCTTGTCGGCTGCGAACGAGGCGTAGTATTTGTTGATCACCGAGGCGTAAGACTTCAGGAATTGCGGATTGTCTGCTGCGAATTTCGAGGTTGCGACCCAGGCGGAAAATGTCGGGGCGCCCTTGTCGGCGACATCCTTCGATGTCACCAGCACCTTGCCGTTCTTCTTCAG
This sequence comes from Rhizobium sp. ZPR4, assembly GCF_040215725.1. Lineage (NCBI taxonomy): Bacteria > Pseudomonadati > Pseudomonadota > Alphaproteobacteria > Hyphomicrobiales > Rhizobiaceae > Rhizobium > Rhizobium sp. ZPR4. The sequence goes on from NZ_CP157968.1 coordinate 1,417,335, forward strand.
CTCGGTCAGCGCCGGGTCCCAGACGAAGCCGCCGTCGATATCGCCGCGATTGTAGCTTGCGACGATTTCCGGCTGCGGGACGGCGAAGACCTGCACGTCCTTTTCGCTCAGGCCAAGGGATTTGATGAGGGCGAGCAATTGATAATGGTCGGTAGAGACCGGTGCTGCCGCGAGCTTCTTGCCCTTCAGATCGGCGAGCGTGTTGATGCCGGAGCCATTGCGCACCACGAGAGCTTCATCAACGCCCGAAATGGACGAGAGGTAGAAGGCCTTCACCTCTAGCCCGCGCGACGCGGCAGCGGCAAACGGGCTTGAGCCGACATAGCCGATCTGGACGTCGCCGGATGCGATAGCCGCGAAGATCTCGGCTCCCGAATTGAATTTACGGAAGTCGATCTCATAGCCGGTATCCTTGGCGAATTCGCCGTTGGCGATCGCGACTGAGGAGGGCAGGGCATCGGTCTGATAGGCGACGACGACCTTCTTGTCGGCTGCGGCCGCGCCGATCGTCATCGAAATGCTGGCGACGCCTAAGACGGCCGCAGCGATCAGTGTGTTGAATTTCATAACTAGTCCCCTTGGCCGGATCAGATTTTCCGGCGGTTCCCTGAATGCAATGCGCAGAGCCTAGCGAAATCGGGGGTACGATCGATAGAAATAGCAAACTATTTTTATAGATTATAATAGGAATTGTTTGTCTGAATTGACAGAGACAACGGCGCTGACGCCTTTCCGCGAACGAAACGGACGTGCCGCCAATCGAAACTACGCAGGCCCCGAATACCGATGAGGACTGGTCTTTCCTACAAGGGCAAAGCGAAGAGCCACGCCCAGGCTAACTGGTGCTTTCGCGCTCGTTGAGATCGATCTGGCCCTTTTCGGCCAGGATCGGCAGGGCGATATTATGCTGTGCCTCGTTCATTTCCTGCGCCGTGACAAGCGCCCGTCCCCGTTCGAGAGCGGCTGCATCGCATCGAATGTCCTGGCGTACCGCGAGCAGTGGCATCAGAGCCGCTTGGTGGAGCATGTCATGCCATCGTCGCCGGCCTATCAAGAAACGCTGCGAACCATGACGCGCTATTTTGCCGAGAAAGGCGCGACCACGGCGGATGCCCAGGCGCAGGCGGCGGCCTGGATAGGGCAGCAGGTGCAAACCCAGGCGAGCTTCCTCGCCTATATCGATGTATTCCATGTGCTGATGCTGATCGTGCTCTGCGCCATTCCGCTTGCGCTGATCCTAAGCAATGTCGATCTCAAGGAGGGCGGGGCAGCGGTATGCATTGAGCGCCACAAGATCGATCCTCCCGCATGTAGACGGCAGACTGATTAGGTCATCCGCCGCAACAGCGCGATCAGCGCGTCGGTATTGTCATGGGTTTCAAGCGAGAGCAAATGCTTGTCCGCAAGCTCGGCAATCGCCAAGGCAACTTCACGCTCCGCCCATCCAGCCAAGGTCGCAGCACTCAGCAACTCGCGAAAAGCGGCTTGTAGTGCGTCCTGGCAGCGGACGTCCCGGTCGGGATCATCATCGGTCACGAATGGTCGTGCGATATCGGGCATGACTGAAAGGTGAACTGATTTGCGGTTTTTGGCAATCTATTGCGTTCGATCGCTGTCGATTGCGCCTTTTCTTTGCGTAGTCGGAGGTGTCGCAGCCGTCAAACGATCGGTGGTCTGCATCTTAGCTACATGACACCGCGCTCTCCTTTTACCAAGCATAGTCTCAACGGGTGCATCGATCATGTCATCGCAGCCTGCAGGAGGGGATGTCCTTCGATGCCGTTACGCTGGTTCTCTTGGCCACTGCCGATTTTTTCCGCATCAGACGGAAGAAAAAGAAAGCTGTTTCTTAAATAACTTAAAATCTATGTTTTTTATAGACTATGGCGTCGTGATCGGCATCGGGCGCAAACATGGATGAAACGGCATGACCTACCTTCTTAGCCTTCTTGACAAGAGCCCGATCGAACAGGGGCTCAGCGCCACTGACGCCCTCGGCGCCACGACACGTTTGGCCATCAGGGCCGAGGAGCTCGGCTATCATCGCTTCTGGGTCGCCGAGCACCACAACATGGCGAACCTCGCAAGTTCGGCGCCGGAAGTTCTGATCGCTTATCTTCTGGCCAGGACCTCGAAAATCCGCCTCGGCTCGGGCGGCGTCATGCTGCAGCACTACAGCGCCTATAAGGTCGCCGAAGCCTTCAATCTGCTAGCCTCGCTGGCACCCGGCCGTGTCGATCTCGGCGTCGGCAAGGCGCCGGGCGGATTTCCGCTCTCGACCCGCGCGCTACAGCTTTCCTTCGATCCCGAGAAGAAGCCCGATTTCGCGGATCAGCTTTCTGACATCAACACCTATCTCGCGGCCGATCCTCATTCCGACGGTGCCCTGGCGACGCCTTTTCCGCCGCGCTCGCCGGAGCGCTTCCTCCTTGGCGCCAGCGTCGAAAGCGCAAAGCTTGCAGCGGAAAAGGGTTGGAGGCTGGTCTTTGCCGGGCATCTGAACGGCGATCCGGAAAATCTGCAAAAGACGTTTGAAGCCTATGGGAATGCAACAGGCGGCAAGGTGCCGATCCTGGCGCTCGCAGCCTTCGCCGCTGAAAGCGAGGCTTATGCGCGCGAGCGCGTCGGCCAGCTGCGCATCGTCAAACTCTTCCTGCCCAATGGCCAGAGCGTTAACGTCGGCACCCAGGAACAGGCAGCGGAATTCGCGCGTCAGGCGGGCTTTTCGGATTTCCGGACCGAGGAGAAGGTGCCGGGCGTGCTGCATGGCACAGCGGCGCAGATCCGCGACGAACTCGACACGCTCCATCGTCGCTACGGCGTCGAGGAATTCGTGCTCGACACGCCGGCCCTGACCGCAGCCGAACGGCTCAACTCCATCGAATTGCTCGCCAAAGAGCGCCTTTCCCTCGTTGCCTGAGCGCTATCCCAGGAGGATCATCATGGTTCAAAAACACGTCACCTTCGGTATCATGCTGCAAGGCCCCGGCGGCCACATGAATGCCTGGAAACACCCGAGCGTACCGGCCGATGCCAGTACCAATCTCAACTTCTTCGTCAAGACGGCGCGCAAGGCCGAAGAGGCCGGTATTGCCTTCGCTTTCGTCGCGGACGGACTCTATATCAACGAGCAATCGATCCCGCATTTCCTCAATCGCTTTGAGCCGTTGACCATTCTTTCGGCGCTTGCTGCCTTTACGACGAAGCTCGGCCTGGTGGGTACGGTTTCGACCTCCTATAGCGATCCATTCACCATCGCACGGCAGTTTGCCTCGCTTGATCTTATCAGCGGCGGCCGCGCCGGCTGGAATGCGGTGACGTCGCCGCTCGAAGGCTCCGGCCGCAACTACAGCCGCGAACATCCGGAACACGAGCTGCGCTACGAGATTGCCGACGAATATCTGGACGCCATCAAGGGCCTATGGGATTCCTGGGACGACGATGCCTTCGTGCGTGACCGCGAGGCCGGCGTTTATGCGGACAAATCCAAGCTGCATCGCCTGGACCACAAGGGCCGGTTCTTCCGCATCGAGGGACCCCTCAATATTGGCCGTTCCAAGCAAGGCCAGCCGGTGGTGTTCCAGGCCGGTGCCTCCGATTCCGGCATCCGGCTCGCGGGCAAGCACGCCGATGCCGTTTTCACCAATGGCGGGCCGCTCGAAGATGCCAAGACCTTCTACAAGCAGGTGAAGCAGAGCGCGATTGCGCATGGCCGCAGTGCCGCCGATATCGGCATCTTCCCCGGTATCGGCCCGATCGTCGGCGCGACGCAGGAGGAGGCGGAGGCCAAATATCAGGCGATCCGCGGTCTCGTCACCATCGAGGAGGCGCTCGCCTATCTCGGCCGTTTCTTCGATCATCACGATTTCAGCGCCTATCCGCTGGATGAACAGTTTCCCGATCTCGGCGACATCGGTCGCAATAATTTCCGCGCCACGACCGACCGCATCAAGAAGACCGCACGTGAGAAGGGACTGACTTTACGTGAAGTCGCGCTCGATGCAGCCACGCCGCGCACCTCCTTCATCGGCACGGCCGGGCACATTGCCGACGAAATCATCCGCTGGGTGGATGAAGAGGGCGCGGACGGCTTCATCCTCGGCTTCCCGGTCATCGGCGAAGGCTTTAACGATTTCTCCAGGCATGTCCTGCCGATCTTGACGGAGCGCGGCTATTTCGATCCGGCGCTGAAAGGCGAGACGCTGCGCGATCACCTTGGCCTGCCGTTCCGCGAAAGCCGCCATGCAGCGGAGGCCGAAGGCATCGAGCCCGCACGGGCCGTCGGCGCCTGAGCCAGGACGATCACCATGAACGCCATCATCAAGACCCCTTCAGCCGCAGATCAAATCGAGGCAGGGATCGCCGCCTATCTCGATGAGATCATCGCGCTCAGGCACGATCTGCACCAATATCCCGAACTCGCCTTTCAAGAGCATCGCACCGCCAAGAAGGTGGCCTCGCTGCTTGCGGAATGGGGCTATGAAGTCGCAACAGGTATCGCCGGTACCGGCGTAGTCGCAACCCTGAGGCGGGGCAATGGCAACCGCAGTATCGGCATCCGCGCCGACATGGATGCCTTGCCGATCGAGGAGGCGACCGGGCTCGAGTATCAGAGTGCCAATCCCGGCGTCATGCATGCCTGCGGACACGACGGACATACATCGATCCTGCTGGCGGCTGCCCGTTATCTTGCCGAAAGCGGCAATTTCAGCGGCACCCTGCGGCTGATATTCCAGCCGGCCGAAGAGATTGGCGCAGGTGCGCGCAAGATGTTGTCGGAGGGACTTTTCGATCGCTTCCCGGTCGATGCGGTCTTCGGCCTGCACAATTGGCCCGGCGTGCCGACGGGGCAGTTGGGGTTCGTTGCCGGCCCGGCGATGGCTTCCGTCGACAAGGCGGTCATCAAGATCGTCGGAAAGGGCGGGCATGGTGCCGAGCCGCATCGTGCGGTCGATCCGGTGCTGGCCTCGGCCTCATTCATCACGGCCCTGCAAAGCGTTGTCTCGCGCAATATCGATCCTCAGGAGATGGCGGTCGCAACGGTTGGTTCCATTCATGCCGGTTCGGCGTCCAACGTCATCCCGGAAAGCGTGGAGATGAAGCTGACCATGCGGGCCTACAATGAGGCCGTCCGTACCAGGCTGCAGGAACGAATTCCTGCTTTGGCGCGGGCGCAGGCGGAAAGTTTCGGTGCTGCGGCCGAAGTCGACTACCGTCTCGGTTTTCCCGCACTCTTCAATCATGCCGAAGAAACCGAATTCGCCCGCAATGTCGCCTTGCAGGCGCTTGGGCCCTCTGCCGTCGAGGCGGATTTCCGGCCGCGGACGGCGAGCGAAGACTTTGCCTTCCTGCTGCAGGCCAAGCCCGGAAGCTATCTCTTCGTCGGCAATGGCGACAGCGCGCCGCTGCACAGCGCCCGCTACGATTTCAACGACGCCATCATAGCGCCCGCAGCCCGCTACTGGGTGCGGCTCGCCGAAGCTTTCCTTGCGAACGACAACGGGTGACGAACGACATGAGCGACACGTTTCTTTACACGACCACGCTGGACCCGCGCGCCAAGCCGTTGATCGACGAGCTGATCTATGAATACGACAGCCGCTACGGCAGCTATTTCAGTACCGAGGGGGCTGCGGCCGAACTCAATCGCTATCCGCCGGAAGCCTTTGCGCCGCCGCATGGCAACTTCCTGCTCCTGTTGCGTAATGGCGAGGCGATCGGCGGCGGCGCGTTCAAGCACTACGACGATCGGACAGCCGAGTTCAAACGCATCTGGACACGGCATGACCTGCGCCGGCAGGGACTGGCGCGTGCGGTCCTCGTCGAACTGGAGGCGCAAGCAGTGCGGCAAGGCTATCGGCGCATCTATCTGACGACGGGCTTTCGCCAACCGGAAGCCGTCGGTCTTTATCTCAATAATGGCTACACGGCGCTCTTCGATACTTCGGTCGATCCGGAAGTCCATAAAATCCTGCCTTTCGAGAAGGATGTCAGTCATCTGGCTTTGCGCGATGTCGTTGACGTCTCGGGCTCCCGGCAACGTCTGGTCGCCGCCGGCAGGTAATGGCGAGCCGGAGCAACGACAATCATAAGGGGTAAGCATCATGGCGCTAACGACAGATTTCGCGGGTATCGATCCGGGCACGACAACTACCGAGGCCAAGACTGACTATTCACGCTATCGCATCGTGCCGGCGAGGCACCCCGGACGCGCGGCCGGCACGATCTTTGCCGCGCTCGTCATAGCGATCGTCCTCTACTCCACCTTCACCAATCCGCGTTGGGGCTGGGGTGTCTTTGCCGAATGGTTCTTTGCGGAGCCGGTGCTTGTGGGACTTGGCAGGACGTTGCTTCTGACAGCGCTTGCAGCGGTGTCAGGCTCCATCCTCGGAACGGCATTGGCGCTGGCGCGCGTATCGAAGTCACCGCTGCTTGCCAGTCTCTCCTGGGGTTACATCTGGCTGCTGCGTTCGATCCCAATGATCGTGTTGCTGCTGGTTCTCAACAATCTCGGCTATCTCTATGAAACTATTAGTATCGGTGTTCCCTTTACGAATAAAGTGCTGTTCGATTACCCGACCACGCAGCTCCTGACGCCGTTCGCGGCGGCCTTTCTCGGCCTGACGCTGAACCAGTCCGCTTTCTTTGCCGAAATCGTGCGCGGCGGCATTTTGTCGGTCGATCAAGGTCAGCTGGAAGCGGCCGCATCCCTCGGCCTGTCTCGCCGCCGCCAGGCGTTCCGCATCGTTCTGCCGCAGGCGATGCGCTCCATCCTTCCCACGGGCTTCAACGAGATCATCGGCCTCGCCAAAAGCACGTCCATGGTCTACGTGCTGGCCCTGCCGGAGCTTTTCTATACGGTACAGGTCATCTATCGCCGCAATCTGGAAGTCATTCCGCTGCTGATGGTGGCAACCGTCTGGTATCTCGTCATCATGACCGTGCTGTCGATCGCCCAGCATTATATCGAGCGCTATTTCTCCAAGGGCGCGGTGCGCAATCCGACGCCGTTGCCATTTCAGGCATTCTTCCGCCGCTTCCATCGGCCGCTGCCCGCTACGGCAGACGGTAGATCGGACACCGGAGCACTCGCCGCTTTTCGCAGCGTGACAGATCTTCGTGCCAAGGGCGGAGCGGTGCGTATCCATGGCATTTCGAAGAGCTTCGGCGCGCTGAAGGTTCTCGACGATATCGAGCTCAACCTGCCTGCCGGCAGCGTCACGGCCATCATCGGCCCATCGGGCTCTGGGAAATCGACCCTGCTGCGCGCCATCAATCATCTCGAGCGTGTCGATAGCGGCTTCATCTCCGTGGACGGCGAACTCGTCGGCTACACGCAAAGGGGCGAGGTGCTCTATGAGCTCAAGGAAAAGGACATTCTGAAGCGCCGGACCGATATCGGTATGGTCTTTCAGAACTTTAACTTGTTCCCACACCTCACTGTTTTGGAAAACATTATCGAGGCGCCTATACAGGTGCGGGGATTAGGCCGGGACGAAGCTATCGTCTTCGCCAGGGAATTGCTCGCCCGTGTCGGTCTCAGCGACAAGATTGATGCCTATCCCCGTCAGCTTTCCGGCGGCCAGCAGCAGCGCGTCGCCATCGCTCGCGCCCTGGCGCTGCGACCGAAAGTCCTTCTCTTCGACGAGCCGACCTCAGCACTCGATCCTGAACTTGTCGGCGAAGTGCTCGATGTGATCAAGGAACTTGCCCGAACCGGCACGACGCTCGTCATCGTCACCCACGAGATCGGCTTTGCGCGTGAGGTCGCCGATAGCATCGTCTTCATGGAGGGCGGCCACGTTATCGAAGCAGGCTCACCAACACAGATCCTCAATGATGCGAGACATCCGCGAACGCGCGCTTTCCTCGCAAAGGTTCTCTAGCAGTCGCAGGCATGCATTCGACGCTCTGAGGCAGCAGGCGTTCGGACCATCATAACAACATAAACAACCTATAATTGAAATGGAGAAGGGAAATGACATTCATTGAGAGAGCAAAGTATCTTGTTGCCGGCGTTCTGACGGCGGTAGCGATCAGTTGGACACCGACGAACGCGGCCGAGAAGTTCAACCTGAGCCCGGATACGTCCAATCGCGTCAGGGCGGAAAAGGATGAGGCGGCGATCAAGGCGATCGCACCGGGCTTCAAATTCGTCAATCCCGGCAAGTTCACCGTGGCCATCAATCCATGGGACCCGCCGATTGCGACTTATGCGACCGATGCGAAGACCGTCGTGGGCGCCGATCCCGATATCGCGCAGTTGCTTGCCGACTCCCTCGGCCTGCAGCTCGAGCTGGTTCCGGTCGCCTGGGAAGACTGGCCGCTCGGCGTCTCCTCCGGCAAATATGACGCCGTCATCTCCAACGTGACAGTCACGGAAGAGCGCAAGTTGAAATTCGATTTCTCCACCTATCGCAGGGACGTGCTCGGCTTCTACGTGAAGGCCGACAGCAAGATCACCTCGATCAAGGAGCCCAAGGATGTCGCTGGTCTCAAGGTGATCACGGGCGCCGGCACCAACCAGGAGAAGATCATTCTCGAATGGGACCGGCAGAACGTGGCGGCCGGTTTGAAGCCGATCGACATACAGTATTACGACGATCGTGCCGCCGCTGATCTCGCGCTGCAGTCCGGTCGCGCCGACGTCGAATTCAATCCGAATGCGACGCAAGCCTATAAGGCCGCCATCAACGGCACCAGGAAGCTTGTCGGCACCGTCTCCGGCGGCTGGCCACTGACGGCCGAAATCGCCGTCACGACGAAGAAGGGTGCTGGCCTTGCCGACGCCCTCACGCTCGCCATCAATGATCGTATCAAGGACGGCAAGTATGGCGAAGTGCTGAAGCACTGGAGCCTGACTGCCGAAGGGGTCGATCAATCCAAGACCAACCCACCGGGCCTGCCAAAGAGCGGTTCGTAAAGTTGGTCGAGCGGACCGGTGCCGGTGGGGCCCGCGCCGGTCCGCTCCCGTCCATCTCAAATGGAGATACAGTTTCCGTGACGATCCCTACTATTTTCAGAACTACGCTTGCCGCCATGGTGGCGATTGCCTTGACAGGCTTTGCTCCGGCAATGGCAGCTGAAGACTTCGACCTGAGCCCGGAACAGCCCGGACGCATCCGCGCTGCGAAAGACGAAGCGGCGATCGTCGCTATTCCAAAGGATTTCAAGTTCGTCACGCCCGGCACGTTCACCGTGGCGGTTGCGCCAGGCGGTCCGCCGCTTGCGACCTATGCGACGGATGCCAGGACTGTCGTGGGCGCCGATCCGGATTATGCCTATGCCGTCGCCGATGCGCTCGGTTTGAAGCTCGAGCTTGTCCCGGTCGCGTGGATCGATTGGCCGCTAGGACTGACTTCGGGCAAATATGATGCCGTCATCTCCAATGTCGGTGTCACCGAACAGCGCAAGGAAAAGTTCGATTTCTCCACCTATCGTCAGGGCCTGCACGGCTTCTTCGTCAAAAGCGGCAGCAAGATCACCGGTATCAAGGAGCCGAAGGATGCGGCCGGTCTGCGCATCATCGTCGGCGCCGGCACCAATCAGGAGCGCATCCTGCTGAAATGGAGCGACGAGGATGTCGAAGCCGGCCTGAAGCCCATCGAACTACAATATTATGACGACGATGCGGCAAGTCTCCTGGCTCTCCAGTCCAATCGCGCCGATGTCATCGTGCAGCCGCACGCCCAGCTCGTCTACATCGCCGCTCGCGACAAGAACATCAAGCGCGTGGGTACGTTGAGCGCCGGTTGGCCAGATCGCTCGGATGTCGCTATCACCACGCGCAAGGGCAGTGGCTTGGCAACTGCACTGACCCTCGCAACGAACGGACTGATCAAGGATGGCACCTACGCCAAGATCCTCGACCATTGGCATCTTGCAGAAGAAGCCTTGCCGAAATCGGAAACCAATCCGCCGGGCCTGCCGAAGTTTTGAGGAGATAGCCGCATGAGCCGTAACGACGCATCGATCAGCCATATCGGCTTTCTCACCCCCGGAAACTATCCGGATGAGGATCCGCTAGCCGGCCTGGAGCAGACCCTGCAATTGCTCGAATACGGGGAAGGGAGAGGGTTCAACAGCGCCTGGGTTCGCCAACGGCATTTGGAACCCGGCATTTCCTCGGCGAGTGCTTTTCTCGCCGCCGCGACACAGCGGACGCGCAAAATCGAGCTAGGCACCGCCGTCATACCCATCGGCTACGAAAGCCCGTATCGGCTCGCCGAGGATTTGGCGACGGTGGATGTACTGTCGCGCGGACGTTTGAATATCGGTCTGAGCGCCGGCCGGCCGCTGCATGCGGATCTGATCGGGCCGCTTGCTTTCGATGGCGATTGGGAGAGCCACGACTTTTCCCATCAGAGGGTGCTGCGCTTCGCCGACAATCTGAGGGGCGCCTATCTCGGCAATCAGGATACGGTCATCAAGACGCCCTTCGGTCCGCAGCGTCCGCGGCTTCAGCCTTATGCGAAAGGCTTGATCGATCGCATTTGGTATGGGGGCGGTTCGCTGCGGTCTGCCGAATGGGCCGGCCACAACGGCTTCAATCTGCTGATCGGCAATGTCACCACGGGCGAGCAGACAGACGATTTCTTCGTTGCGCAGCAGCGGCAGCTTGAAACCTATCGCGCTTCCGGCGGCGACACGAGGCGGGTGGCGCTTGGCCGGGTCATTGTGCCCTTCGACAGCGCGGATGCGATCACTCGTAAGCGTTATACCGACTATGCCGCCGGCCGCTATGAGCGGACGCTTTCACCCCAAGGCGAACGGCGAACTCTCTTCGCCCGCGATATCGTCGGTTCGTCGGATGAGATATTGGAGCGCCTGCGCAAAGATCCGATCCTGCCGCATGTCAGCGAATTCCGGCTGGAGCTGCCCTACGAGTTTCATGATGAGGAATATCGCCAGATCATCCATGACTTCGTGACATCGATCGCCCCGGAGCTTGGTTGGAAAGAGACCACGCTTCTGCGCCGATCGGCATCCTGAGGGCTGCGGCCGTCCCGCATCCGCAATGCCGGATCGACGGGTTCTACGCCCGTCCGGTCCGGTTTTGCACTGAAGTAGCCCAGGCTATAGCATCGGTTGGCAGCCGGAAGAGGTCGCGGCGTCCTCTCCCTTGAGGATCCGCTCGGCAAGCTGCAGCGCTTCTTCTCGGGAAGCGACGATTTCCATTCTCATCCCGAAAGCCTTCGTCGCAAGGCTCATCTGCAACTGCATAGCGGTGCGCTTGATGATGCTTGCCTCGATGCCGATCACTGCCCTGCAAACCGTCGCAAGTGCCGTCTTGTTCTTCTTGAGCCAGATGCCGCGCGCCTTGCGATCCTCATGCTCGTCGCCTTCCATGATGACGACGAAAGGCATTGAGAGGTCGAGCAGGGCGTCCATTTCCCGCTCCCATTGTTTTGAATAGCCCGGCTGCACAGAGGCAGCGGATTGGCGCACAATCGGCCACAGGGACACATCGTGAAAGGCGAAGACGGTTGGATCGATTGTCATGCTAGTTTCCTCAGGCAATCTTATCGGTTACGGCAGCAAACAGCATCGCCGCACCACGTTCCGACGTGTCGATGGCGTGCGTCGCGCGTTCGCGCATGTCGGCCTCGTAATCCAGCAGGGCCGTGCAGGCCGTCTTCGGCTTCTTGCCGGCTTCGGCCAGGATCTGCGTCAGCATGCGAGCATCCTCGAGAGCGGTATTGGCGCCGAGTCCGCCCGCGGGGCTCATCGCATGAATGGCATCCCCCAGGAGGGTCACCGGACCGAACGGCCAAAGGGCGTCGGGGCGCCCGGTTCTGACCGAGAGTGCGGCAACGGCCGTTGATTTGCTCCGGCTGATGATCTGCTTCAGCTCCGGATGCCAGCCGCGCATGGCGGTTCTGAGCAAGACGGGCAGATCTTGAGTATGGTCATATGTTTCCAGCCCCAGCCTTTCGCGGGGGCCGATCAGTGCCCAATAGAGATAATCAGGGACCGGCGTGAGCTTGCAATCGGGCGCGAGCCTGCCGGCAAGGTTCGGGAGGTGGTCACGGAAACGCATGAGATCGAAGATTGCCGTGCACCCATCGGCAAAGATCACCGTCGTTCCGTCCCCAAGCAGATCGGCGGCATCGTTCAACGGCATTCCGCTCTTGCCATAGACACAAATAGAACCCGTATCCGCAGGCTCGGCATAGGGTACCAGCTGCTGGCGCACTTGCGAATTCACTCCGTCGGCACCAACGAGCAGGTTGCAGGAAACCGAGGTTGCGCCTTCGAAATGCACCTCGACGTGGCCGTCATCCACGCAACGGTATCGTGTGAAGGCATGTCCGAAATGAACGTGATCCTCGATCCCCGACAGCAGGATTTCGCGAAGAGTGAGGCGATTGACGCTCAGATCGCCGCCGTCTTCATCCTCGCCGGCATCCCAGCTCACCGGCGTGCGCCCCGTGATGGGCAGAAGCTGAGGGGTCAGGAAGCACGCGGATCGAGGGCTCGCCGAAGCGGTCGCTCGAAAGAGATCAAGCAGAGCTGTCGGCAGGCATGATGCCAACGCTTTTTGTCCGTTTGCGTCGACACGGATGCGATAGCCTTGCAAGCGGCTATCAGCGGTCGGATCGCGCTCATACACGTCAAAGCGGATGCCGGCGCGCTGCAACCCCTGTGCAAGGCACAAGCCACCGAGGCCCGCGCCGATGATGACGACATGAAAGTCCTGCATGGGTCTTCTATTCCATTCACTGGTCGATTTTTGATCTTACGGGAGAAGGGTAGCCTAAGACGGCAGGAGCGTGATAACGACATTCGGTCTTTAAATGTTGCAAAGCGGCCAAACGAAACATGGATATCGAAGATATTGGCGACCGTCTCGACGGGCCGCCGCTCATCGCCTTCTGGGGATCGGATGAACCGGGCAGTGCCTTCCGCCTCGGGACTCAGGAATATGATTGGCACGCGCATGCGCGTGGGCAGCTGTTCTGCATCGAAAGCGGGCTCGTCCGTGTCGATACGCCAGATGGCTCCTGGCTCTTGCCGCCGCAGCGTGCGGGCTGGATTCCGCCTGGGATCATGCACAAAGCAGGGATCAACGGCGTGCTGAGCGGCTGGGGCATCCTGCTGACACCGGACGCCAGCACCGGATTGCCGGCGACACCCTGCGTTCTGAGCGTGAGCGAGGTCATGCGGGCATTGGTGCGCCGCGCGACGACATGGCATTGGGAAGAAAAGCTCTCACCGCAGCAGCGTCGTCTGGCAGCTGTCTTGCTCGACGAAGTTCGGGCCGCACCGCGCGAAAGCCTGCATTTGCCTATGCCGGCGGATCGACGCGCTTTGCGCATCGCAGACGCCGTCCTGCAGAACCCGGCCAGCGAGGAGACGCTTCATGCGTTGGCGTTGCGAGCGGGGGTCTCCGAACGATCGGCCAGACGGCTCTTCAATGCCGAAACGGGCATGTCCTTTGCCAACTGGCGGCAGCAGGCACGCTTGCTGCTTGCGCTTGAATATCTGAGTGCGGGCAAACCGATCGCTGAAGTAGCAGACGGCCTGGGATATGCGAGCGCCAGCAGCTTCATCGCCATGTTCCGGAAGGCCTTCGGCCTGTCACCGCGTCGCTATCTCTCCGTTCGGAAAGCTTGATACGAGCCTGGACGACAACAGAAAAAGGGCGCCGACGTGTGGGTCGGCGCCTTTGTGTGGTTTAGGCGGCTACCCGGCGAGGCCGAAGGCCGAGCAAGCGAAGCGCATTCATGGTGACGAGCACGGTTGCGCCGGTATCGGCGAGGATTGCCGGCCAGAGCCCGGTGATGCCGATGATCGTGGTCACCAGGAACACACCCTTCAGGCCGAGCGCGATGGTGATGTTCTGGCCGATGTTGCTCATCGTCCGCTTGGAAAGATCGATCATCTCGATGACATCTCCGACGCGGCCATGCAGCACGGCGGCATCCGCCGTCTCGAGCGCGACATCGGTCCCTCCGCCCATGGCGATCCCGACATCGGCGGCTGCGAGTGCGGGCGCGTCGTTGATGCCATCGCCGACCTTGGCAACGCGAAAACCCTGCCGTTTCAGGTCGCCGACAATCCGCTGCTTGTCTTCGGGCAGCAATTGCGCGCGAACTTCTATGCCGAGTGTCTTGCCGATTGCCTGTGCCGTGCGCTGATTGTCACCCGTCAGCATGATCGTCTTGATGCCCGCATCGGCAAGAGCCTTGAGGCCTGCGGCCGTATCGGCACGCGGCTCGTCGCGCATGGCGAGCAGGCCGGCGGCGGAACCCTTGGCAACGAGAATGGAGACGGTCTTTCCGTCGTCGTTGAGCGCGGCGATACGGACAGACTGTTCGGCAGTCAGTGAGATCCTATCAGCCGCTGCCAGCGGCGATCCGAGGAATACGTCGATACCATCGACCGTGCCGCTCACGCCCTTGCCACCGATTGCCTTCGCATCCATGATCTGCGGGATATCCGTTCCGGCTGCGGCCGCGCGGTCGAGGATTGCGCGAGCGAGCGGATGGCTGGAGCCGGTTTCGAGCGCGGCTGCCAGCCGCAGTACGTCTGTATCGCTCATGCCGAGACTAACGATATCGGTGACCTTGGGCTTGCCTTCGGTCAGGGTGCCTGTCTTGTCGAAAGCGACGGCGGTGACCTTGCCGATATTCTCGAGCACGGCGCCGCCCTTCAGCAACAGGCCGCGGCGGGCGCCGGCAGAGAGTGACGCCGCGATTGCCGCCGGCGTCGAGATGACGAGGGCGCAGGGGCAACCTATCAGCAGGATCGCCAGGCCCTTATAGACCCACTCACTCCAGCCGCCGCCCAGGAACAGAGGCGGGATGACAGCGATGAGTGCGCCGACAACGACGACACCTGGCGTGTAATAGCGGGAGAAGCGATCGATGAAACGCTCGGTCGGAGCCTTCGATTCCTGCGCTTCCTCGACGAGCTTGACGACGCGGGCGATGGTATTGTCGGACGCCGCCGCCGTGACGCGAACCCGCAGCGCTGCGTCGCCGTTGACCGTGCCGGCAAAGACGGCTGCATCCACGCCCTTGCGCACCGGCGTGCTTTCGCCTGTCACCGGCGCCTCGTCGATGGCGCTCTCGCCGGAAAGGATCACGCCGTCGGCCGGAATACGGTCGCCCGGGCGAACCAGGATGGTGGCACCGACGGCAAGGCTTTCGGCCTGCACATCGCGGGTCTTGCCATTCTCCTCAAGGAGGGCCGTCTTGGGCACCAGATCCGTCAGAGACTGGATGCTGGCGCGCGCCTTGCCGGCGGCGACGCCCTCCAGCAATTCACCAATCAGGAAGAGGAAGACGACGGCTGCGGCTTCTTCGCTGGCGCCAATGATAACGGCGCCGATGGCCGCAATCGTCATCAGCATCTCGATCGAGAACGGTGTTCCCATCCTTGCGGCCATGAAGGCCCGCCTGGCGATCGGCAACAAGCCCACAAGCATGGCGGCGGTAAAGATCCAGACATCCAGTGCAGGAACCAGCTTGCCGATCCCCCAGGCAGCGGCAAGCGCCAAGCCGCTGGCAATGGTCAGACGACCCTTGGCGGATTTCCACCATGGCCCGATGGTTGGCCCGTGATCGTGACCATGAAGACCAGCCACCGTGGCATCGCGCTCTTCGGAGGCGTGGCTATGACTGGAATGATCATGCCGATGGCCGGCGGCGCCATGATCGTGGTCGCCGTGATCATGATCGTGCCCAGCATGGTCATGATCGTGACTATGGGCATCCGATTTGTGATCGTAATGATCATGTCCACATCCGCAGGCATGATCGTCCTTCTCTACCTTTGGTGCGGGGGCGCTGCTTTGCGGCAGCGGGAAAACCTTGTAGCCGAGGCCCGTGACCCGCTTGGCGATGTTGGGCAGCAGATCGGGATCGCCCTGATGTCTGACCGTCATCGTGCCTGCTGTGACCGAGACGGAAACATCCTCGACACCCTGCAGCCGGCGAACGGCTGTGTCGATTTTCGCAGCGCAGGAAGCGCAGTCCATGCCCTCTACGCGATAGCGGCTCTGTTGTGTGGTCGATGTCATGTTTCGGTTCCAAATTTTCTCTTGGAACCACTGCTACATCCTCTAGTAACTAGAGGGACAAGAGCAATTTTGCGTATTTTCGTGTGATTGTTCGCAGGTAGCGGCAATCGACCTTGCCGCACCCGTGATGCCACCCAGCTCCATGTGTCATTTGTCACGCCATGGTGCGGGGGAAGCCTATAGCTTCAGCAAAACCTTTCCAGCCTTGCCGGGCGCCAGCGAGGATTTCACGGCTTCCGCGATCTCCGTGATGTCATAGGCCGCTTCCACCGGCAGCTTGACTTCACCGGAGGCGACGCGGGTGATCAATTCGCTGATCAGCCGGCGGCGCTCTTCCGGCGGCATTGCTGCGCTGACCTTTGTGCCCCAGAAGCCCTTGATCGTAAGCTGCTTGAAGATGACGGCCCTTGAGGCGATCTGCATCGGCTTGCCGGCCGCAGTGCCGAAGGAAACCAGCAGGCCATTTTCGCCCAGAAGATCGGCCAGGTCATTGCTCGCGACACCACCGACGGAGTCCACCGCGGCGCGGATCGGCGCGTCGCCGATCATGGCACGCACCTTTGCCTTCCAATCTGTCGCGGCAGTCGAGACGGCGTTGCCGATGCCGAATGCGGACAGCTCGTCGATGCCGCCATCGCGCCGAACGAGATTGATCATGTGTATGCCGCGGCTGCGCGCCAGCATGGCAAGCGTTTTGCCGACTGCTCCGTTCGCAGCGTTCTGGATGATCCAGTCGCCGGGCTCGACATTGAGGGATTCCAGCAGCGAAATGGCGCTGAACGGCATGGCGATCAGCTGTGCTGCGGCCTCGTCGGAAATCACGTCGGGCACCGGAACGAGACTTGCCGCCGGCGCGGTGAATTGTTCGGCCCAGGTGCCATGGACGCCGGCCGCGACAACACGCTTGCCAATCAGCGTCTTGTCGACACCCGGTCCGACGGCATCGACGAAACCGACCGCCTCACTGCCGCCGATGGCCGGCAAAATCGGCTTGTAGCCATAGGCGCCGCGCACGGTCCAAAGATCGTGATTATGGATAGGGGAGAGAATGGTGCGAATGCGCACATCTCCGGCGGCGGGCTCCGGCAGCGGCATGTCGGCCAGATAAAGGACCGCAGCCGGATCGCCGAAGACATCGTGGATGGCACTGCGCATTGTATTTTCCTTGCGTGTTGACATGCTGGTCCTGCTTTGGATCAAAGGCTGCCGGGTGCCGAAAGGGCTTGTTCGGTGGCAAGCAAGGCCTGGTCGAGCGGTGTCTTGTCTTTTCCAAGCTTGGCCAGGATCGCTGCCCCGAGCCAGAGGCTATAGAGCGAACGAGCCGTCTTTTCCGGGATGCAAGATGGTGAAATCGAGCCATCCTCGCGTCCCTCGGTAATTGTTTTGGTGAGGCGGCGAATGAGATCCTCGACGCCGCCGAGCAGGATGACGCGCATATTGTCCGAAAGATCGGAGATTTCGGCGGCAAGCTTTACGACCAGGCACCGGTCGGCGAGGCTGGCCGTGTTGCCATCGGAAAGCCAGGCATCCCAATAGTGCATCAGGCGTTGGCGGCCATTGCCCTTCCAGCCGAAGAGCGCGTCGAGCCGCTCGGCATAGTCAGAGCAATATTGCTTCAGCAGGGCACAGCCGAAGGCTTCTTTGGACGCGAAATAGTAGTAGAACGAGCCTTTCGGCACGGCGCTCTGTTCGAGCAGTTCCTTCAGGCCCACGCCTCCGAAACCCTTGCGCAGCACCAGTTCCCGCCCGATTGCGAGAATATGGCTCCGAGTCAGCTCCGATTTCTTCTTCGTCATCATGAGCGGTCCGTAACAAATAATCGACCGGTCGTCTATAAACCCGATGTTGTTCGCCGTCAGATCAGTGCGAGCGCTGCAAGCGAGAGGATCAAAGCCGGAAACATCACAAGAGCGCCGATCCTCAGGAAAGCCAGGGCTCCCATGTGGAGCCCTTCGCGGCGAAGAGCGGCAAGCCAGAGGATGGTGGCGAGCGAGCCGGTTACCGACAGGTTGGGGCCGAGATCGACGCCGATCAGCACCGCGCCGGCAATAGAATCAGGAACATGAGCCGCCTGCACTGCGCTGCCGGCGAAGAGGCCGGCCGGCAGATTGTTGACGAGATTGGAGACGATCGCAACGGAAAGCCCGGCAACGCCGACTGCCTGTGTCTGCGACTGTGCGGCGAGCAATGAGAGCTTATCGGATAGGAGAGCGGTAAGGCCGGTATGGTTGACCGCCTCGACGATCACGAAAAGACCTGCAACCAGAGGTATAACGCTCCAGCTTATGCCACGAAGGGTCTCCAGCGGATTTTGCCGGGTAAGGGCAAGAACGATGATGGTTGTGGCGAGGCCTGCGACAAATGTCGGGATGCCGAGGTCGAAATTCATGGCCGATGCCGCGATCAGGATGAGAGCGGTGACCACGAGCCCCCAGCCCGCCAGCCGGGCACTGTGGGAGAGGAGAGGTTGTGCGACATCGCGGGCGATCGTGTCTTCGGCCAGTGCACGTCGTTGCGTCCAATAGAGGCAGGCAAAGGTGACGATGATCGATACGATGGACGGCAGCAGGAAAGTCTGCATCCAGCGCGACAGGGGTGGCATCTCGCCGCCGGCGAAGATGACCAGATTGGCCGGATTGGAAATCGGCAGCACGAAGCTCGCGGCATTGGCGATGAAGGCGCAGACCAGCAGGTATGGCATGGGGTCTTTTACCCGCGCCGCGCGGCAGGCTGCGTAGACGGCCGGCGTGAGCACGACGGCGGTTGCGTCGTTGGACAGAAATACCGTCACGACCACGCCGACGACGTAGACGAGCGCGAACAACCGGCGAGGGGAGCCCTTGGCATGCGAGGTGGCGATCGCCGCCACCCAGTCGAAGAGCCCTTCGCGTCGCGCAAGCTCCGACAGCAGCATCATGCCGATCAGGAAGAGATAGACATCGAATCCTTTGGATATGCCCGCCCAGATGTCGGCTGGGCCGATGAGCCGCAGAGCGACGAGTAGTGCAGCGCCGAGAACCGCCCAGATCGCTTCCGGCCACCGGAACGGGCGTGTGACGACACCGAGGGCGGTCAGGCCGGCGATGCTCCAGGTGATGGCGGATTCGGTCATTCGGCTCGTCTTGGATTTGAGGTTGGAGCGGCTATGTAGCATCACCGCGGGACGGAGCAAACCGGGCTGACGTTATGTCTCGACAGAATCCTGTACGATATGCCGATCCGACAGCGCGCTATACCTTCTTCGCTGTGGCCGCTCTCTTTGTCGTATCATCGTGCGTTTTGTCGGCTCGCTCGACGAGGACGGAACATTCTGCGTGGCGTATGACATATTCTACCGTCGAACCGAATATGCGATCGATGATATCGGACGTATGCGTCGCAAGAATGATCAGGTCGGCCTTCTTCTCCTGGGCGACGGTCAGAAGCGTTTTCGACGCCGTGCCCATGCGCACATCGACGGAGGCGGTAATGCCAAGACGCCTGCACAAGGCATCGAGCTTTTCTTCAGCTTCCGTAATTACTGAAACAGCCCAATCGTCCGGGCTTTCGCGCCCAGAGGGGAAACGCTCGATAACATGCGCGACCGTCAATTCACCGCCCGGGGATAAAAGTGCCTGAGACGTTCGCAACAGGCGTTCGGCGCGCTCGCGTGAGCCCAACCCAATTGCGCAAATGATCCTGTCATACATTGCATTCTCCCAAAACGCCTCGGTCCGAAGCAGTTCTTCGGCATCACTTGCAATCTGTCCGGTTAAACTTGTCCGGACAAGCAAACGAGTATCCAACACATCGATAATGGTGGCATCCGTCAAGTCTCGTCGCCGGTATGATGCAAACCATACATATCTGCGCGCCTCGGCCGATGACTGTCCGTTTCGCAGTCGGCATCGATTCATTCGATCGGGTGATTCGCCGGCCTGGCGTGAAGTTTACCGCAAGAGAGGTCAAATGGTCGCGGTTTTCATGTCCGACCGGATGGTGAGCGGCGAGGGATCTGCGCTTCCCGAGTAAGCGTCAGAATCGGGGAAAATTGCTGCAGTGCAAACGGTTTAGCTGCCGGACGATGTGACGCCACTATCGCAACAACATAGAAATATCATGGGCTTCTGCGGCAATCTGACATGGCTGTGGCAATGCCCTGCGACATCCTGCGCGCTTTTGCGCAGTGCACAAACTGCCTTAGAACCATGTCGCGAACAACTTGCCATGGGATCAACCCATCGGCGAGACGGGCGCTGCTATTCTTGTCGCTGACAAGAGGCAGAAAGCCAGTCATATTGGGGCTCCGATATCGTCGATTGCGGCAAGTGCGTTCTGGGTTCGACGAAGGATTGATGATCTGCAATGCAGTTCATTCGATCTTTATTGGTCGGCGGACCCTCCTTGATGACACTGACTTGGAAAGGACGGGCTCACGTGACAGCCTCCTCCGCCACCGATGGAATGTTGGAAAGACGCAAGGTTGCGAATCCGCCTTCGTCAGAGAGTTCGACTATCGACAAGGCGGCAAAAGAGCCGATGGCCGCAAAATGTCGCGGCCTCCGCCTTGCATCAGCGCTACTCTGCCTGTCTTCTCTCGGATGGATCGGTCAGGCGGCAATGCTTGCTATAGGCGTGGGGGCGATCAGCCAAGGTGGCGGTGTTGGCGAGGTCGCGGTTCCGGCCGCCGTAGTTGCGGGGATCGGCGTCCTGCGGGCCTTCCTGGATGCGACGGGCGGGCGGCTCGCATTTCTCGCCGCGCGCCGGGAGCTGAGTACGCAGCGTGCAGCAGCAGCCGCGGCACTGGCCACACGCTCGCCTCTCGACAGCGGCAGACCCGCATCCGGTTTGGCGGCAAGCGTGCTGGGTGAGCAGGCGGAAGCGGTCGTTCCCTATCTCGCGCGCTTCCGTCCGACCCGCATGAGGGCAAGTCTGGTGCCGCTCGTCATGCTCATCTGTATCCTGCCGATTTCGTGGCTGGCTGCGCTGATCCTCGCGCTCTGCGCGCCGCTCATCCCGATTTTCATGGCACTGATCGGCTGGCGTGCGAAAGCCGCCAGCGAGAAGCAGCTTGCCGAAACCGGCGGTATCAATGCCTTTCTGCTCGATCGTCTTCGCGGCCTCGCGACCATTCGTGCGCTCGACGCCGTTGATCTCACGGCCCGGCGTCTGCGCGCGGATGCGGACTCGCTGCGGCTGCGTACCATGGCTGTGCTCAGGATCGCGTTCCTGTCTTCGGCGGTGCTCGAATTCTTCGCCGCACTCGGCGTTGCCGCGACGGCCGTCTATGTCGGCTTCAGCCTTTTAGGCTCGATCGAGATCGGCACCTGGTACGGCAGTCTTACATTGACGCAGGGCCTCTTCATTCTGCTGCTCGCGCCTGCCTTCTTCGAGCCGTTGCGAGAGCTGTCCGCCGTTTGGCATGACCGCGCCAATGGCGAGGCGGCACTTTCGGCATTGAGAGAGCTGACATCATCACGCCAAACCATCCTCGGCGGCGCCGACTTGCAATCGTCCACGTCGATAAGCGAAGCCTCTGTCGAGATCGAAGCTCTGGTCTTCCGCCATATGCCGGAGCGAGACGCCGCAATCGATCATTTCGATCTTTCTATCGGGGCCGGGGAACATGTGGCGCTCTGGGGTGCCAGCGGCTCGGGCAAGACCACGCTGCTGTCGCTGATCGCCGGCCTCGCGCGGCACGAGGCCGGTGTCATCAGGATCGGCGGCATCCCGCTGCGTGACGACACAGCCGATGCATTGCGCCGCCGCATGACGTGGATTGGTCAATCGCCGCATATCTTTGCCGGCAGCGTCATGCGCAATATTAACCTGGGGCGCGGCGACATCGACGCTTCCGCCGTGGTTTCGGTTCTCGAAGGCGTTGCTCTCGATCGGGTCTTTACCCCGGAACGGATAGCTGCGGTCGGTGAGGGAGGGCTCGGTCTTTCCGGCGGCGAGGCGCTGAGACTGATGCTGGCGCGGATGATGGTCGAGGAGCGGGCCGATATCATCCTTGCGGACGAGCCGACCGCCCATCTTGATGCGCAGACTGCTGCCGCCGTCACAGATGCGCTGCTCGCGCTCGCCAAGGGCCGTGTCCTGATCGTCGCCACACATGATCCCGTGCTTGCCGCGCGGATGAATCGCATCGTCCGGCTCGATGAGCGGGCGCGGAGAGTGGCGGCATGAAGACCTCCCTCAAGACCCTTTTACCGCTGGTCAGGCTATTCTGGGTCGAGCGCGGCGCGAGCCTTGCTCTCGGCGTAGGCTTGTCGGTGTTGGCAATGCTTGCCGGCGGCGGACTGCTGGGACTGTCCGGCTGGTTCATCACCGCCTCGGCCCTTGCCGGTCTGACGGCTGCGAGCGCTGCGGTTTTCGACGTCTTCATGCCATCGGCCGGCATCCGCCTGCTCGCAATCGGCCGGACGGCTGCTCGATACGGCGAGCGGCTTGTTACGCATGATGCGACCCTCAGGGTTCTTGCCGCTTTGCGCGAGAGGTTGTTTCGTGGCTGGGCGGAGCCTTCTGCGGCTGCGGCCATGGCCCGCCGGCCGGCGAAGCTGCTGTTTCGCCTGACGAATGATGTCGATGCGCTCGATTCCCTCTATCTGCGTGTGCTGGTGCCGGCCGCTGTCGCCGGTCTTGCCGCTATTGCGGTGACGATCGCGCTCTGTTTTATCGATCCATCGTTCGGCGTCACGGCAGGGCTGTGGCTTGTCGCGCTCTGTCTTGGCCTTTCCCTCGTCGCGGCGCATCTGGCGCTGAAGCCGGGGCGCCGCCGCGCCCACGCGATAGAAGCGTTGCGGGCCCGGATTGTCGACCTTGTTGCCGGTCAGACCGATCTGGCGATGGCCGGACAGCTGCAGGCACAACGCACGGCGATTGCCGAGGCGGATCAGCGGTTGGCCGAAGCGGACAATGCCTTGAACCGGATCGATAGTGGCGTCGCAGCCGGCTTTTCACTTGGGTCGACATTCCTGTTGACGGCGACGCTGCTTGTGGTTGCCATGCTTGCCAGGCAGGGAACGATTGGCGCGCCTGCCTCTGCCTTCGCGCTGCTGATTGCCTTCGCCGCCACGGAGCCTTTTGCGGCTCTTAGACGAGGGGCGCTCGAACTCGGACGAACCCTGCTTGCTGCAAGGCGCATTGCGCCTCGATTGAGCCCGGCCGCCGCTCCCATGCCACGGGTTGAACCGGTCGCCGGCTATGCCTTCCAGCTCAGCGCTGTCGTCGCCGGACACGAGGGAGCTTCCCGCCCGGTCCTGAACGATCTGTCCCTGTCGCTGCCGGTCGGCGAGCGGCTGGCGGTCGTGGGGGAAAGCGGTGTCGGCAAATCGACGTTGCTGGCCGTGCTTGCGGGCGAGATTGTCGCGACGAGTGGCTCGGTGGCTCGTCAGCCGGCTGCGACGCTGACGCAGCGTAGCGAGCTGTTTCGAGACACGGTGCGAGGCAATCTGAAGCTGGCAGCTCCTCATGCGGACGACAACTACCTATGCGATGCGCTCGCAACGGCCGGTCTGCTCCACGACATCGACGCGCTTCCCCATGGCCTTTCAACGCGCCTCGGCGAAGGCGGCAACGGCCTTTCCGGCGGCCAGCTTCGCCGGCTGGCGCTCGCGAGGCTCCTGTTGCGCGATACGCCGCTCTGGCTTTTCGATGAGCCGACGGAGGGTCTCGATGCTGTTACGGCCCGTGCCGTGCTTGCTCGGCTGGCCTCGGCGGCCGATGGGCGCAGTCTCGTCATTGCAACACACATTCGTCGCGAGGCTGCCCTGGCAGATCGGATCGTCGCTCTGGACGGCGGCCGCATCGTCGCCATGGCTGCGCGCGGCACACCGGAATTCGAAATGCTTCTCGATCGGCTGCGGCCGGATTGAGGGGCAATCAACATGCCCGCGGCGTGTCGAATAGCGCCGCATTCCTGTCAGACACACCGTAGGGGGTGGGAGAAAGACTATGGAACTCGATATCGTGGCGCTGTCGCGCCTGCAGTTCGCCATGACGGCACTGTATCATTTCTTATTCGTGCCGCTGACGCTCGGCCTTTCCGTGCTGCTTGCCATCATGGAGACGACCTACGTCATGACCGGCCGCCAGATCTGGCGGCAGATGACGAAGTTCTGGGGAACGCTCTTCGGCATCAACTTCGTGCTCGGCGTCGCCACCGGCATCGTGATGGAATTCCAATTCGGTATGAACTGGAGCTATTACAGCTATTATGTCGGCGATATTTTCGGCGCGCCGCTGGCAATCGAAGGTCTGATGGCTTTCTTCCTGGAGGCGACTTTCGTCGGCCTGTTCTTCTTCGGCTGGGACAAGCTGTCGAAAGTTGGCCATCTGGTCGCGACCTGGGCTGTGGCGCTGGGCTCGAATTTCTCGGCCTTGTGGATTTTGATCGCCAATGGCTGGATGCAGAACCCGGCAGGCTCCGCGCTCAACCCGCAGACTATGCGCATGGAGATCGTCAGCTTCTTCGACGTCGTCTTCAATCCGGTAGCACAGGCGAAGTTCGTTCACACCGTTTCCGCCGGTTACGTCTGTGCTTCGGTCTTCGTGCTCGGCGTCTCGGCCTGGTATCTCCTGAAGGGCCGCAGCGTAGAGCTTGCCAAGCGATCGATGACGGTTGCCGCATCCTTCGGCCTGGCTTCGGCACTGTCGGTCGTCGTGCTGGGTGACGAGAGCGGCTATCTGACGACCGAACATCAGAAGATGAAACTTGCGGCAATCGAGGCTATGTGGAAGACAGAGCCGGCGCCGGCCGCTTTTACTGCCTTCGGCTTTCCAGACCAGGAGGCCCGCGAGACCCATTATGCCATTCATATCCCCTGGGCCATGGGCCTGATCGGCACGCGGTCGCTGACGACGGAAATCCCTGGCATCGACAAGCTCGAGGAACAGGCCAAGGATCGCATTCGCGAGGGCATCAAGGCCTATGATGCACCGACGAAGATCCGCGCTGCAAAGCCGGCGACGCCCGGCGAGGCCTCGCAGGATGTGGCCACAGCACGCACCTCTTTCGAGGATATCGGCCACGAGCTCGGTTATGCCCTGCTTTTGAAACGCTATGTCGACGATCCGCGCCAGGCGACCGAGGAACAAATCGCCAAGGCTGCCCGCGACACCATTCCGAATGTGCCGACGCTTTTCTGGTCCTTCCGCATCATGGTCGGGCTCGGCATGTTCTTCATTCTGTTGATGACGGTGTTTTTCTGGCTCTCGGCACGGCGTAAACTGGATCGGTATCCGTTGCTGCTGAGGATCGCGGTTTTCGCCATTCCGCTGCCCTGGGTCGCCATCGAGCTTGGCTGGGTCGTCGCGGAATTCGGCCGTCAGCCCTGGATTATCGAAGGCGTGCTGCCGACGGCCGCGGCCGTCTCCAATCTCGGCGCCGGCACCGTGCTGCTCACCATCCTCGGCTTTGCCGCGCTCTACACCGTCCTCATCGTCATCGAGATGACGCTGATGATCAAGTCGATCCGCAAAGGCCCCGAACCGGATGATGAACCGGAGGCCAAGCTGATTTCCGAAAACCTCGTTCCCGCTGCGGAGTGACCTGCCATGATCCTGCATGAATTGATCGACTACGAGACCCTGCGCATCATCTGGTGGCTGCTTCTCGGCGTGCTTTTGATCGGCTTTGCCGTCACCGATGGCTTCGACCTCGGCGTCGGCACGCTGCTTCCCTTCGTCGCCAGGACGGATACGGAGCGGCGCATTGCCATCAACTCGATCGGCCCGACCTGGGAAGGCAACCAGGTTTGGCTGATCCTTGGCGGCGGCGGGATTTTCGCTGCCTGGCCTCCACTCTACGCCGTATCCTTTTCCGGCTTCTATCTTGCGATGTTCGCCATCCTGTTTGCCCTGATCCTGCGGCCGGTCGCGTTCAAATATCGTTCCAAGCGCGATAGCGCCGGCTGGAAAGCAGGCTGGGACTGGGCTTTGTTCGTTGGCGGGTTCGTTCCATCGCTGATCTTCGGCGTGGCGGTCGGTAACGTGCTCCAAGGCGTGCCGTTCCGTTTCGACGACGATATGCGCATCTTCTACGAAGGCTCCTTCTTCGCGCTTCTGAACCCATATGCTCTCCTCTGTGGCCTGCTGTCTGTCGCCATGCTCGTGATGCACGGCGCTGCCTGGCTCCTCGTCAAGACAGATGGGGTTGTTGCCGAGCGCGCGCGTCGGTTCGGCATTGTGGCGGCTCTTGCCGTGATCGTGCTCTTTGCGCTCGGCGGCCTGTTCCTTTGGCTTGACATAGACGGCTATCGCATCGCCAGTGCAATCGATGTCGCAGGCCCGTCCAATCCGCTTCTGAAGACGGTTGAACACAGCGCGGGCGCATGGCTTGGCAATTACAATGTCCATCCATGGATGCTGATCGCCCCGACTTTTGGCTTCGTCGGCGCAGCAGCGGCCTTGCTTGCCATGCTCGGCCGGCGTGAGGTGACCGTGCTGCTATTCAGCAAGCTTGCCATCTTCGGCATCATCTCGACGGTCGGCGTGTCGATGTTCCCCTTTATTCTGCCGTCATCGCTTGACCCGCGCTCCAGTCTGACGGTGTGGGACGCTTCGTCCAGTCACCTGACGCTGTTCATCATGCTCGTCGTTGCCATCATCTTCCTGCCGATCGTGCTTGCCTATACCGCATGGGTCTACCGCGTGCTGTGGGGCAAGGTCGATGAAGCGACGGTGAATGACAAGGGCGGCCACGCCTACTAATCCTCAAGGAGATTTCGCATGTGGTACTTTGCCTGGCTTCTCGGCTTCCCTCTCGCGGCAGCATTCGCCGTCCTCAACGCCATGTGGTACGAGCTGGTGGATGATCAAGCGAAAGCTAAAGCCGCGGGCGCTCACGAGAAATGAGTGAGACGTCCCATTCTTGATGGAACTTTGCCATATGTTCGGCGCGCCGGCCAAAAACCGGCGTGCCGAGCTTGCAGGGACGAATCGCGATAACCGGGATATAGGCCTTCGAGTTTATGACTGCTGGGGCGCTCAAACAGCTTTGTCATGCCATCAATTACAGGAACATCGGCCGGTTCAAAACATTCATGGATCGAAAATATTGCTGCATTTGTCTTTTCAGGGACGAAAGTGGGGCCGATAGCTCCACATAACGGGAATTGTATGCAATGATATGCAATCAATGCCGACCGGAGTTTAAGCTCAGGTCCGGTCTCGTGCGGAGCATGAAATGAAAGACTGGCATCCCGATCTCAGCCGCTCCTCCAGCCCCCGCTACATCGCCATAGCTGACCTGATCGAGATGGATTTGCGCAGCGGCGTTCTTGTCGCCGGCGACAGGCTGCCGCCGCAACGCGCGCTTGCCAGGCGTCTCAATATCGATTTTACGACCGTTGCGCGCGGCTACGTCGAGGCGCAGAAGCGCGGGCTGGTGGATTCCCATGTCGGGCGCGGGACGTTCGTGACCGGCAGGCAGGAGAGGGAGCGCCGAAGTTTCGTCCTCGACGCCGCTTCCGATCCGCGTCGTGCCTCCGCGATCGATTTTTCGATGAATCTGCCGCCGGAGCCGAGTGATCCGGATCTTCTTGCTCGGATGCAGGAGGGCATGTCGGCCGTGGCGGTCGATCTCATTCCCTTGCTGCGTTATCAAGGGTTCGGTGGTCTGGCTATGGACAAGGAGGCTGCCGCAAGGTGGCTCAGCCGCCGCGGGCTTACTCCGGCACAGGAACGCATCTTCGTAACACCTGGCGCGCACCCGGCCTTGCTGGCGATCTTTGGCCTCTTGGCCAAGCCTGGCGAAACCGTGCTTTCGGAAAACATCACCTATCCCGGCATGCGTTCGATTGCGGCGCAGCTTCGGCTCAATCTCGCGGGCCTGGCGATGGATGACGAAGGTATCTTGCCGGAAGCCTTTGAAGAAAGCTGCGAGCGCCTGCGGCCGAAGGCGCTTTACCTCAACCCGACGCTGCAGAACCCGACAACGCTGACTATTCCGCAGAAGCGACGCGAAGCCATTGCCGCGATTGCCTGCAAATATCGCGTGCCGATCATCGAGGATGATGCTTATGGCTTCATTCCGCTGGACGCGCCAGCGCCAATGGCTGCAATCGCACCGGGTCTGACTTGGCATATCGGTGGATTGGCGAAGTGCATTGGTGCGGGGTTGCGCCTCGCCTTCGTCGTGGCACCGGACAACCGGTCGATATGGCCCTTCGTCAGTACGATGCGGAGCAACAATGTCATGGCGTCGCCGCTCAATATGGCGCTCGCGACGCGCTGGATCGAAGATGGTACCGCGGATGGCATCCTGCGCTTCATTCGCACGGAGGCCGCCGCCCGCCAGGAGATGGTTGCGGACATATTGCCATCAGGCAGCTACCGGGCCGATCCCATCAGCTTCAATATATGGCTGCCGCTCGGCGGCGGATGGACGCGCGCCACCTTTGGCAGCCACATGCGCAATGTGGGCATTGGCGTTGTCGCAAGCGACGCCTTCACGGTAAACGGCATGGCTCCCGAGGCCGTGCGCGTTTGTCTTGGTGGCCCGATAGGTCGCGAAGCCTTGAAAGGTGCGTTGAGTTTCATGGCGCATGCGCTGCAGGGGCCGCCGGAATTGACCGCTTCCTTCTTCTAATCTCCGGGCGCAATATTGCCATTGATCGGAGGAGCGCTGGCTCCTTGCCGCACCTATTCCCTTAATTTTCTGGGATTACCGCTGCGTCATTCTGCCAAATGGACGCATAGGATGCATTCATTATATTCATATTGAATGCAAGCAATCGCGATATTGATTGCTTGCTCTTGGAAGATTGATTCGGGAGTGACATTATCATGGATGCCGAATATCCCCCGCTGAGCCCACTGCAAACCGGCCTTCGTTGTCGTTGCCCGCGTTGCGGGCAGGGGCGTCTGTTCGATGGCTTCTTGACGCTTCGCAAGCAATGCGAAGCATGTGGTCTCGACTATTCCTTTGCGGATCCGGCCGATGGACCGGCTTTCTTCGTCATTTGCTTTGCCTGTATCCCGAGTGTGCTTCTCGGCGTCTGGCTGGAGGTGGCGTTCTCGGCGCCGGTCTGGGTGCAGTTTCTGGTGACTGGCCCTTTCATGCTGGCAACCTGCATTCCACCATTGCGACCGCTGAAGGGATGGCTGGTTGCGAGCCAGTATTTCTACAAGGCCGAGGAAGGCAAGCTTGCGCGCCTACCGGCGACGGATGCGCCTCGCGCCTCAAATTGAGGCCTGCTCCCGAGGGTTGAAGCAAGGTCCAGCCGATCGGTGGCTATGAGATGATCATGCGGCACCTGCCAAGCGATCTCTATGCGCTCCGGCATGATGACTCCTTCATTGCTCCCACTTGCGATCCTTGCACCTCGTAGCTTCACTTGCTTATCCACTTGACGGATATCCTACAAGTCAATAGGTTGCGCGCCATGTCCCGAGGAGCTTGGGTTTCATGGTCGGAAAAATCATTCAGCCTTTGATGCGCGCGCCATTGCTGCATGTCTCTGTGCAGGAGAGTTTGCGCAGCTATATCGCCGACAACGGTCTTGAGGCGGGCACGATGCTGCCGGCAGAAGGAGAGCTTGCGACCCAATTGGGTGTCAGCCGCAGTTCTCTGCGCGAAGGCATCAAGGCGCTGGAATCCCTCGGTGTGCTGGAGACACGTCGCGGTATCGGCATCTTCGTCAAGGCATTTTCCTTTGCGCCGCTGCTCGACAATCTCGCCTACGGGCTCGGTGATGCGCTACGGCACATGGAGGAGGTGCTGGAAATCCGCCGTACCCTCGAAGTCGGCCTGATCGGCAAGACGCTCGAGATGATCGGGCCGGAGGATCTGGCGGAACTGCGAGCCACTACCGATCGCATGCGCGCTCACGCCGAGCGTGGCGAACCCTTTGCCGAAGACGATCAGCTCTTTCATCGCCTGCTGTTTCGCTGTCAGGGCAACGAGACCTTCGTTCGTCTGATCGATGTCTTCTGGCTCGCCTTCTACAAGGCATCCCGTTTCTTCGATCTGGATGATGTCGACCCCATGGCCACCTGGCGTGATCATGAGGCGATCGTCGATGCGCTGGAATCCAAAAATCTCAAGGAGGTGCGCATGCGCCTCGACCGCCACTACGAGGGAATTTCGCAGGTGATCGCCAACAACAAGAAGAAATAGCGATCGCAAACACGGGAGGAGGATCATCATGAGGAAAGCTTTTCATCTGCCGGCAATCGTGTTGGGAGCACTAGCGTCGGCCACCGCAATGCCTGTCTTGAGCGGCGTGGCCGCACCTGCCGTCGCTGCAACGATGTCTGGGGGCTTCGATGTCGGTCCGGGCGGCTTCCAAGGCAACTTCAATCCGCTGGCGGCAACCGCCGGCCTTACCTGGCTCAACACCTATTTCGAGCCGCTGGTCAGCTACGACGAAAAGCTGCAGAAGATCGTCGGCGTGCTTGCTTCCTCCTATGAGGTGAGCCCCGATCAACTGACCTACACATTCAAGCTTGCCGATGCCAAGTGGCACGACGGCAAGGCCTTCACGGCCAAGGACGCCAAGTTCACCATCGATCTTGCGGCCAATTCCAAGACTGGCTCCGTCTTTGCTGCCCGGTTTAAACTTCTGTCATCCGTCGAGACGCCGGACGATCATACGCTTGTCATCAAGCTTTCTGCGCCCTCGGCGAGCCTGCTCGATACGCTCGCCAAGATCATGGTTCTGCCTGAGCATGCGCTCGCCGCCGTACCGGACGATCAGCTTGCGAAGAGCACCTGGTGGTCGACCTCCCCGATCGGGACGGGGCCGTTCAAATTCGTCAAATATGTGCAGGATCAATATGTCGAGCTGACAGCCAATCCAGATTATCGCGGCGGCAAGCCCGTTCTCGATCGGCTGATCAATCGCTATTTTGCCAATCCGGCCGCGGCGATCTCGGCACTGCGGGCAGGCGAGATCCAGTTCACCTATGTCGATTCCAACGACGTGCCGACCTTCAAGGACGATAAGTCCTTTGAGGTCATCGAGGGAGATTCCTTCGTCGTCAATTATCTGGGCTTCAACCAGGATTCGCCACTATGGAAGGATCTTCGCATCCGTCAGGCCGTCATGCACGCCATCAATCGCGATGCGATCATCAAGAGCCTCTATGGCGGCGCGGCAAAGCCGGCCAATTGCGCCTATGTGGCCAGTCAACTCGTCCCGGATGGCATTGAGGCTTATCCTTACGACCCGGCCAAGGCCAAGCAATTGCTGGATGAGGCAGGTTGGGACAAGATCAACGGCGATAAGCCGATCACCTTGCTGACCTATTACAACACGCCGCTCGCGACGAATGTGCTGGCAGCCGTCCAGGCAATGCTGGCGCAGGTCGGTATCAATGTCGTGCCGCGCGCCGTCGATGCGCCGACCTATAATGGCATCGTGCTCAACCCGAAGGCCGACGTATCGCAGTTCCAGCTCGTCTATGCCGGCCTGCAGAACGGCCCCGATCCAAGCAACATCAATACAGGGCTTAATGAAAAGCAGATCCCTCCGGCTGGTGCGAATGTGGTGCGGGCGCGCATGCCCGATCTGACCGAGGCACTCGATGCCGCGATTGCCGAGACGGACGCCGGCAAGCGCGATCAACGCTACCAGGATGTCTGCAAGGTCATGAACAAGGAGCTGCCCTGGGCGACCATGTGGGTGGCGAACCGCTATGGCGTTGTCTCATCCAAGGTGAAGGATTTCGTCTGGACGCCGGCGCCCGGCGGCGGCCCCTACATCGCACATCCGGAAGCGTGGAAGCTCTCAAACTAGGTTTTCGACCGGCCCAATGCGGCCGACGCCTTCCTCGAAACATAGGTTCGACATGCTTCACTATGGTCTCAGGCGTCTTGCGATCGGCATCGGCATGCTCATAGCCTTGAGCATGCTGATCTTCATCCTGCTGCGGCTGACGCCGGGCGATCCGATCGATGCCTATATTGATCCGAGTACGCCCTTGTCGCCTGCCGCCATGGCCGATCTGCGTGAGCGCCTCGGGCTGGATCGGCCGTTGCCGCTGCAATATGTCGGTTGGCTTTATCAGGCGCTGCAAGGCAATCTCGGCTATTCCGTCAAGCGAGCGGATCAGCCGGTGTTGACGCTTGTGCTGTCGCGTATCGGTCCGACCGTATTGCTGATGGGATCTGCCCTGGTCATGGCGGTCATTGCCGGCATTGCCGCAGGCGTCATCGGCGCCGTCAGGCGCAATTCGGTGACGGACGTGTCGCTCTCCGTCCTGGCGCTTGCCGGCATATCGAGCCCAGCCTTTCTGAGCGCGCTTCTTGGGCTTTATATCTTTGCCGTGCGCCTTGGCTGGCTGCCTTCGGGTGGCATGCTGACGCCGGGCGAGGATTTTTCCATTGGCGACCTACTCTGGCATCTCATCCTGCCGGCGTCGCTTCTCGCGATCGCTCAGGCCGCGCTCATCATGCGCTATATGCGCGCATCGCTGCTGGAAGTGCTGAACCAGGATTATGTGCGCACCGCGCGCGCCAAGGGGGTGTTCGAATTCTGGGTGATCGTCAAGCATGCCCTGCGCAATGCGCTACTGCCTGTGGTGACAGTTATCGGCTCGACCATCGGGCTTGCAATCGGCGGCGCGATCTTCGTCGAAAGTGTCTTCAACTGGCCGGGCATGGGCCTGTTGCTCGTCGATGCGGTTACGTCCCGCGATTATCCCGTCATCATGGGGGCGACGCTTGTCGTCGGCGCCTGCGTCATCGTCGTCAACCTGCTGACCGATCTCACCTATGCGGTGATCGATCCGCGCATCAAGGTGGGCTGAGATGCTGGCGCGAACCGAACGACCAAGCCACGGCCCGCTTGCCCGAGCCTTCGACCGTTTCCGGCTGAATGGGGCTGCTCTCTTCGGTGTCTGTATTGCCGTGCCGCTACTACTGCTGATCGCCACGTATCCGCTGTGGTGGCGGTTCCAGCCCAACGACATCGATCTCCTGGCCATGAACGCGCCGCCTAATGCGACCCATTGGTTCGGAACGGATGGAGTCGGGCGTGACGTCTTTGCCAGAGTGCTCGAAGGCGGCCGCATATCGCTGATGGTTGCGGCAGGCTCCACCGTTATTTCAGCCATTATCGGCTTCCTGTTCGGCTTCGTGTCTGCCTTTGCCGGGCGCTGGGCGGATGCGCTCAGCATGCGCTTCGTCGATCTGGTCATGACCCTGCCGCCAGTAATCTTCCTGCTGGTCCTGGCCTCCATCACCGGCACCGGCATCCTGCCGACAATTCTCGTTATATCGCTTTTGTCCTGGCCGCTGCTTGCCCGTATGGTGCGCTCCAGGCTGCTCGAACTGCGCGAGCGCGATTTCGTGACGGCGGCGCGCGGCATGGGGGCGGGGCTGCCGCACCTGCTGTTGCGCCACGGCATGCCGAACTGCATCGATATTCTGGTGGTCTACGCCACGACGCAGGTGGCGAATGCGATCCTTTTGGAAGCCGGACTTTCCTTCCTCGGGCTCGGCATCGCACCACCCGCGGCGAGCTGGGGCAATATGCTGAACGCTGCCCGCTCCACTGCCGTTCTCGAACAATATCCCTGGCAATGGCTGTTTCCCGGCGCCACGCTGGTTCTAGCCGTCCTTGCCATCAATTTCATCGGCGACGGGCTGAGGGATGCCTTCGATCCGCGCGCCGAACTTCATTGAACCCAGGAAAGAAAGAGACAATGAGCAAATTCAAGGGCGTGGTGCCCCCCGTCGTAACGCCGCTGAACGACGATTTCACCGTGGATTACGCATCCTATACAAGGGTGCTGGAGCATCTGATCGATGGCGGCTGCCACGGCGTCTTCGTGCTGGGCTCCACCAGCGAAGTCGTCTTCCACGACGAAAAGACACGCCGGGAGATCATCGAGCATTCCGCCAAGATCGTGAATGGACGAGTGCCGCTGCTGGTTGGCGTCATCGATCCCACGACCGATCGCGTGATCGCCCATTCGAAAATCGCCAAGGTGGCCGGAGCCGATGCCGTCGTCGTCACCGCTCCCTTCTACACGGTGACCAGCCAGTCCGAGATATTGGACCATTTCCGCTACATAAGAGATGCGGTCGATGTGCCGCTCGTCGCCTATGACATCCCGGTCTGCGTGAATGTAAAGCTGCACCGCCAGACTGTAGTAACGCTTGCCAAGGAGGGAACCATCATCGGGCTGAAGGATTCGAGCGGCGACGATAGCAATTTCCGTTATACGCTGCTCGATCTTGCCGATCATAAGGATGTCTTCCTGATGACGGGGTCCGAAATCGTCGTCGACAATGCGCTTCTGATGGGCGCACATGGCGTGGTTCCGGGCATCGCCAATGTTGATCCGCATGGCTATGTGCGGCTCTGGGATGCAGCACAACGCGGCGACTGGGCTGCTGCCCGGCGCGAGCAGGAGAGGCTTTGCCGCCTGTTCGAGATCGTCTGGGTCGCGCAGGGGCGCGTTAGCGGTGGTGCGGCCGGCATCGGCGCTTTCAAGGCTGCGATGAAGAGCCTCGGTATCATCGATACTGCGGTCATGCCTCGCCCGCGCGCGGCGCTGAACACCGAAGAAATAGCCCGAATCGATGCGATCCTGAAAAATACGGGGTTACTCTAGGTATGATGACGCCGACCGCCCAACCCGTTCTCGATATCAGGGGGCTAAGAACCGTCTTCCGCACCCGCGGCGGCGAGTTGACCGCAGTGCGCGATATCGACCTGACCATCGATGCCGGCGAGACGCTGGCGCTGGTCGGCGAGTCCGGTTCGGGCAAGTCGGTGACGAGCCTTTCGGTGATGCGGCTTCTGACGCGCAATGTCGGGGCGATCGCAGCCGGCAGCATCAGGTTGCGGGATAGGAAAGGCATTGTCAGCGATCTCGCTACGCTGGATGACCGGCACATGCGCGAGATTCGCGGCGGCGATATCGGCATGGTGTTTCAGGAGCCGATGTCGAGCCTCAATCCAGTGCTGACCATCGGCGATCAGATCGCCGAGCCGATCCGCATCCACCGCAGGGCTGATCGTGCGACCGCGACGCGCGAGGCGACCGCGCTGTTGGAGAGCGTCGGAATTCCCGACGCCAAGCGCCGCGTCAGGCAATATCCGCATGAATTGTCCGGCGGCATGCGCCAGCGTGCGACCATCGCCATGGCGCTTGCCTGCGATCCGGTGCTTTTGATCGCAGACGAGCCGACGACGGCGCTCGACGTCACGATACAGGCGCAGATCCTCGATCTCATGCAGCGGTTGCAGCGTGAGCGCGGCATGGCGATCCTGTTCGTCACGCATAATCTCGGCGTGGTGGCAGAGATCGCCGATCGCGTCGCCGTCATGTATGCCGGCCGGATCGTCGAGGAGGGGCCGACGGAAACAGTGTTCCGCAATCCGAGGCATCCCTATACACGCGGCCTTTTGGCCTCCATGCCGCGGCTGGGCGAGGCGACGAGAATGCGGCAGGCCGGCGAGCCGCTATATGCTATTCCCGGCGTCGTGCCGGGGCTGACGCGAATGCCTTCCGGCTGCGCTTTCGCGCCGCGTTGCGCTCATGCGATCCAGGCCTGCAGTGAAGCAGTACCGTCTCTCGAAACAGTAGAAGCGAGCCATGCCAGCCGCTGCATCCGCTGGTGGGAGATATAGATGACCGAAGCTCTCGTCTCCGTTCGCGATCTCGCCAAGGACTATGTTTCCCGCGGCGCAAGACTCTCCATACTTCGTGATATCTCCTTCGACATCGCGAGAGGCGAAGTGGTGGGTCTCGTCGGCGAATCCGGCAGCGGCAAGACGACGATCGGCAGGTCCATCCTGCGGCTGGTCGAACCGTCTGCAGGCAGCGTGCGCTTCGACGGCACGGAAATGACCAGGCTCGGCGCTGGCGATCTCAGGCGGATGCGGCCGCGCATGCAGTATATTTTTCAAGATCCCTTCGCCAGTCTCTCACCGCGCATGACCATCGGCGAGATATTGACCGAGGGCTTGAAGATCCAGCATATCGGCAGTCGCCTTGATCGGCTGGATCGGGCACGTGCAGCGCTTGAACAGGTGGATCTGCCGGCGGATGCCATCAATCGTTACGCCCATGAATTTTCCGGCGGTCAGCGCCAGCGGATCGGGATTGCCCGCGCGCTTGCGCTCGGACCGGAATTTCTCGTCGCCGACGAGCCGGTCTCGGCACTGGATGTCTCCATTCAGGCGCAGGTCATCAATCTGCTGCGCGGTCTTCAGCAGCGTCTCGCGCTCACCATGCTCTTCATCTCGCATGATCTTGCCGTGGTCGAGTATCTCTGCGACCGCGTGATCGTGCTTTATCTCGGGCGGATCATGGAGATTGCCGCGAGCGCCGATCTCTACGCCAGACCGCGACACCCCTATACACGCGCCTTGCTGTCGGCCATCCCATCGCCGGGCCCGGATCGCAGGCGTAACAGGCAAATCCTCAAAGGCGATATTCCGAGCCCGGCAAACCCGCCGAGCGGCTGCGTTTTCCGCACGCGCTGTCCCTTCGCGCTCGACGCCTGCGCGACGACAGTCCCGCAATTGCGCGAGGTCGCATCCGGACAGTTCAAGGCCTGCATTCGCGACGATCTCGATTGATCCCGCTTTCGGGCCGATGCGGGGCTTCTGGCGGCGCGGTTGGCTATGCCGCACTGCACATTTGACCAAACGAACCACCCTTCATGTCAAAAAAGTATCGGTCGAGCGTACAAGGCGTAGTAGCGGCGGGTGGTTATGAGAGGTAGATTTACCACATAGAAGACGCGATGGCCTCTGGGAGGAGGCGCCGTAACCGTAGCAACGCGGACGGATGAAAGGAGGCTTGCCGATGAATCCCGATTTGGAAGTGGTCGCGATCGGCAGCGGAGAATCCTTCAAGGCCTGGGAGCACGGCTATCCCTACCGCACCGTTCGCTGGCATTTTCATCCCGAGTATGAAATCCACCATGTGGTCGCGACGACGGGCCAATATTTCATCGGCGACTTCATCGGCGAGTTCGAGCCGGGCAATCTGGTGCTGACGGGACCGAACCTGCCGCATAATTGGGTAAGCGATGTGCCCGCCGGCGTCACCCTGCCGCTGCGCTGCCGCGTTTTGCAGTTTTCCGAATCCTTCTTCGCCGATGCCAGCAAGGTCTTTCCGGAACTGTCGGCCTGCACCGGCATTCTTGAGACGAGCCGCCGCGGTGCGCTCTTTACGCCCGAGACGGCGGCGGTCGTCGGCCCGATCCTCGGCGAATTGGTCGAGGCATCAGGCATCCGCCGCATCGAGCTCTTCATGAATATCCTCGACGCCATGAGCAGCGCTCAAGGTACACGCACGCTTGCAAGCGCCGGCTATCAGCCGGATCCATCCGGCTTCATGTCGGCCGGCGTCAACCAGGCTCTTGCTTTCATCAATGCGCATCTGACCGAACCGTTCAACGAATGCGATCTGGCCGAATTGACCGGCCAGAGCCCGAGCGCCTTTTCGCGCAGCTTCCGCCGTCACACGGGCATGGCGCTGGTGCAATATGTCAACCGGCTGCGCATCAACTTCGCCTGCCATCTACTGATGAGCAAGGCTGAGATGACGATCACCGATATCTGCTTTGCGGCAGGCTTCAACAACATTTCGAACTTCAATCGGCGTTTTCTGGACCAGAAGGGCATGGCGCCTTCCCGATTCAGATCGCTCCTGGCACAGCACGCACGCGCGGTGGAGGCCGCCTAACACAAGGGAGGACAGGGAGGAGAGACAGAATTCAGGACAAGCGAACGGGCAGGCACCTTTGCCGCCCGAAGGAGAAGGCTTGTCCGAAATTTACCGCCGCGTCGGTCGGATGACCGCCGGCGGAGAGCATCAAACAAGAGCATCGCGTGCGGACAGCCGTGATGATCGAGGGAAACCATTACTATTTGGAACGGAGAAATTCCAATGTACCATTTCACACTGAAAATCGCCGGCGCAGCCGCGCTCGCCATCGGCCTGATGGCCGGCACCTCCGCCTTTGCGCAGTCCGCCAAGGTGACGGACGCGACCGTCGCCTTCCTCATGCCCGACCAGAGCTCCACACGCTATGAAGAGCACGATTTCCCTGGTTTCCAGGCCGAGATGAAGAAACTCTGCGCTGGCTGCAAGGTCATCTACCAGAACGCCAATGGCGACGCCTCGCGTCAGCAGCAGCAGTTCAATTCGGCGATCTCGCAAGGCGCCAAGGCGATCGTGCTGGACCCGGTGGACTCGACGGCCGCCGCCTCGCTGGTCAAGCTGGCGCAGAGCCAGGGTGTGAAGGTCATCGCCTATGACCGTCCGATCCCGTCGGCTGCCGCCGATTACTATGTCTCCTTCAACAATGAAGAGATCGGCAAGATGATCGCCAAGTCGCTGGTCGATCACCTCAAGGCAAAGGGCGTGAAAGCGGGTGACGGCGGTCTCCTCGAAATCAACGGTTCGCCGACCGATGCTGCCGCAGGCCTGATCAAGAAGGGTATCCACGCCGGTCTCGCCGATGGCGGTTATCCCGTTCTAGCAGAATTCGATACGCCGGAATGGGCACCACCGAAGGCGCAGCAATGGGCCAGCGGCCAGATCACTCGCTTCGGCAAGAAGATCCTCGGCGTCGTTGCCGCCAATGATGGCACAGGCGGTGCGGCTGTGGCCGCCTTCAAGGCTGCCGGCTTCGATCCGGTCCCGCCTGTGACGGGTAACGACGCGACCATCGCCGGCCTGCAGCTCATCATTTCCGGCGATCAGTACAACACCATCTCCAAGCCGAGCGAGATCGTGGCCGCGGCTGCTGCCAATGTCGCGATCGAACTGCTGTCCGGCGAAACGCCGAAGGCTGACACGAAGCTCTTCGACACGCCGACCAAGCTCTTCACGCCGGCGCTGGTCACCTCCGAAAACCTGAAGGCTGAGATCATCGACAAGAGCGTCAACGGTAAGCCGATCCAGACGCCAGCGCAGCTCTGCAATGACCGTTATGCCGATGGCTGCAAGAAGCTTGGCATCGGCAGCTGAGCCTTGTCCTATCCCCATCCGGCCGCTTCGGCGGCCGGAGACCCATAGCATTTCAACCCGAGAAGGTGGCGAGTCATGAGTGACGCTTCCGATCACAGAGCCCCGGACGGCGAGCTTGTGCTCAGCCTCAAAGGGATCTCCAAACACTTCGGCGCCGTCTCGGCACTGACGGATATCAACCTCGATGTGCATGCCGGCGAAGTCGTGGCGCTTGTCGGCGATAACGGTGCGGGCAAATCGACGCTCGTCAAGGTTCTGGCCGGCGTCCACCAGCCGAGTTCAGGCACCATTACCTTCCGCGGCAAGCCGGTGACGCTCAGCGATCCCGCAACAGCGCTTGATCTCGGCATTGCCACGGTCTTTCAGGATCTGGCGCTTTGCGAAAACCTCGATGTCGTCGCGAACATCTTCCTCGGCAGGGAAATGAGCCCGTTGAAGCTCGACGAAACCGCGATGGAGGTTCGCGCCTGGACATTGCTCAACGAGCTTGCGGCGCGCATCCCGAGCGTTCGTATCCCGATCGCCTCACTTTCGGGCGGCCAGCGACAGACGGTGGCGATCGCCCGCTCGCTGCTGCTCGAGCCGAAACTCATCATGCTAGACGAGCCGACCGCAGCCCTTGGCGTGGCACAGACCGCCGAAGTGCTGAACCTCATCGAGCGTGTCCGCGACAAGGGGCTCGGCGTCATCATGATCAGCCACAACATGGAGGACGTGCGCGCCGTCGCCGACCGTATCGTCGTGCTGCGCCTCGGCCGCAATAACGGAATTTTCTATCCCGATACGTCAAATCAGGAACTCGTCAGCGCCATCACCGGCGCGACGGAAAACGCCGTGTCGCGACGCGCAGGGCGGCGTCAGGCCCAGCAGGAAGCAAGAGAAGGGGGCCAGCCATGAGCGAGAACGGCAAGCAATCGGCTGTGCTGCTCGACCGCAGCGACGTCCGCGTCAACCACGACACCGGGCTTGCGGCCACCATCCGCTCCTCCATCGACAAGATCCGCTCCGGCGATCTGGGCTCGCTGCCCGTCGTCGTCGGCCTCGTCATCATCTGGACGGTGTTCGGCACGCTCAACCCGACCTTTCTGTCCAGCAACAACCTCGCCAACCTGTTATTCGACGCCTCGACGGTCGGCATCATTTCGCTTGGCATCGTCTGCGTACTGATGGTTGGCGAGATCGATCTTTCGGTCGGATCGATCAGCGGCTTTGCTTCGGCCATGGTCGGTATGCTCTGGGTGAACGAAGGCTGGCCGGTGGCTTTGGCGATCC
This sequence comes from Rhizobium sp. ZPR4, assembly GCF_040215725.1. Lineage (NCBI taxonomy): Bacteria > Pseudomonadati > Pseudomonadota > Alphaproteobacteria > Hyphomicrobiales > Rhizobiaceae > Rhizobium > Rhizobium sp. ZPR4. Next base: position 1,457,560 of record NZ_CP157968.1, read on the forward strand.
TGGCCGCACTCGTCGTCGGCGGCGTGATCGGTGCCATCTACGCCGTGCTGTTCAACCGGCTGGGTATGCCGAGCTTCGTCGCCACATTGGCGGGCCTTCTCGCCGTGCTTGGCATGCAGCTCTATCTGCTTGGCGCGACAGGCTCGATCAATCTACCCTATGGTTCGGCCATCGTGAATTTCGGCCAGCTTCTGGTCATTCCCCGCCCGCTCGCCTATGTCTTCGCGCTCATTCCGGGTGCCGTCATGCTGGTTGCGGGTCTTGGCGCGGTGCGGCGGCGCAAGCTGGCAAATCTATCGACACCGTCTGTTGGCGGCCTGCTGATAAAGGCAGCAGTCATCACCGTGGCTCTGGAATTCGTTGCCTTCTATCTCAATCAGGATCGCGGCATTCCATGGATGTTCGCCCTGTTCGTGGTGCTGGTCATCGTCATGGATTATGCGCTGACGCGCACGCAATGGGGCCGGTCGATGTCTGCCGTTGGCGGCAATCGCGAAGCAGCGCGTCGTGCCGGCATCAATGTGCGGCGGATTTATACCAGTGCCTTCGTGCTCTGCGCCATGTTCGCAGCCTTGGGCGGCGTGCTCGCGGCGGCGCGGCTGGCATCTGCCAGTCAGCAGGCCGGCACCGGCGACGTCAATCTGAATGCCATTGCAGCAGCCGTCATCGGCGGCACCAGCCTTTTCGGCGGTCGCGGCAGCGCCTATTCCGCCCTGCTCGGCATCATCGTCATCCAGTCGATCGCCAGCGGCCTCACCATGCTCGATCTGTCGTCGGCGCTTCGCTACATGATTACAGGCGCAGTTCTTGCCATTGCCGTCATCGTCGACTCGCTTGCCCGTCGTTCCCGCGCCTCGCATGGGCGCGGCTGATTTCTTCAAGAAGGTAAGGATTGTTATGAGACAGGATTTCACCGGCAAGGTCGCCGCTATCACCGGGGCTGCCTCTGGAATTGGCCTCGAATGCGCCAAATCGCTATTGAAAGAGGGCGCCAGCGTCGCCCTCGTCGACAGAGCCGAAGACAGCCTGAAAAGCCTTTGCGCCGAACTGGGGCCGAACGCTCATCCCGTTGTTGTCGATCTTCTGAAGCCGGAGAGCGTGGCGACCATGTTGCCGCAGATTATCGACAGGTTCGGCAAGCTCGACATCTTCCATGCCAATGCCGGCGCCTATATCGGCGGGGAGGTTGCGGAAGGCGATCCCGATGCCTGGGACCGGATGCTGGATCTGAATATCAATGCGGCCTTCCGTTCGGTCCGCATGGTGCTGCCGCACATGATCGAGCGCAAAACCGGCGATATCATCATGACCAGCTCGATCGCCGGCCTGGTGCCGGTGGTCTGGGAGCCGATCTACACGGCTTCCAAGCATGCCATCCAGGCCTTCACGCACACGGTGCGGCGTCAGGTTGCCAAGCATGGCATCCGCGTCGGCGCCGTGGCGCCGGGCCCAGTGGTGACGGCGCTGATCAGTGATTGGCCGCAGGCAAAGCTCGATGAAGCGATTGCCGCAGGTGGCCTCATGGAGGCGACGGAAGTGGCGGACGCGGTGCTCTTCATGCTATCGAGACCGCGGAACATCGTAATCCGGGATCTGGTGATCCTGCCTTTGAGTACGGATCTCTGATGACGGCACCATATTTCATCGGCATCGATGTCGGCACGGGCAGCGCCCGGGCTGGTGTGTTCGACGCGCATGGCCATCTGCTGGCCGCCGCCAAGCGGCCGATCACCATCTGGCACGAGGCCGGCAGTGTCGTCGAGCAGTCGAGCGAGCAGATATGGAAGGCCGTCTGCGACAGCGTCAAAGAGGCTGTCACAACGGCGAAGGTAGCGGCCGGTGACGTCGCCGGTATTGGCTTCGACGCGACCTGCTCCCTGGTCGCGGTCAAGGCGGATGGCAGGCCTGTGGCCGTTGGCCCGTCTGGGGACGCCGATCGCAACATCATCGTCTGGATGGATCATCGTGCTGCCGGCGAGGCGGCGGAGATCAATGCCGGCAACCATGCGGTACTGCGTTATGTCGGCGGACGCATCTCACCTGAGATGGAAACGCCGAAGCTTTTGTGGCTGAAGAAAAACCTGCCACAATCCTTCGCCGCAGCCGACCATTTCTTCGATCTCTCCGATTATCTGACATGGCGCGCAACCGGGTCTCTGCAGAGATCCGTATGCACGGTGACGTGCAAGTGGACCTATCTCGCCCATGAGACGCGTTGGGATGGGCAATATTTCAAGGATATCGGGCTCGGTGAGCTGGCGGACGAAGGTTTCGTGCGGATCGGCACCGAGATCGTCGAGCCGGGGACTGCCTTGGGTGAAGGCCTGAGCGAAGCCGCTGCCCGCGATCTCGGTCTTGCCGTTGGCACGCCGGTCGGCGCGTCGCTGATCGATGCCCATGCCGGCGGGGTTGGCACGCTGGGTGGGCAGGGGTCTGACGGCGGGGCTGATGTCAGGAACCGGCTCGCGTACATCTTCGGCACGTCGGCTTGCTCGATGGCATCGAGCGAAGGGGCAGTGTTCGTCGATGGTGTTTGGGGTCCGTATTACTCGGCCATGGTGCCCGGTCTCTGGCTGACCGAAGGCGGCCAATCAGCCGCCGGCGCTGCGATCGATCATCTCGTTACCATGCACCCCGCAGCCGGTGAGGCTCGCCAGAGGGCGGAGGCAGAGGGTTTGTCTCTGGTCGCTTGGCTTGATCGGCAGGCTATGAAGGCAGGCAACAATGCATCTGATGCTGTGAATCTCGCGCAATCCATCCAGGTCGTTCCCGAATTCCTTGGCAATCGGTCGCCCTATGCAGATTCCGATGCGCGCGCCGTCATTTCCGGCCTCGGGCTGGAAACCGGTATCGACGCTCTGATCGCTCTTTACGTCGCCGGCCTCTGCGGTATCGGCTATGGCCTCAAACAGCTGCTTGAAAAACTGGAGCAGGATGGCATTGCCTGCGATCTCATCATTGCCAGCGGCGGCGCTGCCCAGAGTGGCCTTGTGCGCCAGCTTCTGGCAGATACGACCGGCAGACCGGTCGCCGTCGCCGATACGGAGGAGCCCGTTCTTCTCGGTGCGGCCATGCTCGGCGCCACGGCTGGCGGGCATTCTGGTTCGCTCTTGGAAGCCATGGCCACCATGTCGCGACTGGCGAAGAGGTTCGAGCCGGCGGATGGTGCCATCAAGGCCTTGCACGAACGGCGCTACGAAGCTTTCGAGCTGCTGCAGTCGGCAGATCGCAGCATCCGTGCGCTGATGGCGTCGTAGGTCCTGCCTCAGCCGCGATAGCGCAGCGCCTCCAGTACCACTGCAAAGGCGGAGGACGGCTGGCGGCGGCTCGGATAATAGAGATGGTAGCCCGTCCAGGGCGGGCACCAGTCCTCCAATACGCGAATAAGCCGGCCGCTTTCGATATCTGGCTGTACCAGATCGTGGGGCGCGTAGGCCAAACCATAGCCATCGACTGCGGCGGCCAGAACCTGGCGAATGCCGTTGAACGTCATCTGGCCGTCGACGCGTACGCGTAGTTCATCGCTACCCTTTTCGAACTCCCAGACATAATTGCCGCCATGGGTCGGAAGGCGCAGGTTGATGCATTTGTGATTGGTTAGGTCCTGGGGGACGACCGGTCTATGGCGTCCTTCGAAATAGGACGGAGAGCCGACCACTGCAAAAGCTTGATCGGGAGCGATGCGGACTGCGATCATGCCGTTGGCGACCGTCTGGCCCAGACGAACGCCAGCGTCGAAACGTTCTGCCACGATATCGGTCAGGCCGTAGTCGTTGATGATCTCGACGTGGATGTCGGGATAATCCTTGAGCGCGCCGGCAAGCTTCGGCCAGATATAGGTATCGACGGCATAGTCGACCGCCGTGATCCGGATGGTGCCGGCCGGCTTTTCTCGCAGTTCGGTGACGGCGAAGAGCTCGGCTTCGATTTCCTGGAAGCGTGGCGTCAGGGATTGCAGCAGACGCTCTCCGGCCGGTGTCGGGCTGACGCTTCGCGTCGTGCGCGTCAAAAGCCTGACGCCCATGCGCTCTTCAAGCTGCCGCACCGTGTGGCTAAGCGCCGATTGCGAAACGCCGAGCTGTGCGGCTGCCCGGGTAAAGCTTCGCTCTCTGGCGACGGCGAGAAAGAATAGCAGGTCGGTGACGTTTTCGCGGAGCATCTATGAGTGTCCCTCATATGTCGGGCGATGCTCTTAGCATGGAATGAACGCGCAATATAGCGCTAGCAACGGAGTCAAGAGCTGATATGGCGCGTCGGCGGGCGTTCAGGTGTTTCGGTGAGCCACAGTGAGAAGCGATATTTATTGCTCCGGTTCATAAGTCTATGCGGGCGTGACCTACTACTGCTCTGAAAATCGCGGGCTAGATTAGCCTCATACAATCGAGCCATTGCGGCTCATCGCAAGAAAGGATGTCATCATGGATATCAAGAGAAACGGGACGCAGCCTTCGGGCAAAGGTCCTTCGGACTGGTTCACCGGCACCGTACGCATCGACCCGGTCTTTGCCGCCAATGACGCGCGACGAGCCGCGGCCGGCAGCGTCACGTTCGAACCCGGCGCTAGGACTGCGTGGCATACCCATCCGCGCGGCCAGACCTTGATCGTCACCGCTGGCTTCGGTCTCGTTCAGCGCGAGGGCGGGCCGATCGAGGAGATCCGCCCCGGAGATGTCGTCTGGTTCGAGCCGGACGAGAAGCACTGGCATGGCGCTTCGCCGACGACAGCCATGACCCACATCGCCATCCAGGAACATCTCGACGGCAAGGTAGTGGATTGGATGGAGCATGTGACGGACGAGCAATATCAGGGAAAATGAGGTCGAAGACCATGACGGAAGGTATCAAGGATAAAGTTGTTGTCATCACGGGCGCAAGCAGCGGCCTCGGCGAAGCCGCCGCTCGCCGCCTTGCCAAGGATGGCGCCAAGCTCGTTCTCGGCGCGCGGCGTATCGATCGCCTGCAGGCACTGGCAAAAGAGCTTTCGCTGGGCGAGGACGCGGTCGTCCAGACGGATGTCGCGGATTGCGCGCAGGTGAAGGCGCTCGTGGACCATGCTGTCAGGCAGAATGGTCGCGTCGATGTGCTGATCAACAATGCCGGTCTTATGCCGAGTTCGATGCTGGAGCGCCTTCACATCGAGGAATGGGACCGGATGATCGACGTCAACATCAAGGGCGTGCTTTACGGCATTGCCGCTGTTCTTCCTTACATGAAGGAGCAGAAGAGCGGGCATATCATCAACGTCGCCTCGGTTGCCGGGCATAAGATCGGGCCGGGCGGCGCCGTTTATTCGGCGACGAAGCATGCCGTGCGGGCGCTTTCCGAGGGTCTGCGCCAGGAGGTGAAGCCCTATAATATCCGCACGACGATCATTTCACCCGGTGCGGTCGCAACCGAGCTGCCGGACACGATCACCGATCCGGATGTCGCTGCCCGCATCACCGAAGTCTACAAGGGCGCCATATCGCCGGAGGCATTTGCCAGCACCGTAGCTTTCGCCATAAGTCAGCCGCAAGATGTCGATATCAACGAAATCCTGTTTCGCCCGACGGCACAGGTCTACTAAATGAAACAACCGGCCCGCGAGGCATTTGTGACCTCGCAGGCCGCGTCAAACGGGGACGGAAGAAGAACTCATGATTCGGCTTGTGATTGGCGCGGCACTCGCGCTTGCAGCGCTTACCTGGTCCAATGCGCAGTGCATGCAGATGCCGACGGGCTTTTCCTTGCCGTCAAGCAGCGTATTTGCGGCCGATTAAACCCGACCGCTATTTGGCGGATGTCGCCATCGCGGCGGTGCTGGCCGTAGGCAGATAAGCATTCGGTTGTATGGCGGCGCTATCCTCGATCAACCGGCACGAATCGAGGATATCCCATGACCTCTCCTGAGCGTCCCATGCCGAGCGAAGCCGGCATATTGCAGTTCATGGAGATCTGCGATTCCTTCTATCCGCCGGATGCGGTAACGGCCTCCATCACGCAGCAGCGTGAATGGTATGACGCCTTATGCGCCCGTTTCGATCGTCCTTTGCCGGAGGGTATGCAGACCACGGATGGCTTGGTATCCGGAACGATTCCCGTTAGGCGGTACAAGCCCGCCACTATCCGTACGGCAACGAACCTGCTCTATCTCCACGGCGGCGGTTTCGTCGTCGGTTCGCTAGAGAGCCATCATGCCATTTGTGCCGAGATTGCCGATCATGCCGGCGCTGAACTGATCTCGGTCGATTATCGGCTGGCGCCGGAACACCGCTGGCCGGCACAGACGGATGATTGTTTCAGCGTTCTCAAACAGCTACTCGCCGAGAAGAAGCCGGTCGTGCTGATCGGCGATAGTGCCGGCGGCAATCTCGCGGCAGGGCTGGCGGTGCGGGCGAAAGCCGAGAGGCTTTCGGGAATTGTCGCCCAGATCTTGATCTATCCCGCGCTTGGCGGCGATCTTGTCTCCGGCTCCTATCAGGAAATGGCCGAGGCGCCGGGCCTGACGACGGCCGATGTCGCTTATTACCGGACTATTCTGCAGGCGCCGGAAGGCGATCCTGTTTCCGGGCCGCTTGCCTTGTCATCCGTGACTGGCCTTCCGCCCGCCTTCATCACCGTGGCCCATTATGATCCGCTGCGCGATGACGGCCGCAACTATGCGGCCCGTCTGGCCCAAGCTGGCATCGAAGTCTGGTTCAGCGAGGAGCCTCAGATGATACATGCTTGGCTGCGGGCACGGCATATGAGCGAGGGCGCGCGCGCCGGTTTTGCCGCCATATGCGCGGCGGCAAGCCGGTTTGCTGGCTCCCGCTGACCTACATCAGGTCGCGGGCGATACGCTTTTCCTCGAATATCTTCCTGAAGATCTCAGTTTCGCCCTCATAGGCAACGACCGAGGCGCTGGTCACCCACTCCTTTGCCGTGCAGGATATGGATGATGTTGCCACCGTGCGAACGAACCAGTCGGGACGCTGCATGTCGCAGGTCCATGTCGATATGCCCGTCATGGAAAGTGGATCGTTCGGCGCGATCGACCATGATTCCTCGCGCAATTGCCGCGTCGAAAGACCGGTGCCGGGATGTTCGGAAAGGCCGGTATCCTCATGGATTTCATAGCGGGTGACGCCGGCCGAGAGATCGCGCACCACCTGTCGTTTCGTCGCGCCAGGCGCATGTTCGATGTATTTCGGCAGAGGATCGGGATTATCGGGCTGCTTGATGTCGATGCGTTCATGCGCGCCGAGTTGTGGCAGGCCAAGACCGATGGAGGCGATATCGATCGTCAAACCGGGATCTTCCGGCGGCGGCAGAACCATCGGCCAATAGGCCGTCGAAAGCGATAGGCGGATGCGATGACCCTTGCGGAAACGGTAACCGCAGGCATCCAGTGTTACGGTCACTCGGACCAGCTGACCCTTGATTAGCGGCTCCGGCGCGGCATTGCCGTCGCGATGAGCGAGATTGAGCACGCCGAAGGAAACGCGCGTCGCGGTGCCGTCCGGGTGGATATCGACGAGCCTTGCACAGAGATTGGCGGTTTCGGCGTCGCACCGCAGCGTCAACGTGACGACCGGGCGGCCAAGATAATCGTGATCCTCGACCAGCGGCGCGGTCTGGAAAGTCAGCGACCCGGCATCGTCGACGCGCTGATCGATTGCCATCTCCGCATCCGGCTTTAGGGTGAACCATTCGCCGGAGGCCGTGCCCGTGTCGAGCGGTGAGCGCAGATAGACGGGATGCTCCGGCGCGTGCGGGATCGGCATGCCTTCCATCAGCGTGCCGAACTGCTCGACATAGAAGCACCGCATGTCCGGCTGCTGCCATTCATGCTTGGCAATCCAGAAACCGGGATCGAAATCGCGGCGTTTTGCCGGTCTGGGTGCGTCTAGAATATAGGCGCGCACGGAAGGCGTGTTCTCCACATTGTTGCGCTCTCCGCGCAGCCAGTGGTTCCACCAGGCGATGGCTTCTCCGTGGAAATCGACCCGCGGCTTCGGCCAGGCGAAATGCGGATATTTGTGCACCCATGGGCCGATCAGCGCCTTCGCCTTATCCCCAAGTCCTTCGACCGCCAGCAGCGGCGTGTTGCGATAACCGTCAGCCCAGCCGGCAATGACGATGGCTGGGATATCGAAGCCGGCAAAATCCTCACAGATGGACCCATGTTGCCAGAAATCGTCTCGGCGCTGATGCTCCAGCCATTCCTCCATGAAGAAGGGTTCCCGCTCGAGGCGCTGCAGCCACATATCGCGCCAATCGTCGCCGACGATGGCCGGATCGGGTGAGCGAGACTGATAGCCGAGCATGGTCGCCGCCCAGGAAAGCTGGGCGGAGAGGTGGCAGCCATTCTTGTAGTGGATGTCGTCATTATAGCGGTCGACCGTAGAGGCGATTGAAATCACCGCCTTCAGTGCCGGGGGCTTCAGGGCCGCGACCTGCAAGCAATTGAAACCGCCCCAGGAAATACCCATCATGCCGACAGAACCGTTCGACCAAGGCTGTTCTGCGATCCAGGCGATCAGCTCGCAGGCGTTGGCGAGCTCCAGTTCGGTATATTCCCCATCGATGATGCCGTTGGACTCACCGGAGCCACGGATATCGACGCGGACACCGGCAATCCCAGCCGCGGCAAAGACCGGGTAGGTGGATTCATCGCGGGGGCTGGTGCCGTCGCGTTTGCGGTAGGGCAGGAACTCGAAGACCGCTGGCACCGGATCGCTCTCCGCGCCATCGGGCATCCAGATGCGCGCGGCAAGCCGCGTTCCGTCCTTCAGGGTGATCCACTGATTTTCGATGGTGGTGAAACTGCGTTCAGCCATGATCATATATCCCGAAGAGGTTTAGGCATTAAACCATACACGGCTGCCGATGTAGCCGTTGGACAAATCGTTGCCGATATCGTCGACATATCCCTTCAACGTCTTCGACGAGGCCATGATGTAGTCGTTGAAGACGGGCAGGATCAGGCCTCCATCGTCGCGCACCATCAGCGCCAATTGCCGGTAAAGCACCTTGCGCTTGGCGTCATCGAGCTCGGATCTCGCCTGCAGCACCAACTTGTCGAAATCGGGACGCTTGAAACGCGTGTCGTTCCACTCAGCGGTCGAGAGGTATGAGGTGGAATAGCGCGAATCCTGGGTCGGACGACCGCCCCAGAAGGAGGCGCAGAAGGGCTGCTTGTTCCAGACATTGGTCCAGTAGCCGTCTTCCGGCTCGCGCTTGACGTCAATCTTGATGCCAGCCTTTTGCGCGCTTTGTTGGAACAGGATCGCCGCATCCACGGCGCCCGGAAAGGCTGCATCGGATGTGAGCAACTGAACTGGACGGTCGAGGCCCGATTTCTTGAAGTGGAAGGCAGCCTTGTCCGGATCATATGGCCGTTGCTCGATATCGGTCGGGGCAAGGGCATAGTTGGAATTGACCGGATAGTCGTTGCCGATCGTTCCGTAGCCGCCCAGAACCTTGTCGAGGATCGACTGGCGATCGATGGCATATTTCAGCGCGAGCCGAAGGTCGGCGTTGTCGAAGGGCGCGGTGTCGCAATGCATCAGGAAGCAGTAGAAGCCCTTGCCGGCATTCCGGACGATATCGACGGTCGGCGCCCGCTGCAGCATCGGGACGGTCTTCGGATCGACATTGTTGACGAAATGCACCTGGCCGGAGGCGAGCGCTGCAATGCGGGCGGTGTTGTCGTTGATGACGAGGATTTCGACGCTGTCGACAAAGCCACGGTCGGAGCGCCAATCCTTCGGGTTCTTCTCGAAGCTTGCGCGAACGCCGGGTTCAAAGCTCTTCAGAATGTAAGGGCCCGTGCCAATGGCGGCTGCCGGCTTGTCGGCGCCGCCCTTCGGCTGGATGATCAGGTGGTAGTCGGTCAAAAGCAGAGGCAGGTCCGCATTGCCTTCCGAAAGTGTGAGAACAAGGTCGCCCGCCTTTTCCTCGATACCGGTGATTGAGGCCATGAGCCCAAGAGCGCCCGACTGTGAATTCTTGTCCGCGTGCCGCTTCAATGTCGCAACGATATCGGCGACGGTCATCTTGCTGCCGTCGTGAAACTGCACGTCGCTGCGGATCTTGAAGGTCCAGATGGAGGCGTCGGCCGACGGTGTCCAAGAGGACGCCAGCGACGGCAGGGGAGCACCGGTCTTGGGATCGGATTCGACGAGTGTATCGCCCCAGAGGCGGCCGATGACGAACAGCACTGAGGCGCTGTATGTCGCCGGATCAAGTGCATCGCTGGTAGCGCCGCCCTTGAGGCCGAGCTTCAGATGACCACCGCGCTTTGCTTCCTGCGCGCGAGCATCGCGCGGCATCAGGAGGCCGGAGGCGAGCGTCGGCAAGGCGCCAAGCGCGACGGCCCCGCCGAGGAAGTGGCGGCGGCCGATTTTCAGCGGCGAAGATTGATCCTTTTCATGCGTCATGACAGTTCCCTCGTTTTGCAATTTTGTAGGTGGGAACGTAGAGGCCGGGCCGGCTCACGCAATTTCGCGACTTGACGCACCTTTAAGCGAGTTTACGCTGGTCTTTCCAAGACGGAGCTGCCGATGCCTCACCTGATCGAGAACCTCAAAATTGCCTGCGCAACGCAGCGCTCCATTTCACATCTGTGCCGTGCAATCGATATCAACCGGCAACAATTCAACCGATACATCAACGGCCAGACGAGGCCGTCCGCCCATAATCTGGCGCGCATCGCCAAGTATTTCGATCTCGACCCGGCCGACTTTCTCCTCGCTCCAAAACTGTTTCGCGAGCGACTTCGCAAACCGGCTCTCGGCCTTAATGAAAGTTCCGAACTGCTGAAGGCATTTCCTGGAAATCTGACTGCGCTCAGGCGCCATATCGGTTATTTCCAGACCTATCATCGCTCGCCGTCCTGGCCAGGAATGGTCGTCTGTTCGTGCAGTCGCCTTGTCGAGCAGGGTGGGCTGGTGCACGTCAAGTCGATGGAGCGTTTGCGAGACCCTGGAAACGGCATCCAGCAATTCTCGAAATATGTGGGCCTGGCGGCCTTCTATCGGAACCGGATTTTCATCACGGAGCGTGTCGTCGGGCCGAACTCCATGCTGTCGCAGACGATCCTTCTGCCGTTCGACGAGCACCAGCGCGTCTATCTGCGCGGGACGACGATGGGGGTCTCCTGGCGACGAGAAAATCTGCCCTATGCCTCACGGATGATCTGGCGGCATGTCGGCGCCGAGCCGGACTTGCGTGAACTTCTTTCGCGCTGCGGACCGCTGCCGCTGTCGTCGCGTCAGCTGCCGCCGACGGTACGCTCATTCCTCACCGACCCCTCAGCTGAAGTATATGCGGTACCAGCTGAGTATTGAGGACTCCAATTGTCCGGTTCATCTGTTCATGGCCGTTAGATGATGCGGTTGGTCAACCGATGCTCGATGCCCAGACCAATATTGGCTGGCTCTAAGGCTGCCCAATGGAGAGGGTTCTGAAATACAAGAAAAAGTTGTGTCTTTACAGAATATATTAAGGGTCGCTTTATAAGAATACAGTCTATCATAGTGTTGGTGACGCATGCTTTGCCATTGGGGGCACTTAAATGCTTTTCTCTGCGAGAACGGATGCAGATTCCAGCCTGTGTGCCTACGTCAGCGATCTGCTTCGCCAAGAAGCAAAGATCGATCTGGGCCGCGACGCAGATATTCCTGATGCCGTTTCGGTCAACCGGGTCCTGAATTTCATCAAGCGTTTGTGGAGCGAAACCGGGGAGGAGTTGGATGTCAATGTTTTCTACCGTCATCGCACCCTTGATGCCCTCGGCCTTGCAATTTCCAATCATGAAGACCTCTCAATCTCGCCGAAAATCGTAGAGCTTCGAGGCGGCGAAGGTGCAGCGCCGTTGCTGCTATTTGCCGGCGGAGCAAGCTGCTTTTTGGAGATGCAGCAACTCATCAAGGAAATCCGCTTTCCCGGACCCATCCTCGGCGTTGCGTTGACGGCCTTCAATCGTGATCGTCAACATCCGGCAACGGTAGAGGACGAGGTGCAAAGCACGCTGGGGGCGCTGCAAGCAGCCGGGATCGGAGAACCTTATCGATTGCTCGGCTATTCCTTTGGCGGTGTTTTTGCCTTGGAGCTTGCTCGCGTCTTGCGGGCGCAGGGGCGAAAGGTTGCATTCCTCGGAATGCTCGATACCCCCTTTGGCGAACAGGAGTGGCCATTGATGACCTGGGGCAGGTTCATGTGGCAACGCTGGAGACGGGCGCGAACCAGAAAGAAGAATCTAAGAAAAACCGATCCTCAACCACGCCGTCAAGCATCGGCTCCGGCCAGCAGACCAGCCATCGAGCGACGAGAACTCCTCGCAAAAAAGCTGAAGCCGCTTTCTTTCCGCTACGCCGATCCGCATACGCCCTATTATCCGGAACTCGCGCCGCAGTGGATGGGGGGCTATCCGCCGCTTTACGATGCGGCTGCCAGACAGCTCCTGCGCATGAAGGGTCTTTATAAGCCGAGCCATTATGACGGCGAGCTGACATTCTATCGCAGCCTGCAAGGCTCCCCGGTCGATTGCGACCCAAAGACCATATGGGGGCGCTTTCTTGTTCACGCGGACTGGGTCGATGTTGCCGGCAACCACCAGAGCATGATTGTCGGGCGCAACGCCGGCACGCTTGCTCGCGAACTCAGCACGCGTCTTACGCGCTGAGCTCACTATAGGCATGAAAGCGAGCGAAGGCTAAGCCGCCAGATTAGAAACGCCGAAGCTTCAATTTCCGGCACTCTCCATCTTCCGCGTCGTCAGTACACGCTCCAGCCAGCCGATCTCCATCTCGGGCACGGATTTCAGTAGCAGGTCGGTGTAATCGTCGAAGGGCGGCGAAAGCGCTTGCGATTTCGGGCCGAAACGGACGAGTTTGCCACGATGCATCACCGCAACGCTGTCGGCGATCGCGCGCACGATGGCGATATCGTGGGTGATGAAAACGTAGGAGAGGTGCGCCTCTTCCTGCAGCTTCAGCAGCAGTTTCAAAATGCCTTCGGCCACCAGCGGATCGAGCGCCGAGGTCGGCTCGTCGCAGAGGATGAGTTCCGGCTTGGCCGCAAGTGCTCGCGCGATGGCGACGCGCTGCTTCTGGCCGCCGGAAAGCTCGGCCGGATAGCGATCGATGAAGCCGTTGCCCATCTCGATCTGGTCGAGCAGCTCCTTAACGCGCGCGGTCTTCGCCGCACCATGCAGGCCGTCATAGAAGGTCAGCGGGCGACCAATGATATCGCGCACGGTCTGGCGCGGGTTCATCGCGGTATCGGCCATCTGGTAGATCAGCTGGATGCGGCGCAATTCCTCCCGCGAGCGGTTTTTCAAGGCCGGTGTCAGCGGCTTGCCGTCGAAGGAGATCCGCCCGTCGCTCGGCGGCAACAGGCCGGTGATGACACGGGCGAGCGTCGACTTTCCGGAGCCGGACTCACCGACAACGGCCAGCGTCTGGCCTTTCGGAACATGTAGAGAAACATCGTGCAATACCATGAAACCATTGGAATATTGCGCGCTGATATTCTCGACTTTCAGAAGCGCGCTCGATTGATCGGCAGCTTCCGCTCGCGCTTCCTGGCGGACATTGACCAGCGCGCGGGTATAGTCTTGCCGAGGCTCTTCGATGATCTGCTGAACGCTGCCATGTTCCACCGTCTTGCCGTGCCTCAGCACCATGATGTCATCGGAAATCTGGGCGACGACGGCAAGGTCATGGGTGATGTAGAGGGCGGCCGTATGGGTCTCCTCGATGGCGTGCTTGATCGCCGCCAGCACGTCGATCTGCGTGGTGACATCCAGTGCGGTCGTCGGCTCGTCGAAGACAATCAGCTCCGGATTGGAGCAGAGCGCCATGGCGGTCATGGCGCGCTGCAGCTGGCCGCCGGAGACCTGATGCGGGTAGCGCTCGCCGAATGTTTCGGGATTGGGCAGGCCAAGCACCCGGAAGAGATAGAGCGCCCGCTTTCTCGCCTCCGCCTTCGTCATCAGACCATGCTTCACGGTCGCTTCGATCACCTGATCGCCGAGCCTATGCGCAGGGTTGAAGGCGGCGGCGGCCGATTGGGCGACATAGCAGACCCGCGCGCCCCGGATCTTGCGGATGCCGGATTTTCCGAGCGGCAAGATGTCTGTGCCGTCAAGCTGCACCTGGCCGCCGGTAATTTCCGCGCCACCGCGGCCGTAGGCGAGGGCCGAGAGGCCGATGGTCGATTTGCCGGCGCCGGACTCGCCGATCAGGCCAAGCACCTTGCCCTTTTGCAGATCGAAGGAAACGCCATCGACGATGGTGACGCGTTTCGGTGGCTCGCCGGGTGGATAGCTGGTCGCCTCGATCTTCAGATCGCGAACGGAAAGAAGCTCAGGCATCGCCACGCCCTCCCTTGAGGCTGGAGGTGCGCCTTAACAGCCAGTCGACCACCAGATTGACACAGATTGCCAGCGCCGCGATGGCGGAACCCGGCACGAGGGCGGCGGAAATGCCGAAGATGATGCCGTCCTTGTTGTCCTTCACCATGCCGCCCCAGTCGGCCGCCGGCGGCTGGATGCCGAGGCCGAGGAAGGACAGGGTGGAGAGGAACAGGATCGAGAAGGCAAAGCGCAACCCGAATTCCGCCAGCAGCGGCGATAGCGTATTCGGCAAGATCTCGCGGAAGATGATCCAGATCTTGCCTTCGCCGCGCAGCTTGGCCGCTTCCACGAACTCCATGACCGCAACATCAAGTGCCACAGCGCGACCGAGGCGGTAGACGCGGGTGGAATCGAGGATGGCCATGACGAGGATCAGCACGATCAGGTTTTGCGGTAGCACGGCGAGCACGACGAGCGCGAAGATCAGTGTCGGGATCGACATCATCAGGTCGTTGAAGCGCGAAAAGATCGTGTCGATCCATCCGCGCGAGACGGCGGCGGTGAAACTCAGGATGATGCCGAGCGAGAAGGAGATGATCGTCGCCGCCAGAGCGACGAAGAGCGTCGTGCGGGTGCCGTAGATGAGACGCGACAGGATATCGCGGCCGAGATTGTCGAGGCCAAAGAAATATTGCGCATCGGCGGGCTGCCAGACGTTGCCGACGACTTCCGTCTCGCCGTAAGGGGCGATCCAGGGGGCGAAGATCGCGCAGACGAAGGCGATCAGGATACCGATGATGCCGATCCAGGCGGTGATGGGGATATCTCTCAATCTCATCGCGGATGCCTCAGACGCGGGTTGGCGACGATCGCCAGAATATCGGCCGTCATGTTGAGGAAGATGTAGACGGCGGCGAAGATCAAGCCGCAGGCCTGGACGACAGGCATGTCGCGCACCGTCACCGCGTCGACCATGTATTGGCCCATGCCGGGATAGACGAAGACGACTTCGACGACGACGACTCCGACGATGAGATAGGCAAGGTTCAGCGCGATGACGTTGATGATCGGCGCCAGTGCATTGGGCGCGGCGTGCTTGACGATGGCGCGGAAGGCCGAGAGCCCCTTCAGCTCCGCCGTCTCCATATAGGCCGAGGACATGACGGACAGAATGGCCGCGCGGGTCATGCGCATCATATGCGCAAGCACGACCAGAACCAGGGTCGCGGTCGGAAGCGCGATCGCCTTCAGCCTGTCGGCCAGGCCCATGCCGTCGAACACCGTTGCCGGAAAGGTCGCGACGCCGAATTTCACCGAGAAGAACATGATGAGGAGATAGCCAATGAAGAATTCCGGTAGCGAGATCGCCGCCAGAGAAATGACGTTGATGATCTTGTCCGGCACGCGGTTTCGATAGTGGACGGCGAGCATCCCGAGGCAGACGGCGAGCGGCACCGAGATCAACGCAGCAAAGCCGGCCAGAAAGAGTGAATTGCCGAGCCGTTTGCCGATCTGCTCGCTGACGGAATTCTTGCTCGCCCAGGAGGTGCCGAAATCGCCCTGCACGGCATTGCCGAGCCATTCCACATAGCGGGTGACGACGGGCCGATTGAGGCCGAGTTCCTCGCGGATATTGGCGACGGCCTGCGGCGTTGCCGACTGGCCAAGATAGGTCGTGGCGAAATCGCCGGGCAAGGCTTCGAGCCCGCCGAAAATCAGGACGGAGACCGCAAAGAGCAGGATGATGCTGAGCACGCACCGCTCGATAATCAGGGACAGCAGCGGAAAACGCTGCTTGAACCTCAGCCCGGGCAAAACGGTTCCGGGGGGCAGATTGGACATGGCCGATGCCTCGCACTTAGAGCGGTTCCATGTTTTATGGGAATCGCTGAGCCGCTCTATCTTGTTGTTTTACGCAATTCCGGACGGAAAGCAGCTGCGCTTTTTTCCGGGAGTTGCTTGAAACGTTGGGAGGACCGCGAAAGGTTTTCGCGGTCCCGGCTGTGTCAGAGATGAGGGCGTTTTCGCCCGGCTTCGGGCATCAGGCGTCCAGCCAGACGCGGGTCGCGACGTAGCCGTTCGACATGTCGTTGCCGATATCGTGGACATAGCCCTTCACCTGCTTGGTGGAGGCGTTCACGAAATCGTTGAACATCGGCAGGATGACGCCGCCTTCGTCGCGTACCATCATCGCCATGGCGCGGTAGAGCTCCTTGCGCTTGGCCTCGTCCAGTTCGGAGCGGGCCTGTAGCAGAAGCTTGTCGAAGTCGGGGCGCTTGAAGCGCGTGTCGTTCCAGTCCGCCGTCGACAGATAGGCGGTGGAATACATCTGGTCCTGCGTCGGTCGTCCGCCCCAGTAGGAGGTGGAGAAGGGCTGGACGTTCCAGACGTTCGTCCAGTAGCCATCGCCCGGTTCGCGCTTGACCTCGATGTTGATGCCGGCCTTCTTGCAGCTTTCCTGATAGAGGACGGCTGCGTCGACGGCACCGGGGAAGGCGACTTCCGAGGTTCGCAGCAGCACGGAACCGCTATGACCGGACTTCTTGTAGTGGAAGGCGGCCTTGTCGGGATCGTAGGCGCGTTGCTCGATGCCTTCGGGGAAAAGGGCGTAGGTGCTGTTGATCGGGAAGTCGTTACCGACCTTGCCGTAGCCGCCGAGAATCTTCTTGACCATGGTCTCACGATCCATGGCGTATTTCAGTGCCAGGCGCAGGTCGTTGTTGTCGAAGGGCGCCTTGTCGCAATGCATGATGAAGACGTAGTGGCCGCGACCGGCGGTGGACAGGATTTCGACGGTCGGCGCGCGCTTCAGAAGATCCACGGTCTTCGGATCGACGCGGTTGATGTAATGAACCTGTCCGGACGAAAGCGCCGCGATACGCGCCGTCGCGTCGTTCATGCAGATGATTTCGACGCTGTCGACGAAGCCGCGGTCGGTGCGCCAGTCGTCCTTGTTGCGCTCGAAGGTGGCGCGCACGCCGGGCTCGAAGCTGACCTGCTTGTAGGGACCGGTGCCGATCGAGGCTAAGGGATCGTCATAGCCACCATTCGGTTGGATGACGAGGTGATAGTCGGTCAGGAGCAACGGCATGTCGGCGTTGCCCTCGGTCAGCGTCAGGACGAGATTGTCGCCGTCAGCCTTGATCTCCTTGATCGACTTCATGACGCCGAGAGCGCCCGATTCCGATTTCGCATCCGTATGACGCTTGAGCGTGGCGACGACGTCGTCGATCGTCAGGTCCTTGCCATTATGGAATTTGACGCCCTTGCGGATCTTGAAGGTCCAGGTCGCCGCATCCTTCGACGGCTCCCAGGATTCTGCGAGCGAGGGAACGGCGGCACCCGTCAGCGGGTGGGATTCCACCAGCATGTCGCCCCAGCAGCGGCCGATGCAGAACATCACTTGCGACAGGAATTTCGCCGGGTCCTTGGAATCGGTTGCAGCACCGCCTTCAAGGCCAAGCTTGAGATGACCGCCGCGTTTCGGCTCGGCCGCCATTGCACTTTCGGTAAAGAGTTTGTCGGCGAGCGCCAAAGTTACGCCCGCAGCCATGGCGCGTCCCATGAATTCGCGGCGGTTAAGCCCGCCCGCGGTGACGCGGCTTGCCAGATACTTCGTATAGTCGTTCATTCCCCTGTTCCTTCTTCTTGCCGTGTTGACAAAGCTCCCGAACAAGCCACTTCAGGTCTCGGTTCCTCTTCCGCCTGAAGCCTGTTGCCCGCGAGCATGCGGGAAATTCAGCGGTTGCCGCCGCCTTTATCTTCCTTTCCAGATTGGGGCTCGCTTCTCCGCAAAAGCCCGTGCGCCTTCCAATTGATCTTCACTCGAATAGAGGACGTCGACGGTCGCAAACTGCCGTTTGGTGATCTTGTTCATGGCAGTCTGGAACGTCGAACCCTCCGCTTCACGAACGATTTCCTTGATCGCCGCATAGACGAGCGGCGGCCCGCTTGTGAGCAGGCGGGCCAGTTCCCAAGTCCTGTCCATCAGCTTGTCGGCCATGACGATCTCGTTGACGAAGCCCCAGCGATGGGCCTCCTCGACATTGAGCCAGCGACCGGTCAGCAGCATGTCCATGGCAATGTGATGGGGGATGCGCTTCGGCAGCTTGATCGATGCCGCGTCGGCGACGGTGCCCGAGCGGATCTCGGGCAAGGCGAAAGTGGCGTGCGGGGCGGCGATGATAAGATCGGTCGACAGCGCGATCTCCAGCCCGCCGCCGCAACAGATGCCGTTGACGGCGCAAATGATTGGCTTGTTGAGGTCGCGCAGCTCCTGCAGGCCGCCGAAGCCGCCGACACCGTAGTCGCCATCGACCGCGTCGCCGGCTGCCGCCGCCTTCAGATCCCAGCCGGCCGAAAAGAATTTCTCGCCGGCACCGGTGACGATGGCAACGCGCAGATCCGGATTGTCGCGAAAGTCGCGAAAGATCAGCCCCATCTTGCGGCTGGTCGCCAGATCGATGGAGTTGGCTTTCGGCCGGTCGATAATGACCTCAAGGATGCCGTCCACGCTTCGCGTTCGAATGGGGTCTTGCAACTTCCGCTACCTCCTTCGCCGGATGAGGGCATCCGCGGCAACGACGCCGCGGGATTCTGCTAGGACCATCAATGGATTAATGTCCAGTTCTTCAAGCTTTGCAGCATTCTTTACGACATATTCTGCCGCTGATAGGACGGCGTCGGCAACGATTTCGAGGCTGCTGCCTTTATTGCCGCGATAACCCTCGATCAATTTGCGGATCTTCAGCCGCGAAATCCGCTCCAGGACCTCGGCTTTCGTGGCTGGAAGCGGCAAAACAACGGAATCTTCAAGCAATTCCACGAGAATTCCGCCTGCGCCGACCGTCAGCGTCAGGCCGACGACCGGATCGCGGACGGCACCGACGATGAGCTCCGCAATAGGACGATCGACCATCCGTTCGACGAGGAAGCCACGAGCGACACCTGCCATGCTTTCGGCCGCATCTATGACGGCATTCCTATCCCATAGGTTGAGCTTGACGGCGCCGACTTCGGACTTGTGCTCGACGCCGAGCGCCTTGAGCGCAACAGGGAAACCGAGTTGCTCCGCGCGGTCGGCTGCCTCGCTTGCGGTTTGAGCGGTCTTGCCGAGGGGGACCACAAGGCCTGAGGCTGCGAGCTCGGCCTTGGCTTCGGCCTCGGTCAAGGTCTCGACTTCACCCGCCCCGGGGCGTGCGCTGACAAGCGGAAATGGCTGCGGCTTCTTCCAGGCATCGGCGATGCCGCTCGCAATATCTGCCGCCGCCAGCGCCTCGCTGATGCCGCAGAGCGGCACCATGCCGGCTTCGATCAGTTGGGTGGCGATCGCCTCGGGCATGTTTTCCGGCAGCGTCGCCAGAATGCCGGCGCGAGCGCCGGTCTGCTTGGCGGCAGCAGTAACGGCGGAAACCGTGATCATCCAGTCCGCGCCGTCGCAGCGATCTTCACGCGGGAAATCGAGGACAAGCAGATTGAGGGCATAGCCGCCGGCGAACATGGCGCTGAAAGCCGCCGTCTGTCGTGCCAGATCGCCCCAGACGAAGGTGTGATAATCGAGGGGATTGGAGAGCGTCACCATCTGGCCGAGGCTTGCGCGCAGGGCCGGAAGCTGTTCGGGCTTCAGGGCACGAAATTCGACATTCCTGCCGACGGCAGCATCGGCCATCAGGGAGGCCTCGCCGCCCGAACAGCTCATCGAGGAGATCGCATTGCTCTCAAGCGGACCCGCGACATGCAGCAGTTTCAGCGTTTCGATGAGTTCCGGCAGTGTCGCGACGCGGCCGATGCCGAGACGGTCGAGAACGGCACCGGCCACCGCATCGCTGCCGGCAAGCGAGGCCGTATGCGAAACGGTGGCGCGCTGCGCCTGTTCGGATTTGCCAATCTTCAGTGCTACGACCGGCTTCTTCAGCTCTCGGGCGCGCATGGCAAGGGCTTCCAGCGCCCGGATATCGCCAAAGCCTTCGATATGCAGGCCGACCGCGGTGACGCGGGGGTCTTCAAGGACCGCTTGGGCAAGGTTCGAAAGGCTGGTCTGGGCCTGATTGCCTGCGGTCATCAGATAGCTGATGGGCAGGCCGCGCCTCTGCATGCTGAGATTGATGGCTATATTGGAGGATTGCGTAAGGATCGCAACGCCGCGCTCGGTCCTAACAATGCCGTGCTGATCGGGCCAGAGCAGGGCACCGTCGAGGCCGTTGATCATGCCGTAGCAATTTGGCCCAACGATCGGCATGTTACCAGCCGCTTCGACCAGCGCGCGCTGCAAATCCGCGCCGTCAGCCAGTTCCGCGACCGCCTCGCTGAAGCCTGAGGCATAGCAGACGGCGCCGCCGGCGCGCCTTGCTGCAAGGTTGCGGATGATATCGATGGTCAGCGCCCGGTTGACGCCGACAAAGGCGGCGTCGGGCGCGCCAGGCAGATCCGCCACCGATCGATAGCAACGGCGACCGAGCACACTTTCCTGCGTCGGATGCACCGGCCAGATTTCACCGGCAAATCCCATGAGGTCGCATTGCTCGATGACGCGTCGTGCCTCTCTGCCGCCGAAAACGGCGATGGTTCTGGGTCGGATCAGGCGGTCGAGCGAGCGCGGTGTCATGGGCTCATGCTCCGAACGGCCGAAGCAGGTCACGGCTGATGATGTGCCGTTGTATCTCGGACGTGCCGTCCCAGATGCGCTCGACACGGGCATCGCGCCAGAAGCGGGCGAGCGGCAGGTCGTCCATCAATCCCATGCCGCCAAAGATCTGGATCGCCTCGTCGGTGACACGAGCAAGCATTTCCGAAGCGTAGAGCTTGGCAGACGCGATCTCGCGATTGGCGGGCAGGCCGGCATCGAGCTTCCAGGCGGCCGACAGCGTCAGCAGATCGGCAGCGTCGATCTCGGTGATCATGTCGGCAAGCTTGAACGACACGCCCTGATTGGCGCCGATCGGTTTGCCGAATTGCTTGCGCTCAGCCGCATAGGGCAGGGCCAGATCGAAGACACGGCGAGCCCGGCCGACGCAGGTGGCGGCCACTGTCAGGCGTGTTCCATAGAGCCATTGATTGGCAAGATCGAAGCCGCGATGCACTTCGCCCAGCACCTGCGATTTCGGCAGACGGCAATCGGTGAAGTTCAAAATGCAGTTGTGGTAGCCACGGTGTGAAACCGAGTCATAGCCTTTCAGAATATCGAAGCCCGGTGTGCCGCGGTCGACCAGGAAGGCGGTGATCTTCTTCTTGACGCCCCGATGCGTATCCTCCTCACCAGTCGCGGCAAAGACGATGACGAAATCGGCGACATCGGCGTGCGAGATGAAATGCTTCGTGCCGTTGAGCACGAAATCATCGCCATCCTGCCGTGCCGCGCACTTCATGCCACGCATGTCGGAGCCGGCATCCGGTTCGGTGATGGCGAGCGCATCGATTTTCTCGCCGCGCACCGCCGGCATAAGATAGCGCTCGCGCTGCTCGCCCTCACAGGCCATCAGGATACCGGATGGGCGCCCGAAGAAGACGGTGAGCCCAAGGGAACCGCGACCAAGCTCGCGTTCGACGAGCGTAAAGGTTAGGTGATCAAGCCCGGCACCACCGATCTCTTCGGGGAAATTGCAGGCATAGAAGCCGAGCTCGATACATTTGCGCCGGATCTCGTTTCCGATTTCAGACGGCACGATGCCGGTGCGTTCAACCTCGTTCTCGTGCGGATAGATCTCCGTCTCGACGAAGTCTCTGACCGTCTTGACGATCATCTCTTGTTCTTCGCTGAGTCCGAAATTCACGATCGCTTCCTCCTAGCGTTTTTGTCCCACATGACGGCCGGCTCCCTCCGGCGTGTTCAAGGCTGCGTGCGCGGCGGCAATCGGCCTCAGCTTCGCCAGCACCTCCTCCGGTGCGGCAACGGCTCTGCCTGCCTTCGCATCAACATGCAACAGCATCTGTTCCGCCGTGGCGATTACGTCGCCGCTCGCGGTGTCGTACAGCGCGTGGAAGACATGCAGCCGCTTTTCGTCCGATGCGAGGATCTGCGCGGTCGAATGGATGGCCTGTCCGAGCTTGGCTTCGCCAAGATGGCGAATATGGGTCTCCACCGTGTAGTAGCTATGGCCGCGCTCGACATAATTGAGATCGACGCCGATCAGGCGCAGCAGCGCATCCGACGTGTCGCCGAAGACCTGCAGATAGCGATGCTCGGTCATGTGGCCGTTATAGTCGACCCATGCCGGGCTGACCTTGGTGTCGATCAGGCGCAGCGGTCTTGTAACGTCCAGCGTCTCTTTCTTGCCCCCGCCGGCTGCCCAAAGATGTTGCTCGAAATCCTTCAGCAGCTTGCCGGCGCCCCAGCCCTTGCCGCCATGGCTTGCCTTGAGGCTCTGGAAGATGCCGACGAGATTTTCGTCGCGGATGCGCTCGAGTTCGCGGATCGACAGGCCATCCGCTTGTTCGTCCGACTGCTGGCCGATCTTTTCGACAAGGGCATCGTCGAGATCGACGACATCCATCAGCTTGGTCCAGTTCCATTGCAGGGCAGGGCCGAACTGCGCCAGGAAGTGACGCATGCCCGCTTCGCCGCCTGCGATGCGATAGGTCTGGAACAGGCCCATCTGCGCCCAGCGCAGGCCGAAGGAGTAGCGGATGACATCATCAAGCGTCTCGACGGTGCAGATATCGTCCTTGATCAGCCACAGCGCCTCGCGCCAGAGGGCTTCCAGCAGGCGGTCGCCGACGAAAGCCTCGATCTCCTTGGCGATATGCACGCCCTTCATGCCGATGGGCGGCAGGCGCTCCATCGCCGCCTGGATGGTCGCGGCGCTGGTCTTTTCGCCGCCGACGATCTCGACGAGCGGTAGGAGATAGACGGGATTATAGGGATGGGCGACGAACAGGCGCTCGGGATGACGCATGTCGCGTTGCAGGTCGGTCGGCAGCAGCCCCGACGTGGATGAGCCGATCAGCGCATCCGGCTTTGCCGCCGCATCGATCTGCGTCAGCACATTGCGCTTGAGATCGAGCCGCTCGGGCACGCTTTCCTGGATCCAGTCGGCGCCGGCGACGGCCGCTTCCAGCGTATCCCTGAATGTCAGTTTGCCGCGTGGCGGAAGCGGTGCGCCGGTGAGCATCGCATAGGCTTTTTCGGCATTCGCCAAAACCTCGCCGACGATGCGGGTTGCCTCCGGGTGCGGATCGTAGACATCGACATCGATGCCCGCGAGCAGGAAGCGGGCGATCCATCCGCCGCCGATGACGCCGCCGCCGATGCAGGCCGCCTTGTTGATCTTGGTCATCGGGGCCTCAGCGCTTCGTCAGTTTCAGCTTCTTGCGGACATCTTCGGGGCCGATGATGCGCGCGCCCATGCCCTCGACCACCTGCACTGCCTTTTCGACGAGCTGCGCATTGGTCGCCAGCATGCCTTTTCCGGCATAGAGATTGTCTTCCAGCCCGACGCGGACATTGCCGCCGGCAAGGATCGCCGCCGCCGGGTAGGCGAGAGCGTTGCGACCGATGGAAAAGGCCGAGAAGGTCCAGCTTTTGGGAACGTTATTGACCATCGCCATAAAGGTGTTGAGGTCATCGGGCGCCCCCCAAGGGATGCCCATGCAGAGCTGGATGAGGACCGGATCCTCGATCAAGCCCTCCTCGGCAAGCTGTTTGGCAAACCAGAGATGTCCGGTATCGAAGGCCTCGATCTCAGGGCGCACGCCGAGATCGGTCATCTTCTTTGCCATGGCCCTTAGCATCGAGGGCGTGTTGGTCATGACATAGTCGCCAAGATTGAAGTTCATCGTGCCGCAATCGAGCGTGCAGATTTCCGGCAGGCATTCGGCCACGTGGCTGACGCGCTCGGAGGCGCCTGCCATGTCGGTGCCCTTGACATTCAGCGGCAGCGGGCTCTCGACATCGCCGAAAATCAGGTCGCCGCCCATGCCGGCGGTCAGGTTCAAGACGACATCGATATCGGCCGAACGGATCCGGTCCGTGACTTCCCTATAGAGTTCGTTGCGGCGGCTGGCAGCGCCCGTTTCCGGATCGCGGACATGGCAGTGAACCACTGCCGCCCCAGCCTTGGCGGCGTCGATCGCGGAGTCGGCGATCTGCTTGGGAGTGATCGGAACATGGCTGGATTTGGAAACCGTGTCGCCGGCGCCGGTCACGGCACAGGTGATGAAGACATCGCGGTTCATCGCAAGAGGCATTTTTGTTCTCCCTCGTATTAAGGACATTACGAGCCATGAGACGCCTTCATGCTTTGCATTATCGGAAACATTCTATACAGTTTCGGAATGATCGAAGGATTGCTGAATGCAGACATCGGCCAACGAGACACTCGACATCGACCTTTTGATCCTTCCGGAGACGAACCTGATCCTGATCGCGTCGGTGATCGAGCCGCTGCGCGGTGCCAACCGTATTTCCGGAGCCGAGCTTTATCGCTGGCGTCTCTTCACGCCGGATGGATTGCCCGCGGAAACGACCAGCCTTATCCCGGTGCCGGCGTGCTCCAGCTTCCGGCCGACCTCGGATACCGCGCCGCTTTTCGTGCTCGCCAGCTACAATTGGCGGCGCAGCGCGACGCAGGCGCTGAAGATGCAGCTGTCGCAAACCGCACGCCACCGCTCGATGGTCGCCGGCATCGAGTCCGGTACCTGGCTGCTTGCCGAGGCGAGCCTGCTCGACAATGTCTCTGCTGCCGTCCATTGGGAGGACTACGACGATTTCGCGCTTGCCTATCCGCAGGTACAGGCGGTCAGGGACCGTTACGTGATCGACGGCAAGCGGATTACCACGGCGGGTTCGTTGCCGACGGTCGATCTGATGCTGGAGCTTATCCGGCGGCGGCAAGGCTATTCGCTTGCGCTCGAGGTCAGCCGCCTGTTCATCTACGAGCCGGCGAGCACGCAGAGCGCGGCGGAGCTTTCACCATCGACGGCCGGTCTGCGTATGCGCGATCCGCGCGTGGCCCAGGCGATCCGTCTGATGGAGGATCATATCGAGCAGCCGCTGGTGCTTACGCGCCTTGCCCGCCGCATCGGCGTCAGCGCGCGTCATTTGCAGGCGCTTTTCCAGGAGAGCATCGGTGCGCCGCCGCATGTGCACTATCTGGCGCTGAGGCTCAATGCGGCGCGGCGCAAGGTCATCGAGACGAAGGCCTCGTTCGCTGAGATCGCGGCTGCGACAGGCTTCAACTCAGCGTCGGCCTTTTCCCGCAGCTATCGCGCCAGCTTTTCGGAAAGCCCATCCGGCACGCGCCGCAGGCTGCGTCGACGCTCTATGGCTGCAGCAGAGCCGACATAGGCTGGAAGGCCTCGCGCACCATTTCCGCCAGTTCGCGGATCGCCTCGCTCGAATGATAAGGGTTGCGGCGAAGCACGACGCGCGACGAATCGACCGGCGGAAAACCGTCGTCGCTCGTGAGCTCCCGACAGCTATGCGGAATGTTGCTGCGCGACAGCGTCGTCACCGCAAGCCCGGCGGAGACAGCATTCTTCAAACCCGAGCTCGTGTCGGCGATGAAGGCGATGCGATAACGCCGCCCGACTTGCTCCAATGATTTCAGAGCAAAATCGCGACACCACGTCGAATCCCGATAAACGGCGATGGGGAGAGGTGTCGCCTCATGCACGCGATGTACCACTGATGTCACCCAGACTGTCGGATCGATACAGAGAACTTCGCCGTTGCTCTGGTTATTCCAGTCGAAGACAACGGCCAGGTCCAGCTCATCTTTTTCCAGCGCCGCCAGATTATGTGCCGTGTAATCGCAGGAGACAGTGACTTCGACGGCCGGATGCCTGACTGCGAAGGCGGCCAAGGCGGCGGGAAGAATGGTCTGGCTGTATTCCTCGGGAATGCCGATCCGGACTGGTCCGTCCAGCGGCTTCGTGCGGATATTCGCAGCCGCCTCGTTCAGAAGCTCGATCACGCGCTGTGCGTAGGGAAGCAATTGAGTGCCGGCGCGGGTAAGAACGGCCCCGCGAGCGCTTCTTTCGAACAGCGTTTCGCCGATCGTCTCCTCGAGCCGCTTGATCTGGGCGCTGACGGCCGATTGAGTGCGGCCGATCCTTTGAGCGGCCGTGGAAAAATTGGATGTCTCGGTGATGACGAGAAAGGTCCGCAGCAGGTCGCTTTCGATTGGTTCGCGCATGGCAGGCCACAAATATTTCTGATAGCTACTATCTCTACTATTCGTTTGCCTGATGTCAAATATCGGCGCACACAGGGGCGTTCCTTCGTTCCTCGAGTCCATACATGACATTCCAGTTTCCGGCCCGCTCCGCTTTTGCCAGCGAATATGAGAGGGGCGTTATACTTGTGGCGACAGCAATGCTTGCGTGGAGCTGCAGCGGCATCTACGCACGCCTGCTGACCACGGACATATGGACGGCGATCGCCTGGCGATCGTTGTTCGGTGGCCTGTTCCTGCTGATCCCCAGCTTTTTCCTCGAAGGCGGGTTTTCGCGGCGGCAATGGGCGTCGATCTTTCATCCTGCCGGGCTGGCGATGCTGGCCTGCCAGACCATCAGCCAGGCGTGCTTCATCGGCGCGCTTTATACGACCACGGTCGCAAACGTGACCATGATCTATGCGACCGCGCCATTCATTGCCGCGTTCCTCAGCTGGACCATGCTGAAGGAGCGGGTGGCAAAGCGGACGCTGATCGCCGG
Organism: Rhizobium sp. ZPR4; assembly: GCF_040215725.1. Lineage (NCBI taxonomy): Bacteria > Pseudomonadati > Pseudomonadota > Alphaproteobacteria > Hyphomicrobiales > Rhizobiaceae > Rhizobium > Rhizobium sp. ZPR4. Next base: position 1,484,534 of record NZ_CP157968.1, read on the forward strand.
TGGCATCTGCCTCATCGGCGTCGCGGTCATCGTCGCCTCCTCGATCGGCGGAGGTACGGGTGTCGGCGATCTGCTGGCGCTCGGCATGACGGTTACCTTCGCCCTCATCATCGTCATACCCCGCATGGATCCGAGCATCCCGATCCTGCCGTCGAGCGTCGTCAGCGGGCTTTTGACATTCGTCGTCTTCGTTCCCTTCGCGTCGACGAGCTCGGTGGACATTCACAACTGGCTGTTGCTGGCGGCTTTCGGCGCTACGAATTTCGCATTGGCCTTCGTTCTTTTCCTTTTCGGGTCGAGAAAGATGCCTGCCGCCGATGCGGCCCTCATCAGTTCGATGGAGATCGTCCTGACGCCGTTCTGGGTCTGGCTGTTCTTCTCAGAGATGCCGCCGGTTGCCACCTTTATCGGTGGCGCGATCATTTTCGCGACGATCGTCTGGCACACGGCCATCGACCTCAGACATAGCCGCCGCCGTCGTGCACCGGTCTAGTGGACGGCGGGGATCATGCTCCCGCCTCGGCGGATTGGACCCGGCTTTGGCAGCATCCGCGCCGAAATCCGTGTTGCGCTATGCATCGCTCGTATCTGCGCCGCCATATGGGCCGAGATTTTCTAAGACAATTCCATGTAGTTAAGCTATTAGATTTTATAATAAGATCAATATTATAAATATCTTATGATAAAAATCTAATGTTGTTTATGAAGTCGTTCTTTGGCGTGCTCGCCGAACCGTCATCGTTCTGAAACAAAATGTAACAACTCATAACACCGCGTTACGTCCGAATCGGTATATTCCGCTCGTGTATAAACGAGAGGTCCCTTGATGCAGGCTAACCATGTACCGTCCCCCTCGCAGGCCGATGTGCTGATCTGTCTCGATAATCAGCAGGTTGCGTCTCGCATCGGCTCGGTTCTGGCGGAGCAGGGATTGTCGGTGGCTGCCATACCGGCGACGGGTATTCGGGAATGGTTTGAACCGAACGGCTGCAAACTTGTCGTCACACATACGGCGATGATCGGCGATGTGCGCACGCGGCTGAACTTGCCGATCGTCAATCTTGAAGCGTTCATCTTCGATCGCCCGGATCATGTGGCCGAGGGTGCTGCGCGTCAGTTCGATGGCGAGGCATTCATCAAGCGGGTATTCTCCGTCATGAGCGGTACTCAAAAGCGCGCGGCTGGCTGATCCGAGCCAACCGGCTCTTCGGTGTCCTCTACAGCCGCTGCTGACTGGCCTTGTCGAAGAAATGCAGGTTCGGGGTCTTCAGCGAGAGCTGAACCTTCTGGCCAGGCGTCAGTTCTGCCCGCTCTCTCATCACCCAGGTCAATTCCTTGCCTTCCAGATCGAGCGCGACATGCGTTTCCGAGCCAGTGGGTTCGACGACCGTGACGGTTGCGGCCACACCGCCTTCGGAGGCGAAGGAAATATCCTCCGGACGCACGCCCAGAACGACCTCCCGGCCATCCGATTGGGCCGGGGCGTTCGACAGTTCGATGCGGGTACCGGTCGGCAGTACCAGTGCTGAAGAAGCCCCGCCCGTGATCTTGCCTTCGAGAAAGTTCATGGCCGGTGAGCCGAGGAAGCCGGCGACGAAGACATTTTTCGGACGATCGTAAAGCTCAAGCGGCGAGCCCACCTGCTCGACCTTTCCGCCCTGCAGCACGACGATCTTGTCGGCCATGGTCATCGCCTCGATCTGATCGTGGGTCACGTAGACGATCGTCGTCTTCAGGCGCTGATGCAGCGCCTTGATTTCGGCGCGCATCTTCACGCGCAGCTTGGCATCGAGATTGGAAAGCGGCTCGTCGAAGAGGAAGACCTTGGGGTCGCGCACGATGGCGCGGCCCATGGCGACGCGCTGGCGCTGGCCACCGGAAAGCTGGGCGGGTTTGCGCTCCAGCAACGGCTGCAGACCCAGTATCTTGGCGGCTTCACCGACCTTCTGGTCTATCTCAGCCCGCTTTGCGCCGGCAAGCTGCAGCGCAAAGCCCATGTTCTGCGCCACGGTCATCTGCGGATAGAGCGCATAGTTCTGGAAGACCATCGCGATATCGCGATCCTTCGGCGGCAGGTCGTTGACGACCCGGCCGCCGATCGAGATCTCACCGCCGGTGATGTCCTCGAGCCCGGCAATCATGCGCAGCAGTGTAGACTTGCCGCAGCCCGATGGGCCGACGAGAATGACGAATTCGCCGTCCGAGATTTCGACATCGACGCCATGGATAATGTTTACCGCGCCGTAGGACTTCCTGACGTTCTTGATAGTCAATCCGGACATGACATTCTTCCCTTCTGGATCGATCAGTGCTTCTTGCGGATGCGGAGCGCCTGGTATGGCTTGCCCGGCAGTTCCACGCCGAAAGCGGCATCCGCCTTGCCGCCGCGCACGATCGCGCCGTGGCGCGTCGGATGCGGGATCGGTGCTTCCACCTTCTTTGCGGGCGTGATCGTCATCTCCCATGTGTCGATGATGTCGACGTCATAGTCCGTCCCGTCCTTCGGCAGGCCGGTGGACCAGATGACAGGCTGGTGTTCGCCGAGATAGATATAGCTGACCTCACCGTCACGCGCGCCGGAAACGCGCGTCCATGGCCACTCGCCGTAGGAGGACATCGGTTCCAGGCCGTTGACGACATCCTGCTCCAGGAGATCGCGCAGGAAGCCGATGCGCTTCCAGGCTTCGCCGCGCAGTTCGCCGCCCTTCGCCCACCAGATCAGATCTTCCGGATGCGAATAGGTTTCGCCGTGGCCGGCATAGCCGCCACGCGTCACCGTGATCCAGAAGCGATGGACAAGCTCCTCAGCCGTCAGGTTGCCCCAGGACTGGATGATGTTGCCTTCATATTCCGGCTCGTCGTTGACGACAGGCTTGCCATAGGCTTCACGCCATTCCTGCGTGCGCTTCACGTCCCAGTTCTGGATGCAGGTATGGGTGACCCAGGGCTTTCGATGATCGAAGTTCATCGTCGGCTCGCCGTTGTGGATGGATTTCAGGTGGCCGTAGGGATCGTTCTCTTCGAGAATGTGGAAATAGCGATCCCACTGTTGCAACGGCTTGGTGTCGAGAAGGAAGTCATACTCGTTGGCAAGCGCCCACCAGACGTTGCGATAGGCGGCAAGCCGCGCCGCGAGATAGGCGACGTAACGGAAATCCTGTTCGGCCGACATATCGGCATAGCCCCAGCGATCATAGGGGTGGAACATGATGATGTCGGCTTCGATGCCGAGCGCGCAGAGGGCAGCGACCTGCTTTTCAAAGTGCTGGAATAGGACCGGGTTCGGCCGATCGAAGTCTTCCTTCCCATCGGCGCCCTTCTCGAAGCAGGCATAAAGAGGTTCATTGACGTTATAGGGATAGTCCTTGGGGAACACGCCCATGCGGATCTTATTGAAGCGCGACTTCTTCAGCGTTTCGAGCGTCTGCGCTTGCATGTCGAGTGGCTGGTGCGTCCAGGCATAGCAGGTCGTGCCGAACGACAGGAAAGGCTTGCCGTCGGCATAGGCGAAATGGAACTTGTTGTGGACGTGCACGGGGCCATGGTTGCCTTCGGACGGCTTGGTTGCGACGAAAGAGCCGGTCTTGCCATCCAGTTCCGATGTCTTTGAGCGCGTACGGAACGACCATTCCCCTTCATTGTCCGGCATGAAGCGAACGCGATAGATGCCGTCGCCATCGTAAAAGCCGGGCACGCGGACTTCGCGGCTGTTCTGGCTGAAAACGGCATCGAATGCCACATCGAGATAGGGATTGCCACCGGAAGGGCCATTGAAGGCCGCTTCGAAAACTCCCCATTTTTCGACGGACGCGTTGGACATGATGTTCTCCTCGGAAGATGTATGGATGGTGCGACCGCTCAGCCCTTGACCGCGCCGGAGGTGAGGCCGGAGACGAAGTAGCGCTGGAAGATCAGATAAACGATGGTGGCCGGCAGCACGGTCATGACGATTGCGGCGTTTAACTGCCCGTAATCATTGGAAAACTGACCCTGGAAGGACATGAGGCCAAGCGGCAGCGTCCACATGTGCTGATCCTGCAGCAGCACGAGCGCCATCGCGAATTCATTCCACGTCGAGACGAAATCCAGGATCAGCAGCGCGGCGAGCACCGGCAGGCAGACGGGCAGGAATATCCGGCGGAAGATAGTGAAGTGGCTCGCGCCGTCAATCAACGCGGCTTCCGACAGTTCCTTCGGGATGCCTTTGAAGAAGCCATGCAGGATGAAGACCTGATAGGGCACGCCGAAGGCGATATAGGGCAGGATCACGCCTGGATAGGTGTCGATGAGCCCGAGCGAATTGACCAGAGTGAACAGCGGCGCCAGCATGACCTGGAAGGGGATCATGGTGCCAAAGACGATGGCAAGCAGCAGCAGCTTGCTGAACCGCATGCGGATCTTGGCAAGCGCATAGGCCGCCATTGCCGAGAGGATGAGCCCGAGCGGCACCTTGATCACGGTAATAATGGCGCTGTTCAGGAAGGCGTTGGCGAAATTGCCGCGGCCCCAGGCGCTTGAATAGTTCTCGAAGGCCGGATCGAGCGGGGGCATGAAGGCGCCCGTCGAGGTCACATCGGCTTGCGTCTTCAGCGAGGTGAAGACGATGAAGACGAAAGGTGCGAGCCAGATCGCCGCGACGACGAGGAGCGCGATCCACAAGCCGATCAGGACAGGGTCGCGCTTGCGCTTTGCAGGCGTGATGGTCTCGAAGCCATCAGACATGGATGTTGCCGATGCTGCCGTCATTGCTCGGCCTCCTCATGCTTCTGCGTCCAGCGCAGGTAGGGAATGACGACGACGATGGTGATGAGCAGCAGGACGACCGAGATCGCAGCGCCGCGGCCGAAATCGAAGATCTGCATGGCCTGCGTGAAGGCCCAGAGCGCCAGCATCTGCGTGGATTGCGCCGGCCCGCCGCCTGTCAGGCCGTAGACGATATCGAAGGCCTTGAGCGACGAGATGACCGAGAGGACCAGCACGATGGTCAGTGTCGTGCGCAGCGCCGGCAAAGTGACGTAGCGGAAGATGTTCCAGCGTCCGGCGCCGTCGATGCGGGCTGCTTCCACCAGCGTCTGCGAGACATTCTGCAGGCCCGCGAGAAACAGGACCATGGAAAAGCCGACGGATTGCCAGAGATAGGCAACGAAGACGGAATAAAGCGCGATATCCTTGTCGCCGAGCCAGTCCTGAATCCAGCCCTGCAGACCCATCGAGGTCAGGATTTCGGTGAAGAGACCGAAGAAGGGATCGTACATCCACTTCCACATCGTCGCGACCGCGATCGGGGCGATGATAACAGGCAGATAGAAGATGGCACGGAAGGTATTGCGGGCAAAGAGCTTCTGATTGAGGCTCAATGCCAGCAACAGGCCGACCATGGGCGGAAAGATCACGCACATGATCGTCCAGATCACGGTGTTGCGGAAAGCAACCCAGAAGACCGGGTCCTGCGTGAAGATATATTGATAGTTTGCCAGTCCGACGAACGGGCGCTGCGGATCGAGGCCGTTCCATTTCTGGAAGCTCAGCACCACCACGTTCAGCATCGGATAAAGCGCGAAAATCGCGTAGATCAGCATGGCCGGCGCAAGCAGGATCGCTGCCTGTACGCGGGGATCATGTGTTCGATTGCGGAATGACATTCTGATTGCTCCCGGCGGCAGCTGACGCGTGGGCATAAGGGTGAGGGAGGCCGTCCGCCGCGATTGACAATCGGAGCGGCGACCTCCCTCGATCGATCAGGTGCGACCGGCGATGAAGGTCTGCAGCTGCTTGGCAGCATCTGCCGGCTGGATGTTGCCGGAGGCGACATCGTTGATTACGCGGAAGTATTCGGTTGTGACGTCAAGCGGAAATGCCTGGTCGCCATTCATGTAGACCTTGCTATAGGTCTTGAAGATCTCAAGCCATTTCGCCTCGAGCGGCTTCTGGTCGGTGTACTGAACATTCTTGTTGACCGAGATCGAGCTGATCTGCCCGACGAGATCCTGCTGCACCTTGGTCGACAGGAAATAGTCGAGGAATTTTGCGGCGAGATCGGGATTCTTGCTCTTGGTGCTGACGTAATTGTACTCGGCGAAACCGTAGAGGCGGTTCGTGTTCGTCGGGAACGGCACGACGCCGTAATCGTCGAGGTTGACCTTGCTACCGCTCAGCTGGCTGACCAGCCAGTCGCCTTCGAGCATCATCGCGGCGCGGCCGGCGACGAACAGCGTATAGGACTGCTGGTTGCTGATGCCCATGAAGGGCTTCAGCGTGTAGTCCTTCGTCCACTTGGCAAATTCTGTGAAGGCATCGGTGGCGCAGGGCTCCTTCGTCCAGTCGGCCTTCATCGCCATCAGCGCGTCATGCTTGTCGGCGCCACATTTGGTTTCGAGCAGCACGTCCATCAGGCGCATGACGTGCCAGTTGACCGAGCCGCCAAAGGTGAAGGCGGGAATTCCGGCTGCCTTGAGTTTGTCGGCTGCCGTCAGCAGCTCCTCGTAGGTCTTCGGCTCACCGGTGATGCCGGCCTTCTGGAAGAGCTTCTTGTTGTAGTAGATCGCTTCGCCCTTGAAGGTGAAGGGAACACCGTGCTTGCCGCCCGGATAGAGATCGGCAAAAGCGGCAGCAGAGGGAAGCAGTTCGTCGTTCCACTTATACTGGGTATAGTATTTGTCGAGGGGCAGCGACAAGCCTGCCTTCACATATTCGCCGCCGAGGCCAAGGCCGGCCCAGCTGAAATAGATATCCGGTCCCTTGCTGGAGCCTGCCGCCACGCGAAGGGCGGTCTTGTGTTCGTCAACGCCGCGCTGGACGATTTCGACATGGGTGCCGGGATTAGCGGCCTCGAAGTCTTTCGCCACCTTCTTCAGCGCGCCGTTTGCTGCGCCATTGTCGAAGTTCAGCGTCCACAGCGTCAGGTCTTCTGCGGCGACGCTGGTCGCCGAAAAAGCAGCCGCCGCCATTGCAGCAGCGCCGAACCAACGCGCATATTTGAAGTTGCCAGCCATCTCCCGTCCTCCTCTGAGCAAAGCTGAGGGCGGTTTTGACAAATCGTTGTCAACATGTCAACTGGTATGATGAGCTTATCAGCAGTATCACATGAAGTGATCGTGAAAGCAGGCCATGATGATGACGGCCGACGCCGCGCCGGGGTCCATGTGTCCCAAGGCTCGATCGCCGAGGCGCGATGACCGGCCTTTTGCTGCAATCATATCTTTCGTTGCTTCTGCTCCTGCCTCGCCGGCCTTAAGACTAGCGGCTAGACATTCAGCAAGCGACAAGCCTTGATCTCGGGCGGTACGGCAGGCTGCAGCGGCGGGCGCCCAGGCATCGACCATGGTCTTTTCGCCGACCTCTGCCTTGCCTCGATCCTGAATGCCTTTGGCAAAGGCCGAAAATACCTCGACCACATCGTCCTCGCTCAACGAAACCTTCCCCTTGGCGACGGCGCCCGCGCGCATAAGCGCCGTCGCATAAAGCGGTCCGGATGAGGCGCCTACGGCATTGAGGAAGGATTTCGCGGCCGTGTTGAAGACCAGTGTCGGGTCGCATGTCGACGAATCCAGCTCCGAAACCGCCTTGGCGACGGCGGCAAAGCCGAGTTCCATGGCGATGCCATGATCGGCATCGCCGATCACGCCATCCAGCTCGCAGAGACGATCCTTTTCGCGTGCCATAGCCTCAGCAATTCGCACGAAAAGCGACTTCAGCTCTTCCGTTCCGATCATGGTCATGACAGCGCCTCGCCGGATCGGAACATGGCACAATCGCAGGGGTGGTCGATCAGCTGCTGCAGCTCGTCGTTAAGATGCATGAGCGTGATCGATGCACCGGCCATTTCCAACGACGTGCAGTAATTGCCGACCAGCGACAGGTGAATGACGAGGCCGGCATCGTCGAGCATGGTCTTGAGCTTGCGCATCATGATGTAGAGTTCCATGAGCGGCGTCGAGCCCAGCGAATTGACGAGCACGGCAACCCGGTCGCCGCGCGCCGGCTTCATTTCGTCGAGGATCTTGCCGACGAGTTCGTTCGTCACTTCGTCAGCCGACCGCATCGGCCCGCGCGCGACGCCGGGCTCGCCATGGATGCCCATGCCGATTTCCATCTCGTCGGTGCCGATCTCGAAATTCGGCTTGCGGGTCTGCGGCAGCGAGCAGGGCGAGAGCGCGACGCCCATCGTATAGGTGCGTTCATTGGCGAAGCGCGCCACCCGTTCGACATCGTCGAAACCGTACATGAGATCGCAGGCGGCACCTGCGGCCTTGAAGATGAAGACATTGCCGGCAACCCCGCGACGGCGCTCCTTCTGATCGACCGGCGCAGAAGCGATGTCATCCGTCGTCAGCACGGTACGCACCTCGATCTCGTCCATGGCGAGCATTTCCGCCGCCATGTCGAAATTCATGACGTCGCCGGCATAGTTGCCGTACATGAACAGCACGCCGGCGCCGCCATCGACGGCCTTGGCGCATTCGATGATCGGGTCGGGTGGCGGCGAGGCGAAGACATTGCCGATAGCGGCAGCATCGGCCAGCCCCTTGCCGACAAAGCCGAGAAATGTCGGCTCATGCCCGGACCCACCGCCGATGACCAGGCCGACCTTGCCGGTCCGTGGACCATCGTTTGCGACGATCGAACGCGGCGATCCTTCGACAGCGCGCAGGTGGCGCGGATGAGCCGCCAAAATGCCGGCCAGCATCTCATCGACGGCGGCGGCACCTTCGTTGATCAATTTTTTCGTCTTCACGCCGATACTCCCAAATCATTGCGATTGTTGGGACTAACTTGCGCGTCTGCGAATGAAGGTCAATCCATCAAAGCCGCGGAAGCAGTGCTATAGGCATCAAGCGTGAGCCTCGTATTTCCGGGCTGCTCCAGCAGGCGGAACCTTCCCAGCTGGATCTGTTGCGAGGCGGGTGTGATGTTGACCAAATGGAGCTGTCGAGCCGTTCCAGGCTGCGCCGTGATAAAGGCGAGCACGGCGGTCTGATCGGACGACAGACACTCCTGCCACGGGCTGCCAGCGAGGCGAGACAAGGTGGAGACGACATTAAAAAGCGGTCGTGTGGTTCCCGTGGCCGATGGCTCCTCTTCTCCGGCGATCAGGCCGAAAGGCCCGGTCAGCGCCGAAAGCGTCAGACACTCCAATCCGGCATCGAGGATGCGGGCGGCATAGCCGAGCGCAAAGGCCTCGCCGAAGCGGGCATTGTGCCGCGGATCGGTGTTGGCCATGGCGATGCGTGCGCTATGGGGATTGTCCATGGTCCGGCTGCCATAGGGGTTCTGTCGCATCGGTATGGTCGAGGGGCCGATACGATAAGGCTTGTCACCGTAGATGGCGCGCACCGAGCGCGTGATGAAGGGCAGTGCTTCCAGCGTCTGCATGACGCTGAGATCGTCCGCCGCATGTACGATCGGATTGGTGCAATGGGTGATGAAGCCGAGCGTTTCGGCTGGCACCCGTTTGCGATTGAGTTCAGTAAAATAGCTGAGCATCCCGCCGCCAAGACGGATGCCGGGGAAGGCGGCGTGAGCTGCGGCATAAACCTCTTCGAGAGGCGGGCATTCGGGCCATTTACTGCCTGGCGGCGTCGATTGTCGATCGACGGAAGGCGATATGACGATGGCGTCGGGCTTGAAACCGGCATCTCGCATCAGGGTCGCGATCTGCTGCGCTTCGGCAAGCGGAGCAAGGCGGCAGGGCAATGCGATTTCCAGAGTCGATCGCCCGGCATGAAGTGCTGCGATGGGCGCAAAGGATTTGAAGGCATCAGCCCCGTGACCGGCATCAGGGTCGAAGTGGAAGAGCAATTCCTGCGGCGCGATTTCGCGCAGTCGACTGCAAGCAGCGAGCGTTGCTTCGGCTTCTTCGGGCGTAATGACGAGCCCGATCGCAGGCATGGTGCCGGAAGCTTCTCCCAGGTTCAACTTAATCGGGCGCCGATCCGCGACCATTGCCGGCACGGCTGCGGCACGCCGCATATCGCCTATTGAAAGAACGATCCGCTGGGGCATGGGCTCCCCGGCGGGAATACGATAGGGCCAGGGCAGGGCAAGCGGGCGAACATAGGTCTTATAGGAGGCATCCGACCAGTTGCGCTGGTCTTCCATTTCGAACGTGTCGCCTTCCATCCGGCACTCGGCCGTGACGTTCGACGTTACGCTATGCGTAATCGCCCGCATGTCCTTGAAGGGCTGCCATGGTTCGATCAAGTCGGGAAAATGCGTGCTCTCGTAGCTGCCATCGACATGCTCGACGGATACCGGCATGCCGGCAACACCGACGATCGGATGCAGGATGCAGAAGCCGCAGCGGTTGGTTTCGAAGCCGGCAGCCGAAAGCGCTTCAGCTTCGAAAGTCAGTGTTTCGCCCGCTTTCGCACTGATCTGTACATCGATTGCAAGTTCCGTATTTTCAGGACCTGAACAGCGTGCGAGGTAGCTGACGAAGAAGGCATTGTCGCGTTGATCGATCTGCAAATCCTCGATGACGGGCGCATAGGTGCCCCAATCGCGATCGCGAACCAGATAGGAAACTGCCCGTAAGACTTCGGTGCCGTCATAGCAAATCGAACGCAGATTGCCGTCCTTGAAGTCGGCGGTAAGCCTGCCAGCGGTCAACCGCACAGGCGGCATTTCTCTCTCATGTGTGCCATAGAGCTCGAATGGGTCGCTCTCGGTCGTCATCGCAACATGGCTCCGATGTCAACCGGGCGCCAGCTTGCCGCACTCTCATAGGCCGCCTCGACAAGCGCCAGCGTCTTGAGATTGTCAGCGCCTGACGTGGAGGTTTCGCCGCCATTGGCAAGGCGGTCGGCCCAATGCTGCTGGATCGCCAGGACGCTCTCCTGAATATTGTGCCAGGGACGCGAGGCCCAGGATAGAAGCCGAGGTGAAGCATCGGATACGGTCACGCCATCGGAACCGCTGACCTCAAGGCGATATCCCTGCGACAGCCGAATACTACCCTTCGTGCCGTCGAGTTCTATCAGAGTCTCGGGGAAAGGCTCCGTCGCAAGCTTGGAGGCGTAGCTGACGTCGACAATCGACGTCGCGCCGCTCTCATGGTCGAGCAGGATGGTGGCGACATCCTCGCCCTTGATCTTCGGATTGACCCGCTTGGTGCGGGCCGTCAGCGAAGCGACATCACCGAGGATGAAGCGGGCGATGTCGAGCGTATGAATGCCGAGATCCTCGATGATGAACCGTTCGCCTTCGGCCAGGTAAGGCTGGCCGGAAAACACATCGTAGCCGGAGCGGAAGGAGAAACGTCCCCAGAAGGGCTCACCGATCGCGCCCGACTGCAGAACAGTCTTGACGGCCTGAATGGGTGTCTGCCAGCGGAAGTTCTCATGCACCATCAGCGGCACGCCGGCCGTAGCACAGGCTGCAACCATTGCCTTGGCGTCGCTCAATGTTTTCGCGAACGGCTTCTGGCAGATCGCCGGGATCCTGTGGGATGCAGCCATCTCCACCAGGGCGCGATGGCTTGCGACCGTCGTTGCGATATCGACGAAGTCAAAGCCGCCGTCTGCAAACATCGCGGCGGCATCTGCATAGCGACGCTCAATGCCGAACTGATCGCCGACGAGCTTCAGCCGCTCCGGATCGCGGTCGCAGATCGCAACGATACGAGCGCCTTCGACGTCCTGCCACGCGTGCATCTGATTGATTGCGAAGAAGCCGCAACCGATCAATGCGCCCTTGAGTTCTGCCATTTCAGCCTGCCTTTGCCATTTGCATGAGAGTTACGCGCTGCTGGAGGCGCCGTTGCGCCTGATCCACAACGACAGCGATGATGATGACACATCCCTTGATCACCATCTGCCAGAAGGATGAGACGCCCATCATCACAAGGCCGTCCGAAAGGATGCCGATGACGAAGGCGCCGATGATCGTGCCGCCTATAGTGCCGCGGCCGCCCGACATGGAGGTGCCGCCGAGCACGGCTGCCGCGATAGCGTTCAGCTCGAAGCTTTCGCCGGTTGCCGGATGCGCCGCCATCAGCTCCGACGATATGACGATGCCGACGATGGCAGCGCAGAGCCCTGAGAACATGTAGACGAAGATCTTGACCACATCGACACGGATGCCGGACATGCGCGCGGCGCGCTCATTGCCGCCGACGGCGAAGATGTGCCGGCCGATCGGCGTCGAACGGGCGACATAGGCGGCGAGCAGCGCCAGCACGATCAGGATCCAGATGGAAACGGGCAGACCAAGCATGCGGCCGGCACCGAAGACGTCGAAGCCGGTCGTATCGTATTCCGGCCGTCCCACGAGGTTCGGGAAGGTCTGGCCGTCGGAAGACAGGAGCGCGAGGCCGCGGGCGATATAGAGCGTTCCGAGCGTGGCGATGAAGGGCGCAACGTTGAGCTTGGTAATGAGTAGCCCGTTGATGAGCCCGATCGATAGCCCGACGGCGAGCGTGATGAGAATGATCTCGTAGATGTTGAAGTAGACGGTATATCCGATCGGCAGTTCAACGCCGTTCAGGATGAGGGCGCCCGCCACCATGCCGCACAGGCCGACGATCGAGCCGACCGAAAGGTCAATGCCGCCGGTTACGATCACGAAGGTCATGCCCATGGCGAGGAAGGCGTTAAGCGCGACATGCTTCGACATCAGGATGATGTTGGCGGTCGAAGTAAAGTTCGGTGCGAAGATCGCAAAGAAGATGACGACGGCAAACAGCGCGATGAAGGTCCTGAGCTTCATCAGCGTCAGGAGAACGGAACCGTTCGAGCGATTGGTCGCAAAGGTAGAGGACGTATCTGCGGTCATGACGCGAGTTTCCCTGTATGTCCGTGTCCCTTGGCGGATGCCGCGATGATGGCTTCTTCCGTCGCTTCGCTTCTGTCGAGAACGGCCACGAGTTTGCCGTTGCTGAGCACAGCGATGCGGTCTGAAAGTGCCATGACCTCTTCAAGGTCGGAGGTTGAAAACAAGATTGCCAGGCCCTTGCCGGCGAGCTTGCGCATGGTGCGGAAGACATCCGCCTTGGCGCCGACATCGATACCGCGGCTCGGCTCGTCCATCAAAAGCACCTTCGGGTCGGTCATCAGAGCCTTGCCGATAACGACTTTCTGCTGGTTGCCGCCTGACATGGAGGTGACCTCGAAATCAGGATTGGGCGCCTTGATCGAAAGATCGCGGATCATGTCGCGAATGGCGTTCTTTTCGGCACCAGGATCGATATGGAAAAACAGCCGGGCGAAACGGCCGAGGCTCGCAAGCGTCAAATTGCTGGCGATGGACAGGACCTGCACCAATCCCTCGCGCTGACGGTCCTCCGGGATCAGTGCAAGACCCTGCCGGATCCGTCTGGTGGTATCGCGTGCGCGCACTTCCACGCCATCGATGTAGATCCGTCCGGTCGAATGCATGTGCCGGCCCATCACGCATTCGAAGAATTCGCTGCGTCCGGCACCCATCAGGCCGTAGATGCCGAGGATTTCGCCGGCACGCACCGACAGCGAGACATGGTCGACGGCAAGGCCGCCCGTGCGTCGCGGCAGGCTAATCTCCTCGGCACGGAAAGCTTCCTTGCCGATCGCATGGCCGCCGTCCTTGGCGAAGTCCTTCGCGTCGGATCCGATCATCGAGCGGACGATCCATTTCGTGTCGATATCGCGAACCATGGCCTGGCCGGTGATCTGCCCGTCGCGCAGCACGGTGATGTAATCGCCGATCCGCATCAGCTCTTCCAGCCGGTGCGAAATATAGACGATCGCAACGCCCTGAGCCTTCAGTTCTGCGATGACCTTGAACAGAATGTCGACTTCCGCCGCAGATAGCGCCGATGTCGGCTCGTCCATGATCAGGATACGGGCATTAAGCGAGATGGCCTTGGCGATCTCGACAAGCTGCTGCTGCCCGATCGGCAGGTCCTCCACCATGGTCTCGGCGCCTATGCCGGCATCGAGCCGGTCGAGAAACTCGTTGGCCCTTGCGATTTGCGCCTTGTGATCGATACCGAAGATGCCGCGGGTGATTTCGCGCGTGGCAAAGATGTTCTCGGCCACCGTCATGTTGGCGAAGAGATTGAGCTCCTGGAAGATCATGCCGATCCCGCGAGCCTGCGCGTCGGCCGGGCTGCTGAAGGAGACTTCCTCACCCTCGAGCAGGATGCGGCCCGAGGTCGGCCGTTCGACGCCGGCGATGATCTTCATCAGGGTAGACTTGCCGGCGCCGTTTTCGCCGACGAGCACATTGACCGCGCCGCGATGCAGCTCCAGGTTGGCGTGCTTGACGGCGACGATGCCGGAATAGACCTTGGAAACGTCCTCCAGGCGCAGGATGATGTCGTTGCTTGGCGTTTCGCTCATGGTCATTGCCCCAGGGTCAAGGCCGAAGGGGTGATCAGGGGAAGCTGGCCGGATGCGGGCAGCGGAAACGCGCCGGTCACCGTGATCGTCTTTCCGGTCAGCCCATCCCGGGGCAGGGCGGCCAGAAAGGATGAGTTTGCCTTCTCATTGAAGGCCTTGCCGAACTGAGCCCATTCGATCTGGTTCCTGAATTCGTTGAAATCCAGGAAGTCCAGCGCGTCGCGCAGCGCCGTGCCACGGATTGCCGGGCCAATCTGCACCTTCGCGTCCGCCTTGCCGTCGCCATCCACATCGACATCGAGGGTTCCGGCGCGCGAGGCGGTGTCGGCTGCGACGATCTTGCCGTTCAGCTTGACGGCATAAGTCCAGGGCGATGAGGCCTGTTTTCGCGGATTTCCATATTTGGCGCCGGCTTCGTCCGGATTTGCGGCTATGGCCTGCAACACCGTCTTGATATCGCCCGCGCGTTTATCAATGGCGGGCAGTACCTGGGACTGCCAGATCGCGTCGACCTTGGTTGCAGGGTCGAAGGCGCTCTTTGCCGCCTCCGCCGCCTTTTCCTCGGGCGTCGGTGTCTTGATAATCTTGCAGCCGGGCAATGCCGCGGCCAAAACAAGGGCCACGAGCGCGCCTCTGGTCCTCAACATGCAATGCACCTCGATCTCGCAGGAAAGACATCGGGAGAGCGCGGTTCTTCCGCGCCCTCCAGCTCGGAGCGTGATGCCGAAAAGTGTAGGCGGTTTTCGGACGACATCACGCTCTACTTCTTTGATGCTAGAGCGGATTCAGATTTTAGGTCGAACAGACCTTAAATCATCCGGCTCTAGTGGTCCGCCATCAGTTCTTCAGTGCGAAGGTCTCAAGTTTGTCGGCGTTGTCGGCATTGATGAGGACGCAATCCATCAATTGCTTCTCATCCTTCGGCGCCGTCTTGTTCTTGATGTAAGCATCGGCCTGTTCGACCGCCTTCTGCGCCTGGGCATAGGCTGGCTGCATGACCGTCGCCTTGATGCCGCCGGCCTTGATGGAGTCGCGCACATCGTTGGAACCGTCGAAGCCGACGACGATCACATCCTTGCGGCCGGCGGCCTGCAGGGCGGCGATCGCGCCCATCGCCATGGTGTCGTTGCCCGAAATTACGCCCTTGATGTCAGGATTTGCCTGAAGGATGGTTTCCATCTTGGCGTAGGCTTCGGTCTGGCTCCAGTTTGCCGACTGCTTGGCGACCAGCTTCAGGTCCGGATAGTCGTCGATGACGTCGTGATAGCCCTGCGAGCGGATGCCGGCATTGGTGTCGGCTTCCCGGCCGACGAGTTCGGCATAATTGCCTTTCTCGCCCATCAGCTTGACGAATTCCTGCGCACCGAGCTGCGCGCCCTGATAATTATTGGAAACGATCTGGGCGACGGCGATGCCGGTGACGTTGATTTCACGGTCGATGAGGAAGGAGGGGATGCCTGCATCCTTGGCCTTCTTCAAGGCAGCGACCGTCGCATCTGCGCCGGCATTGTCGAGGATGATGGCCTTGGCGCCGCGTCCAATCGCCGTGTCGATGACTTCCGATTGCTTGTTGGCATCGTCGTCATGCGTCATGACAAGCGTCTCGTAACCCAGCTCTTTTGCCTTGGCTTCGGCGCCGACGGCCTCTGCCTTGAAGAATGGATTATCGAAGGCCGGTGTGATGATGGCGATCAGATCGGCCGCGAAGGCCGGCATTGCCGTGCCCAGCGCCAGTGCGCCGGTGAAGGCTGCAAGTGTCAGTCTGCGTGTCAGTTTCATGGTCTCCTCCCAGTTATGAAACAGCCCTGTTCCCGGCAGGGCAGCAAGGGGAGGGCGACGCCCTCCCCGGGACGTCGATCAGGTGATGCGACGGATGCTTTCTGCGATCTCCTGCGGCTCGAAGACCTTCTTCCAGTCGTCGCGCATCAGGGCAGGGATGCCGAATTCGATTGCCTTGTTGCAGGCATCGGAGAACACACCGTCGACTTCCTTGAAGATGACGGCGCCGAGCACGTTCATGTGGCCGAGCAGGAAGTCGCGGGCGGCTTCTGCCGGAACGCCGCGGGTAACGCATTCATCCATGGCCTGGCGCATGATGACGAGCAGCGAGGCGCAAACGGTTTCGGAAAGACCCGGCTCCAGCATCGCCATCTGCTCGACGGTGACGCGGTGCGAGCGCATGACGGGGGCCCAGATGACCTTGGCGATTTCCTCGCCGAGAGCATAGGCACTTTCCGGACCCTGCATCAGCGCCGAAACGATATGCTGCTTGGCAAAGAGGCCACCGAAATGGTCCTTCTTGGCCTGCATGTCGGTCTCGTCGTTGAAGATTGGCGGATGGCAGGGATGGGTGACGAAATAGGTGAGGTCTTCGCGCTGCGGCAGATGGCCTGCAAAGGGTGCGGCGGCGTCGAGAGCGACGACCATCGTGCCCGGCTTCAGCTTGTCGACGATGCCGGCGGCAACCTTGCCGATCGCGGTGTCCGGCACGGCAAGGATAACCACGTCTGCGCCATCGAGCGCGGCATCGGCAGGTACGCAATCGACGGAAAGATCATTCTTCAGGCGAGCCTTGCCGGCGTCGCTGACCTCGACATGGCGCACATCGAAGCGCGAGCCTTTCAGGTTCTTGGCGAGCCGGTAGCCCATTTTGCCGCCGGCGCCGAAAAGAGCAATTGCTGTCATGGTAGTACCTCGTTCACTTTCAGAGTGTGGTATCGCAAGTGGTATAATGAGTCAATGAGTATGCCAACGGATTGCCGAAGAATGGCGCAGCTATGATCCTCTTCCGTCGCGGATCTGGGCGAAGTAGCCGTCGGTGCCGACCTGTCCGCCCTTCAGTGCAATCTGCAGGCCATTGGTGGGCGCGTAGCTGCCGTGGGCCGTGCAAAGCGGCGAACCTGGCGTCTGTGGCAATGGCAACAGGGTCGTTAGTGCCTCGACCCGCAGTTCCTTCAGAGCGTGGCTCGACGTGTCGCCGCCGGCAATGACGGCGCGACTAAGCTTTTCATGTTCGATCAGCCGCCGCAGGATTGTACCGAGGGCTTGGCCGAGGCGATGGCGTGCGCCGGGAATGCGGTCGATATCGCCGCCGCGGTCGGCGGAAGGGCCGAGTGCTGTGTGAAAGATGACGCTGCGTCCGGCCTGGAGGCTGGCCACACCCGCAGCGACCGCTGTGTCCAGCGCCTGCTCGGCATTTTCTCCGACAAGCGCCAAGGGATTGAGATCGATGCCGTCAAAACCTTCAGCCGTGGCGCGGCGGATTTGTCGCTCCGTCGTCGGCGACACGCTGCCGGAAACGACCGCCAGGCGATCCACCTTGCCCGGAAGAGCGAACTCCGGCCTTTCTCCGATCAGGCTCTCATTGCGCCACGCCTTGAGAAGGGCATACTCGACACCGGATGAGCCTGCGACAAAAGCGTTGCCCTTGCTTGCAAGACGCCATAGCTGGTGGCCGGCGGCGGTCTGAGTTTCCGGGCTGTCGACGTCAAGCAGCAGGATACCGTCCTTGCCCCCCGTCAGCGCATCGATCCGAGCGTCGGCATCGGCTGCCCGGACGATGACGAGGTCGGCGAGGCGGACGGGGAGGGACGTCTGCCTGCTCAGATGCGCGGCCAGATCGGCCTCATCCATTGGTGTGACGGGGTGGCGGCTCATGACTGGGTGTCTGTCGATGCGAAAGACTTCGCCTTGATACGCGGCGAAGAGATGGCCAAAGGCAGTGTAACGCTTGAGCTGCGGCGCCCCGACCACGACCGGCACGACGGATTGCTCAAAGAGAGCCTTGCCGATCTCGATCGCCTTGCCGATGTTGCCGATCTTGGCGCTGGAATCGAAGGTCGAGCAGACCTTGTAATGGCACATCGTGGCGTCGAGGCTCTTCAGCCATTCGAAGACGGGCGTCAGATGCTCGTCCATCCATTGCGGCGTTTCGCTGCGGCTGGTGCCGGCAATGCCGATGGCGCGGCAATGCTTGAACCGTTCGAGCATGACCTCGCTCGGAATGCCGAGGAAGAGAGCCGTCGGCACGCCGTTCGAGGCAAGCGCCTCCATGACATCGGTGGAGCCGGTAAAATCATCGCCGTAATAGCTGAGAAGAAGATTGGACATCGCTGTCAGGCGTCCTTGCCGTCACTGAATTTTGCGATCGAGGCAGCAAGCTCGGGATGGTCCTTGGCATATTGTTCAAGCGGAATGTCCGAAACCGCCGCCTGCCAGGCCTGCTGGATGGCGCGAACGCCCGCCGCCGGTCCGAAGGGATGGCTGACGATGCCGCCGCCGCAGAGATAGAGGAGGTCCGTCGTCCGGCCGGTGCGCTGATAGGTTTCCGGCGCCTGGCCGCCCCATTGGCCGGAACCGGCAACGGGAAGCGGACAGTCGGATGGGTCGAAGAGCGGCGTGCTGATAGCCTTGAAGGATTCGACGAAGCTGTCGTCAGGCTCCCAATATTTGACCCTGATGCCGTTGATCTGGAACTGGTCAACCCCTAGCAGGCGCCAGAACTGTTGGTAGACTTTGAAATCCATGCCGGCGCCGGGATGACGGGTCAGGATATCCCAGCCATTGCGATGCGCATGCAGGACGAGTCCTGAACGCTTGCGCAGGAAGCTCATGCCGCCGAAGCCGATGGAATTGATGTTGACGACGGCGCAATTGCCGCCGGCCTTCAGCACCAGATCGTGGTTGCGCATCATCTCGTCGGGATCGGCATGCGAAATGCCGAAGGCGTACATCACCTTCTTGCCGGTCTTCTGCTCGTGATCGAGGATCAGCGGCATGATGGCTTCGACGCGCTCTTTGAGCGGCGAATAGGCGGGGCTCATCAGCTTCTCGTCATCCTTGATGAAATCGACGCCAGAGCTGATCAATTCACCGACGAGTGCCGCCGTTTCCTTCGGTCGAAGGCCGAGCGCGGGCTTGACGATGGTGCCGATGATCGGACGGCCGCTGACGCCGGTCAGGCGCATGCTGCCGGAAACGCCGAATTGTGGGCCGGGATGCGCGTCGCGAAAGGCGGTTGGCAGCTTCATGTCGACGATGCGAATGCCGGTCATGCCCTTGATCGAGAAGACGCCGCCGATCGCGATCGTCATCAGCGCCGCAAGATCGGTACCGATCGCATCCAGTGGAAAGGCAATGTCGACATCGGCGCGATAGATCGGACCATGGCCCTCCGCCGCTTCCGGCCAGGTCGGGCGTTCGGTGTCGGCAAGGGGGCGGATCGCGGTGACCCGCGCCGCCACACGCGCCTTGAGCTCTTCCGTCTCGCCCGGCACGGCGACGAAGGTGCCGGTCGACTGATCGCTGGCGATCTTGCGAGCCATCGCCTCGATGCTGCCGGGCGTTTCGATACGGTAGGTGATGGTGATGGTCATGAGTGGATGAATGCTCCTCTCGCCGACGATTTTTCGCGTGGCGCAAACTGGTGATCTGGTATAATGAGTATTCCAACTTCTGCAACGATTTTTTTGCCCGGTTGCCGATAAGGCGTTTCGTATGGGCTTCCGCCATCGCGGTCAAAAATGCATAAGGGAGGAAAAGCTTTGGGAAAGCGGGATTCCATGAGCCAGCCAGTCGAACAAATTGTACGTCGAAAGCTATCCGATGAAGTATTCGACCGACTGGAACGGTTGATTACGTCGGGAGAGCTCAAGCCCGGGGATGAGATGCCGTCCGAGCGCGTTCTTATGGAGCGTTTCGGTGTCGGGCGTCCGGCGATCCGCGAAGCCATGCAGGCGCTTGCCAATATGGGGCTGGTCAACATTTCCCACGGTGAACGTGCCAAGGTGCTTCAGTTGACGGCAAAGTCGATCTTCCGGCAGGTCGACCTGACTGCGAAGATCATGTTGTCGCAATCCTCCGACTCGCTTGAGCAGCTGAAGAGCGCGCGCATCTTCTTCGAGCGCGGCATGGCGCGAGAGGCGGCTCAGCGCGCGAGCAAGAAGGATGTTGCCGATCTTCACGAGATCATCGAGCGGCAGCGCGCATCCCTTGGCCATGCGGAGGATTTCATTTCTGCCGATATGCAGTTCCACACGCGCATTGCTCAGATTTCCGGCAATCCGATCTTCGGCGCCGTCAGCGAAGCGATGCTCGCATGGCTGAAAGCCTATCACACCGATATGCTGATCTGGACCGGCAAGGAAAAATTCACGCTGGTCGAACATGAGGAAATTCTTGCGCGCCTGGCTGAAAACGATGCCGATGGCGCCGAGCAGGCGATGCTCAAGCATCTGGAAAGATCGCGTGCGCTCTATACGAAATGAACCTGTCGGGGCTCGCCCTGAGATGGCGCCGCGGCGCAGTGCCTTTGTCGTAATTCCTCCCCAATCCTTATGGAATCTATTGGCACACAAATGAGGTGTGCGTGATGATCCATTTCTTTCAGCGAAACACGGCGTTTTTCCTGGCCGCCATCATGACAGCCGTCGCCATAACCGTTTACAATCTGAGCTGCCTTCTGCTCAGGCATCATCACACGATGCTGCACAATCTGCATCATGCGGCAGGCGCCCTGGTCCTCCTGGCCGGCTTCTACACCATGATCCGCTACATGCAGGCGCTGCCGGATGATGAAGGCTAGAAATACGCCAAACTGCGAAATTCGCGCCGGCAATTTCAGATAGAGTTCAGGCTCCGCGGCTATATCCTCGCCTTGTCCAGACGCGAAATCGGTGACGCCTTCGCCAGGTGTTGCCAATTTCAAATTGGGAACCAGTTTCACAGCTAGTTCGTCGCACCACTCCGGTGCAAAGCCCCCATGAACAACTGAGGATATCAAAACGTGGCTGATGTTTGTACGCAAGGCGTGGACACGGGCTTTGTCGCCCTGGGCTATGCCAAGATCGCAATTCTAGGCGTCGTGCAGGGATTGACCGAGCTGCTGCCGGTTTCGTCCACCGCCCATATGCGCCTGGTGCCGGCCTTGCTCGGCTGGCAGGACCCCGGTTCTGCCTTCTCGGCTACGATGCAGCTTGCCGCCCTAGCCGCGATTGTCTCCTATTTCTGGAGCGACGTTCGCTATGTTACCTTTGGATCTCTTGATGCGATCAGGCAAAGGGATTGGCGTTCGCCCGCCGTCCGCCTTGCGATCGCCATCGTGATTGCGACGGTACCGATCGTGATCGCCGGCCTGCTCCTGTCATCCTCCTTGAATGCCTGCGGCACGTCGTTCCGCAGCCTCTGGGTGATCGGTATCGCCTGCCTGGTCATGGGCTTGTTGCTGGCGATCGCGGAACTCTACAGCCGCCATCGGAAAGATATCGAGCAGATGACGCTGATCGATGCTCTTTTCGTCGGCATCACACAAGTCGGTGCGCTTGTTCCCGGTGTCTCGCGTTCCGGTTCGACACTGACTGGTGCGCTGTTCCTTGGCCTGAAGCGCGAGGAGGCGGCACGGTTCTCGTTCCTGTTGGGCTTGCCGGCCATTGCGCTTGCCGGCTTGAAGGAGCTGTTCACACTCTACAAAGCTCACATCCCGATGGAGGCCTGGTCGGTCCTGCTCATCGGCCTGATTGTTGGCAGCATATCGTCCTTCATCACCATCTGGGGACTGATGCGCTTCCTGGAGCGCTTTTCGACCTGGCCTTTCGTCATCTACCGCATCGTGCTCGGCGCGGTCATCATATTCGGCGTGCTGACCATGGGATGGGCGTGAGCGGACGGTTCTAACCGGCTGCAAAGGCTTAATTGGCGCTGCCTTTCAAGGCAGCGCCTTTTTTCGTTCTCGAGCCGTTATCCGAAGACGAGACCGCCGTCGACGATCAGATTTTGCCCGGTCACGGCGCGTGCCCAGGGGCTTGCGAAGAAGAGCACTGCGTCGGCCGCCTCTTCCGGCGACGTGACACGGCGCAGTGGTGTATTCGCGGCGATGATATCGAAGACGGCTTCCGGCGTGGCGCTGCTCGCATCCGTCGTACGCAAGAGGCCGCCAGAGACCATGTTGACGGTGATTCCTAGCGGGCCGAGTTCCGCGGCAGCCGTGCGGGTCAGCGACAGCAATGCCGCCTTGGCCGCGGTATAATCATGATAGGGCACCACCGGATTCTGGAAGAGGTTGGTGCCGATGGTGACGATCCGGCCGAAGCCTGCCTCAGCCATTGCCGGTCGCGCCGCCTGTATCAGGTTCAAGCCGCCCTGCAGGGCGGTTTCCAGCTGCTTAGCCATCTCTGCCCAGCCCAAGGCATCCAGTTTCGAGCGCGCATCACCGTTGAAGCTGAAATCGGCCAGCGCATTGTGCACGATGGTCGTCGGCGTTCCGAAATGCTTGGCAACGTCGGAAACAAGCCGCTTGGTGGCTTCCACGTCGCGAATATCGGCTTGAAAAGCTTTTGCATGATCGCCGAGCTCCGCTGCAAGCGCTTCTGCGCTCTCGCGGCTTGCGCGATAATTGATCGCCACTCTCGCGCCTTCCCGGGCAAAGGCCTTCGCTATGGCGGCGCCGAGACCACGCCCGGCGCCGGAAACGATGACGACTTGGTCCTTGAGTGAAAGACTCATTTCTCTACTCCTTATTTGTTTGGCCAGAGTGCATGGAAATGCTGCACTGGTCCGTGGCCGCTCCCAACGGAAAGCTGGCCTGCGGCAGCAACCGCGGCAGCAAGATAGTTTTTGCCGACCGCGATAGCTTCGGGAAGCGGCAGGCCCTTGGCGATCTCCGCAGCGATGGCGCTGGAGAGCGTGCAACCTGTCCCATGCGTATTCTTGGTCGGCAGCCGCTCGGCTTCGAACCAGGTCACGCGGCCGGCGCCTGCCAGCACATCCGGGCTTTCGTCACCATCGAGATGGCCGCCCTTGACGAGGACAGCCGAAGGCCCGAGCGCAGCCAGCGCAAGTGCTTGACGTGCCATGTCTCCGCGGCTTTTCGCCTCCACGTCATGCAACAGCGCAGCCGCTTCGGGCAGGTTCGGTGTAATGACCGTCGCCAGCGGCAGCAGCCGCGTGGTCAGCACGTCAACGGCATCGGCAGCCAGCAGGGCGGCGCCACCCTTGGCGATCATCACCGGGTCGAGGATGATGGGCACATCACGATGTCGCACCAGAATGTCTGCGACGGCATTGGCGATGGCGGCATTGGCGATCATGCCGATCTTGACGGCATCCACCCGGACGTCGGCAAAGATCGCATTGATCTGGTCCGCCACGAAATGTGTAGGCACGGGATGGACGCCGGAGACGCCCTGCGTGTTTTGCGCGGTCAATGCGGTCAGAGCTGCCATTCCATAGACGCCGCGGGCGGAGAAAGCCTTCAGGTCGGCCTGGATGCCAGCACCGCCGGAGGGATCTGAGCCAGCGATGGATAAGACATTACGGATCATAGGCGAGCCTCCTTGATGGCTTTCGCGATGAGGGCTGTCGCGGCTTGCGGGTCCGGTTGGCCGCAAATGGCCGAGACGACCGCGAGACCATCGGCGCCGGCCGAGTAAACGCTCGCGGCATGTTCTGCCTTGAGGCCGCCGATCGCGACTGATGGAATCGGGCAAAGCCTGACGATGCGGGCAAGCCCGTCGAAGCCGATCGGCTGCTTGTGGTCGGGCTTGGTGGGCGTAGCAAAGACCGGACCGATGCCGGCGTAATCGACGATACCGGCATCTATGGAGGAGGCGAGGGCTTCCGTTTCCACCGAGAGGCCGAGGATCATGTCCGGCCCGATCATTCGGCGCGCATTGGCAGCATTCATATCCTCCTGACCGATATGGAGGCCATCGGCGTTGATGGCGATAGCGGCCTCGACATTGTCGTTGACGATCAGCCGGACATTCGTTCCGTGCAGGATTTGCTTGAGGGCGCGGCCCGTCTCGATCATGGCTGCGGTCGAAGCCTCCTTGTCGCGAAGCTGGATGATGGTGGCGCCACCGGCCACCGCCGCCCGCGTCGTCTCCACCATGCCGAGGTCGCGGCACAGCACGGGATCGAGGACGAGATAGAGCGAGAGATCGACGTCTTTCATGCTGCCGATATCCTTGCGTCGCGATCCAGCACTTCCGGGGTAAGGCCGGCGAGGGCATCGAGGAAGTGCCAGGAGAAGGAGCCGGGGCCATTCGCCGTCGCTCCCGCCTGTGTGCCAGCGACGGCAAAGACGGTAAGCGCCGCTATGGTCGCATCGAGCGGATCATCTGGAGTTGCTGCCGCAAACGCACCGACGAGGCAGGTCAGCGAGCATCCGAGTGCGGTCACTTGCGGCATCAATGGCGAGCCGCCGGCGATGCGCTTCGCCTTCTGCCCATCCGTCACAAAATCCGTAACGCCGGTGACCGCGACTATGCAGCCGTGCCTTTCAGCAAGCTGTCGGGCGGAATCTTCGGCTTGCTCGACGGTATCCCTGCTATCGACGCCCTGGCCGCGGCTCGTGCCGCCGGCGAGCGCGATGATCTCGGATGCGTTGCCGCGAATGATAGTCGGCTTTAGCTCCAGCAAGCGCGCGATGGCATCGCGACGAAACGCAGTCGCATAATGGGCGACGGGATCGAGGACCCAGGGCTTGCCGGCATTGTTTGCCGACCTCGCAGCCGCCAGCATGCCCGCAAGCCAGCCGGACGAGAGCGTGCCGATATTGATTGTCAGCGCGCCGGAGATAGCGGCAAACTCGCCGGCTTCCTCTTCGGCATGCACCATTGCCGGCGATGCCCCGGCGGCAAGCATCACATTGGCCGCGATATTCATGGCGACGAAATTGGTGATGCATTGTACCAGCGGAGGTTTGGCCCGCATGGTGTAAAGCAGATTGCCTGCAGTTGTTTGGTCTTGCATATCGCCCCTTTCGGGCGGGCGAGACGCGTAGGGACGACGTGCTGGCGCTTTACGAGGTCCCGAGCGACTCCCTCCGCCAGCATGATCTGGTTCAGGTTCGAAGGGTGCTTCTCAGCCCGCCGGATGGCGGACGCCCCTGTCTCTCATCTCTCTTCTTTTCGCAGACAAAGGCGGCGCTGTCATCATCAAATCATAAAAGCCATTCTGACACCGGAGATCGCCCGCTCTTTCGGCGACCTATGCAATGAGTGCATGGGTGGAGTGATCCCTTAGCTCTGCAAAAAGCTGCGGGCTTCGACTATATGTCTCTCATCGAAGCGACGGGAGCGCCAAGCACGGCCGCTCAGCTTCGAAAGCCCAAGGAAAGGGGATCATCATGAACGTAGCACGCTCTTTCAACAACTGGCGCAAGTATCGTCAGACGGTCGCCGAACTGGGCCGTATGTCCACGCGCGAACTGCACGACCTGGGTATCGATCGCGGCGAAATCCGCAACGTTGCCCGCGCAGCGATCGCTCGCTAACGGCCGCAACGGCTCCTTATAAAGCTGCATTATGCCAGCGCCTGTTCCTCCGAGCAGGCGCTTTTGCTTTGTGGATATTGCCGTTCATTTTTGCCGCGCTCGCTGAAGATTGCATCAGTTCAGCTCTCTGCTTTTCGCATGGCGCATAACTGCCTTGCAAAGAAATGCCTATGAACTGAGCAAAAGACTGGTATCTTCCCACTCACCGAAGCGATGCATCTCCTCCCGCATCCCTTCGCTTGGCAGACGTCCTTATCCTCCTCCCAGGGACGGCTGCAGGAACAGCGGAACTCCTCCTCCCATCCGCTGTTCGGTTCTTGTAGAAAGCCTGCCGCACCTCCTCCCGCGGCAGGCTTTTTCGTTTCATCGAACCTTCACGCGATTCCGGATGCCTAATTTGGCGTAGTGACGGCAGCCCGGGGCAAACTGCATGGGCACAAAACGGGCGCCGGCACATTAAAGAGTGCGCAATCTCCTCTCGCAAAAATGAATGCTCGCCACTATGTGCGACCTATGTAGCGCGCTACATCGAAGATCGCCCCCAATTTGATTCCCGAAAAAGGAGGATGCCCATGACCGGTTCTGCCGAATACACGCCGCCGAAAATCTGGACCTGGAACAAGGCCAATGGCGGCCAGTTCGCCAATATCAACCGTCCGATTGCCGGGCCGACCCACGACAAGGAGTTGCCCGTCGGTCGTCATCCCCTCCAGCTTTATTCGCTGGGAACGCCGAATGGCGTGAAAGTGACCATCATGCTCGAAGAGCTGCTGGCGCTCGGCCATAGCGGCGCTGAATATGATGCCTGGCTGATCAAGATCGGCGAAGGCGATCAGTTCGGCAGTGGTTTCGTTGACGTCAACCCGAATTCGAAGATCCCGGCCTTGCTCGATCGCAGCGGCCCGAAGCCGGTCCGCGTCTTCGAATCGGCCTCAATTTTGATGTATCTCGCCGAAAAGTTCGGCGCCTTTCTGCCGACCGAGCAGCCGGCTCGTGCCGAATGCATCTCCTGGCTGTTCTGGCAGATGGGCAGCGCACCCTATCTCGGCGGCGGTTTCGGTCATTTCTACGCCTATGCGCCGACGAAGATCGAATATGCGATCGACCGTTTCGCCATGGAGGTGAAGCGCCAACTCGACGTGCTCGACCGCCGTCTGGCTGAAAGCGAATATATCGCCGGTAGCGACTACACGATCGCCGATATCGCCATCTGGCCGTGGTACGGCGGTTTGGCCAAGGGCTGGCAGTACGGCGCGGCTGAATTCCTGCAGGTGCAGGATTACAAGAATGTGCAGCGCTGGGCCGAGCAGGTTTACGCACGTCCAGCAGTTAAGCGCGGTCGTATGGTCAACCGCATGTCGGGCAATCCGTCCGAGCAACTGCGTGAGCGCCATGACGCGAGCGATTTCGATACGAAGACACAGGATAAACTGGAAGCTGCCGGCTAATCCAACAATTCCCTTTTGCAGTGATGAGCTCGCGGCCCTCAGGACCGCGAGTTTTTTATTGTGCCTGCCACCGGGCATTGCTGGTCTTGGCAAGTCAGCTTCGCTC
This sequence comes from Rhizobium sp. ZPR4, assembly GCF_040215725.1. NCBI lineage: Bacteria > Pseudomonadati > Pseudomonadota > Alphaproteobacteria > Hyphomicrobiales > Rhizobiaceae > Rhizobium > Rhizobium sp. ZPR4. Next base: position 1,511,675 of record NZ_CP157968.1, read on the forward strand.
CACCTTGCGAAGCGTAATGTTCGACTGCCGAGGGTCCCCCGCTCGGCATAGAACGCGGCGCGATCCTGCGAAGCGTTTCGATTTTGGCGAAAGAGGAATGCTTCTCCATGCAGCAAATTGCTGACGACCGTACTCTGGATGAGAATGTGACCGCGGGTGCGTTGTCGCAGCAACGAGGCGAGGTCAGGGAAGCGCTCCTGAAACATCTGGTATCGGGCGGCGATGAACGGCTGGATTGCGATCCGGTCAGCGGGCTCAACATGTATGGCTATGGCCCTGCGCCGCGGCCCGAAGATCTCGCTTTTGGCTCGTCGACGGCATCCACCATCTCCGCCGCCGCTTTCGCCGCCGTCGAATCCTATTACGTGGATCTGGCGCCAGAGATGGAAGCAGGCTCGCCGGCTGCTATCTACAATCGCGAAATCGGGCGCGTGCGCGAGGATCTGTTGCGTCTGCTTGGCCTGAGCCGGACGTCAGAGCCCCGGATCGACGCGATCCTGGCCACATCAGGCACGGACATCCATCTTTTTTCGGCCGCGCTGCTGGCGGGCGAGGACGAGCGTGCCCTGATGACCATCACGCTGATGGGGAACGAGACGGGCAGCGGCGTGATGACTGCGTCGGCCGGGCGGCATTTCATGAGCCGTGTTAGCAGCGCACAGACCGTCGCCAAGGGCGAGGAATTGCGGCCAGGAGATGCCACGCGTAACGCCACCGTTGCCGTGCGCAACAAGGATGGCTCTCTTCGCGCCGACAGCGACGTGGAAGAAGAGTTGCGCGGCCTTATCGAGCTCGCCCGCGCAGCCGGCCTCAGATGCCTGCTCGTGGTAACGGATGTATCGAAGACCAGCCTTCTGGCGCCCAGCCTTGAGACTGTCATGCGTCTCAGGGAGCGATTCGGCACGATGCTGGATATCATGATCGATGCCTGCCAGTTTCGTCTGTCGGCGGCAACGATCCGTGCCTATCTCGCACACGGTTTCATGGTGGCGCTCACGGGTTCGAAATTCCTTGCCGGGCCGATTTTCAGCGGTGCGCTTCTCTGCCCGCCGCAAATGTCGGAACGCTTCAAGTCGCGCATTCTGCCTGCCGCCTTGGCGGATTATTGCGGGAAGGCAGAATGGCCCGAAGGCTGGGTCGCTTGCGATATTTTGCCGGAACGCGCCAATCTTGGCCTGCTGCTGCGTTGGAAAGCAGCCATCTTCGAGCTCGAACGCTTCGTCGGCATAGCCGAAGATCGCGTGATCGAGGTCTTGTCGGCTTTTGCGGAGGCAGTCTCTGATCGTCTTGCGAACGATCCGGCCTTCGAACCCTTGCAGAGCCGGACGTTGGACCGGCGTGAACTATGGGGCGCATCATCGGCCCTTCGCTGGGATGAAATCCCCTCCGTATTTTCGTTCTACCTGCGAAATTGTACGGATGGCGCGATGCTGACGGCGGCGGAAATGGCAGCGATCTATAAAGATCTGGCTGTCGAGGGCGATGGGGTTGCGTCGGTGCGTCTCGGGCAGCCCGTTCGCTGCGCCGATTTTGGCGAGGTGCCCGCCAGCGCCCTTAGAATTTGCCTGAGCGCACCGCTGGTCGTGGCGGCTTCCAAGAGCGGTGAAGCGCTGGCGGCGGTGATCGCGCAAGCGATGCTGGTTCTGGATCGCACCGCCGAGGTGGCGGCGCGGCAAAGAGACGGCTCCAATGCCAAGGAGATACGCCGCAGCGCCTGAAGCGCGACGCGCAAACCCGCCTCGGCTGGCATGGTCCGCTCATCGGCAGCGGATCATGAGCCTCGGCGTTCATCCCCGTCAAAGCCGGCGAAATCGCCTCTGACGATGCCGTGCCGCTGGAGCTTGTCGTAGAAGGTCTTCCTGGGAATGCCGAGTGCTTCGATCGTGCGGCGCACGTCGCCATTGTTCTGCGACAGGGTTTCGCGGATGAGTTCGGCCTCGTAACGCTCGACCCGGATGGGTAGCGTCAAGCCTTCGTCCGCCGTCGCTACTTCGTCGGATTTTGCCGCTGCTGCCGATTCGAGACCGAGCACGAAGCGCTCGGCAAAATGCGAGAGTTCGCGAACGTTGCCTGGCCAGTCGTGCTGTTGCAGATGGCGGCGCACCGTCGTGGATATGGCCGGCACCTCACGCTTGAAGCGGCCGGCGGCGCGGTCGGCGAAATGGCCGAAGAGCAGGGGAATATCATCGCGCCGCTCACGCAATGGCGGAATGGAAAGCGTGACCACGTTGAGGCGATAATAGAGATCTTCGCGAAAATCGCCGCGCTGCCGAGGATCGCCGAGATCGACCTTCGCCGCCGCGACGACGCGAAGATCGACGGGGCGGACCTCATTGGTGCCAAGCGGCGTCACCTCGCGCATTTCCAGCACGCGCAGCATCTGTACCTGGATCGCCGGCGGCATGCTTTCGATCTCGTCGAGAAACAGGGTGCCGGCGCTTGAATGTTCGATGCGTCCAACGCGCTTCTTCTGGGCGCCGGTGAAAGCACCCGGCTCATGGCCGAACAATTCGCTCTCGATCACGGTTTCGGGCAGGGCGCCACAATTCAGCGCGACGAAATTGCCCTTGGCGCGGCGGCTCCAGCGATGCAGCAGGCTTGCGACCACTTCCTTGCCGCTGCCTGTTTCACCCGTCACCAGCACGTCGACATCCGTATCGGCGATCTGCCGCAGCGTATGGCGCAGGCGCTCGATGGCGGGGGTCTGTCCAATCAGCGGCAGATCGCCCTGCGCCTGTTCCGCAGCCTGTCGCAATGCCCGGTTTTCCAGCACAAGCCGTCGTTTCTCGGCCGCGCGGCGCACGCTCTGTACCAGCCGGTCCGTGGCGAAGGGTTTGGCGATGAAATCATAGGCGCCATCCTGGATCGCCTGCACCGCCATCGGAATATCGCCATGACCTGTGACCAGAATGACCGGCAGATCGGCGTCGAGCGCCTTGATGCGGGCGAAGAGCTGCTGCCCATCCATCTGCGGCATGCGGATATCGGAGACGACGACACCGGCAAAATCGGCATTGAGACCATGAAGTGCTTCACTTGCGGCAGAGAAGGCGGATACGGCAAAACCGGCCAGTTCCAGCGTCTGTTTCGTCGCCCTCAACAGATCCTTGTCGTCGTCGATGAGGAAAACGGGAGAACTCTCACTCATGGTGTGGCCTTGCGCAAATGGACGGTGAAGCGGGTGCCGCTGTCATTGCTCTCGACATCGATCCGACCGCCATAATCGACGACGATATCCTTTGAAATGACGAGACCAAGACCGAGGCCCTTTTCCTTGGACGTATTGAAGGGTGTAAACAGTGAATCGAGGATCGCCGCTGGAATGCCAGGCCCGTTGTCCGAAACCACGATCTCGACCTCACCCGAAGTTTCATGTACCGACACCTCAACCTTGGGCTGGTTGCGGCCTTCCAGGGCCTCCAGAGCATTCTGAAAGAGGTTGATCAACACCTGCTCCAGCCGGATGCGCGTGCCGACAACACCAAGCCCCGTTGGCGGCAACTCGATCTTGAGCGCATCCAGGCGGCCGGCAAAGCGGCTCCTGAGCAGGACGACGGCTCCTTCGATCACGCTCCTAAGGTCGACCGGCTCCGGGGCGGTCCTTCCCTTGCGGGCGAAGGCCTTCAGTTCTTCGGTGATCGTACCGATACGTTCCGTCAATGCTGCGATCGCCGATAGGTTTTCCTTCACCGGCTCCGTCTGATGCCGGTCGAGAAAAACATGCGCATTTTCCGCATAGGCGCGAATCGTCGCAACCGGTTGATTGATCTCATGGGCGACGCCGGCGGCGACCTGGCCAAGAATGGCAAGGCGATTGGCCTGTACGAGATCCTGCTGCACGCCCTGCAGCTTGGCTTCCGTCGCACGGTGGTCGGCAATTTCCGCCTCCAGCCGGTCGCGGGCCTGGCTCAGGTCTTCCGTGCGCTCAAGAACCCGGCGTTCCAGCTCTTCACGCGCGATCCTGCTGACGGCGATCTGCATGGCGGAGACATCGCGGCGGCGCAGCAGGAAAGCCGCAAAGGCGAGGATCGGCAGCAGGACGGTCAAGGTAAGGAAGCGCGTCTCGCGCACGGAGGAGGCGATCGCCTGATCGGTCGGGATCAGATAGCCGAGCTGCCAGGGCGTCGATGGAATCGCAACCGTCAGCCGCAAGTATTCCGCGGCACTGCTTCCGGGCAGAATGGCGCGCACGATGGTTGCATCCGGGCCGACTTTCTCGGGATGGCTGACCGGAAGGGGCGAAAGCGGCGCCGCGCCGAACTGCAGGCTTTTGCGAATAGCGGCGGCTTCCTCGCGCGCAAGGGGAGCGGTCGTCATGAAGCGCCAAGAGGGCAGGCTGGTGATGAGCACGACGCCGCGTTCGTCGGTCACGTAAGCGGGGCGACCGGTCTCACTCCAGTCGGCCTCCAGCTGATCGAACTCCATCTTCACCACGACGACACCGAGAGCAGAGCCGACATCGCCGACGCGGCGGGAAATATAGAGGCCTGGGCGATTGCTAACCGTGCCGAGCGCATAATGTTCGGCGGTCCCCGTTTCCATGGCTTTGCGGAAGTAATCACGGAAGGAATAGTCGTTGCCGACGAAGCTCAAAGGCTCCCGCCAGTTGCTGGAGGCCATGGCAACGCCGTCCTTGCCGGTAACGTAGAGGACGGATGCACTGGTGCCGGAAACCAGGCTTTCGAGCTTGCGATCCAGCGAGACGATGTCGTCGGTGCGCTGGTCGGCGAGGGCATCCCGTACCTGCTGATCATCGGCGAGCAGCAGCGGCAAGGCCCGGGGACGTTCGAGGACGGCTCGCAAGAGAGCGACTTTGAGGTTTGCATCCGTGTGACCCTGCCTTTGCAGCATTTCTATTGCCGAGAGGCGGCCATAAAAATTCGCGCCATAAAGACCGGCCGCAATGACGGCCGCACTTAGAAACGCGAAAACGAACCAGACCCGACGAGCGCGCCGACCCAGTTGCTCGGGCGTCAAAAATCGTTCGTGGACCGGGCGCTGCAGCATTCCCGTATTGTGCATGATTTCGCGCGCGCTGCAATTCGATCTGTGCGGATTGTCGCACAGATCAATGATCTTGGTTCGGGACGGTAAATTAAAATTAAGCAAAAGCAATGTGTTAAAATCAAGGCGCTCATCTGGCACGGTCATTGCAGAGGAAGTTGTAACAGTCGGAGGCTGTTGAATTCTAGTCGTCGCCCGGAGGGCCGAGAGATCGGTTGGGCTTAACGGAGGACATCATGATTGCTCCCATCGCCGCCGCGGAAACGCGCGCCAAAGTTCCCTTTTACCGGCATCTCTATGTGCAGGTTCTCACCGCCATCGCTGCGGGCATACTGCTCGGCCATTACTATCCGCAGCTCGGCACGTCGTTGCAGCCGCTCGGCGATGCCTTCATCAAGCTGGTGCGCATGGTCATTGCGCCCGTTATCTTCCTGACGGTTACGACCGGCATTGCCGGCATGTCCGATCTAAAGAAATTCGGCCGCGTCGTCGGCAAGGCATTCATCTACTTCCTGACCTTCTCAACGTTGGCGCTTATCGTCGGCCTCATCGTTGCCAACGTCGTGCAGCCAGGCGCCGGCATGCATATCAATCCGGCCACTCTGGATACGAAGGCTGTCACCAATTATGCGGCTCAGGCGCATGATGCCTCTGTCGTCGGCTTCTTGATGAACATCATCCCGGATACGATCGTCGGTGCCTTCGCCAAGGGCGACATTCTCCAGGTGCTGTTCTTCTCGGTCGTCTTCGGCATCGCGCTCGGCGCAGCCGGAGAACGCGGCCGTCCGGTCGTTGACTTCCTGCAGGCACTGACCACCCCGATCTTCCGGATGGTAGCGCTTCTGATGAAATTTGCGCCGATCGGCGCCTTCGGCGCCATGGCATTTACCATCGGCAAGTATGGCATCGGCACGATTGCCAACCTGGCCTTCCTGATCGGCACTTTCTACGCCACGTCGCTGTTGTTTGTTCTCGTGGTGCTTGGCGCTGTTGCTCGCTACAACGGCTTCTCGATCCTGGCGCTGATCCGCTACATCAAGGAAGAGCTGCTGCTGGTTCTCGGCACCTCGTCTTCGGAAGCCGCTCTTCCCGGCCTGATGAACAAGATGGAACGCGCGGGCTGCAAGCGCTCCGTCGTTGGCCTCGTCATCCCGACCGGCTACTCCTTCAACCTTGACGGCACGAACATCTACATGACGCTGGCAGCACTCTTCATTGCGCAGGCGACCGACACGCCGTTGGCGCTTGGTGACCAGATCCTGCTGCTGCTCGTCGCGATGCTGAGCTCCAAGGGCGCTGCCGGCATCACCGGTGCGGGCTTCATCACGCTTGCCGCCACGCTCGCAGTCGTGCCTTCGGTTCCGATCGCCGGCATGGCGCTGATCCTCGGCATCGACCGTTTCATGTCGGAGTGCCGTGCGCTAACCAACTTCGTCGGCAATGCGGTTGCCACGGTCGTCGTCGCCCGCTGGGAAAACGAGCTCGACCAGACCAAGTTTGCCGCCGCCATGGCGGGGCAATTGGGCGAAGAAATCGAAGCGCCTGCGCTGCAGGCCGCCGAGTAGGCTTCGCACTATCCTCCCAAGGATGAAACGGCCCCTTCGGGGGCCGTTTTTCTTTTCCATGCCGGGCGATCACAGTTTCGTGTAGCGCAGACGGGCGGCTGATCCCTCCGGCATCATCAACAGCCGCCTTCATAAAACTGTCACCGCAACGGCTCACAGCATCATACTGACAGTTGTGAATTTCGACGAAACCCCAAGCAGATAGGAGGGCAGCGTGTCACAGACGATTTTTGTGAGCGCAAGCCAGCCAGTTTCGAGGGGTCTTCATGTCGATCAACCATGTCGCGAGTAGCGCGCATGGCTTCTTCACTCTCAGCACAGCAAAAGGCCTTACGACGATCGGAGAGTTTTCTGTCCGAGCTTGCGTCTCACACGGACGAGTTGCTGCACGGCCGGGTCCACGAACAATATGCGGCCATCTGCTACAGGAGGGTGCCCGACTGCGACCATGCCGAGATGCTCGTCGTCACCAGCCGGGAAAGCGGCCGATGGGTCGTCCCCAAGGGTTGGCCCATCAAGGGCAAGAAGCCGCATGAGGTTGCCGCTATTGAGGCTTATGAAGAAGCCGGTGTGCGCGGCAAGGTGAAGAAAAAGCCTTTCGGCTATTTTACCTATCTGAAACAGCTCGCCGACGGCAGCCGCGTTCCCTGTATCGTCGAACTGCATCTGCTGGAGGTCGACCAGACGCTCCAGGACTTTCCGGAGCGAGGCCAGCGCCGCATCGAGTGGGTTTCTTTCATCGAAGCAGCCAATCGTGTGCGTGAGCCGGAGCTCAAGGGGCTTCTGCTTGCGGCTGAGCGGAAAGTGCGCAAGACAAAAGGCAAGAAGTGATCTTCACGCTATACGTGCTGCTCGCAGCCTGCCGGCCAGAGGCCGTCGTTGCGAGATGGTGCGCTGCGGCGTTCATTCCTCTGTAACCGTGACGTGTTGTCGCTATCACAGAATATTAAATCGCGAAATTAGCCGAGAGCCAGGCGATTGGCAGCTATGCGCTTCCGTGCTTGCCCTCGCCGCATTGATGCCTATATTGACGCAGCGTTCGGCCGTGTCTGTTTAGGTCGATATGCCTCATGGCTGCAATAGCTGCCTTCACCCGGCAACGAATTGGCCGGCGGACTTTGGAAGGAGAAATTTCATGTCCATTACTCCGAATAATATCGATAGTTCAAAGGTTTCTACCGTACCTGATGGTGAGATTGCTGCTGCCGTGCGGCAGGCGCGTGAAGCCATCGGTTACACGATTGACGACCTCTCCGAGACCTGTGGCCTCACCAGTGAGGAAATCACTGAAATCGAGGCTGGTGCTGAGGCCGATCCGGCGAAACTTCGCCGTATTGCCACCGCATTACAGGTTCCGCCGTCGACTTTCTTCATCGTTTGAACAGGCGGCGCACTTCGGTGCGCCCCTTCAATTCTGCACCGGCGGCCTGCATTTCGCATTGGCCTTACGCGCGAATTATCGCGATCGAAGAACGTACTACCTCGCTTTTGCACGTTCACGCGTCCGCAGCTGCCTAGGCAACGTCTTGTAGCAGGCTTGCTATAGCTTCCGGCGCCGAAAACTGCCGGGGATGGCAATCGCAGGTGGATTGGGCAGCCCCTGGAGGGGGTACGCGCAACTATAGATGTAGGTATGGCGGCCCCGTCGAAGAGATCTAGCTTCGATCACAGGACCATCCGCTGGCTTTTTAAGCAAAAATTTCCATAATTATACATTGAAAATAAGCCAATATCAGCTTGGTTTTATGAGTATTTGCGCTTTCTGCTGTCGCGATACTGGTCAAATTCGTTTCAAAGTTTTAATCTACACGGGCCATTTGCGTTTATTAGTAGTACTTTTGCCGATACAGCATATTGCGGTTATGCAGACGTGCAGTGGGACGGGTTTGACGGCGCTTATTGGGACATACCGGCATGGGGCGGAATGATAAGAGTTTTGGCGCCGACCTCGATAACGGTGCGCGGCTTGTTAATTCGATCTCTGTTGATGTTTTCACTGCTCAAACGAACCTAGATAGTCGTCTGGCGTTGCCGCCGGAGCCGCCGCAGGCGGGAGAGGGCGATCTGGGCCAGGCGGCGGACGAAGGCGACAAGCTTGCAGCCCTGGATAAGATTGCACGGGATATGACGTTGCTGGCTACGCTGGTGACGAGGCGGCGGCACACAAAGTCCGAAAATACCGACGATGAAGATCCAACGCCGTCCTTCGAGGCGTTGGACGAGCCCGTAGGGTCGGCATTCGCGCCGCTCGGAATTGCAATGCAGGATGGGGACGAGGTTCAATCCATCAATTCGATCGCACAGGCTGTCGAGTATCTGACGACGAAATGGCCGATACGCTACGGAGATGCGTTTGAAGAGGCGCTGCAGGCCTGCATCGACGGTGTCAAAGGCAGGGTTTCACCTGAACAGGTTCGCTCTGCTTTCCTCAAGGCAGCGGGCGCGGCCGGTATTCGTGTAATTCCCTGAGGCGATTAAGACCTGCCGGTTCGCCTGAACTTGCCGCCATGAACAGGCAGGCGCCTTGACGCGCGCCGCGGTAGAGGTAACGCGAGACGGCGAGTTGCGCTTGTCGCAAGCGAGGAGGCCCGACCGTTACTTAGAGCAAGCGACCGAGCCTCCCGACCATCGCAAATTGGCGGTTGCGATAGTTCCAAAGATGTGGCTTGCCACTGCCATGTCGTCCATACGGAAAGCGGCGCCGGAGGTCTGATTGCGCCTGGCGTTGGAAACCCGACTTCAAGGTAAGCCAATGCCTAATGCCGTCAGGCCGCTTGTTTCGGAACGCTACGCGACAACATGACCACTCTACTTGTCTCTTGGACATTGTTGCGGAGATCGACGACACCAGATGTATGCAGGCCGTGATCTGCCAGCCTGCTCTTCACCACATGTCCGTCCATAGGAAGAGGATTTTGTGCGCAGTTGGGAGGCCTGACGTTCCTTCAAGGGTCCGCCCCGTCAGGCCTCCCAGCGCAGCAGATGAATATCTGCGGTGGCGATTGAAGCTCGCAGAACGGCGCCTTGCCTGTCTATATCGAAAGCGACACAGCGCACCCGATTGCGTCACTCGGACGCCGTCGCGGCAGGCGCGAAGCTATCCATCTCATTCTAGTTATGATGTTTCTGCCGCGATGAGTCCGGCATTTCGCGAAGCCGCAAAGTATAGAATCAATATGCTCTCAATACATATTGCGACAAAACTATACAAATAAAGCTTACATCTCGAAAATATTTATTAGAAAGTACGTATTTACAGCTATAATCGCGTCTATATTATGGCCTCAACGTGAACTTTCGCAAGTTACATGTTGAATCTCGTGAATTCCTTCGAGGAGAATTTTCGAATGCGCAAGTTTTTGGGGACTACAGTTTTCTTGTTGGCGACGGTTGCCGGGAGTTCCGTCTATGCGGCAGATCTCGCGACTTCCACGCCGCCTCAGGCTCCTATCGAGACGGCGCCGGTATTTTCGTGGACCGGCTTCTATGTCGGTGTGAATGCCGGCGGTGGTTTCGGTGGTAACGATGATGTCGGTTTCCATTCCTTCGGAAGTTACCTTGGCAGATTTGGCAAGCTCGAAGGATCCGGCTTCCTCGGAGGCGGCCAGATCGGCTACAACTATCAGTTCGACCCCAACTGGGTAATCGGCCTCGAAGCGGATTTCCAGGGCGCTGACATCAGCGACTCGTTCAGAAATGGCACCGCGAGTGCGTCTTCCAAGATCGACTGGTATGGCACCGTCCGTCCCCGCATCGGTTACGCCTATGACAATACCTTGTTCTACGGTACCGGCGGTCTCGCCTATGGCCATGTCAATTACAAAGGCGCAATCGGCGGCCTAGGTTTCGATGACGACAAGACCAAAGCCGGTTGGACGGTGGGTGCCGGCATCGAACACGCCTTCACCGATCATGTGACAGCGAAACTCGAATATCAGTATGTCGATTTCGGCAGCAGCAACATGGGCGGGAACGAGCTTAATTCCAAAGCCAGCCTCGATTTCCATGCTGTTCGGGTAGGTCTGAACTACAAGTTCTGACGACAATTTTTGCCTTGAAAAACAACGTGTTAATCTAATGGAGAGGATAATAACATGGCTTTGATTGGCATCAACCTAGTCAATAACGGCACGACTACGATCGATAGCAGCAATGCTGGGACATCAGGAGATACGATCCAGCTCAATCTGGTTTCCAACGGCACCGTCATCGTCGATGGCGTGGACGTCAATATCAGCAATCTCGCCGGCACCGGTGCGATATCGAGCACGACGATCGACGCGATCAACGGGGCAAACGTAACGATCAATGCCACCCTCGCGAATATCGCAGCCGGCTCGACCTATACCTACGGAATTGGCGCGGGGTCCAGCATCACCGTCGATGCCGGCCTACTCAACGTCGGTTTGCTGAACGGCGTCACGGTGGACTTCGCCAATGCGAATGGCAGCGGCCTGTTCGCGTATAATCCCGGTGGCATCAATCTCAACCTGTCGACGCCGCCGAACGTCATCAACGTTCAGTCGGGAGACAAGATCGAGGTTGTCGGCTCGAACGTCGTACAACAGTCCGGCAACACGGTCACCTTCTATGGCGGCCTGCTGAATGCCGTAGCGCTCGGCTCCTATACGATACCGGCGGGTGTCACCTATACTTATGATGCGAACACTGACACGCTGACCTTCACGAGCTGCTTCCTTCGGGGCACGCTGATCCGGACACCGGAAGGCGATATTCCAGTCGAGGATTTTCGCGTCGGCGATCTCGTCGTCACCCACAAGGGCGTTGCGGAAATCAAATGGGTTGGTCGCCGCCGGATCGATCCGAAGGCGATCGACAAGCCGCGCGACACGTTGCCGATCCGCATACAGGCGGGCGCCTTTGCGGCAAACGTCCCGGCTCGCGATCTATACGTTTCTCCCGATCATTGCATGTTCTTCGGAGAATCGCTGATTCCGGCCAAATTCCTTGTCAATGGCACGACGATCACCCAAGAGGCGACGTTGGTCCCGTTCGAATACTTCCATATCGAGCTGGAGCAACATTCCATCATCCTTGCCGAGGGCGCGCAGACGGAGACCTATCTTGATCTTGGTGGGCGCCTGTCCTTCCTAGAGCCGGGTGTCCTGCGGTTCGGTTCGTTCGGAAACGGGGCGACCCGCACCTGGAACGATTGGTGCTATCCGCCGGTCTATGCGGGCAAGGTGCTCGAACAAGTCCGCGCATCGCTCGAAAAGCGTGCGGAGGAAATGGGCTATCTCGTCCGAGAAGCTGAGGCATCCTGACATACATGCCGAGCATCGGGCTCCGGGCGGCGGCCGCCGCCCGGAGCTGAAGCCGGGCATAGGTGAGAGACAGCGTTTTCGTCATCCGTTTACTTGTACGTCTGCGAATTTGCGCGCTTCGCTATCGCCCATCCGTCTGTTTCTGGTGCCTGGGAGCCATGAATGCGCCATGACGATGCTGCTTCGCCTTATCCGCTCGATGCAGGTCGCATCGACGAGCGAGCCTTGATCGAAAAGTTCGCCGGCAAGACAGTCTTCTTCGACGGTGTATTCAAAGGCGATTACAGCCTGGCGATCGTCAACCGCCACCTTGCACAAGCGCTCATAGATCTGGGCATCAATCTCATCTGCCACACGGCCGAGGACGACTGGCAGAGCGACCCAAACCTCTCGGCTGCCACGGATATCATGCGCCGAATGCGCGATGACTATCCATTCAAAGAGACATTCGACATCCACCTGCGGAACACCTGGCCGCCAGCGACCCACGATATGGTCGGCCAGCAGAATGCCTATGTGGCATTTGCCTGGGAGGAGCTCGAATTTCCGCAATATCTGGTGGACCGATTCAATCGCGATCTCGACCTCGTGACAGTGATTTCGAATTTCGTCCGGGACAGTTTCGAGCGTTCCGGGATTACAATACCGGTGGAAGTCACCGGAAATGGCTGTGACCATCTCTCCGCTGTCGCCGACGATGTGCCGTGCCCGCTGCCCGAAAGTGGACGCCGACGCATCCTGCATGTGTCTTCCTGCTTCCCGCGCAAGGGTGTCGACGTTCTGATCGATGCGTTCCTGCGCAGCTTCCGCGCGGATGATCCGGTCGAATTGATAGTCAAGACGTTTCCGAATCCGAACAACATCTCGGCCTCCGTCCTGGCTGACAGACGGGGCAGGCTCGCCGATGCGGCGCCCATTACCATCATCGATCAGCACTATGACCCAGGCCAGCTGCGCGCGCTCTATCGTTCGGCAGCAATGCTGGTGGCGCCAAGCAGAGGTGAAGGTTTCGGCCTGCCTTTGGCGGAGGCCATGCTGCTCGACGTTCCGGTGGTGACCACGAACTATAGCGGCCAGCTCGATTTCTGCCGCCCCGGCACGGCCTGGCTGGTCGATTGCCACATGTCGGCGTCGCAAGCCCATGTCGCGGGGTCCCATAGTCTTTGGGCGGAGCCATCCGTCGAGCATCTGGGGATGCAGATGCGCGCTGTGCTCGATCGACCGGATGAGGCCCGCAGCCGGACGGAAAGAGCCAAATCGTTGCTGAAAGCGCATTTCAGCTGGAGGTCTGTCGCCATCCGCACGCTGGCCGCCCTTGCCAAATCCGCTCCATCAACTACCGAAACGCGGCGGGATTGGACGATCGATCTCATTTCCTCCTGGCAGCAGCAATGCGGCATCGCCACTTATTCGCAGCATCTCTATGGCACGCCCGCATTCGAAGGCAGGATTGATCATGTCTTCGCGCGGCGGATCATGGACGACGCGCTGCCGGAAGCCTCCTACGATGCCATCGATGCCGTACCGCGCAGCATGTCGCGGCTGTGGGGCTATGATCTTGCTTCGCTCAAACGTCTGGCGGGGCGTTTGGAGCAGGGGCGAGGCGACATCCTTTGGATGCAGCATCATCCAGGGCATTTTTCAACGCCGGATATGGAGCTCTTGATCCAGCAGATAGCGGCGACGGGTCACCGACTGCGCGTACTGACCATGCACAGCGTGAAAGAGGCGTTACGCGGCGGGACACTGGATTGGACGCGCGCCTTCGACATGGTCTTCGTGCATTCCGCGGAGGATGCGGCAGCGCTTTCGGCTGCCGGCCATCCGAACCCGATCGTCATGCCTCATGGCGTTCTCCTCGTGCCGGAAGACGCCCCGGTACCCGACCCCGCACACTTTACCATCGGCTCCTTCGGGTTCTTGATGCCCCACAAGAATATCGATCGTCTCGTATTGGCCTTTGCGGAGGCATTGAACTACGAGCCGAGATTGCGTCTCAAGCTGTTCAACTGCGTCGTTCCAAACGACGAATCGCGCGCGACACGTGCCACAATCGAAAATCTGATCGCCTATCTCGGATTATCCGACAAAGTCACGGCGCGTTTCGATTTCATTCCTGAAGGAGAGCTGCGTCGCGAACTGATGACCTGCAATGTGCTCTCATTCCTCTATGGCCATTCCACCGAAACGGCGACCGGCGCGGCGCGCATTGCGATGAGTGTCGATCGCCCGCTGCTTTGCTCCCGCTCGCCGGTCCTGCGTGATTTGTGGCTGTTCAGCCATGTCGTCAAAAGTACCGAGATAGAGTGCATTGCGGAGGCACTCCTCAGTCTTGCTCAAAATCCGTCGCTGCTGTCGATGCTGGATCGAGACCGCAGCCAGGCAGCCCATTGGTATTCTTATCCGCGCACCGCCGCGCGGCATGTCACAGCCATCGAAAAGATGTTGGGGGGCAATATTGACCATCGCCGAGTTGCATAGGCAGCCCTTGAGCGCGCCGCCGAAAGACGTGTTCTCCCTGCCTGCGGAATCCTTCGTCGATGCCTGGGCAAGGGCGTTGGATTTGACAGAGATCGATCTGACTGCGGATGATCGTCTCTCGCTTGCGAATGCCATTCGCGGCGGCACCAACCGACTGCGCGTCGTTGATGCGCTGAAGGCTCGTCGTCCCGTTCCGTCGTCGCTGAGCGGCCTTTCCGAGATTCAGGCGCTGCGTCGGGAGCCGGACCAATTCGCCATGGTAGAGAATTTCGTTCGCTTTGCGATAGAAGATGATGCGGCTTTCCTGCGCTATGCTTTCGCGCGGATCTGCGGACGCGATCCGACATCGGCCGAGCGATTGGGGCTGGAATTCGATCTCAGGCGTGGCATCCTCACGCGAACCGCTGTCGTGAAACGGATCGTCGCCATCGCACGCCGGGATGGACAGACGGCCTATTGGGATACACTGCTACCAGAAGACGATGGTAGCGCACGGGACGTTGCGGATTCGTCCAGCGCAAGTGTCACGCCATCCGGATTGCTGGTTAATCCGGATGGACAGGCGATGCTCGTTTTCGTGCGCGAGGTCGAGAACATCGGTTGGATGATCGCCCCCGATCTCCTGTGCCAGCCGCTGCAGCTTCACGACGGCAACTGGAGTGTGCATTCGGGCTGGCTGCTCACAGGTCCCAAGCGCAGCTTCGCGGAAGGCGACTGGCTGCTGGATCTCGATCTCATTCAGCCACAAACGGCCAAGCTCGATATCGAGATCGTCGCCAATTCCGGCCTCGATTTTCTGCAGACCATGACCCTGGTCGGTTCGTTCTCGGGAACCGTATGCGTGACCGTCAAGCGGGAGCATCGTTTCGTCGAATTGCGCGTTCGCATTCATGAGCGCGCGCCGGAGGATCGCTGGCTGCGTCCCCGAAACATTTCGATGCGGCACGCATCATGAGGCGGGAGCTGAGATTCGCATCAACGCTTCTGCGCGTCGGCCAAGCGGGAAGCGGGGCAGCTGAGGCCCACATGCCAGTCAACGTTCTGGCCGAGGCGGATGCCGCACGCGATCGGCGCGATTGGGCGACGGCTGCCTTCTATTATCAGCAGGCACTGGAGCAATATCCCGCGCGAGTATCGCTGTTCGTACAGCTTGGCCATGCTTGCAAGGAGAATGGTGATTTCGAAGCGGCACTGGAGGCTTATCGACACTTTCTTGAGGAGGAGCCCGATGATGTCGATATTCATCTGCAGCTTGGCCACCTCTACAATCGGATGAATGAACCGGAGATCGCGCTTCAATGGTACGAACGCGCCCACGCGCTTGCACCAGACGATACCGACATAGCCGGCCATCTGGAGTCGGCACGCCTTCGATTTTCGCGCGTCGATATAGAACGCAAGCGGCAGAGCGCTATGGAATTGGTGCATTCGCGGCGCTGGCTTCAGGCACGGGCACAACTGCGCGATCTGGTGGATACGGATGGCGAGATCGATCTGATTGCGGTCTATGCGAATGTGACAAAAGAAGCCGGCGATTTCGACGAGGCGCTGCGGCTCTATGATGTCTATCGCGAATATGCACAAAATCTCGATGCGGCATCAGTGATTGATGTCGAAATTCAGACGGCGCATCTCTACAAGGCGATGCGGGATATCGAAGCGGCTCTGCGATATTACATTCGTGCGCGCGATGCGGAGTTCAGCCTCTATGGCCATGTCACTCCGGATTCGATTGCCAGCCGTGAGATCCGTGCCTGCATGGCGGAAATCTATACCTGCTTCTGGCATCCCGACTGACTGCCGCACCAACAACTTGGCCTCGGCGGTTGCCGCAGCGAGATCAACCGCTTTCATGATCCTTGATGGCGGTGAGCATGAGCCAGCCGAGGAGGTAGGCAAGGCTCAAGGACAGGAAGACGATCACAATGTTCTTGAGCGCATAAGGCATTTCTGCTTCATCCGGCATCTGCGGCGGAACGACCACCTCGAGATAGAGTTGCTGGCGGCGGGCATCGGCTCTTGCGGCTTCGAGCGCGTCGAGGGCGGCAACGAGCGCCTTGTTGGCAAACTCCCGCATCAGGACGAGACTTTCATAATCCGCGATCCTCGGCGCGACGGATTTGTCCGATCCGACCATCTTGGTCCGTTCATTTTCGATCTGCTGCTCCAGCGCCGCGATCTGACTCGTCAGAAAGGGAATGGAATTGCTATCAGGCGCGGTCTTGCGCGTTTCTGCAAGGCGCGCGCGCGTGCTCGCTAGCTCGGCGGTCAGATTGCTGATGAGATCGATCATCGACATGGAGCTGGCATTCGGATCAATCATCAGCTCCTTGTTTCTGAAGTCCGTTATGTTTCGTTGCGCATCTATGACCCGCTGCTGCGCTTCCTGGACCTCATTATCGGCGAAGCGAACTGCATCCCCGCGTGCGCGGTTGTTCAGGCGCTCGAGCAGATCGCCGCCAAGTGCCAGCAGCGTGGTATTCAGATCGGCGGCATCCTGCGCGTGAAAGGCGGTCGTGCGCAATACGGTGATGCCGGTCGTGTCGTTGTGAATGACCGAGACGCGATCGGAATAGTAATTGTAGAGTTCCTCTTCGCTGTTGTTTTCCCAGAGCCGCGGAAAGCGCGTCAGCCAATCCGCCTGCGGACTGCCGAAGATGGCGCGTACAGGGAGCTTGGTGGCGAGTTCCTTCAATGCCTGGCGGGAGCGGATATATTCCTGCACGGAAAACGTATCGTCCTGCGATCGGGTTATTCCGCTGTTCTGCAACAGCGAACCGAAGACGTTGGACGACGGTGGAGCGGCCATGCGGACGACGAAGGATGCTTCCGACACATAGATCGGGGCAGCGACGAAGGCGTAATAGGCGCTGACGACAAGGGTCGGGACAATGACGGCCAAACCAAAAACGCCCAATCGCTTCGGACGCCTGCGGCGCTTGCCGGCCTTCGCAGGCTTGGCGATCGATCGCGCAATCCTCTGGCGGAAAGGCTGTCGTCCATGATCCGCATCGGCCGTCTTGCCTTGGGTCTCGGAGTCTATCAGAGCCATGACTGCGCCTCTCCTGATGAATGTCGGCCATTGCAGATCGATGTCGCCGTGCCGTGGGCGGTAATTGTCCAAGCCCGACGCAATGAAAATTGAGCGCGAAGCCTTCGCCGGTATCGTTGCACCATCGTCCGACGCAGGTGGGACGATGAACAGGAGGCTTCCGCATGCAAGACGTATCGATGAATTCCCGCGGTCGTTCGCAATTCACAACCGGACTGAAGATCCAGGGACGTGTTCTCGGCGCGCTGATCATGCGCGAAATGCTCATCCGCTACGGACGCGAAAATATCGGCTTTCTCTGGCTTGCACTTGAGCCGATGATCCTGACGACGGGCGTCATGATCATGTGGACCCTGCTTCATCACGAGGCCCACGGACTGACGGTCGCAGCCTTCGTTCTGAGTGGCTACATGCCGCTGACGCTCTGGCGCCACATAAGCGGTCATGCCGTCTCTTGCCTGCGCCAGAACTTGCCTTTGATGTATCATCGTCAGATCCGCCTCGCAGACGCACTGATAGCCCGCGCACTTCTGGAGATTGCCGGCACGACTGCGGCCCTTATCGTGGTCTACACAGTTGCGCGTCTGGCCGGCATCATACCGCCCTACCAGGATCTCGGCCTGCTTTTGACCGGGTGGCTTTTCATGGCCTGGTTCTCCTTCGCAGTCGGGCTTATCTTTGCAGCGGGGTCGGAGCGGTTCGAGTTCATCGAGAAGTTCATTCCGCCGTTCCAATATCTGACGCTGCCGATCTGCGGCATGTTCTTCATGGTGGCCTGGCTGCCGAGCGGCCCGCAGAAACTGGCGCTCTACGTTCCCACCGTCCATTGCTTCGAGCTTTTCCGCGCCGGCGTTTTCGGTGACACGGTGCAGACCTTCTACGACGTCGGCTATCTTTTGAAATGCTGCCTGTTCACCACCGCCGCCGGCCTCTTTCTCGTCAACATGGCGCGCAACCACATCAAGTTCGAATGATACGACGATCGTCCGGCTCCCCACCACGCTACTGCTGCTTGGCATAGTGAGGCACCTGGCTCTGGAATTCGAAGGAACGCAGCAGCGTTTCACGCAGCTCGCCGCGGTTGTGCAGCGCATAGTGATTGAGAAAGGTTTCCGCGGATTCCGGCTCGCGCCCCAGAATCCAACGGAAAGCGGCAACGACGTCGTGGGAATCGATTGGATCGCCGAAATGACTGTGAGCGGGACTGCTGATTTTTGCGAAAAGATAGGGTAGCGCCCCATGCAGAATGTCGAGGCTGAACCGGTGAAGGTTTGGGTTCGACAACGCGGTCCTGGTGAAGGCATCCATAAGGCCGGAATAATTGGTGAGGATCGAGACCAGGTCGTTGGAGCGCGGCAAGCCTTCAAAACCGCCATCCGCATGGAAGCGCCCCGCCATCTCTTTCCAGACTTCGCCAGAATAATGCATCGGTGCAGGCCCATAGAGGGCGGTGTCGTCGGAATAGAGATCGATGGGCGGGGTCAGCACTCGACTGTTTTCGATATGCTCCAGGCAGAAGTCGACGAGCATCCGCGACATCGGATAGCGCATCTGCCAGCGGCAGAAATCGATCATGTAGGTATTGCTGTCGATGAGCGTACCGCGATAATCGGCGGTGGGCGGAACGTCGAGCAGTATCAGTCCTGTATCGGGAAGTTCTCTGTTCACGAAATCGCAAAATGCCTGCATTGCCTCGATCACGTACGTCCAGAATTCGCGGCAGCCGAAGGGGATGATCTTGAAGATGCCGAAAGCTTCCCGCTGCAAATCCGGTCCCGCCTCCAGTAGCTCGTAGGGCACTGTCAGCAAGGTATTCCTGTAGCGCATGAGCGAGGCGCGTGTGATGCGGCTGAAATCGACAACAAGCGTTTTCGGGGCGGCCTGCTTCAGCCGCTCACGGAAGCCCTTGCGCGCTTCGAAATGCAGCTTTTTCTTGATGGGCTCCGGCCATGCCTCGATCGCCTTGAGGCTTGCTTTCCGCTCGTCCATGAAACTGGCGACGTTGATGCCGTAGCAGAAGAACGAGATTCTGCTATCCGGAAAGGCGTAACGAACGAACTCCTCGCTCGGGCACGAGCCGTAGTAGGCGACCTCAGCTATGTCATCGATCCGTTTGCTCAATCATGTCTCCGTATAAGATGCCGGCATCTCGCACCGGAGCCGCACAGTCGGGCACTGATGGGGCTAAAGCGCCGGCTCCCGCTGACGCTGTTTCTTTGCCTTCGTCGACCCCAGCGTCAGCCCAAGCCGCTGAAGGCTTTCGCTGGCGCCGTCGGCGCGATCGTCGTGGACGGCCAGAATGTTCGCCACCGTGCCGACCTGAAAATTCAAGTCGAGTTCCTCGGGCGAGGTCATGCGGATCAGCTTATTTTGCGCGCTGTTCCAGATGCGGTAACCGCGTTCGGTGAGTTGCTGATGGATCGCACCCGGCGTCGTTTTTGACAGAACGGAGAGCATGTCGCGGTTGATCTCCATCAGGAGCGAGGGCTTATGTGCCGAGAGCGTTTTTTGCGCTCCTTTCAGGAACAAGCCTTCCGCACCCTCGATATCGACCTTCATGACATCGGGGCGCAGGCTGCCGACGACGCGGTCGAGTGTCTCGACCTTGGTCATGCGCCCGACCCTGGTGTCGGCCGAATTCGTCACCAGTCGCGTTGCGCCGGCGTTGACCGTGTCCTCGGCATTGTTGAGCTGCAATTCGCCTGGCGCATCGGCAAGGGCAAGTTGGCGAACGCTGACGCGGTCCTCAAAGCCGTTCTCCAGGATCGAGCGATTGAACAGATCCCAGAGCTTCGGCAGCGGCTCGAAGGCAAGGACCGTTCCTTTGAACGTCGGATGGGCCGCGATGGAGAGCGAGTAGT
Source organism: Rhizobium sp. ZPR4 (assembly GCF_040215725.1). NCBI lineage: Bacteria > Pseudomonadati > Pseudomonadota > Alphaproteobacteria > Hyphomicrobiales > Rhizobiaceae > Rhizobium > Rhizobium sp. ZPR4. Next base: position 1,531,923 of record NZ_CP157968.1, read on the forward strand.
ATCCGACATTGCCACCGACATCGATGAACTGCCCGGTCTCGGGCAGAATGGCCTTGACGAGATCGACATCGAATTTCTCGTATTCGCCGCTCATGATGCCGAAGGATATGTGATACTGGCGCAGATCGAGATACAGCTTGAAATTGTATTTTGTCTCGAACAGAACGAAAAGCGATTTCGGCACGAAATTATTGAAGAGCAGTTCGCTATGGCGTTGGTGGAATTCGTAGGAACTGAGAAAACGCCGACGATGCTCGTCCAGAGAAATGTCCGTCAGCTGCAGCAGGTTCTGCCCGATGACGTTACGCTCGTCCTCGTTCATTGCGCGGCCGAGGATGAATTTGTAGCAGTTTTCGATGTCGTAAAAGCTTGTCACTTCGCTGCTCCCACGTCTTGCTGACCAACCGGATTTGTCTTGTTGCTGCATTTTGCTTGCATTGCTGCCTCTCACTGCAAAGCAACCGAAGGCGATATTCTCTCGATGCGTCGTGAGGCGCGCTGGGCGGCGTGGCGCCGCGCCGAAAAATCGGCCTCGATCAGTGTCTCCAAATCATCGAAATGCGTGTCCCATCCGCTTGGCTGGCTCGGCTTGGTCCGGCGTTGCGGCGAAGCGGCGATCATGTCGAGGGCGGCTCGCCAGCTCAGCCCGTCCAGGGGATCGAGGAAGATGGCGGCCTGGCCTGCCGCGGCTTCGCGATGGGCGCTGATGTTGGAGGCGACGACAGGTGTGCCAAGTGCGATGGCCTCGGCGACGGGCATGCCGTAACCCTCCGTGAAGGAAGGGGCAAGAAGGGCGGCCGCGCCGGCGACCAGCCGAGCCAAGGCGGCATCCTCCAGCCCCGGTACTTCGATGACGAGTCCGGGCAGGGCAGGGCAGCGCTCCAGCATCGCCAGGATATGGCTGTTTTCCCATCCCCTCTTGCCGACGATGACCAGCCGTGGGGCCATCGACCCGTCACGCTCGGCCAGATATTGCCACAGGTGCAGCAGCAGAATGTGATTCTTGCGCGGCTCGATCGTTCCGAGCGTCACGAAATATGGCATTCGGGGGCGCGCCATGTCTGATGATGGCGACAGGAAGCATTGTTCGACACCGGGCGGCAGCACGGCGATTGAGGGCGGCTTTCTATTGCTTTCCTGGGCAAAGGTGCGCAAGGCGCGGGCCGTTACCTGGGAGTTGCAAAGCACGAGCGACGCATGTTTCAGCACCGTCTCCATTCTGCGGCGATGTCGCTCCGGCTCCTCCGGTCTGACGAATTCAGGATGCGATAGCGGAATGAGATCATGGACGTAGAAGACGCCGTTCCGGCCGGTTTCTCTAAGCCAGGAGAAAGCCGATGTCCGTTCCAGCCGGCTGTGCGATACGTGGACGAAAGACGCCCTGTCCGGCAGCGTCAGGCCATGAGCGAAATGGTTGGCGACGGCATGCATGATCTTGCGCAGCTTTTGCGTGTGGGCGTCGCCCGCTTTCACTTCCGACGCCGCCTGCCATCTGATCTTGCCATCGATAGCCGCGAAAATCCGCTCGAGAAGGGTGGCCTGCGAGGGCGATATTTCCGTCGCTGCCCAGCGGCTGTTGAGGATGGAAACCAGCCTGTCTGCTCGCTCAGAGGGAACGCTGATGGCGCCACTATTGCTCGTTTCGATAAACCAGGAAGGCTGCGGAAACGCTTGAAGATTGGTCAGATCGGCTTGTTTGCGGCGCTCGTTCAACCAATTTGCATAATGAAGCTCATAGCGATCTATGCCTGTTGGCGTCGGGCAATGCGCTCGTTCCATCAATCGCGAGATATCCATAACGACCGGCTTCGTCATGTTTTTCTCGCCTCAAGCATATGGATGGCCTGCGCCAGCCAGCGCCGCCGCGACGGATTGGGAGCCGTGCCCAAACGGGAGCGATAGAGTTCGGCAACGACGTCTTCTGCTTCGCACGGAAGATTGGTGATGTTCGACCAGTATCGCGGATAGAGGATGAGCGTGCCGGCGACGAGCGCGTCGAGCGTTAAAGCGCGCTTTCGCCGTAACGAAACAACTGCATCGTGAGTAAGCCCCCAGCCGGCATAGAAAGGGAGACCATGACACCATACCGGCTTTTCACGCAGCAGCGCCTCAAACCCGATCTGCGACGTTGCGACATGAACCTCGTCGACGGCGCTGAGGAGATCATCCAGATTGACATTGCCGATAACGAGATTGGCAACCTCCGCCGGTGGGGATGGAGGCGGATGGCGGCCAGCCGCCTTCGCCAGAAGATCAGGGTGTTGCTTGTAGATGATGAATGCCTTCGGTCTTGCGCGCCGGACGGCTTGGAGGAACTCGATGTCTGACGGATGACTTGCCATGCCAAACCGCAGCGAAGCGTCGTTCGGCACCTGCCCGGCCACCAGAACGATGTCGCGGCCTTCAGCGAGAGCACGGTAGTCCGGCGCCGGCTGCGGCGGCAGATTATATTTCGTGATGCCCATCGAGACGATGGCCTGCCGCAGACGCTTTGCCCGCGCAAGAAGTGCATCGTCGAAATTCGTCCTGTTCAGGATCGTTTCCAGCTGGCTTGGAGTGGAGGCATCGAAATAGATGCCCTGGTCATCGAAGCAGAGCGAAGAAGGGGGCACCAGCGAGCTGCCAAGACCGGAGGAACGAATGAAGCCGTCTTCAACTCGAATGATCGGCAATCTCTTGCCCTGCTTCCACAAAACGCATTCATCAGGAGGCGCGGCGTTGCCCCAAAGGACGATGGTGTCGGCGCTCTGAATCTCCGAGGCGCTCGGATTGGTGGCGAATTGAACCTGCGAGCGGGGACTGTTCAGATAGCGGCGCATGACCGCGCGTTTGTGAAGCGAGAAATTGACGCAAAGGTAACGGCCGGCCAGCGATCGGGCACGAGTACGCCATTCGAGCAGCCGTTCGACTGCCTGCTCGGCCGTGATCGGGTTGCGGGAGACCGGATCGACGTAGCGGGAATATTGAAAGAGCGCAGCAGCAGCAAACTCGTCTATGCTGACACGGCGCCCACGACGCGAGCGTGCCGTCGTTGCGACCGTGCCTTCGGCGCGGTCCGCGGTCAGTCCCCAGCCGGCGTAGGCGGGCATGCCGAAGGTGACGACGGGTATTTCCCGCAGAAGCGCTTCCAGCCCGAGTTGGCTTGATACCGTCCAAACTTCATCCACCACATCCAGGAGGGAATGTGTCGAGACAGGGCGGTCCACGAGCTGCACCCCTGCGGTTTGGGCGAGAGGTTGAAGAAAGCCCCGGGCCTGGCCTGCGACGACTTCGGGATGGCATTTGACGATGATATCGGCATTTTCCTCGGCAAGAGCCGCAGTCCACATTCTGGCGAAGGTCGCTGCATCGGCGCCCGCGCTTTCCACAGTGCGATTTCCCACCACCTCGTCGACAAGCAGGATGCGCCTGCGACGGCTTCGGCGAAACGAAATGGCCTCGTCCCTTAGCTGATTGTCTTGAGACAGTCGCTCGCGGATGATCCATCGCCGCAGGTTGCCCGCACGCTGAATATCCGTATCGGATGGTGTATCTTGAAGCAGCGCCTCCAATCGCGAAGGCTGGCGGGCGGAGGAATGAATTCCGAGATCATCGGCGACGATGGAGATCGGCGACGTGGTGTCCGGACCAGTCGATTGGAGAAAACCGCCTGCCACTGTCCAGAAGGGCAGACGTAACACCTGCGCATAGAGGCGTGCCAGACGGGCAAGCGGCCCGTCACCCCAACCGACGACACCATCGGCGGCACCCATCGTTAATTCGATCGGCTTGAGCGACGCGGAGAAGGCAGGACCGATGAGAGGAAACCGCTGACGTGTCGGAAGAAAGGCGAGCAGTCGCGCGTTGGTCGGGGGCAGCCAGGACGGCTGCTCATTTGTCTTTGCCGAAGACCGTGTCTCCTGGGGAAAGATCGTCGAATCTATGTGCATATAAGTCCCCCCAAAGATGTCCGCTAAGAGCGATTGCTCGCGCTTAGGCGAAACAGCCTGCGATGTGCGCTCACGGCGGGTTGAATGAGCTGAACCGCGTTCGGGGGCATGAAACGCAAGTGCAGCTGTTCGACAGCTTCCGGTATCGCGAGTGCGAGTTTGCGCCGCCTAGCCACGAGAAACTTCAGGAAGCTTCGGCAAAACTGGCCGATGAACAACTCTCCACGACCAGCCGAGGCAAAGTTGCTGCCGCCATGTTTTAAGAGGCCTCCGAGCTTTCCCATTCCGAATTCCTTGAACCAGCAAAGAGGGTGAAACGGCTAATCGAATGGCAGTTATTGCCGCCACAATTCCACCTCGCCATACGGATCGCGTCGCCAAAGTATTAATTGCGACAGAAGGCAAATTATTCTTGTTTCTGTATGTAAAAATTTCGGAAGCGCGGAAATATATTTGACTTTCAAAGGATATATGGGAATCTCTTGCAAAGTAAATTGCCGTCGAAATCGTCGCGCGCGTTGCTCGGAATGACGAACCGAAACGATGGAAACCGGCTGATTGCTATTGCTTGATCGGAGCTCCGAAAGGGCAGCTGTGGAGTGGTCTCGACCATTCCAAGAGAGATTTGATGGTCCCAAATGAGCCGTATCGAGAATAACAAGGAATTCACTGATTTCGTTAGGCTGGTGAACGCACGCGCATCCGGCGTCGTCATAGGTCAACCGGTTTCCTGGCCGCGTTCCGTTGCGCGATGGGCCCGGTCGCAACTGCTGCTATTGCTCATCGTCGTCGTTCCAGGCCTGCTCGGGGCGGTTTACTACGGTTTCATCTGCGCCGATCAGTATGTTTCCGAAACGCAGTTCGTCGTGCGCAGTCCGAACAGGAATGCCGCGGGGCTGCTCAGCGGTTTTCTCCAGAGCACCGGCTTCGTTCGTGCGCAGGACGACAGCTACATCGTCACCGAGTTCATCAAGTCGCGCGCCGCCATGGACGCCCTGGTAAAGAACGATGATCTGACCGAGATCCTCTCCCGCCCCGAAGGAGATCTCCTCAGCCGCTACCCGCTACCTTGGGCCGAAGCCAACAATGAGGAGCTGTATCAGCATTATCTTCGTTTCATCAATGTGCGTACCGACAGCGGCAGCGGCGTAACTACGCTGGATGCTCGCGCATTTCGTGCCGAAGACGCCTATCGCTTGGCCAACGCCCTGGTTCAGCATGCGGAAGAACTCATCAACCGCCTCAATGATCGGGCACGCGAGGATGCCATCCATTACGCACAGATCGAGGTGAACGACAGCCAGGCAAGGCTGTCCAACATGCAAAAGAGCCTGACGGATTTCCGCAATCGTGAAGCGCTTGTCGATCCAAGCAAGCAATCATCCGCCGCTTTGGACATGATTGCCCGGCTTTCGGACGACCTGGCCGACAGCAAGGCGCGTCTTTCCGCACTGGAAGAACAGGCACCGCAAAGTCCGCAAGGCGAATCGCTTAGGGCGCGCGTGGCGGCGATGGAGCGGCAGATCAGTGATGAACGGGCACGTATCGTCGGTAGTGACGGCTCGATGGCGCCTCGCATCGCGCAATATGAGCAACTGCTGCTGGAGAGGGAAATGGCCGCGAAGATGCTGACATCGGCTACTGTTTCCCTGGAAAATGCAAGGATCGATGCACAGCGGCAACAATTGTATCTGGAGCGAATCGCCGATCCGAATTTGCCGGATCATGCGCTGTACCCGAAGCGCCTCGGTTCGTTTCTGATGTTGCTTGCGGTTTGCTTCGCAACGTTCTGGATCGTGCGCTTCTTCGCGATCCAGGTATACGAGCATGCGGCTCAGCAATGACCGGTCTCCCTTCCAGTCTCACGCAGATTGCTTCTTCGGGGACGCCGGCGCCGAAGAGCGAAATCCCCTGGCATGAAGATGGCATTGTCGGCGTGTTCGACCTTGTCAAGGAATACGAAGTGCATGGCCGGATGCGCCGCGTGGTCGACGGCGTGACATTCAAGATCGGCCGCGGTGAAAAGATCGCCGTTCTCGGCCACAATGGGGCCGGCAAATCAACGCTCGTGCGCATGATCGCAGGGATAGAGGAGCCGACGTCGGGCAAGGTCGTACGCAACATGTCGATGTCGTGGCCCATTGCCCTGAGTGGTGGCTTCGGCGGTTCGATGACCGGCTTCGACTGTATGCGCTTCCTGTCGCGCATCTATGACAAGCCATTCAACGAAATTCGCAATCTGGTAGAGGATTTCAGTGAGCTTGGCCGCTATCTGCGCATGCCTCTTAGGACCTATTCCTCAGGCATGCGGGCGCGGCTGGCCTTCGGCATGTCGCTTGCTATCGATTTCGATTGCTATCTCATCGACGAGGTATTGGCTGTTGGTGACAAACGCTTTCAATCACGTTGTTTTGAAGAGCTTTTCGTCAAGCGCAAGGATCGCTCGATGATCATTGTGGGACATAATCTCAATGTGATCGGCGATCTGTGCAAGTCGGCGCTCGTGTTGAAGAATGGCCGCGGCCGCGTCTTCGACGACATTGAAGCGGCATTTCGCATCTACTCCACATTGTAGCCCGGCTGACGAACGGTTGTGTGGATCGATAACAGTAGTGCACGCCATATTTGCAAATTGAGACAATATCGAGCGGTAGCTGCACGGTGCCTCCGTGCTTGCCTGTATCCGGTTGCTATGCGGGCAGCGGCACTGCGGATCATGACACAGGATCCTGGCTAAACCTCATGATGTATTAGAATAATTGAAATGAACGTAACCTGTAGATTGTTTTTAACCGCAAGCCAGCGTGGTCTCAAAGCGACTTCATTTTACCCGCGGCCCCTGTGCACGCAACGAGCTTCCGCCAAGTCGATCGAGATAAATTAGTAACTACTTCTGCAACCTGTGCCAGTAGACGCGTAGGATATATTTGCCGATAGCGATTATTTTGTCCGATATCGTCGCTCGGGATATTCAACCTGTGGCCGCGCTACGAAGAGGTAGGATTCTGTATAACATCGTCACTATCTGTACTGTCGCGCTAAAATTCATCGTGCTAATTTAATAATTAGTAATGCAACTTACGATGAACGGTCTTGCATCTCGAAGTGGGCGCGGGAGCAACGTGATGGAGTCGTCATAACGAACGCTAGAAAAATGTGGCCTAGATAGAAATCAAGTGTTAGCGATGGCTAATATGCAACCTGAGATTTTGAGTAGGATTAGCGGATGGCGATGTTGGAAAGAGTTGTCGAGCAGTGCGTTGGCACTTTCGAGGTGTATTCCCGGGATGCAATCATTCGCAACCTCGACATGCTTGAGCCAAACTGGAAATGGACGGTTCCCTCGGAAACCTCAGGCGATTACTCCTTCAAATTCAGCAAGCAACCGCTTCAATCGGCCTCGATCATAAGCGCCGAGCATTCGGCCGGCCTCGAGGGGATCGCGAAGCAGGATCTGCCGCGCGTCAGCATCGTATTTGTTCTCGCGGGTGAAATAGAGATCAATCATCGGCGAATGCGCAAATCCCTGCGCATTCCTGCCAACTATGTCGCCAGCATCAGCGACCGTGCAGGCAAGCGGCTGGAGATCAAGCCACGCAGTTCCTGGCTGCTGTTTCAGATCCCGGAAGCCGTAATCCGGCAGCATTTCGAAGAACTGACAGGCAAGCCTTATGTACAGGAATTTGCGTTGGCACCGGTGAGCTTCCGTCAAGGTGGCGCGCAAGGGCTCTATCAAACGCTGCGCCAGGCCGAGAAGGATTTGACGACTGCTCGCCAGACTGAACGGATGATGCTCGCCAAGGCTTATGGCGAGCTCCTGCTGGTCAAGCTGTTTGCCAAGCTGCCGCACAATCTGTCCGATGCGTTCAATCGCGGCACGCTTGAAAATGCGCCACGCCAACTCCTGAGGGCGGAGGCGTTCATGCGTGACAATCTGCATAATGCCATCATGCTGGAGGATCTCGCGAACGCCGCCAGCTGCAGCCCGCGAGCGTTGCAGCGCATGTTCAAGACCTATCGGGGCGATACGCCCATGGGAATACTTTGCAACTACCGGCTGGCCGCGGCACATGGCGCCATCAAGGGCGGTCAGGCCGAAAGCATCACCGATCTTGCCATGAGCCTGCAATTTTCCAATCCCGGGCGTTTCTCCGTTCTCTACAAACACGCCTATGGTTCCAGTCCTTCGTCGACCCTTCGTTTTACCCGGGAGCGCAGCGACAATGCCGGAACGGCCTAGCCTGCCTCGCACGAAAGTGCCTCGTCAAAACTGTCTCCATGCCATTCAGGATCGTCGATGCCGTTGAAGTTCGGATTACTGTGCGTTCTCGCCTGCGTTCTTACGGGCTGTGCTTTACCGGAGGCCGGACCCAAGGCCTCCCGCATATTGGAAGAGGCGGCCGCGCGCACCATGCCGCCATTTGCGCTGGTCGACGTGACATCGACTGCGCTGGTCAAGAGCGTTGCTCGACCCGAGGCCAGCTTCGCGGCCTATTTCGGCGAGGGTGCGCGTGATCCCGGCTTGAGAATCGCCGTCGGCGATGTCGTCTCCGTCAGTCTTTGGGAGGCGCCGCCTGGAAGTCTGTTCGGGATGGCGTCCAGTGCTTCAGGTCAGCAGCAGGCGACCGGGAGTTCGGTTACGATCCCGCCTCAAACCATCAATAGCGACGGGACGATCAGCATTCCCTATGTGGGGCGCATCAATGCGGTCGGCCGAACGCCCGCAGCTGTCGAACGAGCCGTGATCTCTGGCCTTACCGGCAAGGCGGTGCAGCCACAGGCGCTGGTAACGGTGCAGCAAAGCGCCTCGAATACCGTCACGGTCACCGGCGAGGTCGCCGGTGGCGCACGTGTTGCGCTCTCGCCTGCCGGCGATCGTGTGCTTGATGCCATCGCGGCAGCGGGAGGATTGCGCGCCGGCGTCAATGATAGCGTCGTCTATCTGACGCGAGGACGCCGCACGATGCATCTGCCCTTCACCGCGATCGTTCAAAACCCGCGCGAAAATGTAAGATTGCGACCTGAAGACGTGGTCACTGTCGTCCGGGAGCCGGTTACCTACACGATTCTCGGTGCGTCGGGCCAGAATGGCGAGGTGCCATTCAGTGCACAGCATTTGACTATGGCGAACGCCGTAGCGCGTGCGGGAGGGCTGCAGGATACACGCGCCGACGCCTCGGGCGTGTTCCTCTTCCGTTACGAGCCGCTTGACGTCGCCCGTCGCATCGTCGCGCCGAACAATCCGTTGTTGCGCAGAGGCGGGGCCGTTCCGATCGTCTATCGGTTCGATCTGAAAAATGGCTCCACGCTACTTGCAATGCAGAACTTCGAAGTCCAGCCGCGGGATATCATCTACGTCTCCAACGCATCCTCGATCGATATTCAGAAATTCATGGGCCTCTTCCAGGGCGTCACGGGAACAGCACTGTCAGCGGCATCGGTCGGCATAGCTGCATCTACGGCAAACTAAGGACCGTGCGGGGCGCGAGAGGGGCGGAAGAATGAAGTCGATGGAATTTCATGATGTTGGCCGGCCTGCGAAATGCGCAGCAGGCATGCCGGACCGAGAGAGATAAAATGAGTTCTTCGGCACTGCTACATCTTCATGAATTGATGGCCTTCGACAGGCATCAGGCAGAGGCTGCAATCCTGCAGCGGGTCAGCAGCGCCTATCTTGGAAGCCATACGGCTCTGGTCCGCGTGCTCGGTCGCTACAAGCTCTACATCGATACCCGCGACAGGGGCTTCGGCTCTCACGTTCTTCTGGACGGTTTTTGGGAAATCTGGCTGACGTTGTTTTGCGCACGTAACGTCAAGCGCGGCATGACCGCGATCGATGTCGGCGCGAATTTCGGCTACTATTCTCTTTTGCTTGCCGAGCTGGTGGGAGCCAAAGGCGAGTTGATCGCCGTCGAACCCAATCCGCATGCGGCTGATTTCCTGCGTCGCAGCATCGAGCTCAATGGGCTGCTGGATCGGACGCGGATCGAAAGACTGGCGCTCGGCGCCACAATATCTGGCGAGGCCTCCTTCTACATTCCCCATAGCGAGCCGAAGAACGCGCTGATCGTCTCAGAAACCTTCCAGCCTCACGCCCAGGATGGTGCAGTCATCAAGGTTCCCGTGACTACCCTCGATCGTTTGGGTGGTTCCTGCTCACGCGTCGATTTCATAAAGATCGACGCAGAGGGGGCGGAGCAAGTCATCCTCGAAGGAATGGGCGAGACCATTGCCCGTCACAAGCCGATGCTTGTCGTCGAGTTCAATCCTGGCCGCTATGCCGACGCGCAAGGCTTCCTTGAGCGGCTTGCCGGCATCTATGGGTCGCTGCGGCGCCTCGATTTCAGTGGCGAGGCCGTTCCTGTCACCAGCGAGGACTTGCTTTCGAAATATAACTCCGACGATTCGCTGCTCGTCTTGTCGCGTGACAAGCCGGCTTGAGGGCGAAGAAGGGGTTCCAGATGCTGAAGGAGAGATAGGAGTGAGCCAGACGATCCTTTACGACGGCCTCAATCTTTCTCTGAAAAAGGGCACAGGTGTTGCGACTTACACCCGCGGTCTGATGTCTGCGTCCCGTTCGCTTGGTTATCAGACCGGAGTTGTCTACGGAATTCCGGGGAGAGTTCCAAAGGACCCGGTATTGCGAGAGGTTGTTCTCTTCGATGCGTCCGGCGCCCGCCCGCCCGGAGCATTTTCCGAAGTTCGGCATTGGCTGCGTCGTCGCATTGCTGCGCCCTTCGGTGTGAAACCGGTTCCGATCCCACTGAGCGGGACGGTTATTCTTAAATCTCTTCAGGCGCAGCTCGGCGATGCGGCCCTGGCCTATGCTTCCAGCGACTTGTTCCATCTCGCACGCCATCATTTCAAGCGCTACGGCAATAATCTAACAATGAAGTTCGAAGCACAGCCGGATCTTCTCCATTGCACTTATCCGATGCCGATCGCGGTGAAGAAGGCGCTGAATATCTATACGATCCATGATCTGGTTCCCTTGCGGCTGCCCTATCTGACCGAGGACGACAAGCGTTATCACTATAAGATGCTGCGCTCTCTGGTCCGGCGAGCGGATCATATCGTGACGGTGTCCGAAACGTCGCGGGCCGATATCATCAAGGTTCTTGGTGCCGATGAGGCGCGCGTCAGCAATACCTATCAGGCAGTTCACGTGCCGGAGCAGCTTCGTGAGAAGCCAGCGGATGTGGTTGCCGACGAGGTCGCCGGCATTTTCCATCTCGATTGGAAGGGCTATTTCCTTTTCTTCGGCGCTTTCGAGCCGAAAAAGAACATCTCGCGGCTGATCGAAGCATATCTCGCCGCGAAGACATCCAAGCCGCTTATCATCGTCGGTGCTCCGGGATGGAAGGGTGCGGAAACACAGCAGCTCATCGATGATGACCGGTTTCGCTTCTATCTTCGCGCGGAAGACCGCATCCTGCCGCAACGACAGATCCAGCGCTTCGATTTCGTATCCTATCCTCTGCTGATCAGCCTGATCAGGGGAGCGCGGGCGGTGCTGTTTCCCTCGCTTTACGAAGGTTTCGGCCTGCCGGTGCTGGAATCCATGCAGCTTGGAACGCCGGTCCTGAGCTCCACGGAAGGATCGATTCCCGAAATAGCCGGAAATGCCGCGCTGCTGGTCGATCCTTATGACACGGAGGAGATGCGCAAGGCGATCGTCAGTCTGGATCAGGACGACGGGCTGTGCGCCTCGTTTGCCAAGTCCGGCCCCAAGCAGGCGGCCCGTTTTTCGACGGATCGATATCAACAGAAGGTGAGCGCGCTTTATGACAGCCTCTTCAACGGATAGCCGCGGGAAGGGTGGTGCATGACCATCCTCTTTGCATTCGGGATGCCGGGCGTCATGTCCTCCTGGGGCGTTGCCGCGGTTCATGCCCTGGCCCGCGAAGCTTTCGGCGACTATGCGATCATCGCAACCGATACGGTGGAGGACCTCAAGCAGCATGTCGTAGCACGATCGGGCATGCATGCCGTTCTTGTCTCGCAATTTCCGGAAGCCAAGCTTTCGGAACTGATCCTCAGGGTCAATGTGCCGTTTCTGTTGTTTCTCGAGGATCCCCTCGACGCGGTTTCATATCTGGCTCGAGCGACCGAGCAGCGGGATATCGGACTGGTCAGGGCCGTCTCCGCCAGCCTTGCCTGCCTCGAGCCGCTGGCAAGCGCTTCCGGAGCGCTGGTCTTGCGCCGCAACGACATCGATCAAAAGGGCAGCATAGATCTGCTCCTGAAGACGATAGACCGGCATTTCAGTACTGATCTCAAACTTGAGCAAATCGCAAATGCGCTGCTGCACATCGGTATGGCGCCGGTCGGACAGCCGTCGCACGCCGAGGTGCCGAAACTGGAGGAGGCTGCGGCGGCGGTGATCGCCGGATATCTGATGCCTCAGGAGACTGTACCGGAGGTCAGCGAGGCATTGCGCGAGACGGCAAGGAAGGTTCTTCGCCCCCTGGAATTCGACCCTCGGGAAAGCTCGAGCGCGACCATTTTCTGGCCGCAGGAGACGTTTCTGTCAGGCGACAGCCTGGGGCAAACCCTGGATGATCTTGTCGACCTCACCGGGGGAGCCCGGTGCCTCATCTATGGCCCCTATCTTCACTTGCCGCCAGGTCGCTGGAGTGCGAAGTTTGTTTTCGATGTCGACGAAGACTGTCAGGGGCAGATCTTCACCGTCGAGGTACATGCTGCCGAATTGCTAGGGAGGCTGCGTGTCTGCCCGGAAGGCACCGGGTCCTTCGAGGTGGCAGTACCGGTCAACATTGTCGATCCGCGTACGCCGATCGAAATTCGACTGATGATGGACAGCGGTGCCATCGAAGGGCGACTTTCCGCCTGGAGCGTCGAATGGCTGCGAGCGGCTTGATTGCCGGGCGGCGACCGGCTTTGACGATTGCCGATGCGCAGGGGCTTTCATCGCGTTGACGCATCACCGGCAGCGGATTTTGTTTTCCGCGCATTATTTTGTTACCCAACATTTCCAGCCCCAGGAATTTTGTAAACGAATGTTTCTCCGCCAGATTTTTCCGTATTGGCGCCGCAAAACCCTTCTTTTCAGACAAACTATAGTTTGTATAAGAATTGAGAAAACGGAATGAAGCCTATGAACGCAACCGCCGCTCCCGATATTCTGATAGTCGATGACGACCACGAAATACGCTCGCTCCTGAGCAGATATCTCGAGGAGCAGGGTTTCCGCGTATCGACGGCAAGCGACTTGCGCGGATGCAACGATGCGCTCAATCGACGTCATCCGGATCTCCTCGTCCTGGATGTCATGCTTCCTGACGGGTCGGGCCTCGATCTATGCCGCGATCTGCGAAACCGCCGCCCCCGGGTACCGGTCATTCTGCTGACCGCCCTGAAAGAGGACATAGATCGCATTCTCGGTCTTGAGATCGGCGCCGACGACTACCTGGGCAAGCCGTTCAATCCGCGTGAACTGGCCGCACGCATCCGTGCGGTCCTGCGCCGTACGAACGAGGATTCCTCATTGGAGCCCGAGCAGAGGCGCTATCAGTTCGCGAGCATGCTGCTCGATCCGCAGCTTCGCCGGGTCACCAGAGAAAACGGCGAGGTGATCTCGCTGACAGGCGCTGAGTTCGACCTTCTGAAGGCTTTCCTGGAGCGTGCAGGCCGGCTCTTGTCGCGTGATCAGTTGCTCGACCTGACGCAGGGGCGCGATCGCGATCCGGCTGATCGCTCGATCGACGTCCTGATGAGCCGGCTGCGCCGCAAGCTAGGAGAAACGGTGGAGGAGCCCATCTTCAGGACAATCCGCAATGGAGGCTATCAGCTCGTCGTTCCGGTAACGGCCATCAAAGGCGATTCATGAGGTCGCTTGGCGCGCGCTTAGCGCTACTTTTGATGACCGCCATCGTTCTGGTCGTCATTTCCTCGTCCTTCGTGGCAAGCCTCGTCATGCGTGGACCACGCCCGGACATGACCGTCGAACGGATGGCCCATCAGCTTTCCATTCTTGCCACTTTCGCAGAGAAGGACAGAACCACGGCGGCATCGGCCGGATTGGTCGTCGCCCCCGGGCCTGCTGAAGGCCAACGCGACGAAGAATTGTCCCGCTTTCTGATGGAAGCTCTGCTTCGAATATCCGGCATGCGCGAGGCCGTCATAGTACGCCAATCGACGGGCGAAATGATCGCGTCGCTGAGGCTTTCCGACGGCAATTGGCTGATCATGCCGATGCCGGATCATGGGCCGCCGCCGGGCGGGTGGAAAATCCTTGTGGGATGGCTCGGTCTCATCATCATCGGCAGCGTGCTCGTCTCCATCTTTGCCGCCTCGAAGATCATGAAGCCGCTGCGTCTGCTTGAGGAAGCGGTGGCCGCGATCAATCCCGACGGCACATTGCCGCATATAGCGGAAAGCGGACCGGGAGAAATTCGTGCGACTGCACAGGCGCTCAATGGCCTGTCAGCCCGAGTGAAGGCCGCCACGGAAAGCCGCATGCGGCTCGTTGCCGCCGCCGGGCACGATCTGCGAACGCCGATGACCCGGATGCGTCTGCGCGCGGAGTTCATCCGGGATGACGAAGAGCGGCGCAAATGGTTTGCCGATCTCGAGGAACTCGACAGGATCGCCGACAGCGCGATAGGGCTGGTCCGGGAAGAGATTTCCAAGGACAGTCTGGAGCAGGTCAGGCTCGACAGGATTGTCGACGATATCGTCACGGAGTTGAAGGCGATCGATATGAACGTCGCGAGCGGTGAACTGGAGCAGGCGACGATCTGCGCAGGCCCTCTCGCGGTCACCCGAGCCTTGCGGAATTTGCTCATCAATGCGGCGACGCACGGCCAGTCGGCAACGGTGACGGTCACGCATCTTGGCAATAGAGCCGTTGTGCGAATTGTCGATACCGGGCCTGGCATTCCGGAGGATCGGCTCAATCAGGTGTTCGAACCCTTCTTCCGAATCGACATCGCAAGGCAAAGGTCTTTCCCAGGCGCCGGCCTTGGCATGGCCATTGCGCGTGAGATCATCACCCGATTCGGGGGCGAGATCACGGTGCGCAACCGTCAGCCGCGCGGGCTGGAGCAGGTCGTGTCGTTCAAGAACGCCGAGGCCAAGGTCGCAAGCTAGCACAAGCGACGCGAACCAAATCATCGTTGCATCGCAGCTTGGCGCTCCCTTGCAAAGCGGGATCAGCCGACGGCATATCTGTACGATCAAACAGGCTTTACTTGCGTAGAACTCCCGAAAATTCTACATAAACCAATATTCAAAGTAAGGTTACTGAACTTACCAAATAGTTCGCGCAGGCGGAAAAGCCGAGACATTAAATTTCGCCAAAATGCCTTGTTTCAGCAACATTCAGAAATGTCAGCGCCGGCAACTGATGTAAAATCGTGGTCGATCAGTAGCTTGGCTCGAGCAGGCTTTGATCGCCCCGCATACCCGGCTTCGCCATGACGCCCCCAACACGAATGGCGAAGCCGGATTGCTTTCCGGCCCCGCCATTATTTTTTCCCAAAAATATCAGTCTCTTGATAATGCCGCGACAGGGTCCAGCAACGATGCGTTGCGGGCCGGCAGATAGCCGAAGGTCAGGCCGATCGCGCAGGAGCATGCGAAGGCCAGAATGATCGAGCTTGCGGAATAGATGAGCGTGAAGTTCGATCCGAAATAATTGAAGGCAAAGCCGAAGCCGAGCGCCGTCGTGATGCCGAAAGCACCGCCCAGCAGACATACGAGGACGGCTTCGATCAGGAACTGCTGGAGAATGTCATTACGTCTCGCGCCGACAGCCATGCGCACGCCGATCTCGGCGATACGTTCCGATACCGAGACGAGCATGATATTCATGACACCGATACCCCCGACCAGCAGCGATATGACAGCGATTGCCGAGACGAGCAGTGTCATGGTCCGTGTCGTGCTGGTGATGGTCTGGCGAATGTCGTCGGTGTTGAGGATAAAGAAATCCTTGGTGCCATGGCGGCGCTCCAGAAACTGCGTGACAGCTACCTCCGCCGCAGAACTCTCGGTATTGTCGGCGACCCGCACCGTAATGCTACGCAGCGACATGTCGCCCAGCAGGCGGGCCTGGACGCCTGTATAGGGCAGATAGACGGAAAGATTGTCACTTGAACCGAAGCCGCCTTGCTGGGAGGCGATGACGCCGATGATGCGCACAGGAACCTTGCCTACGAGAATGGTTTGCCCGAGCGGATCGAGCCCCTTGTCGGAAAACAAGGTCGTCGCCGTGTTTTGATCGATCACCGCATCCTGCGACAAGCGCCTCACGCTATCCGCGTCGAAGAATCTGCCCGTGATAAGTTTCGATCCCTTCACGGAAAAATATGCATCGCCTACGCCATTGATGAGGGCATTCGCCTCCGTCGAGCCGAATCGCACCGTGCTACTCGTCGATACGGTCGGTGTGACGGCGGCGACATAGGTCAATTTCGCCAATGCATCGGCGTCTGCGACGACCAGCGTCTTGATGCGACCCGAGCGTGTGTCGCCGAAGCTCTTGCCGGGAAAGATTTCGAGCGTGTTGGTGCCGAGGCTATTGATATTTTCCAGAACCTTGCGCTGCGATCCCTCGCCGAGCGCGATGACGCTGACGACCGAGGCAATGCCGATGATGATGCCGAGCATGGTCAGGAACGTGCGCAACCGATGGGCCTTGAGCGCAAGGATCGCCATCCGGAAAGCCTCCGTCAGCCGGCCGGCCATCTCCCGCCAGCCGGACTTGCCGAACCCGGTTGCGGTAGCGGAGGGCCGCAATGCTGGACCTTCGCTGCGCGTGCGTCGATCGGCAACGATCCGTCCGTCGGAGATCTCGATGATGCGATCGGCGCGCGCTGCGACGTTCATGTCGTGAGTGACGATGACGACCGTGTGGCCTTCGGCATGGAGCTCGCCAAGAATACGCAGCACTTCCTCGCCGCTCTGCCGGTCGAGGGCGCCTGTGGGCTCGTCTGCAAGAATGACGTTGCCGTTGTTCATCAGGGCGCGAGCGATCGAAACTCGCTGTTGCTGACCGCCCGAAAGCTGGCCCGGGCGGTGGCCGTTTCGTTCGCTCATGCCGAGCCGCTCAAGAAGTGCTGCCGCGCGCGCCCGTCTTGTCTCGCCTTGCTGTCCGGCATAGATGGCCGGTACCTCGACATTGCCGATCGCCGTCAGCTCGGAAAGCAGATGATATCGCTGAAAGATGAAGCCGAAATGTTCTCTGCGCAGTTTGGATAGCGCATCGCTCTCGAGGCGATGCGTCTCCTCGCCGGCGATCGCATACGTGCCGGCGGTGGGACGGTCCAATAGACCGATGATGTTCATGAGCGTGGATTTTCCCGAACCGGAAGGTCCGACGATCGCGACCATTTCGCCCTCGGCAATGGATAGATCGACATCCTGCAAGACTGCGATCGTACGGTCGCCGGATTGATATTCGCGGCGCACACGCTTCAATTCGATAATGGGTGAGGGCATGCATCAGAATCCCATTGGAGGGGGAGGACCACCACTGCTGCTCTTGGTGGTCGCGGTGCTCGCCTCGCCGACGACCACATTCTCTCCCTCGGAGAGACCAGACAGGATCTCGGCCGAGACATTGTTGTTGAGGCCGACCACGACGTTGCGACGGATCCGCTTGCCGTTGTCGCTCACAACCTGAACTGTGTGGGATCCTTCCGCTGATTTGGCGCCCAATGCGGAGGAGGGGATGGTGAGCACACCTTTGGCCTGGCCGAGAATGATGTGAACCTCTGCCGACATATAGGTGCGAAAATAATTATCGGGGTTCGGCACCGCAAACACACCGTTGTAGTAGATCGCCGAGGTCGATGATGACGATGTCGTACTGCTGCTCGACGACGTCGTGGTGGATGACGAGGTGACGCTGCTGTCGCTGGTGATCGATTCAGGTGCTGGCTCGATCGACTGCAATGTGGCGTCATACCGGGTACTCGGATCACCAAGGATGGTGAAATAGATCGGCTGCCCCACCTTGACCTTGACGACATCGGCTTCGGAGATCTCGGTGCGAATGATCATCGTGTCGAGTTGTCCAAGGACGACGATCGTCGGCGCTGATTGCGCTGCGTTCACCGTCTGGCCCTGCTGGTTGACGATGGCGAGCACCGTACCGTCCATCGGCGCTGTGATATGCGTGTAGGAGAGGTTGGCGCGCGCGGTTTCGACCGCGACTTCGGCCGATGTAATTTGCGCGTCGAGAGCGGCAATTTGGGCAGTAATCTTCTTGACGCTCGCTTCCGCGCTGTCGAGGTCCGCCTTGGAGCCCGCCTGGTTGCGGAATATCGTCTGCTGGCGGATGAGCGTCGTCTGTGCGTTTTCAAGATCGGCCTCGCTTTCCTGGCGTTGTGCCCTCACGTTCGCCAGGGAAGCCTGAGCGGTCTTCAGGTCGTTGCTCTGTGTGGTCGAGTCGATTTCGGCAACAAGGCTGTCCTTCTTGACGGTATCGCCAAGCTTGACATGAAGTGCCGTGATCCGCCCGGAGACCTGTGCGCCGACCGCGACCAGCTTGATCGGCCTGAAGGTACCGGATGCAAGCACCGCCTCCTCGACATTGCCCCGCGTCACCGGCGCCGTGATGGCCGACGTCGTCTGCTGATCGAAATAGCCATATCGGAAAGAGAGAATGGCGATTGCGGCAAGGGCAATGAGACCGGCATAGAGCATGTGCCGCGGTCTGATGCTGCGCTTTGGCGGCGTTCTGGCGGGAGGAGGGCTTGTGTCCTTGGCCCGTTTCGGGCTGACGGTCGCCGGTGCCTTGTGTTCCAGGGTGTTCAGCATGAGATTATTTGGCCTTGGCCAGATGTGGACCGGTGTCGGCGTCAACGACGACAGATGTGGAGACATCGACCTGTCCGTCCCAGCCTCCACCTAGCGCCTTGTTGAGTGCGATATAGTCGGTAGCGATCGATGCTCTGCTCTCGATTGCGTTCTCCTCAGCGCTATAGAGCGAGCGCTCGGCATCCAGCACATCGAGAAAGTCGACAACGCCAGCTTTGTTCATCGTGTGTGAGAGGTTCGAGGCGCGGCGATAGGAACTGCTTGAAGAGACCAGCTTGCCGTATCTCAGCCGTTCCTGGGTCAGCGATACGATGGCATTTTCGACATCTTCCATGGCGGAGAGAACGGCCGACTGGTAGGCGATGAAGTATTGATCCCGCTCGGCCTTGGCAACGTCCACGGCGGCCTTGAGCTGTCCGCCCTGGAAGATCGGCACCGTCAACGTCGGGCCGAATGTCCATCCGATGGAGGACTTCTTTGCGAGATCACCGATACTGGCTGCCGATGATGAAATGTCGCCGGTCAGGGAGATTGACGGATAACGATTGGCTTCGGCCTGACCGATCTTCGCGGTATATTGCGCAAGCTGCCGTTCTGCGAGGCGAACATCCGGCCGAGAAGTCAGAATATTGGCGGGAATGCCGACGGAGACATTCGTCTTGGGGCTCGGGATTGGACCGCCGCCCTTCAGCCTGTCCTCAAGCGTGGCCGGAGGCTTGCCGAGCAGCACGCCCAGGCGATGGACGGCTTCCGAATAAGAGATTTCGTAGGTCGGGATATCCGCCTCCGTGCTATTGGCGAGCGCGTCGGCTTTGGCGGTATCGACGCCGGTGGCGCTGCCCGCCTTATATTCCTCATGGGTAAGAGCTGCGCTTTGGCGCTGCGATGCGGCAGTGCGCTTGGCCAGATCACGCAGCGCCTGATATTCGCGTGCCTGAACATAATAGGATGCGACATCGCCGATCAGGGTCAACATGGTGTCGCGTAGCTGCTCATCCGCAGCATCGACGCCGTATTTCGCTGCTTCCGCGGCGCGTTTGTTGCCGCCGAAGAGATCGAGCTCCCAGCTGGCGTCGAATCCCCCGTCATATAATGTGGAAAAGGTCGCATCGGTCGTACCGCCTTCCGCAGCCGACGTGCGTGTGCGCGCCGCTGAAGCTGTTTCCGACGCCGTTGGCAGCAATGCACCCTTCTGTTCCCGATAGGTGGCGCGTGCCTCTCGAATCTTTGCCTTGGCTGTCGCAACATCAAGATTGCTGGCGATCGCCTCTGCGATGAGCGCATCAAGGGTCGGATCCTTGAGCTGTTTCCACCACTGCGACAATTGCGGGGCCTGCGAAGGCTTGCTTGCAGCCTTGCTGCTCCAGTGCGTCGGCACGGAAAGATCGGGTGTCCTATAATCCGGTCCTACGACGCAGCCTGTCAATGTTCCGACGAATATGGTGGCAATGGCAATATTCAACGGTCCCGTGTTTGAGCGCAAACATATCGGCAAGATTTCTATCCCTGGCTTTGTTGATCCTGTGCGCTGGCTCTGATTGAGGCCAGGAAGACGATGGAGCATTAGGGAGACCATCACTTTTCCTCTGCGGAGAAGGGTGGCGGGGCTCACGCGCCATTGGTCCGGGAGCGCCGGGCGGGGCGTTCCCGGACCATTCGGCCCGACGATGGGCCGCTCCTTCCAACCAACAGGGGCGTCCGGGGGGATCTCAATTGGTTGGAGGCGGAGAGGAAATGGTCTGTCGTGACGAGGCGGAGGGGTTTCACTCAGAAAGACCCTCCGTCAGCGATCAATGGAACGGATGCGGGCCGGGAACGAGCGACCGCTCCGCGTCCTCCAGTTTGGCGAGCTGATCGGAGTTCAACACGTTACGCAGAGCAACGGCCTTGTCCTTGAGAATCTTGGCCTTGGCGGCACGATCGAGCACGCGATCGGCCAGGCGCTCGCCGAAAAGCTGAGCCTGCGCGTCGCCCTGATGGGTCGCCGGGGAAGCGGCAGCATCATCGGCGGCCGGCGGCTCCGGCAGCTCATTCTTCGCAGGGGTCAGGAGATCGATCAGAGCGCTGGTATAATCCCGCCAGGCGTCGAGCTGATTACTCCGGACGCCGATCAATGTTTCGAGCGCCGACAGTTTTTCTGCGATCATCAGGGCCGGGTTTGGCCTGTGCGGTGGTCCCGGCGGCATGGGCATCCCGCCGCCAAAGGCCATCATCGGCCCTTCCGGATGACGGTCCTGGAAATACCAACCGTCCGATGGCGGGCCGACCGGACCTGGCTGTGCGGTCTCGGCGCCCGCGGGCTTTGGCTGGTCTGATGCGATTTCTACACCGGCTGCGTAAGCCGAAGCGGTTGCGCCGCCAATTGCCGTTACCAATAAAGCAGCGACGATAAGTCGTTTCTTCATAATCATTGCCTTCGCTACGAATAACTGCAGCAAAAGCTAATAGGGCCTTATGTATACAATACGTCGATATGTTTCTGAACTTTTCCCGCAAGGGGAATATTGCGAACGAAGTTTGCTGATGGCCCGACAGCAATGCTTCATTACAATTTGTTCTATTGTCGCCTTAAAGTTTGTCCTTCGATGCAGCAACAGGTAGGGTGTGGCCGATTGCAGGTTGTATGTGGAGAGAGTTGTCGCTTGGCTAAAGCTCTCTCCACGATGTTTGCTATTCCTTGCTTCCGGACGCAGCCGATGTCGATTGATCCGCCTCCTTCAAGGCGGCTGCACATTCTTCGCAGCATACTTCGACCGATTTGCCGCCGAGATTGACCTTGATGGTCTCTGCACCGAGTTCGCAATCGCAAGCGGCACATGTAGTTCTCTTCATCTCATGATCCTTTCCTGATCGATCCCCCTTGCCGGGGTAGGATCATGAGAGCATCGATCATTATAGCGGTGCTGTCAGAATCTTTAGCGAGTCGTGTAGCGCTTGGGCTTCAACTGAGCGGAGCGCTGAAACTCCGCTGGCGTCAGGCCATAGGTCTGTTTGAAGGCGGCGCTGAAATGGCTGTGGCTGGAAAAACCAAGATCGAGCCCAAGCATGGTCAGGTCGTCATAGGAAGCGAGGAGATCGAGCGCACGCGCCAGCCGAAGCCGCAGTTGATAGCGGTAGAGAGGGATGGCTTCTACCTGCTGGAAGACCTGCGTCAGATAAACCGGCGAGACGCCGACGTCCTTGGCGATCTCCGCAAGCGTCCAGCGCCGGGCGAGATCGGAGGAGAGGACCAGCTTTGCCCGATCAACGAGCTTCTGCCGGCCATAACTTGCGCCGGCCGCATGCGACGTCCGTTCGCCGAGAGAACGGCGCACAAGGGTCAATGCCAGTGTTTCGCCTTCCAGGCTCTCGGCTATCTTGCGGCTGAGCCCATGGCGAAGCATCGCCACGAGCGCCTGTGCGCGTGGATCGATGCGTCGGCGCTGGCGACGAAAGATGACGCTTTCCCCGGATTGAACCTGTTCCTTGGGTGCAAACTCGTGAAGAACGCTCTCGTCGATCATGAGGTCGAGACAGGAATCGCCGCCGTCGACAGGATGGCTGATTCGGTATCCCTGGCCTCGATTGAAGAAAAGCACCTGGTTTGCTTCCGCAACGGCATCGCTCTGACCGACATGGCGCTTGAAGACGCCGCGATAAGGATAAACGAGGCTTGTCCTGTGGGCGCATTCCTCGCCGCTCTTGTGCCGGCATTCACCATTGCAGACGACATCGCGGATGAGGACGGTTTTCGTCTTCAGCAGCAAGGCTGTCGAAATTTGTGACATGCCGAAATCCCCACCCCAGCGCCGATGCTCGCCGCACTTGCGAAGCTTAGCACGTCCTGCGCCGTGTTTTTAGTAGCGGCTGTAAACATGGACATCGCTTCCATTCTGGCCGCGGGAAAGGCCAATGTCCTTCAACTGATCGTCCGACAGTTCCAGAAGCGCATTGCGGTTCCTGCGCTCGGCTATCTTGCACGCAAGCAGATGTACAAGGCTTAGCAACGCCGAAAGAGGCGCGCGTCGGGCCTTGTAGTGGCTGCGGACGCGTTCGGAAGACAGTAGGATGTTTGCGGCTTGCATGATGATACTCCACCATTTGTTTCGATGAGGGCAGTGAACCATCGGGACAGCGTCCGCGCTGTCAGATAATTTAGCGATCGAACACAGCGGCAACCATTCGGGAGAGTGATTGCGGCGCATTTGTATTTTCTTTGTCGACATAATGCCCGTGAGGACGATAGTGTCGGCGCAGTTCCGTCCGGTGCGAGGATAGGCGGCTGTAAGACGAAGAATATTGAGGAGAGTAGGAATGTCCTGGCAACATCCAGTACCCCGGATCACTGAGGAAGAAAGGCAACAGCGCCTTTCGAGGCTTCGAAAGCTGCTCGACGCGCAGGGGGTGGCCGGCATGTTGCTCGGGCCGACAGAGAGCCTGCGGTATTTCACCGGGCTCGTCTGGCATGCGAGCGAGCGTTTTCTCGGCGCGCTGGTGACGCCGAGCGGGCTTTACTACATCGTGCCGGGCTTCGAACGCAGCAGGGTCGAAACCCTGCCGCATCTGCCGGCCGAAATCCTCGAATGGCAGGAAGAGGAGAGCAGCGCGGCTCTGATCGCCCGCGTGCTCGGAAACGCGGGCACCCTGGCGCTCGACGACAATATGCCGCTTTACTTCTACAACGCGCTGGCTGCCGAGCTTGGGGCAGAAAGGCTTGCAAATGGGGGGCCGATCATCAATGGCCTGCGCCGGATTAAATCCCCAGCCGAAATCGCGCTCATTCAATATGCCATGAACCTGACGCTGGACGTGCACAAGCAGGCTCATGCCCTCCTCAAGCCGGGAATTCGCGCGTCGGAAGTCGTGGAATTCATCGACCGGCGTCATCGCGAGGCCGGTGCCCATGGCGGCTCGACCTTCTGCATCGTGTCCTTCGGTGAAGCCACGTCCCTGCCACACGGAGCAGACGGCGATCAGACGCTCGGCGAAGACGATGTCATTCTGGTGGATACGGGTGCCCGCATCGATGGCTATCATTCCGACCTGACGCGGACATATAAGCTGAAAAGCGGCGACAGCGTCTTCGAGGATGCCTGGGCGATCGAGCGCGAGGCGCAGCAGGCCGTTTTCGACGCTGCAAAGCTAGGCGCCGCCTGTTCCAGCCTGGATGATGCGGCTCGTGCCGTGCTGGCGAGACATTCGCTCGGGCCGGACTATAAGCTGCCGGGATTGCCGCATCGCGCCGGCCACGGCCTTGGCCTCGAAATTCACGAGGAGCCTTATATCGTGCGCGGCAACACGACGGAACTCGCGCCCGGCATGTGTTTCTCAAACGAGCCGATGATCGTCTTCCCGCAGAAATTCGGCATTCGGCTCGAGGATCACATCTATATGACGACGGACGGCCCGCGTTGGTTTACGCAACCATCCAGCGGGCCGACCCAGCCGTTTGCGAACTGAGGATTTTTAATCAGGGCGGCCGTCAAGCCGCCCTTTTTCCATCTTCGTCGAAGACATGCAGATGCTGTGCCGGGAAGGAGACGTTGACCTGCGTCCCCGCGCTCAGAGCGGTGCGATCCAAGGTGAACACCTTGAACGGCAGGCCATGCAGCGAAAGATGCAGGATGATGCCGAAGCCGGTGGGTTCGATGAGTTCGACATTGGCGGCCATGTCGGACGGATTGGACGACAGCACGACGTGCTCCGGTCGAATACCGAGCGTCACCTTCGCAGCGGTTGCCAATTTTAGCGGTTCCGGAAGCGAAATGAGCGTACCATCCTTGAGCTTGACGGCACCACCCTCATAAGTCGCATCGAGGAAGTTCATGCCCGGTGACCCGATAAAGCCGGCGACGAAGAGGTTGGCGGGACGATCATAGAGTTCGAGCGGGCTGCCGACCTGCTGGACCACACCGCCGTGCATGGCAACGATACGGTCCGCCAACGTCATCGCCTCGATCTGGTCATGGGTCACATAGATCGACGTCGCTTTAAGATCGCCGTGCAGCTTCTTGATTTCAGCGCGCATCTGCTCACGCAGACGCGCATCGAGGTTCGACAGCGGCTCGTCGAAAAGGAAGGCTTTCGGTTGCCGCACGATGGCGCGGCCCATGGCGACGCGTTGGCGCTGACCGCCGGAGAGCGCCTTCGGCCGACGTTCCAGCAGCGGGTCGAGGCCGAGCTTGGATGCCGCACCGGCGACCGCCTTGGCAATCCCATCCTTGGCCACCTTCCGCAGCCGCAGACTGTAGCTCATGTTGCCGGCGACATTCATATGCGGATAGAGCGCATAAGATTGGAACACCATGGCGATGTCGCGATCTTTCGGATGGAGCTCATTGACGCGATTGTTGGCGATACGAATTTCGCCCCCGCTAATATCCTCGAGACCGGCGATCATGCGGAGCAGGGTGGATTTGCCGCAGCCGGAGGGACCGACAAGAACGACGAATTCGCCGTCCTTGATCCGCAGGTCGATGTCGTGCAGCACCTGCACGTGGCCATAGGCTTTCTTGACGTTTTGAATATCGATCGATGCCATTTGACTAACCCTTGACCGCGCCGGCCGTCAGGCCCTGCACGAGATAGCGTTGGATGAGCAGGAAGAAGAGCGCGGCCGGAATGAGCGCCATGACGCCAGCCGCCATCATCTGCCCGAAATCCACCGAGAATTTCGAGACGAAGGTGAGAAGCCCGACCGGGAAGGTCGCGGCCTGATTGCCGTTGATGAGCATCAGCGCAAAGAGAAGTTCGCTCCATGCCGCCGTGAAGACGAAGCCGAGGGTGGCTGCGATGCCGGGCAGCGTCAGCGGCAGGATGATCTGCCGGAAAGCCGTGAACTGCGTCGCGCCATCGATCATCGCAGCTTCTTCCAGATCCTTTGGAATGCCGTCGAAGAAGGACTGCATCAGGAAGGTGGCGAAGGGCACGTTGAAGGCCGTGTAGACGATGACGAGGCCGGTCAGGCTGTTGGTCAGGTGCAGCGGCGTCAGGATCTTGAAGATCGGCGCGACAAGCATGACCAGCGGGAACATCTGCGTCAGCAGCATCAGCGCCACGATCCAGTATTTGGCACGGAAGTTGAAGCGCGAGAGCGCGTAGCCGGAAAGAGAGGCGCAAATGGTCACGGCAATCGCCGTCGAGCCGGCGACGATCAGGCTGTTCTTGAAGAATGTCGGGAAGTCGCTGTGCTGCAGCACGAAGGCGTAATGTTCCCATGTCGTCCGCGACGGCCACATGCGCACGCCTTCGGTATAAAGCAGGTCATTCGGAGTCACCGAAACCTTGAGCAGCCAGAACAGCGGGAAAAGCGCGAAGACGACATAGCAAAGAATTGCCAGACGATGCGCGATGATGGGTAGGATGGATCGTCTCATGGCTCAATCCTTGTTCAGCAGGGTCTGCCGCAGCAGGATGATCAGCATGGAATAGGCAAGCAGCAGCACCAGCAGCACCAGGGCGATGGCGGAGGCATAGCCGAAATCCAGCCGCTTGAAGGCCTGCGTGAAGATGTAGCTGGCGACGATCTGCGTGCGGTCGGCAGGCCCGCCGCCCGTCATGACGACGATCAGATCGGCAAAATTGGAGACCCAGACCGTGCGCAGGAGGACGGTGATGGCGATGGTTGGCGCCAGGAAGGGAAGGGTAATCGAGCGGAAGCGCTCGAACCAGCCGGCGCCGTCGATCGAGGCTGCCTCATAGAGATCGCGCGGAATGGCCTGAAGCGCTGCCAGAAGCGTGATCGCGAAGAACGGAATGCCCCACCAGACATTGGCGACGATTGGCCCCCACATCGCATAGGTCGGGTCCGACAGAATGTTGTTCGGTTCGCTCATCAGGCCGAGCGCGTAGAGCCAGTGCGGTATCGGGCCGATGACTGGATTGAAGAGCCACGACCAGTTGAGGCCGGCGAGGAAAGAAGGAACGGCCCAGGGCAGGAATACCAGCGCCTGCACGATCGACCTGCCGAAGAACGGCTTGTCGAGCAGCAGCGCCAGGATCAGGCCGAAGATGAACTGCAGCGCCACGGAAGCGCCCGTCCACCAAAGCGTATTCTTCAGTGCCCAGTAGAAAGCCTTGTCCTGCGAGAGCTCGCGAAAATGCTCAAGGCCGATGAAGCCGCCGGAAAACGGATTGAGCAGCTGAATATCGCGGAAGGCGTAGGATATGCCGATCGCCAGCGGCACCAGCATCACGGCGATGATGAGGATCAGGGCAGGGGCGCTGTAGAGATAGGGCTCCGAGGCGTCGGCCAGGCGCCTCAGCCACGGCCTGCGGTCGTGACGCCTGTCGAGCGTGTCGGTCATCGAAGTCATCTGCAAGAGTTCCCGTTCGCGGCGTTCGGACGCCGTCTGTTTCAAATGGGTAAGGACGGCGGCGGAATATTCCGCCGCCGCATATGTGGCTTACTTCTTGGCCAGGAACTTCTGCTGGGCCTTGGTGAGATAGTCGGCCCACTGGTCGGCCAGATCCTTCGCCGAGATATCGCCGAGCAATGCCTGCTGCGAGGTCTTGATGGCGAGCGAATCCTTGAAGAAGGCGAACTCTTCAAGATAGGTCGGCATGACTGTCGGCACCGTGTCCTTGTCGGCCAGTTCCTGGAACCAGCCCTTGAACTGATCGCCAGCGTAGAAGGGATCCTTCTCCGCCGCCGTGTAGGCCGGGAGGGCGCCGATCTTCTTGTTCCAGGTGAGATTGCCTTCCGGACCTTCCAGGGTCGCGATCAACTTCCAGGAAAGGTCCTTGTTCTGGCTGCTGGCAAACATCGACCAGCCGCCGTAGCCGATGGTCGGGAAGGATTTGCCATCCGGGCCTTTCGGCAGCGGTGCGACGCCGAAATCGTCCTTGTTCATGCGTTCGGCGACAGCGATCAGGGCATCCGGGTCCTGGTCAAGGAAGGCGCAGGTGCCGGAATAAAAGCCTGCGACGACCTCGTTGAAGCCCCAGTTGACGCTATCCTTCGGCGCATAGCCCTTCTTGTAGAGGTCGACCATCCACTCGATGCCCTTGGCCCAGCCCGGGCTGTTCATCGTCGAGGTGCCGTCATCCTTGAAGTATTTGTTGTCGCCGGCCATCGAGGCGGCAAAGATCATCCAGCCATTGAGCCCACCCGGACCACCGCGCATGCAGTAACCGTATTTGCCGGGCAGCTTGGAGATGGCTTCCGATGCCTTGACGAACTCGTCCATCGTCTTCGGCGGCTCAGCAATGCCGGCATCCTTCAGGATCTTCTTGTTGTAGAACATGGCACGCAGATAGAAGCCGTAGGGCAGCATATAGGCGGTGTTCTTCACGTCACGGCCGAGCTGAAGCGCGCGTGGGGTCAGCTCTTTCGTGTGTTCCCATTTGGCGAGGTAAGGCTCGAGGCTTTCGAGCATGCCGTTATTGCCATAGAGCGACAGCCAGGTATCAGGCATTTCCATCACATCGGGCGTGTCGCCTGCCGAGACCATGGTAGCAAACTTCTGGAAGGCCTCATTCCAGGGCAGGGAGATGATGTCGACCTTGGTGCCGGGGTTTTCGGCCTCGAACTTGGCGACGATCGACTTGAGCGTCTCGGTGCGCTCCGGGCTCGTGATGACTTCCACGAGCTTCAGCGTCGTATCGGCAAAGGCGGTCCCGCCCATCAAGGCGGTAAAGAGTGCTGCTGTTATCAGTCTTTTCATGTTGGTTCCCCTTTTAGGTTTTCCTCTCAGATTGATGAT
Source organism: Rhizobium sp. ZPR4 (assembly GCF_040215725.1). NCBI lineage: Bacteria > Pseudomonadati > Pseudomonadota > Alphaproteobacteria > Hyphomicrobiales > Rhizobiaceae > Rhizobium > Rhizobium sp. ZPR4. Next base: position 1,560,322 of record NZ_CP157968.1, read on the forward strand.
GTCACGAGGCGGCGGCAATCGCCTCCTCGAGTTCCTTCCACAGGGCCTCGGTTCCTTCGAGGCCGACATGGAGACGTACGGAGCGTGGATTGATGCCGAAGGTATGCGCTGAATTCGGCTGCGCCTTTTGCTGCAGCACGACTTCGCCCGGTACGATCAAGCTCTCATGCCCGCCCCAGCTCACACCCAGCTTGAAGAGCTTGAGGCGATCCGCGAATGCACGCACGTCGACGCCTTCGCGGAAGATGAACGAAAACAGACCCGAGGTGCCGTTCAGTCCGGCAGGCAGCCGATTGGCAAGACCCGGATGGCAGACCTGCTCGACGACATCGAGTTCCTGTAGGCGCTTGGCGATCGTCATCGCCGCCGCCTCGTGCGCCTTCATGCGGATCGGCAAGGTGCGAAGGCCACGGATCAGGAGCCATGCGTCGAAGGGCGAAAGCTTGCCGCCGAGATAGGGATAGGCTTCCGCCTTCAGCCGCGCGATCATCTCTTTCGAGCCCGCGACGACGCCGGCGACAACGTCGCTGTGACCACCGAGATATTTGGAAGCGGAATGAATGACGAGATCGACGCCGAGCTTCAGCGGCTGCTGGAAATAGGGTGTGGCCCAACTGTTGTCGATCATCGAGACGACGCCGTGCTGCTTGGCGAGTGCCGCCAGCGCGCCGACATCGTGCGCCTCCATGACCCAACTCGTCGGGCTCTCCATGTAGAAGACTTTTGCGCCGGGAAGTGCCTTGGCGACCGCTTCTTCATCGCGGCCATCGACATACGTCACGTCCACCTTCATACGCTTCAGGACCGTGCCGAAGAGGCGGAAGGCGTCGGGATAGACATGCTTGACCGCAACGATCCGGTCGCCCGGCTCGACGAAACTCAGCACGGCTGACGAGATCGCCGCCATGCCGCTGGCAAAGCCGAGCGCGTCCTCGGCGCCTTCGAGCTTCGCCAGCATTTCTTCGAACAGGCGCACCGTCGGGTTGAGGCCGCGCGTATAGGTCGGCCGCACCTTTTCGCCGCGGTAGGAGGCGATCATCTCGTCATAGCTGGAGAAGGTGAAGAGCGATGTCTGAAAGATCGGCGGCACCACGGCATCGGCGAAATTGCCGTCGTCATGGGCTGTTATGAGGGATGCAAGTTCGAACGGCTCTAACCCGTCAGTCATTTGGACATTTCCTTGATGTCTTCCTCGACCACGTCGAGAATTTTCATTGTTTCGGCGCGCGCTGCCTCTGGATCCTGATCAACGATCGCGTTGAAGAGCGTGCGGTGATAGGGGAAGGACCGGCGGGCAAAATCCTGCCGATCGAAGGGATGATCCCAGAAGCGCTCGAAGGTTTCGCGCATCTGTTCGAGAAGCTGCCGGAACAGCGGATTATGCGTGGCGTCATAGACGGCAAGATGGAAGGCAAGATCCTCGGGCCCGGATGTGCCCTTGGCCATATGCACACGCTCCATCTCGTTGAGCTTCTCTTCGATGATGACGATGTCTTCCGCGGTTCGCTTCCTTGCAGCCACCATGCCGGCCTCGCACTCGATGCCGCGACGGACCTCCAGCGTCTGCAACAGCGCATCGCGCAGATGGGACGGATTGAAGGAAAGCGGCATATGGATCGTTGCCTTCGAAACCGGCTTTAGCAGATAGGTGCCGCTGCCTTTGCGCGTCTCCATGACGCCGAGCGCCTGGAAGTAGGTGATCACCTCGCGAATGGTGGAGCGTCCCACGGAAAGCGCCGCCATCAGTTCGCGCTCGGTCGGTAGTCGCTCGCCGGCCTGGAGTTTCGACGACTCGATGAAGGTCGACAGCGCTTCGATGACTTGCTGCGTCCGATCGATGGAAGGAAGAGGGGTAAGCATGGGTTTTGTCATGGGTCGATAAATTGGTCTGACATCTGCTATCAGGTCAATCTCTTTTTATTGCCGACTGCGTTTTTTCGGCCCTTAAATTTTTAAGGGGATTGAAGCGAGCTGCGGCGAAGATCGTTTGCGGCCTTCAAGAGCGCCGACGGCACTGATAGAAGGGGCGTGTTGTGAGTCCCGAGCTGGAAGAGAATGGCCGCAAGAGATCGATATTCACGGAAGCTGGAATGCGCGAAATGCGACTACACCGGCTTTGCCGAGGTTTCCGAAACTGACGATCGCCGTGCAGTAAGCCGCGATTTCAAGATAGACGAGATGCCGCGCGGCTTTTCCACCGAGAGGCCATCGACCGATCCGCGCAAGCACATGATCCGCTGCCGGTGCGGCTCGGTGTTTCCTTTTGAGCAGGACACCGTTTATGCGCCGGGCGGCGAGCCGCGGCGCTGAAAAACATAGGCTGAAAAGAAAAAAGCCCCGCACGGGCGAGGCTAAGCTTGTGCCACTCCGGGGAAATCGGAAGCGACGCGGCATTGTCTAGCGGTCGTCTTCTCTCCCGACTAGGTCAGTTTTGCCGATAGCGGTACGCTCAAGTAAAAAAGCTCTTCATTCGTGAAATGAGATTGGTTTGCGGGCTCTCTCTCACTAGCTGCAAAGATCGGAAGAAACTATCGTGCCGTGCAGCGTGTTCAGCTAGCGTTCATTTTCGCGCGGGCAAAAAGGCAATCACCGCAACGCCTTGCGGTCGTTGAGGCCCGGCTTCCATTGGTTTTCGAGCCTGGCTGCCGGGCCTCGCAGACATTGAAAAACTCGGATACCCACATGCGGCTGCTTCGCGCCTTCATCGATTGGATTCGCCGCAAACGGCGGCCGGAACAGGAAACGATCCAACTCTCCGCCGATGACCCGTGGGTTCTGCAGCAGATCGAAAAATTCGAGCGAGAGTTGAAGCGATAACAGACTTGCAGGCCCTTAGTTCTGCGCGCTTGGTCAGCGCCGCAGGACGACGCCATCTGCGGCAACGAGCTTGCCCGCCTTGTAGACCGCACGTCCTTTCGGCACAGCAACCACCGCTTCGGGAACGTGCTCTGCCTTCAGGGTGACGAAGTCGGCCTTTGTACCGATCTGCAAGCCGTAGCCCTCGAGGCGCAAAGCTTTGGCGCCGCTCTCGGTCACGACATCGAAGGCGACCTTCAATTCCTCGTCCGTATAGAAGCCGGACCGATAGCCGATCATCATCGCGCGGCTGAGCATATCGCCATCGCCATAGGGCCACCAGGAATCCCGAATATTGTCGCTGCCGCTGAAGACATTGACGCCGGCAGCTCGAAGCAGGGCAACCGGCGGGAAGGGGTGGGCACCCGGTGCGTTCGTCATGATGGAGACGCCGCTCTCAGCGATGAGCGCCGCAGCACGCGTTACCGCTTCGATCGAAAGATCGCCAAGTCCGTAGGCGTGGCTGATCGTGACGTGCCCGCCCATGGAAAGGTCACGCGTGCGGGCGCAGATCTGCTCGATGGTGAAAAGGCCGAGCGTTCCGCCTTCGTGAAGATGGATGTCGACATCGACGCCATGCTTCTCGGCGACTCCGAAAACCACGTCGAGGTGCTTTTCAATATCCCGGTCGAAGCTCGCCGGATCGAGCCCTCCGACGAGATTTGCGCCCATAGCGATCGCCTCGTTCAGAAGCTCGGGCGTACCAGGGCTCTTCAGGATGCCACTTTGCGGGAAAGCGACGAGCTGAATGTCGATCAAGCCGCGATATTCCTCGCGTACCGCAAGGATGGTTTCGAGCGATCTCAGCCCGACGGAGCCATCCACCATGACATGGCTGCGCATATGCGTGCTGCCATTGGCGATGCAGAGTTCAAGCTGGTTTCTGGCTCTTTCGTCCATCGGCGCAGCCTGCGCCATGTTCTGCGCCTGAAAGGCAACGCGTTCATGGACATTGAAGCCGCTGGTACATGGCTTGTGCGGGATCCATGCGTCTCCGTAGAAGCTTGTGTCGAGATGAATGTGTCCCTCGACGAAACCCGGCACCACAAGAACACCTTCGAGGTCTATTACCTCAGCGGCTGTGGCCGGCGCTTTGGTTTCTTCGATCGACACGATGCGGCCGCTCGTGACGCCAATGTCCTTGATCGAGCCATCGGCGAGCTTGGCCCGGGTAAAGAGGGTTTCGATCGTGCTCAATTTTTTCTCCTTGAATCAATGGCCATTGATCCGCGCGGGAACCGCCTAGATGGCGGATGTCTCACTGCTCGAATGCTTCTTTCAGGCCGAAGCTCTTGCGCTCCCGCAGGTCGAGATCGGCCTCGATATGCGCGATATGATGGAGCATCAGATCACAGGCAGTGTCGACATCCTTGCGCTCCAGCGCGGTGACGATGTCACCGTGCTCGGAATGGCCGCAACTGGAGGCGCTTGATTGTCCGTAGAGCGCGATCACCAGTGACGAGCGGGCAACGAGCTCTTCCATGAAGCGCTGCATGATAAGATTGCCTGATATCGACGCCAGCATCAGATGGAAGTCGCCCGAAGCCTTGATTTCAGCCCGGCGCGCGGATTGACCGCGCTCTCCCATCAAGCGGCCCTCTTCAATGAGAAGCTGTCGGAGATGCTTGAGCTGAGCCGCGGTGATATGTTCAGCCGCCGATTTCAATATGCCCGGCTCGACCAGGCGGCGTGCAGCGAATATCTGTCGGGCTTCCTCTGGCGATGGGTAGGCGACGAAAGCGCCCCGGTTTTTCTCGACGCTGACGAGTCCCTCATAAGAAAGAGCCTGCAGGGCGGCGCGCGCCAGAGTTCGGCTGACATTGAACAGACCGCCGACATCGCTCTCGGACAGTTTCGTGCCCGGCGCAAGCCGGCGCTCGACGATCGCGTCGCGAATAGCATCACGAATCTGCTGCGCGCCGCCGTCGGTAGAATCGCTGGGCGTCAAAAGCCCATCTGCTGAAGGATTCATGATCGTTTGCCTGAGTAATCGGCTACGATGATAGCCCGGTTTCGCGCCGAAGTTAAACGAAATCTGATGCAAAGATTACGCTAAAGTGTATACAATAATTTGCATAAATCGAGCACAATAGCCTATTTCCTGTGCAAATTCATAATTGCCGTTCAGGAGGCAAAATTTCTCCGCCGCTGGAAAATATAGAAATTCCAGCCGGTTAGTGCGCCACAGCAAAACTGGCACGATTGATGCAGTGTCTTTCCCAAACCAAAGGGGAAGATGATGTCGAAAGCGGCAGAGATCGATATAGTGTCCGTTTCGAAGGTCTACGGCACGACCACGGCTGTCCATGCGATCAGCCTCAAGATACCAGCAGGCTCCTACTGCTGTTTCCTTGGCCCCTCCGGTTGCGGCAAGACCTCGACTTTGCGCATGATCGCCGGTCACGAGGGTATCTCCTCCGGCGACATCAGGCTCGGAAATACCGTCGTCACGGATTTCCCGCCCGCTAGGCGCGGCACGGCGATGATGTTCCAATCCTATGCGCTGTTTCCCCATCTCGACCTTATCGACAACGTCGCCTTCAGCTTGAAGATGAAGGGTATCGACAAGGACGAGCGCCGCGCCAAGGCGCTCGACATGCTGAAGCTGATGCAGATGGAACCCTATGCCACCCGACGCCCTGCCCAGCTTTCAGGCGGCCAGCAGCAGCGTGTTGCGCTTGCGCGCGCCCTTATCACCGATCCGGAAGCACTGCTGCTCGACGAGCCGCTGTCGGCGCTCGATCCTTTCCTGAAGATCCGCATGCGCGCCGAATTGAAGAAGCTGCAGAAGTCCCTCGGCATTACTTTCGTCCATGTCACGCACAGCCAGGAAGAGGCAATGGCGCTCGCCGACATCATGGTCATCATGAATGACGGCCGGATCGAGCAGGCAGGTTCGCCGCGGGAGGTTTTTGAACGCCCCGCGACAGCCTTCGTCGCCCGCTTCATGGGTGACCATAACGTCTTGTCGGGCCGGGTGACGTCGAGCGAGGGCGGCGTGATCACCATGTCCGTGCTGGAAGGGCAGGATTTTTCAGTCAAGGGGACAAGCCGCCAAGTCGGAGAGCTCGCCGATATCGCCGTGCGGACCGATCGTGTCCGGCTGTCGCAGTCAGACGACAAGGGCCTCGGCTTCAACGGTGTGGTCTCCAACATCGAATATCGCGGCGCGACGCTGAAGATCACCGTCATTGGTGCCGGCAGCGATGATTTCACCGTGATCGCAAGCAACGACGATGACGCCGCCAGAGCCATGGCTGTCGGCGACACTGTCTCGCTGAGTTGGGCTCAGGAGGATGCAATCCTTCTTGGCCGTATGTCCGCATGAAAAATCTCAAGCATCAAAAAAGGGGAACTGACATGACCACTGAAACGAAGACTACCAAGACGACAAAAGGCATTTCCCGCCGCTCGCTGCTGAAGACCGGTGCCGCCGCTCTCGGCGCCATGGCGGGCTCCGGTGTCATCACCGGCTTTCCGACCATCTGGGCCAAATCCAACATCACGCTGCGCCAGTTTGGTACCGGCGTTTCGAACATCAATGCGATCGCGGAGAAATGCAAAGCCGATCTCGGCATCACGCTCGAGATGACGGCGATGGATTCCGATGCCGCCGCGCAGCGCGCGGTCACGCAGCCGAACAGCTACGACATCGCCGACGTCGAATACTGGATCGCCAAGAAGGTCTTCCCGACCGGCGTCTTGCAGCCGATGGACGTCAAGAAGCTGAAATATTACGACAAGATCGTGCCGCTCTTCATCACCGGCAAGCTGAAGCCCGACAGCGTCATTGCGCAGGGCACCGCGCCGCATACGGTCGGCTTCGTCGAGGGGCAGGAGTCCCGCAAGTTCGCCAAGGAACCGACACAGTGGATGACGATGGTTCCGACCATCTATAATGCCGACACCCTCGGCATCCGCCCCGATCTCACCGGCCGTCCGATCACCAGCTGGGCTGACATTCTCGATCCGGCCTTCAAGGGCAAGACGGCGATCCTCAACATCCCGTCGATCGGCATCATGGATGCCGCGATGATCATGGAAGCCGCCGGCAAGATCAAATATGCCGACAAGGGCAACATGACCAAGGCGGAAATCGACAAGACGATCGAGTTCCTGATCAAGACCAAGGGCGATGGCCAGTTCCGTGCCTTCTGGAAATCCTTCGACGAAAGCGTCAACCTGATGGCGTCGGGCGAGGTGGTCATCCAGTCCATGTGGTCGCCGGCGGTTGCCGCCGTCCGCTCCAAGGGGATTGCCTGCACCTTCCAGCCGCTCAAGGAAGGCTATCGCGCCTGGGGCGGCGGCCTTGGTCTCGCCTCGCACCTCAAGGGTGCCGAACTCGACGCCGCCTACGAGTACATCAACTGGTACACCTCGGGCTGGGTCGGCGGCTACCTCAACCGCCAGGGCTATTATTCCGCCTGCATGGAAACGGCCAAGCAGTTCATGTCGGCCGACGAATGGGGCTACTGGATCGAAGGCAAGCCGGCACAGGGCGACATCCTCTCTCCCGAAGGCAAGGTCATGGAGAAGGCCGGCGCCGTTCGCGATGGCGGCTCCTTCGAAGCCCGCATGGGTGCCGTCGCCTGCTGGAACTCGGTAATGGACGAAGACCGCTACATGGTTCGCCGCTGGAACGAATTCATCGCGGCCTAAGCCGATATGTTCATATCGCCTCTCCCGCCAATGCGGGGGAGGCATCCCCAAACGGAGAGCCGAACCATGGCGACGATCGCTTCCTCGCAGACAGTAGAGGCAACACCGAAAACCGGACGCGGATTTGGCATTCCTGCCTGGGCAGTCGCCTATCTGCAGGCCACGCCGCTGTTCCTCATCCTCGGCTTCTTCTTCCTGCTGCCGATTGCCATGATCGGTATCGTCAGCTTCTGGGATTATGATTTCGCCAACATCTATCCTGCCTTTCTCACCACCAACTATACCGACACGCTCGGTTCATGGGTGACGTGGAAGACCTACCTCAACACACTGAAATTCACCGCCATCGTCTGGGCGCTGACACTATTCATCGGTTTCTGGGTCGCTTATTTCCTCGCCTTTCACATCAGGCGCACGTCGACGCAGATGATCCTTTTCCTCGTCTGCACCGTGCCGTTCATGACGTCCAACATCATCCGCATGATCTCGTGGATTCCGGTGCTCGGACGCAACGGGTTGGTCAATTCCGCCTTGATCGATATGGGGCTCATCCCGCAGCCGATCGAGTGGCTGCTCTATTCCGATTTCGCCGTCGTGCTCGCCATGGTGCATCTCTACACGCTCTTCATGGTGACGCCGATCTTCAACACGCTGATGCGCATCGACCGCTCTCTGTTCGAAGCGGCGCGCGATGCCGGCGCCAGCGGCTGGCAGGTGCTATGGAATGTGGTGATCCCGCTTGCCAAGCCGGGAATGGCGATCGGCAGCATCTTCGTCATCACGCTCGTCATGGCCGATTTTTCCACCGTGCAGGTCATGTCCGGCGGCCAGAGCGCGTCGATCGCGCTGATGATGAAGAACCAGATGTCGCTGCTGCAATATCCGGCCGCCGCTGCCAATGCGGTCGTGCTGCTCGTCGTGGTGCTGCTGATGGTCGCCGCGATCCTGCGCATCGTCGATATCCGCAAGGAGCTTTAGGATGAACCGCGAAAAGCGCAGCCTGGAATTCTATATTCTGGCGATCTTCTTCACGATTTTCGTGCTGTTCCTCTATGGCCCGCTCTCGGCAGTCATCATCCTGTCTTTCCAGGGGCCGGACGGCGGCCTGACCTTCCCGTTGAATGGCGTCTCGCTGCATTGGTTCGCCAATCTGTTCGAGAAGCAGGCCGTCGGCGATTTTGGCGCCTCGTTCCAGCGATCCTTGATCCTCGGCGTGATGGTCATGATCGTGACCGTCGTCGTCTCGCTGCTGGCTGGCCTTGCCTTTCGCCGTCGCTTTCGCGGTTCGACATTTCTATTCTACGCGACCGTCGCCAGTCTCGTCGTCCCATCCATCATCATTTCGCTCGGGATCGGCGTCGTCTTCCAGCAGGGCGGCATTGCGCCGGCCTGGTATTCGTCTGCGTTCGGCGCGCATCTGACCTGGACCTTGCCCTTCGGCGTGTTGATCATGTTTGCCGTCTTCAACCGGTTTTCGCCGGCCTATGAGGAAGCCGCCCGTGATCTCGGCGCCAGCTCCTGGCAAACCTTCCGCCATGTCTTGCTGCCGATGATCGCGCCGAGCCTGATCGGCGTCGGCCTCTTCGGCTTCACGCTGTCCTATGACGAGTTCGCCCGCACCCTGATGACGTCGGGCACCTACAACACCCTGCCGCTCGAAATCTACGGCATGACGACGAATGTCACGACGCCGGTGCTTTACGCACTCGGAACCGTGACGACACTCTTCTCCTTCACCATCATCCTCCTGGCGCTTGCAGTCATGACCATGCTCGGCCGCCGCCAAGCCAAGAAAAGTTGAGATCATGCGCCTACTGCTCATCAATCCCAATACGACCGCTTCCATGACGGAGAAGGCGGCGGTCGCCGCACGTGCGGTGGCAAGCCCGGGCACCGAGATCATCGCCGCCACCTCGCAGATGGGGCCGGCTTCGATCGAGGGCTATTACGATGGAGCGATAGCTGTGCCCGGCATGCTGCGCGAACTTAAGGAGAGGCAGGCTGGTGGCTATGACGCGGCGATCATCTGCTGCTTCGACGATACCGGTCTGGAAGCAGCGCGCATGTTTTGCGATGTGCCCGTTGTCGGTCTATGTGAAGCGGCCGTCGCAACGGCCGGCTTCCTGGCGCAGCGCTTCAGCGTGGTGACGACGCTCGAACGCTCGCGCATCCTGATTGACAACCTCGTCCGGCGCTATGGCATGGGTAGCCGCGCCAAGGTGCGCGCGTCGGATATTCCCGTTCTCGAGCTCGAGGATTCGTCGTCCGGTGCGATCGGAAAACTGCGGGCGGAAATCGAGCGCGCGCTTGCCGAAGACGGGGCGGAAGCTATCGTGCTTGGCTGTGCTGGCATGACGGATCTCGCAAGAAAGCTGCAATCGATCTACGGCGTTCCGGTCGTGGATGGTGTCGCCGCAGCGGTCAAGCAGGCCGAAGCTTTGGTGTCCTTGGGCTTATCCACCAGCAAGCGCAGCTCCTATGCCTCCCCATTGCCAAAGCCTTTTTCGGGGGCAATGCAGGATTTTGCGCCGATCGCGGTGCCGGTTTAACTTCATCACGCTCCAATATTTGCAGCCTCGGCGGATCGCTCTGCCTCCCGGATGGCGCATCTCGACGGTGGGGACTACAATAGCCCGCAAAGAACGAGAGTCGTCGATTTGGCACAGAGAGCTGGCAAAGCTGACCTTCCCCTGCATGGCGGCCGCGTACCGCGCTGGCTCGGAGATCGAATGACGCGCCTGGGTGCCGTCATCACCGAGGCGATCGTGCAGCATTATGGGCGTGACGAGCTGTTTCGTCGTCTCGCAAATCCTTTCTGGTTCCAGTCCTTCGGTACCGTCATGGGTATGGATTGGCATTCCTCGGGGATCACGACAAGCGTGCTTGGTGCCCTGAAGCGCGGTCTGACACCGCTTTCCGGCGAACTCGGCATCCATGTCTGCGGCGGACGCGGCGCGCAATCGCGCAAGACGCCCGCGGAACTGCTTAGCATCGGCGATCGCATCGGCATTGATGGCGCATCGCTTGCCACAAAAAGCCGACTGATCGCGAAGGTAGACAGCGCCGCGGTCCAGGATGGTTTCGACCTCTATCTGCATGGCTTCATCGTCGCCGATGACGGCAAGTGGGTCGTCATCCAGCAGGGTATGAACGATGAACGGCGACAGGCGCGGCGATATCACTGGCTATCGGAGGGCTTGACGAACTTCCTGGATTCGCCCCACACAGCCATCGAGGGGCGTGACCAAGGCGAAATTATCAATCTTGCCGATCGACGCGCCGGCCGTTCCCGCAACGGTCAACTGGATTTGCTTGCCTCCTTAGGGCCAGATAAAATCATTCGTGAATTCAATATACTGGAAGGGAAAGCTCCAGTGATCGGCAAACAAGAAGCGCAGCCGATGCTGCCATATCTCGTCATGCCGGCACATCACGATGTGCGCCAGGAAGACGTGAACATGCGGCGCCTGCATGGAAATCTCGCTGCGGCTGCCGATCGCGGTCCGGTAGATTTCGAGGATCTGCTTCTGACGCCCGGCGTCGGCGCTAGAACGGTAAAGGCTTTGGCGATGGTCGCCGAAGTCGTCCACGGCGCACCCTGCCGCTTCTCCGACCCGGCGCGCTTCTCGCTCGCCCACGGCGGCAAGGACCGGCATCCCTTTCCCGTGCCGCTGAAGGTCTATGACGAGACGATCAACGTGATGAAATCGGCCGTCAGGAAGGGGCGCCTCGGCCGGGATGAGGAATTATCAGCGCTGAAGCGGCTGGATGACCAATCGAGAATGCTGGAGCGATACGTCACAGGTCCTGACCTCAAAGAGATCGTTGCCGGCGAATTCGACAGATCCTTTTCCTATGGCGGACGCAGCGTCTTTGGCTGGGAACCTCCACCAGATTCCGGGAATGACACCGCCGAGGGCGATCTCTGCCCCTCGAAGAGTTAAGCCGAGGCCGCGGCGGAAGGGAGCGGCTTGCCCGGCCGCTCCATCACCAATTCATGGCAGGGTATAACCGATCACATAGTCGCCCGGCTTCGTTCCGACCGAGCCATGCCCTCCGGCCACCATGACGACATATTGCTTGTTGTCTCCGGCGGTATAGGTCATCGGCGTTGCCTGACCACCCGCCGGCAGACGCGCCTGCCAGAGCTGTTTGCCGGACGTCACGTCATAGGCCCTGAGATAATCGTCCACGGCCGCACCCAGGAAAGCAACGCCGCCCTTGGTGACGATCGGCCCGCCAATACCGGGAACGCCGACCTTGAAGGGAAGGGGCAGCGGCGTCATGTCATGAACAGTGCCGTTCTTGTGCTTGTAGGCGATCTTGCCGGTCTTCAGGTCCACACCGGCGACATAGCCCCAAGGCGGTGCCTGGCAGGGAATGCCGAGCGGACTGACGAACGGACCCATATAGACGCCGTAAGGTGAGCCCTCATTTCGGTTCAGACCCTGTTCGCTGCCCTTGTCGCCGGCTCCCTTCGGTGGGATCTCGGCGCGGGGCACCAGTCGAGAGGTGAAGGCGAGATAGGTCGGCATTCCGAACATAATCTGCCGTTCGGGATCGACGGCGACGCTGCCCCAGTTGAAGGTGCCGAAATTGCCGGGAAAGATGATTGAGCCCTGCAACGAAGGCGGTGTGTAGCGACCTTCATACTGATGCCGATGGAAGGCGATGCGGCAGGCGAGCTGATCGAACAGCGAGACGCCCCACATATCCTTCTCCTGCAACGGCGGCGGCGAGAATGTCAGATCGGAGATCGGCTGCGTCGGCGAAGCATGATCCTCGGGAATGGTGCCGCCAGGCGCCGGTATTTCCTTGAAGGGAATGATCGGCGCGCCGGTGCGGCGATCGAGCACATAGATGTCGCCCTGCTTGGTCGAGGCGACCAGCGCGGGGACCGTGCTGCCGTCGGCCTTCGTCAGATCGACGAGCACGGGTTGGGCCGGGACGTCCATATCCCAGAGATCGTGATGGACGAATTGCTGCACCCATTTGAGCTGCCCGGTATTGATGTCGAGTGCGACCACCGAGGAGGAGAAGCGTTCGACATTGGCGCTGCGGCCCATGCCGAGCTGATCAGGCGTCTGGTTGCCAAGCGGAACATAGACCATGCCCAGCGCCTCGTCGGCGCTGGAAACCGACCAGCTGTTCGGTGAGTTGGTCGTATAGGTCTGGCCGGCGGGCAGCGGCGTCGTCTGATCCGGATTGCCAGAATCCCAGTTCCAGAGCAGAGCGCCGGTCCGCGCATCGAAGGCACGGATGACGCCGGACTGTTCCTGGGTGGAGTAGTTATCGTTGACCGCGCCGCCGATGATGATCTTGTCGGCGACGATAACGGGCGGCGACGTCGAATAATAATAGCCGGCCGGATTGTATTTCATGCCGGTTTCAAGATGCAGGATGCCTTGATCAGCAAAGCTCGGGCAAACCTTGCCATTGGCAGCATCAAGCGCGATCAGTCTGGCATCCGAGGTCGGCAAATAGACGCGGTCAGCGCAAGGCGCTCCGGCGGCAACTGCTTTGTCATGGTAATAGGAGACGCCGCGGCAAGTCTGATGCTGACGGTTGGGATTCATCCCGGCATTGGCGTCGTAGCGCCATTTTTCCTTGCCGTCCGTCGCACCGATGGCGATCGCCAGACTATGGGGCGTGCAGATAAACAGCGTGTCGCCGATTTTGAGCGGCGTGACCTGATAGGTCGTCTCGCCGATGTCGTCGGGGCGTTTCACGTCGCCAGTCTGATAGCGCCAAGCCTCCTTAAGGGTCGCGACATTCTGCGTGTTGATCTGATCTAGAGGCGAATAGCGCTGACCAAACGAGGTTCGGCCATACTGATGCCATTCACCATCGGGCACCTCGCCACCCATCGGGGCATTCGCAGCCATCGTCGTCGGCAGATCGCCGGAGAGATCGTGTGGATCTGTTGTCATCGAATAGACGGCAACGAGGATGGCGACGATCAAGGGAATCGCGAGCGGCCAGGGATTGGCTCCGTAGTGAACGCCGTCCAGACTGCGAAAGCCCAGCGGGCGCCGGACCCATGGGGTCAATAGCCAGAGACCGATCAGAATGATCATGCCACCGCGCGGACCGAGCTGCCACCAATCGAAACCGACCTCCCATACGGCCCATCCAAGTGCTGCCAGCACGAAAATCGCATAGAGCCAGAGTGCGGCCGCTTTGCGCATAGAGAGCAGGATCGCCGTCACGAGGAAGGCGATACCGGCCAGAAGATAAAAGGGACTTCCACCAAGCTGTACAAGCCAAAGGCCGCCGCCGCCGAGCGCCAGACCGATGAGTGCGAGGATGATCGATGTGATGACGATGGCCATGATCTGCTCCAGTCTATCCGCCGATTGGACAGTGATTGATCGAAGGCATGCGAACCCGGCCGAGATCCTTTCGGACCTCAACGTCGAGCTTTAAGTCTAAATCGATATCAGTTGCTGCGCCGGCAACGAGAACAGCCTTGCCCAGGGCGATTTGGATCGACACATCAAGCCCCCCAATCAAATCAGAGATTGAACGCCAGGATTGCAAGAATGTTCCAATCCGGTCAGCCATTCAAGTTCGATGCCGTGGCGCCCGATTTGATTAACGGACGTAGTTAATTTTTTAACAATTTTTCGGAATACTAATGGAACAGATATTGGAATCAAGGGTTTCCGTGCAGAGCCGGAGGACTAGCAATGAACATGAAGATCGTTACTGCCCAGTCGGAAGTCGAAACGGACGACACCGGAACCTATCCGGATGGCATGATGGAGCGTATTCTGGTCGAATTTTCCGCAAGCTCCGAGCGGCAACATCGCAAATCTCACGAGCGTGATTACGGCGCGCACAAGGCGCTTCGGCCGATACCGGCCGGGCTGGCTTGAAGGGTCGAAAACTTACTTTTTCGTCAGATATAGAGCGGCGCCATTCGGCGCCACGCGCCTGCGCGGTGAGCGCGTCCGTCCCACACATGCAGCCGATGATCGATCCGCTTGTCGGCGAGCAGCCGGCTAAGGTGGCGATTATTGTCGAAGAAGGGATCGGCGTCTCCGATCGTCATGACGATATCGATCTGGCGCAACCTGTCCAAGCGCCACTCGCAGGCAAGTCCCGGCAGAAAATGAGTCGGGGTGTGAAAGTAGATATCATCGTCGTAATAGCCGTCGAATAGATCCGTGAAGGATTCGACCTTCATCGTCAGGTCGTAACGGCCGGAAAAAGCGACCAGCTTGCGGAAGAGGTGAGGGTGGCGGAAAACCAGGCTTGCGGCCTGGAAGGCGCCGAGGCTGCAGCCGTGAACGATGGTGCACTCATGCCCGTTCTTCTGCTCCATCAGCGGCAGGACTTCGTTGAGAATATATTCCTCGAAAGCATTGTGCCTGCGAATGCGCTCGGCCGGATGGCGATGGGAGCCATAGAAGGTTTCCGTTGCCAGTCCCTCGATGCAGTAGAGCTGAAGCTGTCCGGCATTCAGCTTGTCCGCGAGGCTGGCGACGATGCCGACCTGCTCATATTCCCAGAAGCGACCGTCACGCGTGGGAAATACCAATACCTTGGCGCCGGCATGGCCGAACACCAGCAATTCCATGTCGCGATGCAGCCGAGGGCTGTACCAGCACAGGTATTCGCGGTTCATAGCACCTTGAAGAATTGCCCGACTTTCTCTCGCAGAATTGCGTTCTGCTGTTCGCTACCAGCATAGTCGAAGTGGCCGGCATCCAGGATGAAGGTTTCGTTAAATTTCTGTAGCGCATTTGCGACAGAGAACTGACAAGGTGGTGCGACGGCGGGATCGAATAGCGCGGGTGCGACGAGCATGGGCACAGTGATGCGCTGCGCTGCGATCGCAGCATCGAAGAACCGTAGCGTCTCCAGAACGCTACCGCGCTTTTCCTGATAGGCCTGAACCGATTGAGCGCTGCCGACGGTCGGCAGCGTCAGCCATAGCTGCCGGTGACCGAAAGTCGGGACGATGAGGTGGCCACGCCTGATGCGCGCATCGAAAGGAATGGCCAGCGCGCCGATGCCGCCGCCGAAACTGATGCCGCTATAGCCGATATGGCCGGCAAGCCAGGGATAGAGGGTTTCCAAAGTCGAGACGGCGAGCCAAATATCTTCGACGCAGCCACCGATGACATAGGTCTCGCGGCTCTCAATGCCGCAAAGAACGTGGCCCGATGCATCCGGCGGGATTTTCGGGCTGGCGCTGAGGGAGAGCCCGCGGCAACAGGGAAAAAGGATTGCTGTCTCTTCTACCGGCCACTCGAATTCCGGCTGATCTCTCCCGCCATATCCGTGTCCGACGACCAGGCCGCGCCGCACCTGTCCGCCGCGAGGAATGAGCAGCCAGCCATTGATCTGAAACGACCCCGTCGACACGTAGCTGATATCGAAAACGTGCCATTTGTCATGGCGAAGCTTGCTGTGGCGAAGCTTGGGTTGCGGGTCAATGGCAAGGGCGGCCCTGTAGCGCTGCTGCCAGAAGTCATCGAAGCCCGCCGGGGCCTCCGGTGTCTCTATCGCCTGCAATTGCGCAAGCTGCATGCCATAGGTCGGATCGAAGTCGAAGGGGTGGGATGTCGGTATGCTCATGGCAAGTTCTTCGCGTGAAAGCACGGCTAAAGCAAGAAGCAAGATTGCCGATCCGCAGGCTTTCGTCGCGGCTTACTCCCTGTTCATGCATGGATTTCTTGTTTGGGGCGATCGATGCGGTAGAGTACGTGTGGCCGCAGAATATTGCCTGGCGACACGGTGATATCATCGAAATCGCCACCGTCGACCTGGATCATGCCGATCGCCTCCATCGCGCGGCGGGAGGGAATGTTGATTGCTGAGGTATAACCGATCACGCAGTCAGCCCGCAGCTCTTGCCACGCGAAGTCCAGGCAGCGTCGGCTGATTTCCGACGCATAGCCCTTTCGCCAATAGGTACGCCCCAGAATCCAACCGATCTCCAATGGAAAGTCGCCCGGAACTTCCGGCCCTGGTCGTGAAAGGCCCGCGCCGCCAATCAGCGCGCCATCGGCTTTCCGCTCGACGGCCAGGAAGCCGAAGCCTTCCTTGGCGAACTGCTCGTTGGCTTCATCGATCAGTTCATCCGTCTCAGCCGCCGTGAGCAGGCTCGGATAGTAATATTGCCGAACCTGCGCATCCGCATTTACGGCGGCAAAAGGAGCTCGGTCACTATCCCGCCAGGGCCTGAGAACGAGCCGGGAGGTTTCCAGAATAAGCATCGCGCTCCTTGGGATGAACGGACTGATCTTGATGGCGCAAGGGCGCGCAATCTCTCGCGAGGTCAGCAGGCTGCGCCACATCTCCATCCATGAATTCGTCATGAAAGTCCATCATTGCCGGCTGATATCGGTCTCTGTGATTTCTGCCGCACAGCACAAAAAGATGACGCAAATAGACTGGATTTGTTGCGAACTGCTGTCGCTTCCTTGCCTTCGTTGAGGTATAGTGAAGATATGATCAGGGTCCTAACGATATTTGCGGGAATTTCGGTTGCAGGTTCCGCAATGGCAGGGCAAAGTCAAATCGCTCAAAGCACCTACAAGGTGCAGGATTGTTCGAGTGCGGTGGATCAGGTTCTGTCAACGACGAAAGGACGCCTCCTATCCGTCAGGCCACGCGAGAATCGTTGTATCGTGACCGTGATCGTTCCACATGGCGAGCAACGGCCGGAAAAGGTCGTGGTTCGTGTCGACTATAGCAATACTGACAACAGCCAGGAAAATGGCCAATAGCCGCAAGCGGTGAAAGGGACCGCGTGAGAAATGGGCGAAGTCATCCAGTTTCGGCCCGCAACGAGATACGGCAAGCACCCTGATGCGCAGGCGCGCATGGAAGGGGAGCTGCAGCTTCCCTTTGCAACGGCGGATCACCCCATCCGAAAGACCGTCCGCGCGAACCAGCCGGATACGTCGGCTGCGGCCAAATCGAAAATTGGGCTTCCGATTAGCGGTATCGTGATCGTAGTCGGCTCCATCCTAGTCTATGCACTGGTGATATCCCATGTCGTCGGCCAGCCGCATTATTCGGCACGTGCCAACCTGATGCCTTCCATTTTCCTGCAAAACTAAACTCGCTCGGCAGAGACTGCCTGGTGAAGCAGGCTCGACTTGATTCGCCGGCGTAACTTGAGTTTTCAAGAACAAATCCGCTATCGAACGATTACGATACCCGCTGCGAAATCATTTTCGGCACTATTCTTTCCTATCGCATGCGCGGAGCATGATGTGGGCAACCAGCCTCACTATAATTCCACAGCTCAAGATGGACAAAACTGTCACCCCACGCGCGGCAGGCTCCCGTGTGGAAGACCGCCATGTCAGGCCGACTGTTTCCGATATGCGGACTTAAAGAATATGAGAAAGATTTAAGCCTGTTCGTTAAGTGAAGATTCCATCAAATCTGGTGTAATCCCCAATAGACGGTGACTTTGGAGAGCATTTGTTGTCGCGGCTTAAAATTCAACAGCTGCAATGGATCGGCGCGGTGGCTGTTATCATGGTTTGTTTGATGATGGCTGGCTCGACGATCGCCTTCAGCCTGTCGGATTATGTCAACTACAAGCGCGGTGTAATGGAATTCGGCCGCTTTCATACGGCACTGCATGCGGCAGCGACGATATCGAGAGAACGTGGCCCTGCAAATAGTCTCATGGGCGCCGCGCAGGGCGAGCAAGCACAATTCGCCGCCGCTCTGAAAGCAAGCCGCGAAGCAACCGACAAGGATATCGCCAACCTCGAAGCGCTCTTTAAAACGGAAATAGACCAGTCCGCGGAAATGCGCAGCGCATTCATGGCGCTTAAGGCTCAATTGGAGAGCGGCCGTCAGGTGGTCGATGCGGTGGCCGCCTTGCCACGCAGCGAGCGCAGCGGCGCAAAGATCGCAGACGCCATACAGGCGATGTTCCGTGCAGCGGATCGCGCCCAGGACTATCGGGATGTCGCCGGCCGATCGATCATCGCATTGGCGCCCGAGACAGGCGCCGAAGTCATGCTGACTTCGATGGCCGGAACACTTAGGGAGCGCGCCGGACGGCTGGGGTCCTATGTCGTCATGATGCTGGCCTCCCAGGGGCAGGCCCGTTCCCACTATAGGGCTGCGTTCGACAACGAATTGAATCGGCTTTTCGAAGTGAATGCGCTGCTGAAGACCTATGCGCCCGTTACATTGCAATCCCAGGCCCTGGCAAGGCTGTTGGACCAGGTGACGGTAAGCTACTTTGCCGGAGCGCTGCCTTACGCTCAGCGCGTCGCCTTTGATCTGAATGCGAGCGATGCGCTCACACCTGGCGAGTTCACGGCGAAATACGTGCCTGGAATGAAATCGACCGAGAACCTGCGAGAACTCATCGAAACCGCGGCATTGAACTCCCTTGACGAAGTGCAGCAGAAATCCCTGAGAGCCATGCTGACCTCGGCGCTGCTTGCCGGCATGGCGATATCGGTCATGATTGGATTGGCCTACGTTCTCAGGCGCTCGCTTTTCCGGCCGATGTTTGCCGTCATGCGGCAGATCGATGAGATTGCCGTCGGCAATCTCGCGACGCCAGCGCCGATACCGCACGCCGGACGTGAAATGCGAGAGCTGTTCCTGCGTCTTGACCTTCTGCGCGAGCAGCAGCGCTTCAAGCGGCGCCTGGAAATAGAGCGCAAATCAATGACGGAGGAGCTCAGACGTCTCTCACAGACCGATGCGCTCACCGGCCTTCTCAATCGGCGCGCGCTGGAGGATGCGGTGGAGGAGCTGCTTGCAGCTCCGACAACGGGTTCCCGCGGCTTCGCAATCATCATGCTCGATATCGACCATTTCAAATCGATCAATGATCGGTACGGTCACGCTGTCGGCGACATGGCGCTGCAAAGAACGGCCCAGATTCTAGGCCCGTGTCTGCGTGCCGCCGACCTATTTGCCCGCTATGGCGGTGAGGAATTCATCGTCGTAATGGGCGACGTTACCGAGGCGTCGGCACGTTCCATGGCGGAGCGATTGCGGCAAACCTTGGCACAAGCCGTGGTCAACGATGAGCATGGCCTGAAGGTGACGGCGAGCTTCGGCGTCGGCTGGCAGGCGCAATGCGTGTTCGAAAATTGGGAAAAGCTGGCCGTCGTCGCAGACAGCCGGCTTTATCAGGCCAAGCGCAACGGGCGCAATTTGGTCTGCTCGTCCGACAATGCGACTGGACGGACGGCAATCTCCGCCTCGAGACGTGGCCAGGGCGGCGCAAGCGCGGCCTGACACACTTCGCTATGGCCGAGACATTCGAACCTGCCTGTCGGAAACTCACGGTCAGTAGGTGAGCGTCACCACGACCGTATCCATGTAATTGCCGGGGGACGGCGTGGTCTGCGGCGGCACCCGACCGTAGACCGTAAGAAGTTGTGCAGTCCCCGTTCCGCTTCCGGCGACGGTGCTGCCCGGCGTATTGGCATCACCCCAGGGCTGCGACCGGCTCATATCCTTGTATAGACCGTAGGTCACCGTCTCTGTCCCTTTCGTCATCTTTCGCGCCGTCGGTGCGGCATTCGTCGTGCCACCGTTCAAGGAGATGGTGTAGGTCGTGCCCGGCGTGCAAGTTGCCGTGACGGAACCGGTAGCGTCGACATTCGTACTCAAAACGCCCTGTGTCCCGAAATCGATGTTCTGGACGCTGACGAGGCAATTGGCGGCGACGCTCGCATTGACGCTGAACGACGCGGTTCCAATCGTTCCAGAGGGGGCAGAGCAGGTAGTTGCGCTACTGTAGCTGTAATAGAAAGAGGTATAGGTCGATGTGAAGCTTGACGTATATGACCCCGGCACTGCTGTCGATGGAGTTCCGAGCGCGGCCCCATAGACCGTCATGCTACCGGTTGCGCCGATCAGCGAACCATTCAACAAGGCCATTGTCAGCGCGTAGACCGGTGCGCGTGACGGATAGGACCAGCTGCTCGAACCCCACACCACGCTCCGGCCGTTGTCGGAATAGAGCTGATAGTTCAAAGGACTGGTTCCGTTCAACATCTGGCGGGCCGCAGCCGACGAC
Organism: Rhizobium sp. ZPR4; assembly: GCF_040215725.1. NCBI lineage: Bacteria > Pseudomonadati > Pseudomonadota > Alphaproteobacteria > Hyphomicrobiales > Rhizobiaceae > Rhizobium > Rhizobium sp. ZPR4. The sequence goes on from NZ_CP157968.1 coordinate 1,580,864, forward strand.
GCTCCGCCACTGCCGGCGCCGATATCGGGGCAAATCAGGAGCCGCTTGCCGAGGTCCAGAAGCCCCCCGGAACAACTTACACTTATCGTGGATGTCGAATTGACCGGGGTGCTCGACAACGTATCGACCGCGCTAAAGTTCATATTGGTCGCGGAGAAGCTGCAGCTTTGCGCCGCGCACAGCGAAGGCAACAGCAGTGCGAGCAAAAGAGTGAGTGAACGCAGCATCTTTTCAACTCCCTTTCAAAGGCACCTGACGTCGTCGATGACAACCTGCTCGCCCCGCTGCGGCTTGTAGGCGAATTCGGCGTGGCACTTCGTTCCGTCTTCAAATGACACGTCGATCGCGTTCCTTGCACGCAGTCCGCGAATGTAGGCCTGACCGTCATAGCCGACGACGAAGTCCTCGTTCGATCCTTGCACCGAGCCGCTGAGCCCGGCGCGCAGTGGCACCCCGCTCTTGTCCCTGATCGTAATGAGGGCAGCTTGCGGTGCCTCGGACACACCGAACTTTACGACGACGCCGCTGCGGTCTGCCGGCACGACGATTTCCTTCGTCGCCGGCACATCGGCATCGACGGGTAGGTTCTTGGGATCGATGGATACGGTATTCGGTTCATAGGAATTGAGATTGGGCACGAGGATGCGGCCGCTCGAATTGGTCTTGCCGGCAGGTCTGTTCTGTTGCTGAACCTCGACACCGGGAGCGCCGACGTCGACGACGGCGAACGCATCGTCGATCCGGTTTGTGGCAAAGACACCGCCACCAGCAACAGCAATGGCACCATCGACGCGAGCCGTCGCATTGGTCTGATGATCCTGCTGCTGAAGGCCCGCCTCGACCTGCGCGAAGGGAGCCCGATAGCTGATTGCCGCCTCGCGATAGGTGTCTTCGCCCTCGGAAGTGCGCAGACGCCAGCCGAAGCTGCCCTCCTCCTGCTGCATTGACTTGGAAACATCGGCAACGACACCGAGGCCGTTGGGACCTCCTTGCACGCCCGTATTGGCCGTGATGTTGCCGCCGAAGGGAATGGAGAGGCCGGCAAAGAATCCGAAATTGCTTCGGTCGTCGAGATCGGTGAAGGCGCTCGCATAGACTGTCGCACGCTTGAAGGTCTGACTGTAGGAAAGACCGGCGATCTTGCTCCTGGTGCCATCGGCACTTTCGAGATTGGTGTAAGAGAGATTGAGGCTGGAAAGATCGAGCGGCGTTGGCACGCTTAGCGTGACCTGATCGATGGCTCGCGGCACACCGGCGCTGAGAATGCTCACATCTCCGGCGACACTGGTTGTCGGCCGAGCGGAGACCGAGGCTATATCGTCATAATCGCCAAAGGTTCGCTGCACGCGGGCATAAAGAGCCCATCTGTCGTAACTGAGTTCGAATGCGGCATTCATCAGCGCACCGGAACGCGACCCGCTTTTGCTTGCCGCGCCCGCGATCGATGCTACCCCGAATGAACTGACCGGAAAGGCAGCTCCCGCGCCGCCATTCAGAAGATCGGCGCCGCCCTCGAAGTGACCCTCCAGCGTCAGCCAATCGGTCAGGCCGTACCTTGCGGTGGCGGCCCCCATGATACGACCATCATAGTCACTGGAATCCGTTCCGAAATTCAGACGCGGAGTGCCGAGTTCTGCGGAAAAGTCCAACAGGCCGCGGCGCAGAAGCCAATTGGAGGAATAGAAGGGGAGGGTCTGCGTGGTTTCCCGTCCGAGGCTGTCGCGCAGCACGACGGTCGCTTGCCCGCCTCCGGAAAAGACCGGGAGGTTGGTCACTTCGAACGGTCCGGCGGGGACGTCGCTGGAATAGGTGCGAACGTTCTGCGTATAAATGTCGAGTGTCGAAGGGACAGCCGCCGTCCCGGTAAATGAAGGCAGTGGTTCGGTCACCAGATCCGAGCGCAGCGCAAAATTGCGCTGAAACTGAATGCCGCCGAAATAGACTGGTCGTGTCCATGACAGGCCACCGGTCGTCAGGTCGCCTACGCGATAGGTGACGAGATTCTTTGGGTCGGAGTAGCTCCAGGTCGTGTTGAGGCGGGTTATGCCATCAAGGCTGCCTTCGGAATATCCGGCGAGGAAGGACTGGCTGAGCGTGCCATAGGGGCTGAAGAGGCGGGCATCGAAAGATCCGGATATTCCCTGAAACAGATTGGAGTTGCCTTGGAAGAGACCGTTGGAACTTGCATAGAGGGAATAGTTCAGGACGGCGCCGTAGCCGGCCTGGGGAGCCGGGATCGCATTTTCCTGCTGTTGCCTGACATTGATGACGCGAGGTGCGCGCCCCTTGTCCGTCGTCTGGACATAGAGACGCTGCGTCTCATCATCGACCTGATATGACAGGCCGGGCAAGGTGCTGAGTTCGACCAGCTTGTCGTCGGCGGCACCAGCTGGCGGCTTAATGCCGACTTCCCGCAGCTCTTCCGCGGTTGCCGCAAGCGAGCCGTTCGGACGCTGCTTGAAATTGCCTATCATCTTCATCGGCGCATTGTTGATGAATACTTCGAGGTAGACGTCCAGCGTGGCTGCCGTGGCGGCATTCGCCGGCAGATCGGGCACTTCCTGAGCACGCAGCGCCGAGCCTGAGAAAAGCATGCATATGAAAACGGCGCCGGCACTACCGTTGATTAACGGCGACTTTAGCATCGAACGGCCCAAGATCGCTCTGGCCATGGAGTGTTACGACGCCGCCGGAGAGGGATTTTGCTGTCCCCATCGGCCACTGCATCGTCGCGCCAGCAAGTACGTATCCGACCAGCCCGTTACGGCTGCCGACCTTCGTTGCCCCTTGCGCCAGAGTTACGTTCGACAGACGGAAGCGGCTGCCGCCATTGTTCTTGCCGGTCAGGGAGAGGCTGTTACCCTGTCGTTTGAGGCTCCAGGCGATATCAGCGGGCTTTACATCCGGCCGCCTGAAGAAGACTGGAATGGACTGGCGCATGATGAGAGTGACGGTGCCGGCGCGTGCGCGGGCAGGATCCGGCAGTTCGTCGACGATGACACGATAGGTCTCTTCCGTCTTGACAGGAGCCTTGCTCGTCCGAACCACTCTGACCACATACTGAGCATTGGGGTTCATCCTCGTCGCGGGCGGGCTGGCAACGACATCCCTGGTCGGTTCCAGGGTTTCTATGCCACCCGCCTGGCTCCACTTGAAGACGCGTATCTGGACGTTGATCGGATGATCTCCGTCATTGGCCAGGTTCAGGACCGTGGCCGCCGACGGCGCTGTGAGTTCGAGACTTGTGGGTGCCACTCGCAGGGATGCTGCGTTCATGTCGTAAGCACTGAGCAGCAAAAGCATAGTCGCGGCAATGCATGGCAACATGCGTTGCATGACGGCCTCCTGGATCTGTGAGTTTTCAGTAGGTGACGGTAACCGCCACGGTATCGGTGTAGACGCCCGCAGCCGGGGTCGTCTGCGGAGGTACCCGACCATAGACATTTATGTTCTGGACTGCGCCATTGCCTGTGCCCGAGACGGTATCGGTGCCTATGGTCGTACCCCAGGTCTGCGTTCGGTTGGCATCGCTATAGATCGCATAATTGATCGTCGCACTTGCCGGACCTGTCATGACACGGACAGCTGTTGTCGCTCCTGCTCCAGCGCCGGCACTCAGGCCGACATTGTAGGTCTGCCCAGATGTGCATTGCACACCGATGGTGGTTGCCTGATCGATATTGCTGGTGATGACGCCGTTGGTGCCAAAGTTGAGATTATTGGCACTCTGGACGAGGCACTGTGCCTGGATGGTAATGGTAACCGTCATATTGGCAGTTGCAGTGGCAGCCATCGCGGACGATGCTGCCATGGTCATTGCGATACCAGTCAGGACGGCGCCGCAGAGCATTCTCAGCATTCACATTCCCCCTCGCGTATGCCTCAGAAATATCAGAATATAATAAAATAAGCACATATATTCTTCGCTGGCAATCAGGCGGGAAACCGCCAGGGCAGATGCGACAGTATCGAAAGAATACCTCCAAAGTAGAGTTTGGATTTATTTAGCAAATACCCGTAGATAATTAATATTTTTAAAAAACATGGTTAATAGTGCTTAATGCAACTCACTTACTGCCAGGATAAGTGCATCGCGGATATGAGACCCAATTTAAGCGAATCAGCGATTTTGAAGGTGCCATCCGCCCCGAATGATTCGCTGTTTTGGTCATATGGCTGCGGCGGAAACATCAATTCTTACCGCATGTTCACAGGCATCTCGCTTATACTCGCTATCCGCGAACTCAGGCCGACCATCGAACCGGCGCCGAGTTTTCCATCACAGTTCTCCCGATAGTATTATGAAGCGGAATGTTAGCGTGATCTCCACCCTATCGAAGGAAGCACGTCGCCATTGGTGCATACCCGCTTCGGCAAAAGGCATCGGATTTACAGCAGGCCGAATTGTCCCAATGACAAGATAGAAATTGCATCTGCCGGTATTGCCTCGATTATCTGACTGGAAACGAGGACAGTACATGACGAGCGTATCTTTCTTCCAAGTCGATCCGTGTATAGCCGATCCTTGTCGCCCGCTGGGTAAACATGTGGAGCTGGCGGGCAACGGCATGCTGTTCATCAAGGGGAGGGCATCCGTCTGATGCTGACGATCTTCGGCTACCGCGCCTCCATTAACGTCCGTAAGGTTCTCTGGCTGTGCGAGGAGTTGAACCTTGCCTATCGCATGGAGAACTGGGGCGGCGGAACGCGATCGACATCGGAGCCGGAATTTCTGCGCCTCAATCCGGTCGGCATGGTGCCGGTGATCGATGACGCCGGTTTCGTTCTGTGGGAATCAAACACGATCCTGCGTTATCTTACCGCCAGTCGCGGGCGCAAAGATCTGCTGCCGGATGATGCAAGGCTGCGCGCTTCAATCGAAAAATGGATGGACTGGCAGGTTTCCGATTTCAACAACAGTTGGCGGATTGCCTTTCAGGGACTCGTGCGCCGAAATCCAGACTATCAAAACAAGGAGGCCATTGCGCGCTCGGTAGCGGCATTTTCGGACTTGGTGGCCCGCATCGGCATCGAAATCGATCGACAGGGCGGCTATGTCTGCGGCGAGAGCTTCACTCTTGCCGATATTCCGATCGGCCTGTCGCTCCATCGCTGGCACGCGTTGCCGGCCGAAAAGCCGCATCTGCCTGTTATCGAGGCGTATTACGAACGGCTGTGCTCCAGAAGCGGCTTTCAGATGCACGGGCTGAATGGCGGCCCTTGAGCGGCAGCTCATACGCGCCGCGCCGATGCACACAGCGCATCCGTCAACATTTCTTTGCAAAAGGTCTGCAATTGGCCACGTTTCGGTAAAAGCCGCGCCACACTTCGCATGAAGATTGCTATCCGAGATTTTGTCTAAAGGAGCGTTCAATGGATGCGCAGCCTATGAGATGGTGGAATGGTCAAAGCGAGACGACCCGAAGGCTGGGTTCGGGGCTTGCTGTTTGCGGTACCGTTGTCGGCGCTCTCTATGTGATTGTTCAAACCGGTCCCGTCGACCGAACCATGCAATTCATCGACGACAGCGGCCGCGTCGCGATCAATCGCGCAGCACCCGCACCGCAGCTTGCCATGAACCAGTTGCAGTCGGCAGTTGATGCGAGCCCAGCAAAGCCGCAGATGTCAGTGCCAATTCCGCAGCCGTCACCGCTTGCTGCCATGGCCAAAACCAATCCGCCGATAAAGCGCGTTGCATCGCATTCCGATGTCGCAAAGACCAAGGTCGCGTCATCCGGTGACGTGGAGCACTTCGACCGTTGCCTGCCGCAATGCGAAACACAAGACCCACTGATAACAGGTCGCCCGGAATATGCAGAGGCAACTCCGCCTGTTGCAAACGACGATCCGCCTCCCGTGTTGGAGGAGGAAAGGGTGGGATTTCATCCGCTCACCGGCGCTCGCAACCTTTTGAACAGAGCCGTGGATGCCCCAGGCATGATGTTGCGCCGCAGCCGGCAGATGATCGACAATGTGGCCCGCGCAGACTGGTAATTGAGACACATGTCCGCGCCCACTGCCGATATCAAGGCAACGGGCGCTGACTTTTGCTCTAAAGCGAAGGGGCGGCAAGCGGCCTATAGGCCACCGGCGCTTGCCGTACTGCGCAGCAGCCGGCAAAGGCTGACAAGACCAGCGTCGAAATTGCCGGATGCCGTCACCTGACGACAGGCAATCAGCATACGTTTCTGCTCAGCGCTCGACATGGTGCGGAAAGCGGCAAGCGTGCTCGATCCCGTGCCGGAATTGCCCGAACCCAGCCCAAAGCCGCTCGCGCCGCCTGTCCCTCCGGTTGCCATACCGGTTCCGCTGGAGCCGGTTCCACCCGTGGAGCCGGTGCCACCAGTCCCGCTGCCGGTTCCACCGCCGCTTCCGCTGCCTGAACCGCTCCCGCCGACGCCGACACCCACACCGACGCCTACTCCGGATCCACCGACAGAGACGCCGGCGCCGGCATTGACACCGCTTGAGCCTCCAACCGAAGCGCCGAGACCAGCGTTGACGCCATTGCTATTGGCGGATGCACCCACACCGGCATTCACTCCGCTGGAGCCGCCAACAGATGCACCGACGCCCGCATTGACGCCACTCGTTCCGGATACGGAAGCACCCGCTCCGGCATTGACGCCGTTCGTGCCGCCAACGGAAGCTCCGACGCCGGCATTAAGCCCATTGGAGCCGAGCCCGGCGCCCAAACCAGCGTTGATACCGCCGACCGACACGCCAACACCCGCGCCTAGTCCGCCGTTTCCGGACCGGCTACCGCCATGATCCGTCCCGCCGCCGGGCTCCGCATAACTTGCCGAGGCCAATAGAAGAAGTGCGGATGCAGCGATTGCCATCCGTGAATATTGTACTCTCATGACTAAACTCCGTTTCAGCTTAGGCTTTTGTCAGCCTGTTTCTGATTGCCGGAGCGCGCGCACCGTAGAGTTGGAATGAAGGGGCTTGCCTATTCTCCTCTCCTCCCAAGACTACACTACAGAATAATCTAATTTAGTAATGCTTCAATATAAAAATTCACGGATGGCTTGCATAATGACAAGCAGTTTAGTTCCAGGTAGACGAAAATGACCTGTTCCGCGACAGGGTTACTAGGCTTCCAAAGAATGAATGAGGCCTATTCTCGGGGCGCTCAGGATCGCTCCGCCCACACCTTCGCCAACTCAACGAGCGTCTTGACGGCTCTTTCCATATCCTGCCGGCTCACCCATTCCAGCGGCGAATGAAAGGCATGTCCGCCGGCAAAGATATTGGCGCATGGCAAGCCCATGAAGGAAAGCCTGGAGCCATCCGTGCCGCCGCGAATGCTGCCGCGCACCGGGGTCATGCCGGCACGACGGATTGCCTCGACGGCGTTTTCAACGATTTCCGGATGGCGATCGAGGATCGTCTTCATGTTGCGATATTGATGCCGAACGGTGAACGTGTGCGAGGAGCCGGGGTAGGCCTTCATGACATTCTTGACGACCGCCTCCAGCATAGTCTCCTTGTCGACAAGGCCCGGCTCGTCGAAATCGCGGATGATGAAGCCGAGTGAAACCTTTTCCATAGAGCCGCTGACGCCAGTGGGATGGATGAAGCCGTCCCGGCCGTCCGTGGTTTCCGGGGCCATATCCTTCGGCAGCCTGTCAATGATCGCGCCAGCAATTCTGATGGCATTTTCCATCTTTCCTTTGGCAAAGCCTGGATGGATGGCAACGCCGTGGATGACGACCTCGACACTGTCGGCGGAAAAAGTCTCGTCTTCTATGTGCCCAGCCGTTTCGCCATCGACCGTATAGGCGAATTGTGCTCCCAGCTTCTTCAGATCGACCTTGTCGACACCTCGTCCGATCTCCTCATCGGTCGTGAGCAGGAGCTTGATCATGCCGTGGGGGATGTCGGGATTGTCGACAAGATATTTCGCCGCCGCGATGATTTCGGCGAGACCTGCCTTGTCATCGGCCCCGAGCAGCGTCGTGCCGTCCGACGTAATGATATCATTGCCGATCTGATCGCGCAGGGCAGGGTGCTCGTCAACGCGAATGACCTGCTGCGGATCGCCGCTGAGGCGGATATCACCGCCGGAATAGTTGCGCACGATCTGCGGCTTGACGTTCGTACCGGTGAAATCTGGCGCTGTGTCCATGTGCGAACAGAAGCAGATCACAGGAACCGGCTTGTCGACATTCGAAGGAATGGTGGCGTAGACATAGCCATGTTCGTCCAGATGCGCATCGCCAAGCCCGATCGCCAGCAATTCCTCGACGAGAACGCGTCCAAGATTCTTTTGCTTTGCGGTGGAGGGTTGCGTGGCTGAAGTCGGGTCCGATTGCGTATCGACGACAACGTAACGAAGAAAGCGATCGGTGACGGTATCGGTCATGACTCTGGCTCCAAAGAATCTCTGGGTTTTGAACAGCTATAGCGCTGGGCGAATGCGGCGAGAAATCGATTTCGCACTGGAAAACGCAATATCCGAAACGGACCGACGCCACCGCCCATAAAAATATGGCCGCTCCAGCGCCAGGCAGAAGCGGCCATACCATGGTTTAAGATCGTGGCCGAAAGCCTCAATCGGCCGAGGTCAGGGTCACCGACGTGCCAGTTGCAGCGACGTTCAGGCCGAGTTGACCGGTCACGCTCACGGTCTGAAGATGGATGGAACCGGAGGTGCCGCCGACGAGAATGTTCGTGCCGACACCGGCGCCAACGGTCGCCTCAACGGTGGCACCCTGATAGAGGCCACTCAGAGAACCGTGATGATAGCCGGCTGTCGGTGCGAAGACCAGCCAGACGAGCCGGCTGCGGGTCGTGAAGCCGAGATCGACGCCCATCTTTCGGATCGCACCGGTATAATGATCGACGCGCTCGCGACCGACCGTCGAATGGAAGGTGCAATCCACCTCTTTCGCCGAGCCGAGTACATAGCCGACACCGCCGCCGATTTCGCATTCGAGGTAGCCGATCTTCACGCCGTTGCGCTGGTCTGGCTCTTCTTCGCGATAGGTCGTCGGCATATCTGCCGCCCGTGCCACCGCCGCGCCCGCAACGATCAACGATGCTGCTGAAAACGCCAGGGTCAGGATTTTTCTCATCTGTTTTCTCCTTGTCAGAGTATTATGGGTGGCAGGCACCCTCGTGGTCGAGCCGATAGAATCAACCCTTACTTAACGTTCGTACGCGCAGAACGATCCCAAAAATAAGGCGGCTATCGTCATGATCCAATTCACAATATAGGGAAGTCCATCCGCCACGGCACCCTTTGGCCATTTCACGTTTTGCTACCGACTGAATCGCGCCGTACAAAATCGAGGATTTGCAGGGCAAAGCTCGCCCTGCTTACCCATCAACCATGTTGAAGCAAGATTTCCTTGGCAGCAAAGGCGAACACATCGACCGGTTCTCCAAGGCCCTTGAGAGGGAAGGAGCCGAGGCTTTCCATATCCCGCTGGCAGCCGGCCATATCGACGAAGGCCTTGGACAGGAGCACCGGCCGCTTGACCTCCTTCGTCAGAGATTCGAGCCGTGAGGCGATATTGACGGCCGGACCGATGACCGTGAAATCAAGACGCGTGCGCGAGCCGATATTGCCGTACATCACATCGCCGACATGCACGCCGACACCGTAGCGCAGCACTTCACGGCCATGCTTGCGATTTTCCTCGTTGAGTACAGCAACACTCGCCTGCGCCTCGCTGATGGCAAGAAGAAGATTGTGACAGGCATTCGGATCGCTCAGCGGGAAAATGGCCAACAGGCCGTCACCCATGAATTTGAGGATCTCGCCGCCATGCTTTTCGATCGGATCGACCATCGCGTCGAAATAGCCATTGAGCAGCTCGATGACATCGTCGCGCGGCCACATGTCCGAGATCGTGGTGAAGTCGCGCAAGTCGCAAATGAGGATCGCCGCACCGACGGTCGTACCGCTGCCACGCGTCGTGGCGCCAGCCAGGATCTTTTCGCTGGCATGCGGCCCGACATAGGTGCGCAGGAGCGTGCGCGCCATGATGTTTTTCAAACGGATCTCGGTCACCATCGTCAGGGCCGGTAGCAGGTCCTTCAAGAAGGTAACGTGCTGTTCGGTAAAGCCGCCGGGAGCATCCGAGGCAAAGGTCACGATATGGCGCTTGCCAAGCGTATGATAAATCGGCCAGGCAATATAATCAGTCAGCCCTTCCGCATGCATTTCCTTATAAAGCGGATAGTTCAGCTCTACCTTTTCGCAGATTTCGAGATTTTTCCGGACTTCCGTCGCACCGTTGAAGATTTCGTTGATAGGGCTTGCCAGAAACTGAGGCGTTTTCTCGACCCCGTAACTGAAGGTGGCGATATCCGCCTCTTTCATACCGGTGCGCCACAGAATCCTCGCGCCAAGCCATTGCGGATGCAGCGTTCTGAAGTGCATCGTCGCTCTTCCGATCGGAACACCGACTGCCCGCATTTTCTCGCAGAGTTCGACGAGGATATTGTCGATGAATCGCTGCTCGCGGACATCATTCATAAGCCAATCGAGGATCTTGCTTTGTTTTGTCGGCCAGCTGCCTTGGTCGTCCTGGGTCGTGGCGGCAACTGCCTCAAGAGAAGATTGCATTTTCTATACCCCACAAATTCTGTCATGGATCGTGAGCGCTATTCGATCCGAATAGAACTATACGCGTGTCGCCAGTGACCGGGAACGGCAATCGCCGTTATTTCGCGATTTAATAAATTATGTGTCCGGCTATGGCAGAAGAGCCTTGAATCGGCCATAGGCTTCATATGGTCCCGCAACTCCCGCGGTGCAATATTCTGTCAAAGAGGCAATGCATTGAGAGCATATCTGGCAGGCCCGGAAGTCTTCCTCCCGAACGCTAGGGAAATCCTCGATCGCAAGATCGCGCTGGCGCGTCGCTATGGCTTTACGCCGGTTTCACCCGGCGATCTTGCCGTGCCTGAGACGGAGACGCGTCGGCAGCGTGGCCTTGCCATCAGCGCCATCAACGAGAAACTGATGACGAGCGCCGATCTCATCATCGCCAATCTGACGCCGTTTCGTGGCGTCGCGGCCGATATCGGCACGGCCTTCGAACTTGGCTTCATGTGTGCCCGCGGCTGCCCGGCATTTGCCTTTTCCAACTGCACCGACAATCATTTCGAGCGTGTGAGCAAGCTCTATGGCGGCGATGTTCAACTTGGCGAGGACGGACGCCACCGCGGTCCCGACGGCATGTCGCTGGAAAACTTCGATATGACCGACAATCTGATGCTCGACGGCGGCATAGCGGTACGTGACGGCGTCATCGTCACACGCCAAGTCGCGCCGAATCAGCTCTTTCTGGACCTGACGGCCTTCGAGGAATGCCTGGGCCTTGCAGCAAAGAAATTATTGAAGCAGGTCGCCAGCGCATAATGTGCCGGCTATTGACTAGCTCGCTGGAACTTCACCATGTCCCGAGAGCAGCATCGATGGCCCGCGCTCTTGCGGGAAGCTGGTCATAAGCGGCAACATCCGCCTCGGCAAAGGCAGCCAGGCCGAGTGATTTGAGAATGTCACTTCCTTGCGGATCGCGGTGCGCACGGAGAAGAGCGGCACGTAGCGCGTCGACAAGTTCCGGCGATTGCTGTCGAGAGGCCACCAGCAGGGGGAAGGGCGCAGGCTTCGTGGTGGCCACGATGCGCAACGGCGCGATCATGTCCGGCTCGTGCATTGCCATGAGCTGAAAGGCATAGGCGTCGATGGCGCCGACATCTATGGCACCTGAACGAATGGCGTCGACCACGCCGCGTGGATTGAGGAGCGGGCCGACGATTTGCGCCGCTGTAGGCCTATCCGCAAGCGTGGCAAAGAATTCTCGCGGCGCATTATAGCCGGACTGAGAGTCTCGCACCGTCCAGCCCCAGCGTGCGGTTGCAAGATCAGCTTCCATAAGCGGCTTATCCCGAGCGGCGACGATATGGCTCGCATAGACTGGCTGCCTGTTTGCCCAGTCCGCCAGCGAGATGGGCGCTGCCACTGGCTGCGGGCGCTCCGCCGGCGATAGCCGGGAGAACGGAAAGCCGCACATGAAAACGACGCCCATGTCCGGACGCGCCCATAATTCGGACAGAGGCGCTGGCGCGGCATGGGCTATGACTTCAAGCTCAACGCCTGATCGATCCGCAAGCCAATGGAAAAACCTGTCCCAAAGCCCCGATATCTTGGGGCTCAGATTGTACATTCGCGAGCAGGCAATGGCAGGGAGAGTCCTCATGGCGCGTCACGCAAACCGGAGCCGCTGGCCGATATTCATACGTCTAGCCTTCTCCACCATTGCCGCGCCGAGCGCGACATCGGTCGTGCTGAGGCCGCGATGCCAGAAGAGGATGGTCTCGTCATCGCTTTCACGGCCTGGCCTGGCGCCGCAGACGATCTGGCCGATTTCGGCATGCAGCGTCTCAGCCGTCACCTTGCCTTCGTCGACATGGCGGCGAAGGGCCCCGAAGGGACGCCCCGGTCCGCATTGTCCCCAGTCATCGACGACGACCTTGTCCATGATGTCGGTCAGGTCGAATTCAAGCGCACTCATCGTTCCGTAAGGCACGACGAAGGCGCCTTTCTTGACCCAGGCAGTCTTGAAAAGCGGTGTCGGCTCCGGCAGGCGGCTCGCCTCGATCATGATATCGGCGCCCTTCAGGCAATCCTCCCAATTGTCCGTCACGATGATTTTCTTGCCGAGATCCTTTTCCAGCCGCGCGGCGAAAGCGTCCCGGCTTTCCGGACGGCGCGAATGCACGCGGATTTCATCGAAATCGAAAATGTGGTCGAGCAGGCGCACGTTCCAGTAGGAGGTGCCGCGCGCGCCGATATGGCCGAGGATCTTGCTGTCCTTACGAGCTAGATGACGCGCTCCGATAGCCGTGACGGCGCCGGTGCGCATGTCGGTGATCGCCGTCGCGTCGATGATGGCCTTCGGTACGCCGGTTCGCGGATCGAACAGATTGAGGACCGCCAATTCCGAAGGCAGGCCCTGTTTGTAGTTGTCGACGAAATCGCCGACGACCTTGACGCCGGCATAGTCAAGCGGCTTCACATAGCCGCGCAGCACATTGAAATGCCCCTTATCGGAACTCTCAGGTACGAGATGAACGCGAGGCTCGATAACAGTCTCGCCGCGCCCCTGCGCATCGAGCGCCTTGGTCACGGCGTCGAGGATTTCGTCATTGGAAAGCGCCAGGGCCTTGGCGTCTATGGCATTGAGATAGTCGATCCAGATTTCCTGCATTACCGTTCTCCAGGCATGTCACCGGCTATGCCGGTCTATCGGATGATGCAGGCCGCCAGACGGCCTGCAAGAAAGCGATGCGACAGATGTGAAATACTTGCCGCCATTTTCGATCAGAGAGCAGCCTTCGCCGCGGTCTCTGCGATAAATTCCGACACTCGCTGAAAATCAGGACCTTGGGCGCGATCTTCGTCGAGTGATGCCACCAGTTGGCGCACCTGTCGATAGGCGTCCAGCGTCCGGCGGCCAAGCTCGCCCGTTACGCCGCGCAACTCGACTGCCTGGGCCGACGCGACGAGCTCAATAGCCACGAGATAACGTAGCCGCTCGATCATCGCTTCGATCTTCGATAGAACGCTGGGCGCCATCGAGGCCTGATCCTCGACGCCGTCCGCGACCGGGATCGGCGTGAGCGACACGGGAATGGCCAGATGGCGTATCTCGGCTTCAAGCGCAGAGACCGTTTTCTGCACGGTGGCAAAACCCGTTCTGCTCTGCCCGAGCGGGGTCAGGAATCGCGGCAGCTCCGACATGCCCGGCGACATGATTTTCATTGTTCTATAAGCGGTCGCCGCCGCGCAATGGGCGATTGCCTGACCGAGCCGCTCCCAGGCCAAAACGAAGGCCGTCATGTCGAAATTGCCATGCGACAGGATGAGCCCTTCCTCGGCCAGCACGACGGGATTGTCGCCGGAGCTAGCAAGCTCGATCTCGGTTGCGGCACGCGCTTCGCCGATCGCGTGGAGCAGAGCACCCCAAACCTGCGGGGCACAGCGATAGCTCAACGGATCCTGGAGACGCCGCGCCGCACCATCCGCCAGAAGAGAACTTCCAGAAAGCATTTCGCGAAGCCTCGCTGCCGCCTCGCGCTGGCCGAAGGCTGGCCTTGCTGCCAGCGCCCGGCCGTCAAAAGCCGATACATTGGCGCGGAATGCCTCGAAGTTCAGCGCGATAGCTGCAAGCGACCAGTCGAACAGCCGCTCGATATCCTCGATGCAGAGGCAGGCCTTGCCGACCGACAGGCTGTTGGCTACCACGAGCACATGCCCATCCTTCGGAGCGATCGGCAAAGGTTTCAGACCGGCTTTCGAGAGGGCATCCAGCGCTGGCATAACCGCGCCATCGAGTTCCGCCTCGCCATCCCCCAGCAAAGCGCGTCCCATATGTGCCAAGGGTGCAAGGTCGGCAGCACCGATCGAGCCGAGCGAAGGCACCACCGGATGGAAGCCCGCATTCAGTGCGGCGACGAGACCGGCGAAAACCGGGAGCGATACGCCGGAGCTGCCAGCCGCCATGCCAGCGATGCGAGCGGCCATCATCGCCCTGACGGCTTCGCGCGGCAGCGCCGGCCCGACCCCGACGGCACGAGCCTGTGGCACGCGCAATTGGAAAGCGATGAGATCGTCCGTGGCGAGCCGCGTATCGACACCGGCACCCAGTGCCGTCGTCAAACCATAAACTGGCTGGTCGGCCGCAAGGTAGCGTTCCACGACGGCGCGCGCAGCAGTGATCTTGTCTTCGACATCAGGTAAGATCTCGACCCTGGCATTGCGTCGCGCGATTGCGGCAATATCGCTCGCCGTTGGGGGCGATCCGGTGAAGGATACGATATTGTCTGTCGTGCTCATTCCTGCTTGCCTCCAAGACGTGCGCCCGGTTTCCCGCGATCTTCGCCGGAACGCTCGTCCAGTCGATATTGGTCGTTGGAATAGGTGGATATCACTCATAGCATGGCATATGGCCAGCAGCAGCCATATCGATTGAAGAACACCGTTATCTCATCACAGGGCAATATCTGGTTCAATTGGCGACCATCAAAGACCCGGGCGCAAACAAACAAGGCGGTAGCGATGACACTCTATCGCTACCGCCTCGTTCTGAATGCGCGTTGGGTTGGTCGTAGGTCAGCCGCCGATCATGAGCCTCACGACTTCCTCGTGATTGGTGTCGGCGATGTTGCGTTCGCCGGCGACAATCCCACGACGCAGGACGACGATGCGGTCGGAAACCGCGAAAATATCCTGCAGATTGTGCGAGATGAAGATAACACCGCGTCCCTGCGCCTTCAGCGACTTGATGAGGGCCACGACCTTGCGCTGTTCCGGCACGCCGAGTGCTGCGGTCGGCTCGTCCATGACGAGAATACGGGCGTTCCAGTAGACCGCGCGTCCGATCGCAACCGCTTGGCGCTGGCCGCCGGAGAAGTTGCTGACTGGCGCATCGAGCCTCTTCACGTGAAAGTCCAGCTCGGCCATCGTCTTGCGTGCGGCTTCCGCCATCGCCTTTCGGTCAAGCACCGGCAGAAAGCCGAAGAGCTTCTTCATCGGCTCACGGCCGAGGAAGATATTGGCGCCAATCGGCAGATTATCGGCGAGCGCCAGATCCTGGTAGATCGTTTCTATGCCCTTTTCACGCGCATCCTGCGGCGAGGAGAAGGTAACGGGCTTGCCTTCGATCAGGATTTCGCCCGCCGTTGGTGGATAGACACCGGAGATCGCCTTGATCATCGTGGTCTTGCCGGCGCCGTTATCGCCCGCAAGTGCTACGACTTCACCGGGCCGGACGACCATGGAGCAATTGTCGAGGGCACGCACCGCACCGAAATAACGCGAGAGATTGCGGACCTCGAGGAGGGGAGTTGCACTATTCATCCTGTTTTGCTCCGCTGAACCGACGCTGTGCCTGGTCGATGAGCACCGAAATGATGATGACGACACCGACGGCGATGAACTGCCAGAACGGCTCCACATTCATGAAGACGAGGCCATATTGGATGACGGCGATGACGAGAGCGCCGGCGACGGTGCCGATGATCGTACCGGAACCGCCAAAGAGGCTGGCGCCACCGATCACGACGGCCGCCACGCTGTCGAGCAGCAGCGGTTCGCCGGCCTGGGCCGCACCCGCGGTGAAACGGGCCGCATAGAGCGCGCCTCCCAGGCCCGCGCAGACAGCCGAAAGAATATAGAGCCGCAGCAGATGGGACTTGATATCGATGCCGGCCCGCCGCGCCGCCTGCGCATTGGCTCCGATGGCATAATTATGCTGGCCGAAGCGGGTCTGGCTCAGCAAATAATGCATGATCAGCACGAAGACGAGCGTGACGATGACGAGATAGGGCACGCCATAGAACCGTCCATTGCCGAGTTCGGCAAAATAGGAATTCTTGACCGGCACAGTCGTGCCGCCGGCGAGCAGGAAGGCCGTGCCGCGCGCAACGCCGAACATGCCGAGCGTGCCGATGAAAGGCGGAACCTTGAGACGAGAGATCAGGAGACCATTGATGAGGCCAGGGACTGCGGCCGCCAGCATGGCAACGAGAATGCCGAAGACCATTGCCACGGGCAGAGGCATGTAAAGGCCGGCGATATTGGCGATATGCGCGGCGACGACGGCCGCAAGCCCCATGATGAAGCCGGTCGACAGATCGATACCGCCCGAGATGATCACGAAAGTCTGCCCGATCGCCAGCAGCAGCGGCGCCACCGCGAAGATCGCAACGGACTGCCAGTTGAAGCTTGAGCCGACGAACGTGCCGCCGAAGTCGATCCGCGCCCAGATCTCGAAAGTCACGATAAGCGCGGCAAGAAAGAGCCATGCACGCAATTGCGCGATGCGATTAAGAAGTGTTTTTGCCTGGTCGCCGTGGTCTGCCTGCGGCGCCACGTGCTGATCCGCCTTGCGGACCTCTGCATTGTCGATTGTCATGGATCGGTCCAAACTGGAGCGTTGGAGGCGCGAAGGTTAGGCGCCGTCGCTCTATCATCGTTGGATAATGTGCCTCGCCGATGGGCGAGGCACAGACTATCTCCGCATCAGTCGGAGTAGATGAACTTCGCGACCTTCTTGTCGGCTACGTTCGACTTGTCGATGACCGTGAAGCCGGTGCCGATCGCCGTCGGGATCGAATTGCCGGTGAGATGCGCATAAGCGGCCATCACACCGAAATAGCCGATCTCGGCCGGATGTTGCGCAATCGCCAGATCGACGAGGCCGGAGTTGATGTTGTCGACGATAGACGTCGGCGCATCGAAAGCGACCACGCGGATCTTGCCCGTCTGGCCGGCCTGCTGCACGCCGTTGGCGGCACCGAGAGCGGAGAACAGATTGGCCCCGAAAACGCCGTCGAGATCGGAGTTGCGTGCGAAGACGGCCTGAAGCTGCGATGCTGCCTTGTTGGCGTCGTCGTCGTTATACTGCGTCTCCAGAACGGTGATGTTCGGATACTTCTTCATCTCCTCCTTGAAACCCTGCTCGCGCTGGTCGGTGGTGGAAACGCCGGGCTTGACGTTGGAAACGTAGACCTTGCCCTTTTCGCCAACGGCCTTTGCCAGCGCACGCGCGGCAATCGCGCCGCCGAGCAGGTTGTCGGAAGCGATGTAGGCCAGCGGAAAGTCCGCATCGCCTTTACCAGTCTGGTAGACGCCGGTGCCGATGAAGGTATCGACAGTGATGATCGGGATGCCGGCATCATTGGCCTTTTTCAGAGGCTGAATCAGCTGATCCTTGTCGGTCGGCGCGATCAGAATGAAATCGGGCTTCTTGGCGATCACCGCATCAAGAACCGGAACCTGGGTCACCGGGTTGAAATCGGGGCCGCCCTGAAAAACGAGCTCGGCACCGACAGCCTTGGCTGCCGCTTCGGCACCCTTGCGCATGGTGATGTAGAAGGCATCGGTCGTCAGACCCGGAATGAGGGCAATCGTAAACTTCTTGTCTGCGGCTTTGGTGCTGCCGGCAACTGCCGCAACACCGGTAGCGAGCGATGCCACGGCCGTAGCCTTGAGAAATGAGCGGCGCTCCATAATTTTCCTCCTCTTGAAGCCGAACCTCCCCTGTCCGGCAAAGCGATAATCAGTGGGTTACCCCGGCACGTCAAGTAATTTTTTTCTGTAATGAATTTCCTTCATCCTGTTGATATGGCTATACAATTCCGCCACGCACACGATGCCGACATCCGCCGGGGACATAGCGTCGCACGACGGTTCAGGATTATTTCGCATTTATGCCGTCTGCCTGGACGGCGGCGCCTATCATTCGCGCTCGAAGACCTTTGAAAGCCAAGCCATGATAGCCCCCATATCCGGTTCCTGCGTCTGGTCGACCGTCATCACGGCACTACAACCCATTGGCTCGGCTCGATCGGCAAGCGCTATCAGTTCCGGCACATATTCGGCACCCGGATGTCCCGGCAATCGGTCCTTCAACCGGCTGGCGTAACGCTCGCCGGCAACCGCTCCAGGCACCTTGCACCAGAGCTCGGCGACATGGTCTATCTGCGCAGCATTGATATAGTTCTCAAGTTGGGTCCTCGGCTGAAAGCCGAACCATGCATCGATGATGAAGGTCGAACCGGCAGGCGCCTCCGCGATAAATGACCAGATTGCCTGGTAGCTCGCCTTTCCCAACGTCCGATTGAAGTCGCGGTCGACCGAACCGATATGCTGCAGGAACGGGTTCTTGATGCCGTCGAGAGACAGGATCGGCCAACCGGTTCGTCGTGATAAAGCCTTGGCCAGACGGCTTTTGCCGGAAGCCGGCACGCCGTTAACGAGAACAACCCGCTTTCCTTGCGCCAGGGCGTCCGCGCCAAAAATCGAAAGCCCTGCGCCGATCACGCCGGCATCGTCTGCCAGCTTCGCCGGCAATATGGCGGGGCAAAACCAGGGCGCGGCTGCCGGCAAGTCGGCAAGAGCCCGCGCGGCATCACAGCCAAGTCCGCCGCCGAGCAGAATGATCTCCGGATCCATGGTCGCCGCGATATTGTCGAGTGCGGCACGCAAGGGTGTTGCCCATTGGCGCAGCACGCGGACTGCCGTGTCGTTTCCTTCCGCCGCCATGTCGAAGATTTCGCGGATTGTCGTCACCGCCAATCCGGATTCGGCGATATGTCGGCGCAAAGCGGTTCCGGAGCTGAAGGTTTCGACGCAGCCGCGTCTGCCGCAAGGGCAGGGCGGACCATCCTGCGATACACAAATATGGCCGAGCTGCCCGGCCGCCTTATGCCCGTGATAAATGCGCCCGGCATGGGCGACGGCACCGCCAATGCCCGTCCCGATCGTCAACATCGCAACGTTTTGATAGCCCTTGGCGCCGCCGATCCGCATTTCTGCGATCAGCGCCATGCTGCAATCATTCTCGATGACAACAGGCTTTTGGAGGGCCGTCTCGAGCCGCTTTACGAAGTCGAGGCCGGAGAGATTGAGGATGCCGCCGGACAGAATCTCGCGACTATCGACATCGACCCGCCCGGGTATGCCGACACCAATCCCCAAAACTTCGGGAGTATCGAGCGTACGCGCCATCGCAATGACGCGCTCCAATGCCACCAGGGGATCGGTCGGCGTTCGTTCCGACAGCTTGGCAAGCAGCTCGCCCTGGGCGGAGACGAGGGCAGCGCGAATATTCGTGCCGCCAATATCGACGCCGATGGCGATGTCAGCCATGGGCGCGTTGCCTTTGTTCGGAGCTGTGCGATCCAGTGCCCTTGAAGTGCGTTGCGATGACGGCCTGGATTTCTCGAAGTCTTGGCACCGCGACCGTTTCCAGCCGATCCTTCGTTACCGAACGATCGAGCGAGATGCAGTCCTTCCACAGCGAACGGCCAGCAATGACGCCTGAAGCGCCGTTGCGCATGGCATCCTCGACCTGGGTGAGGAAAGTTGCGTGGTCGACGCCGGCCGATAGCACTGCCCATGGCACCTCGCCCGAAAGGCGTGTGACTTCGGCGCAGGCTTCCGACGACCCCGGATAAGGAATCTTCAAGACTTTTGCGCCGAGATCGAGGCAGATCTTGCTGCCGCCGACGATCAAAGACGGCAGCTTCGCCTTGTAGTCGGCCTCGTCCTCATCTTCGAACTTGTAGGTCAAGAATTCTACGACCAGCAGAAGATCTTCATGTGCAAAGTCTTCGATGCACTGCTTCAGAATCTGGATATTATGGACATTCGCCGCATCCCGATCCGAGCGCAGATAGACCATGATCTTACCGCCAGTCGCTCCCAACTGGCGCACGCGGCGCGCGGTAACGCCGGGAACCAGCTTCGACAGACGATAGCCTTCCGCGGATGTATCCCAGCCGGAAGCATCGAGACCGATCAGCAGCGCAGTATCGCGCTGAAGAACCCGATCATCGACCAGCGCCGGCACGGCACAGATCGGATCGACGAGAACACAGGACGCCTTGCTTGCCAGAAAGCGGGCAATATCGGCCTTCGTGTCCCCCAGCACCTTGTCGGAGATCGCCGCCTGCTCGGCCGGGTCCTTGGCCAGAAGGCTGCGCATGCCACCGCGCTGGTCGCAGGCAATCACCATCATGGCACCATCGCTGCCGCAAATCTGCTGGTAGCCGCGCATCTCCGCTGTCGTCAATTTCGTCATTTGATCCTTCCTCCAGCCGTTGCGAACGGCACCCATACGGGCACGCCTTCTCCACTCCCCGAAGAAGGCATTGCTCCTGAAATTGAGGACTCTCATGCGCGGTATAAGCGTTGCGAAACCGGGCTTTTTAAGCGATAACTCCTCAAGTGCTGTATGTGTAACACATTGCAGAAAGGAATTTCAACCTGAATTCGTCTCAATCGCAGGAGGCTGCGGCAAATCGCGCGTTGCTGCACACGGTCGCCAAACTGCACTACCAATCCGATATGGCGCAGGTGGATATTGCCAGGAAGCTCGGTCTGTCGACGGCGACGGTTTCGCGGTTGCTGCAGCGAGCCCGGGCGATCGGGATCGTCCGGATCGAAGTGATCGATCTTTCACCCGCCGAGGACCTGAGCGCCGCACTGATCGACGGCCTGAAGTTGGGCACCGCTGCAGTGATCGATACGCCGTCATCAAATGTGCTGAGTGCGCTTGCCGCACCTGTCGGCTCGCTTCTGCAGCAGGCGGGCCTGCGCTCCGGTTCGACGCTCGGTATCGGTTGGGGGCGGGCGGTGCGCGAAGTGACATTGGCTGGTCTGCCGCAATTGCCCGGAATCGTCACGGTCGCACTGAACGGCGGCATGCAGCACGCGGCGCCTCACTTCCAGATCAATGAATTCGTGCGCCAGGCGGCGGTCCAGATGGGTGGCGTGCCGCATTTCCTGCATGCGCCCTATATTTCTTCGACCGAACTCCGGGATGCGTTTCTCGGGGACCCCACCGTGCAGCAGGTGACGTCCCTCTGGGACAGGCTGGATGCGGCGATCGTCGGCGTCGGATTAACTCATGCCGCAAACCCCTCGGAAACGGCGCTGCCGGGCGAAAAGGCGTTGAGCCATGCGGCTGGAGATGTGCTGCGCCACTACGTCACCGAGGCCGGCGAAGTCCTGCACTGGGATGGAGAGGAGGGGATGATTGCAGCCTCTCCCGCGCAATTGCGCAAGGTGCCGCTCTGCATCGCTGTCGCCGCGACTCCAAGCAAGGCAAGCGGCATTATCGGCGCGGCACGATCGGGAATGATCAACGCATTGGTCACCGATGCCAATACCGCGCAGGCCATTCTCGATCGTCTCTCATCCAACCAGAAAGCCGAGGATCGATCCTGATGCCTTTTGACGACCGCTCCTTCGGCGCTTTCCTGTTCGACATGGATGGAACCGTCCTGAATTCGATTGCCGTCGCGGAGCGGGTCTGGACCGCGTGGGCGGAAAAACGTGGCGTCGACGCTATAGCCCTGCTGGCGACCGTTCATGGCAGCAAGGCGATCGAGACAATTACTCGGCTCGGCCTGTCAGGCATCGACCCTGCCGAAGAGGTCAGGGTACTCACACAAGCTGAAATCGATGATGTTGCCGGCGTAGAACCGATCGCGGGCGCCATCGGCTTTCTGAAAAACCTGCCGCGGGATCGCTGGGCGATCGTCACCTCTGCCCCGCGCGAACTCGCCAGGGTCCGCATTGCGGCAGCCGGTATTCCCTGGCCTGAGGTTCTGATCGCCGGCGAGGATGTGCAGAATGGCAAGCCGGCGCCGGACTGCTTCATGTTGGCTGCAAGGATGTTAGCGCAACCCATTGAACAATGCCTTGTTTTTGAGGACGCGCCCGCTGGGATAGAGGCAGCGGAAGCCTCAGGTGCTTCCGTGCTCGTGATCAGCGCGACCCATCGGACACCGTTGTTCACTCGGCATCCGACTATTGTGGACTATGATGGCGTACATGCGAGTATCAATGCAGATGGGAGTCTACGTCTCTCTGCAAGACCCGCTTGACCAGCCCCTTACTGAAACGGATCGTAGCCCGGCTTCTTATAGATCGTGTTGGATTTTCCCTGGATGTCGGGAGCATAAACCTTCCCGGCCCAATCGGACATCGCCACATCCTCGATCGCGACGGAAACCGAACTCTCGTCAACGCCGAGCGTTTCGATGACAGCCTTGGCCAGATTTTCAGCCACGGCATGCTTCATCGCTTCGGTCCTTCCTGCTGCCATTTTCAAAATTATATGGGGCATCATTTCATTCCTGTGCTCGTGGGAGATGCCGGCCCGGATGCAAGAACAACCGGATCGGCCAGTTTGATGAAATACGCTCGTCGTTGTGGAGATTAGTTAAGATAGTCCTCGTCTGGGACCTTCTCCAGCCATTCGACATTCCTGCCATCACGCAAGCCGGTAATGGCGATATGGCGCATCTCGGTCGTCGCCGTGGCACCGTGCCAATGCTTGACGCCGGGAGGCGTCCAGATCACGTCGCCGGGTTTTATGACGCGTTTCTCGCCGCCTTCTTCCTGTATCCATCCGGCTCCAGACGTAACGATCAATGTCTGGCCGCCCGGATGCGTATGCCAGGCCGAACGGGCTCCGGGCTCGAATGTTACCTCGCCTCCCACGGCCGGGAGGCTGTCATTGGCAACGAACAAAGGGCTGACGGTTACCGAGCCGGAAAAAGTCTCCGTCGGCCCTTTGACCGCCGGGCGACTGCCCGCCGGACTAAGCTCCATGCTCTGCGCTTGTCCGCATGGAAGAAGCGCTGCAAGGATAAAGCATGCTGTGGGAAGGGTGCGTTTCATGGCTATCCTCTCTTCGGTCTGACCTAGCCTGCGACGTCACTCATGAGGCTTTCGGCTCCGGCTCGACGTCTTTGCGGAGCAAGGCAGACATCCAGATCGGCCTCTGTGGCAGCGACACGAATGATGTTGCCGCCACTGCGAAACCTTCGGAAACTGCGAAAAGAATGTAGGAAGATCGGGATTCTGGATTAGCGCTCGAATGCCGCAAGCACTTATGGCATCTGCTCATGAATGTGCCGCTACGGCCTGCCGAAGATGCCGGCCGTCTACCATGATTTGGAGACCTGGAAGAAAGAGTACCTTGTTAAAGCCTGTCACGCCGCTCGTGGCAGCAGCGACTTCAGGTTTGCGTTGCCAGCCAGCACCTCGATCGGCGGAATAACGCGCTGGGCGATCAGCATCTCACTCAGCTTCAAGTCTTTCGCGACCTTATTGCCAGGACCGATGCCACTTGCGGCAACCAGCCGCTGGCCGTCGTCGAGATGAAACAGGATGAACGCACCGTCGCCAAGATCGCGCCTAACGACCGTGCGCCCCTCATCGACAAGGCCGGCAATCTGCAATGTGTAATCGAACTGGTCGGACCAGAAATAGGGAACAGCCAGATAGCTGCGAGCCGCCCCCATCAAATTTGCGGCGGCGAGAATGCCTTGATCCTGCGCATTGCGCCAGGCTTCGAGACGCAGGCGGCGCCCACCATACAGGGGATGCGGAAACGAGCAGCAGTCGCCGGCGGCGTAGATATCGCGCTCCGATGTTTCCAGATGCGCATTGACCGCAATGCCGTTATCGATCGCGATGCCGGCCCGAGCAGCAAGCTCGGTACGTGGCTGCGCGCCGATCCCGACGACGAGCACATCAGCCGAAATCGTATCTCCATCGGAAAGAGAAAGATCGACACGTTGCTCATCGGCTTCGAGCCCGAGAACCGCCACGCCACATTTCACGACGACGCCGTTGTCTCGATGCAGGGCCGTGATCGTTTCGGCGATCGGTTCGGGGACACCACGCTTGAGGATACGCTCCTGGGACTCGATGACCGTAACCTTCGCTCCGCGGCCGCGCGCCGACGCGGCTACCTCCAGGCCAATGAAACCGCCCCCAAGCACTGCCATATGCATGTCGGCTCGGACAAGGGAACGAAGTGCAAGCGCATCGTCGATTGTCCGCAGATAGACTACCCGGCCACTGACGGGCGCGTTCGGCAACCGCCTTGGTGCCGCCCCGGTCGCCAGCAGCAGTTTGTCGTAAGGCAGCGCCCGGCCATCGGAGAGGAGCAGATGCTTTCCCGACGTGTCGATGGCATCGGCCGAGGCGCCGCCGATATGCCGGATTGCATGCTCGGCCAGTGCGATATCGCTGAGGACAGCGGGCAGCTTTGGCTCTGTCGCATCAAGCAAAATCTGTTTGGAAAGAGGAGGCCGCTCATAGGGGAGATGGACCTCGTCGCCGATAAGGGTGATCGCGTGCCGATAACCATTCTCCCTGAGGCTCAAGGCGGCGCGCGCGCCGCATTCGCCGGCACCGACGATGATGATGCCCGCATCGCCGCTCATGCGCTGAGCCCGATCATGACGCGATCGCCTTCCACTTTAACCGGATAGGTCTTCAGATTGATGCAGACCGGAGCGCCGCGCGCTTCCCCCGTCTTGTAGCTGAAGCGGCCATTGTGCTTCGGACACTCGATCGTGTCGTCCATGACGAGGCCATCGGCCAGATGGATTTTCTCATGGGTGCAAAGCCCATCCGTAGCGAAATACTCATCGTTAGGGCTGCGATAGATCGCAAAGGTTCGCCCGGCGTGATCGAAGCGGACAACATCCTCCTGATCGATTTCATCAGCAGCGCAGGCATCAACCCAGTTCGTCATTTCTTCCTCCTCATTGCAATCGCCGCAAGGCGCGAAGGGCGTCGTCCAATCTTGGGAGCAGGTTGCCGTTGCGCTTTGATCGCGCATCGTTTTTTCCTCCCGGCTGGTTTCAAGCATGCGCGAAATGACCCTTCACATTCCACGCCGATTATGATCATTTTTCATCAAGGAGGAGCGAAATGAAGAAGGCACGTCTCGTGGACATCGCGGCCGCCGCTGGTGTCGGCCTTGCGACCGTTGAACGCGTTCTCAACGAACGCGGCAGCGTCAGGCCGCAAACGGCGGAGAAGGTGGTGCTGGCCGCAAAGCGATTAGGCTACAAGGGGATCATTCCAAGTCTCTATCGTGGCACGATCCGCATCGAAGTCATCCTGGTCAGGCCGGAGTCGCCGTTCTTCAGCAGGCTCAACCGTGCCTTCGAGCGGATCGCTGCCTCACTGGATAGCTCGATCACGGTCCACCGGACCTTTGTCGAAGAGAGCGAGCCGGAGAAGTTTGCCGCGCATGTGGCCAATAGCAGCATTCGCCGGCATGGCCTGATCGTTGCGGCGGTTGACCATCCTGCAATCCGGGAGAGCTTGCGAAAGGCGCGTGCCGCCGGCATCGAAGTCGTCCAGATCGTTTCGTATCTCACGGGAAGGGACGACGTGTTCGTGGGGATCGACAACTATGCCGCGGGCCGAACCGCTGGCTTCTATATGTCGCGCATGCTCCGGCACGCCACGGGAAGCATCGTCGCTATCTGCCATAGCTGGGCCTATCAAATCCATAGGGAGCGCATTCGCGGCTTCTCCGATTATCTCGGCTCTCAGCGTGGTTCCGCACGACAGTTTTCGGAAGTCGTATTCGGCTGGGATGACGACGTGAAATCCGCGGAAGTAATGACGCAGGCGCTGCGGCGCTGTCCGGATATTGTCGGTATCTACAATGCCGGCGGTGCCAATCTCGGGGTCGGCTCGGTGCTTCAGCGCTTTCAGGAACGACAGGGAAGGGATTGCGTCTGGATAGGGCACGAACTCAACGACGAAACGCGCCGCTTCATCGCCTCGGGGCTGATGACGCTCGTTCTCGATCAGGCACCCGAAACCCAGGCGAGGCGCGCACTGGATACGATATTATCGCGCATGGGGATCATCGACGTGCCAGTCAGCCAAGATTCCGTACCGTTCCTGACCTATACGGCGGAGAATATTGGCCCACATCCACTCACCGATAAGTGACAAGGCCGGAGCCTGCGGAAGGAGGGCCGCAGGCTCCGGCATTTCCCGCCATCAACGGCCGATTGAACCGGTGGCGGGGGGAGAGCTCAATTCGCGCATATGGAGCACATAGCACCTTTGGCAAGTCCTTGAGATCATTGTCCCGGCCGGAGAAACCCGGCCAGGCTTCGGCTCTTTGCTAGCTTGGCGTGCCGGAGCGGCGAGCCTGCTTTTCGGCGTATTTCTTGGCGCGCTCCATGAAGCGCTTGTTCATGCGGTCCTCGGCCTCTTTCGTGCCGTCATGGAAGGTACCGAACCACTGGTCGAGCGGGATCACGCCATCGGCATAATTGCACTCGAAGAATTTGTGATGGAGGTAGTGGTCATAGGCGTGGGTATCGATCCCGGCTTCCTCACCGATCACGATCTTGTCGAAACCGGCATGGCCCGGAGCCGGCGCAAGTGCGGCATGCGTCAGATGGAACAGCGCGTGGATCGGATTGGACGGTACGATCCAATGGATGAGAACGCCGGAGAAATACAGGAGATGTTCGACCGGATGCATGGCAAGGCCGGACCACGGACCGGGATTGACGTTGTTGTGATGCAGCTTGTGGACCGCATGATAGAGCGGCGGCCAGTGGATCAGGCGATGCACGAGATAGAAATGCAGATCGCGGAACGCCGGGATCAACAGCATGATGATGGCGCAATAGATCGGGTGCTCGGCAAAGTCGACATAGGGAATGATGCCGTTCGCAAAGGCCCACAGCGTCAACACCTCGAAGGCTGTCCATAGAGGCACGGCGCTTGCAAAAGTCCAGATCACATTGTCGACGGTCTGATTGCTGAAGAGGAAGGCGGAATTATCCTTCGACGGCCATTTGCTGTTGTATTTGAAGCTCGTGCCCTGCTTCTTCTGCATATAGAGACGCAGGTGAAAGGCGCCGAAGAACAGGAAGACCAGGACGGCATTGCGCACGAGAAGATAAGCGATCCAGCCCGGCGCGAGCGTCTTCATGGTCTCCATCGAGGGCGTCGCGCAGAGCCAGAGCAACGTTGCGACGACGGCATAGACGACATTCCAGGGCATCAGGTAGCCCGGATATCCGAAGAACCATTTCAGGAACGCAACCGGTTTTGCCGGCCAGATGAAAACAGGCGGATATTGCAAGAGCTTGTTGGGCTTCCAGTCGCCGCGCTTGTCGCGCGTGCCGTAGAGCGTGTCGTCCATGATGTGCCTCCCGGTGAATGAAACGATGCGGTCAGTGTCAGCGGCGGCGGCTGGAAACGACAGCATTGATTTGATGAAATTTGCTCATGGCGGCGAGAACGACGCTGTTCCGCAACTAAGGACGGGAAGGGGAGGCCGGTCGCCCCTCCTTCCCGTGCACCGGCAGTCGTGCTCCTCGTTGCCGGCGCTTGTCCGCTTAGTTGAGGCTCTCGAATTGAACCATGTTATCCTTCGTCACCAGCTTGAAGGGGATCCACACTTCGCGGTCGATCTTCTCGCCCTTGATGGCCTTGATCGCCGTATCGACGGCGCCGCGGCCTTGCGCCTTGGCGTCCTGGAACACGGTGACCTTGAGGTCGCCAGACTTCATCGCCTGCAGTGCATCCGGCGTTGCATCGATGCCCGCAACAATAGTCTTATCGGTCGAACCGCCGGCATTCTTGATCGCTGAGATCGCGCCGAGCGCCATTTCGTCGTTGTTGGCAATGACGGCATCGAACGAAAGGCCTGACGTCAGCCAGTTCGATACCAGATCAGCGCCATCGACACGGCTCCAGTTGCCGACCTGCTCGCGGACCACCTTGATGCCGCTGCAATCGCCGGCCTTGAGCACATCGTGAACATCCTGCGTCCGCTGGCGGGCTGCCTGGCTGCTAAGGTCGCCAACCATGACGACGACATTGCCCTTGCCGCCGAGCATGCGACAGACTTCCTTCGTCTGAAGCGTGCCGGATTCGGTTTCATTCGATCCGACGAATGCCTGCTTCTTGCCGAGCGTGGAGAGATCGGTCGGCTGGATATTGACGTAGATCAGGGGAATGCCGGCATCTTCGGCAATCTTGCTGATCGCCGGCGTGCCGTCCGAATCCACGGGATCGACGATGATGGCGGAAACGCCACCGGCTGCGAAGTTGCGCACCTGATCGAGTTGCTTGTTGACGTCGTTGGCAGCGTCCACCACCTGCAGGTCGAGGCCCTTGGTCTTGGCGTAATCCTGCATGCCATTGGCAATCAGGGTCTGGAAATTGGTCGTCAGGTAGCCCATCGAAACGCCGATCCTATCGGCGGCGTAGGCTTGCGACGACAGCACGAGCGCGAGCGCGCTTGCACTCAAAAACTTCAGCATGTTCTCCTCCCAGGAAACAGCGGCCCAAATGACCGCCTGGAAAAAGTTACCGATGGAGCCGATCCGCGTCCGGGAGTATTTTGATGAAAAACCATCAGGCCGAGGGCTCTCGACCAAGCGAATACATCCGCTTTGCAGTGAAACGCGCCCATGATCAAAACCCATCATCGAGCCGACTGGCCAAGCCCCAGGATTCATGATCTGAGCAAGCCACTGGTACGGGAGGACCTATGCAGAATTTGCTCATATTCCAGTCACTCTGGTCCATGGAGCGACGTAGCGCGAACTATCCGGAGCTTTCCCTGGAGGAAACCATCGATAAGATCGCAGCGGCCGGCTTCGATGGCATCAGCGCCCACTGGTACGATCGCAACGTCGTCTCCCGCATCGCGGGTCTGCTCAAGCAGCATGGCTTGCAGGTGGAGGGGCAATGCTTCCCGAAGACCATCGACGATCTGAAGCCTGCGCTGGAGATCGCGGCCGAATACAACGTCCATCACATCTGTCTGCAGCCAGACGTGCGCCTTCGACGACTTGAAGATTGCATTCCGCTGCTGGAGGGCTGGCAGCGGCTGGCGGAAGAGGCCGGCATCGATGTCTGGATCGAAACCCATCGCGACCGCATGACGACAGATCTGTTCTTCACGCTCGACCTGCTCGACCGGCTGCCGGACCTGCGGTTGCTGGGCGATATCTCCCATTTCCTTGTCGGGCGGGAGTTCGCCTGGCCGGTGTCAGACGAAAACCATGCACTTATCCATCGGATATTGGACAGCTCCTGGGCCTTCCATGGCCGCGTTGCCTCCCGCGAACAGGTTCAGATCGAAATTTCCTTCCCACATCACAGACCCTGGGTCGATCTTTTCCTCGGCTGGTGGGAATATGGTTTCAAAAGCTGGCGGAAGCGCGCCGACAAAGACGCGACGCTAGCCTTTACTTGCGAACTGGGGCCGAAGCCTTATGCAATCACCGGAAGGGACGGTGAAGACACCACCGACCGCTGGGAAGAATCACTGCTGATGAAGCAGGAAATACGTGATTTGTGGGCGAGAACCGCCAGCTAATAAGTTAAGAAAAGCATCAACAATAGACTATTGATTTTGGAGGATTTTCCATGGACGTAAGAGCAGCGGTAGCGGTTGCGGCTGGCAAGCCGCTCGAGGTGATGACGGTTCAGCTTGAGGGGCCGAAGGCCGGTGAAGTGCTGATCGAGGTCAAGGCGACCGGCCTCTGCCACACCGATGACTTCACACTCTCGGGCGCCGATCCGGAAGGCCTGTTCCCGGCCATTCTCGGCCATGAAGGCGCCGGCATCGTCGTCGATGTCGGTCCGGGCGTCACCTCGGTCAGGAAGGGTGATCACGTCATTCCGCTTTATACCCCCGAATGCCGCGAATGCCCGTCGTGCCTCAGCCGCAAGACCAATCTGTGCACGGCGATCCGCTCGACGCAGGGCCAGGGGCTGATGCCGGATGGCACCTCGCGCTTCTCGATCGGCAAGGACAAGATCCATCACTATATGGGCTGCTCGACCTTCGCCAATTACACGGTGCTGCCGGAGATTGCCGTTGCCAAGGTCAACCCCGACGCCCCCTTCGACAAGATCTGCTACATCGGCTGCGGCGTGACCACAGGCATCGGTGCGGTCATCAACACCGCCAAGGTGGAGATGGGCGCAACCGCGATCGTCTTCGGTCTCGGCGGCATCGGCCTCAACGTCATCCAGGGGCTGAAGCTTGCCGGCGCCGACATGATCATCGGCGTCGATCTCAACAATGACAAGAAGGCCTGGGGCGAACGCTTCGGCATGACGCATTTCGTCAATCCGAAGGAGGTCGGCGACGATATCGTGCCCTATCTCGTCAACATGACGAAGCGCGGCGCCGACCAGATCGGTGGCGCCGACTATACCTTCGACTGCACGGGCAACACCAAGGTCATGCGCCAGGCGCTGGAAGCAAGCCATCGCGGCTGGGGCAAGTCCGTCGTCATCGGCGTTGCCGGCGCCGGCCAGGAGATCTCGACGCGTCCGTTCCAGCTGGTGACGGGCCGCTCATGGATGGGCACGGCCTTCGGCGGCGCGCGCGGCCGTACCGACGTTCCGAAGATCGTCGACTGGTACATGGAGGGCAAGATCCAGATCGATCCGATGATAACCCACACCATGCCGCTCGAAGACATCAACAAGGGCTTCGAGCTCATGCACTCCGGAAAAAGCGTCCGCGGCGTCGTGATATACTGACGGCGTAAACGACCCCCGCCGGAAGTTTTTTGGCGGTCCGAGCGACGGATAAGCCAAGGATCATCGTTCAAGACGTACGCCGGCCTCGTGATGGGGTCGGCGGCTTGAACATGAATGGCCTTCAGGCAAAAGGATATGCCCATGACCAGCAAGCTGCTAGGTGCGACCGCCGCCGCTCTCTTCGCCCTGTCTTCCGCAACCGTGGTCTTCGCGCAAACGACGACACCCGCAACGCCAGCTCCCGCCACGACCCCTTCCACATCGGCGCCATCGTCGACCATGCCGTCGAAGGATGAGATCAAGACGGCGCGGCAAGCCTGCCGACAGGATGCAACGGGGCAGGGCCTCAAGGGCCAGGCACGCAAAGACGCTGTCAAAAGCTGCCTGCAGCAGAAGTATCCGGTCCTGGCAAAACGCAAGACATGCCATGACGAAGGCACCGCCAAGGGTCTGGAAAAGAAAGCACTGCGCGATTACGTCAAGCAGTGCATCACCGCGAGCTGAACAGCGTACAGCGCTCACGGATCCTCACTGGACCTGTTATACAATGACAGTCCGCTCTACGGGGCGGACTACTTGCCTCGCACAATCACTGTATCCGTCACGTCCCCCTTTTCCTTCAAGGCAAGCCTCCTTATCTCCCTCGCAAGGATATAGATTTCAGGACGCGACGTGCTTTTCCATCCAGACAGACTTTCATTCGGCATTGTCCTGCCGGCGCAAACGAGAACTGCAGCCGACATACAGTTCGATACTCAGCTCGGTATCGCAGCCCAAGCCGACAAATTGGGTTTCGATGCGCTGTGGGTGAGGGATGTTCCGCTTAACAGCGAAAGCTATCCCGATCCGATCGGGCATGCCGATCCGTGGGTCTTCCTCGGAGCCTTGGCCGCGTCCACATCCAAGATAGCGCTGGCGACGGGCGCGATCGTGTTGCCTTTGCGGCATCCGCTCCATATCGCCAAGGCCGCGCTATCCGTCGCCTCCGTGTCGAAAGGTCGGTTCGTCCTCGGTCTCGGTTCGGGAGACCGGCCGAGCGAATATGACGTTTTCGGAGAGGATATCGAGAACCGCAAGGCGCTCTTTCAATCGCATTGGGAACGCCTCGCCGCTGCGCTCAGTCCGGATCAGAAGGTCGTCGATGCAAGCGATCGCGTGCGAAACGAGTTCGCCATTAGGCCCGCGCTGCAACAACCACCCATTCCCATGGTGGCGGTGGGTTCATCGTCGCAATCCCTCGAATGGATCGCCCGTCAGGCGACAGCCTGGATGACCTACTACCGCCCGCTACCCGTACAGAAAGACCGGTTGGCGCTTTGGCACAATGCTCAGGCTAAGGTAACCAAGGATTTTCGCGGCTTCGGCCAGTCCATGGTCCTGGAACTGCTCGATAAGCCTCAGGCCTCCTATGAGGAGATCAATCTCGGCGGCAGAACCGGCAGGCGAGGGCTGGTCGACGCCTTGTCGGCGATGCGTGCAGCAGGCATTCATCACGTCGCCTTCAATCTTGTCGCGCAGGGGCGCCCGCCCGGGGAAACCATGGAGGAGATAGCCACGGATATTCTGCCGGCCATGCGATAGCTTCAGCGAATTGCCCTCGATGGTGGCGTCATGGAAATCATGTCCATGGGACGCTGGCTTTTGCAGCCCTTGCCACCTATCTTTCCGCTGAAACCAAAAAGGGCCGACTTTGCTTCTCGAAATTTCCATCGTCATCATTCTTACCCTCCTTAACGGCGTGCTTGCCATGTCGGAATTGGCGATCGTCTCATCCCGTCCAGCCCGCCTGAAGGTGCTTTCCGACCAAGGCAGCAGAGGTGCGACCATGGCGATGAAGTTGGCCGAGGAACCGGGCCGCTTCCTTTCAACGGTGCAGATCGGCATCACGCTCGTCGGCGTCCTGTCCGGCGCGTTCTCGGGCGCCACGCTCGGCGCTCGGCTGTCGGGCTGGCTTGCCACGCAAGGTCTTTCGGTCGCAGCCGCCGACGCCATCGGCGTCGGTTCCGTCGTGGTCGCCATTACCTATCTATCGTTGATCATCGGCGAGCTCGTTCCGAAGCAGGTCGCTCTGCGGGCGCCGGAAGCAGTCGCCAGCAAGGTCGCGCCGGCCATGGTGTTTCTTTCCCGGGCCGCAGCGCCGCTCGTCTGGTTGCTCGACATCTCGGGACGGCTGGTTCTGAGTGCGCTCGGCCAATCCGGCAAGGCCGCGGACGGCGTCAGCGACGAGGAAATCAAGACGGTTCTCGCGGAAGCGCAAAGCGCCGGCGTCATCGCGACGGAAGAGCAGGCGATGATCTCGGGCGTCATGCGATTGGCTGATCGAACCGCAAGAGCATTGATGACACCGCGCCGCGACGTGGAGGTCATCGATATCGAGGACGGTTTCGAGGAGATCCGCGAACAGTTACGCCGCACCGAAAAGGCGCGGCTGCCGCTGCGTAAGGATAGCTCCGACGAAATCGTCGGCGTGCTGACCACCAAGGATTTCTTTGATGCGCTGGCTTCTGGCGGTCAGGCCGACATCCTGAAGCTTGCCAAACAGGTGCCGATCGTTTCGGACCTTTCTAGCGCCCTTGACGTGGTAAAAGCGCTGCGTCGCTCTTCTTCGCATATGGTGCTGGTCTATGATGAATACGGCCACTTCGAAGGCGTCATCACATCAGGCGATATCCTTGAAGCTATTCTGGGAGCCGTTCAGGAGGAAACCGATGCCGGCGGCGAGCAGGCTCTCGTCCGCCGTCACGACGGCAGCTATCTCGTGTCCGGCTGGATGCCCATCGATGAGTTCGCCGATTTCATGAACCTGCAGATCGAAGACGATCGCGACTATCAGACGGTCGCAGGCTTCATACTGCAGGAGCTGCGCCATCTTCCGGATGTGGGCGAAAGTTTCTCGAAGAACGGCTGGCGCTTCGAGGTCGTAGATCTCGATGGCCGTAGGATCGACAAGCTACTGGTGAGTGCGGATGACGCCGATCGCGAAGCCGATCACTGAAATTCATCCGAAAGACGGCTCGTCGTTTTGCTGCGGGCTTTGCGGTAGTCACCCGCCCTTATCTTTCCTGCTTGGCCCGCGCTCGTGCGCTCGCTCCAACATGGTCGACTCGATCAACGAATCCTCGCGCCCGCGCTATCCGAATAAAAGCCCGCCAGCGGGGCTTCTCGCAAAAATACTCCGGCGAGAATGGCGCAAGCACCATATCGATATCGTTGAAAGCGCGCTGACGGCCGAGATCAGAACCAAGGCCTGGCTCCAATGCTATTCCTCCGGTAACGGCGTAATCCAGACCGCAGGCATTCAGCTTGTGGAGCACAGAAATGACCCGTTGGGCATCAGCGGCTTCCAGAAACGGATCAAGTCGCATTGTCATTTCCGAATCACTCCGCTCATGGAACACGCCATTCGCTGATAGTGGAATGCAAGGCGCCCATATTTGGAAGCAAACACAATGGGCAATGCCGCGTTTTATCCCGAACAGCCGCAGTTTGATGAAATACGTTTTGCGTCGGAAGACCGTGCTCTCCAGATGGTACGAAAGTTCCATAACATAGATTATCTGATTTCAGCTGTAGCGGAGGTACATTCTATTTCCAAGTGCGAGATGCCAGTGATTACAATGGTTTCGCTTTGGAGATTCTGGCATGGCCGGATGATATTGGTAACTGCCTCTCGCCGATCGGCTGCCCCTTCAGCATCTCTTCGAGTGCAAGGTTTCATTCAACGAGATCAGTCCGTCAGTCGGTAAGTCTCGGCAGATCGTCGCGCGATTTAGCGACGGGCTCAATGCCCATCCCGAGCAACAGCGTCTTTCGGGACCGTGTCGACCAGATTCTTCCGATGGAAGATGAAAAGCCCGGCAAGGACGATGATGACGGAGCCGATGATGATCTGGGTATCGGGAATATCGCCGAAGAAAACGAAGCCCAGCACGATTGCCCAGACAAGCAGGCTGTATTGAAGCGGAGCCAGGAGCGACGCCGGAGCAAGCTTCAGGGATCGGGTTATCAGCATGTGGGCGCTGCCGGCAACGATGCCAAGAGCGAGCATGGCGCCAAGATCGAGCGCCGATGCCGAACGCCAGTCGCCGATGCTGATCACCAATCCGGCGATGAGCGCACCGACCGTCTGCCACGCGACGAGCGTCGCATCGGGTGTCTGCCGCAACCGCCGCCCGAGCACCAGGGTCAATGCGAATGCAAGGCTGCCGCCAAGGCCGAAAAGCGATGGCCAGGAAAACATTGCCGCCGAAGGTCTGAGAGCAATCAATACGCCGATAAAGCCGACGAAAACCGCCAGCCAGCGCCGCCAGCCGATCCTCTCATTCAGGAAGAAATGTGAGATCGCCGCCACATAGATGGGACCAGCCATATAGAAGGTCATGACATCGGCAAGCGGCAGATAGGCGACAGCGGCGTAAAAGAGAGCGACGTCGAGCGTCGTCACGACGACACGCAAAAGCTGCAACGGCGGCCGTTCGAGGCGAAAAAGCGCGTCGCTGCCCTGCCGCGCGATCATCGGCACCAGAATAATGAACGAACCGAAAGAGCGGATCACCAGAATTTGGCCGACGGAGAAACTCGCAACGAGCCACTTGCCCATGGCGTCGTTCAGAGAAAACAGGAAGTCGCCGAAAAGCATCATCAGCATGCCGGCAAGCACAAGATTGCCGCTTGTTACGGCTTTGCCCACGCGCATACTATTTTGTCCTTGCGAATCCAGCGTTTCCACCACCTGCGCTTTAGCCGGTTTTGCCCCCTACCCGCAATGGCATTCATCGCCAACGTTTCATCCCGAAAATGCATTGACTTCCACAACGCAAGCATCCGCGCACTCATTGTGGGCAAACACGATCTTCCTGTAAAACTTGAGCGGATGTTTATAAATTCGGTTATATGATAACATTTATGTGAACAGAGAAACCAACCCTCGCCTGCGACGAAGGTCGACATGCCTATACGCTTTCATTGTTGCAGAATTGCCTGCCGATATTGTCCGCTTGCCGGGTGAGAGAACATAAATGATGCAGCCGCCGGATGGATCGCCAGAGCCTAAGCACCGAGATCAAGACGGTGAGGACGAGCAGGTCCGCGAGCCGTTTGAATCGCTTCAGGCTCGGTATCTGTCTCTCGCCGAGCGTTACGAATGGCTCGAGGCGATGATCAACTACGTGCCGGACTATATCTATGCCAAGGACAGGAGCGGCCGGTTCCTTTTTGCCAACATGGCGATCGTCCTCAACAATGGTTTCACGCATGTCGACGAACTGATCGGCCTTACCGACGCCGAAATTCACCCGATGGCCGACGCCCACAAGATCGAGGAAGTCGAACGACAGGTGATGGAAAGCGGCAAAGCCGATCTCGGCGTCGAAGAGCGGCGCCTCAAGGGTGAAGGCTGGCTCATGATGTCGCGAGTGCCGCTGCGCGATAGAAACGGCAATATCATCGGCGTCGTCGGAGCATCCCGCGATATTTCCGCTCGAAAACGGGCGGAAAAATTGATGAGCGCTCAAACGAAACTTCTGCAGGATGTGGCCCGAGGCGTCGATCTCGATGTGTTTCTCAAGGAGGCCCGGATGCTTCTTGAGGGCTTGCTCAATGGCAGACGGGTCAGTTTCGCTCTCGACGGCGAGCAAGCCGAGCCCCTTGCCGGCGACATCCTGGAATTTCCCATTTTCTCGCGGGACGGTGGCCAGCATGGGGCCTTGGTAACGGTGCAAACCGATGGCGATGAAGCCGGACTTATGGAATTCTTCGCTGGCATAGCGCAGACAGTTGGAATAGCCATCGATCGCCATCGGGACATCGCCCATATTGCCTATCTGGCCGAACATGATGCGCTCACCGGCCTGCCCAACCGCATGTTGCTCGACCGCAAGCTCAGCGCCCTGCTCGAAAAAGCAGCACGGAAGCGAAGGTCTCTGGCCGTTGCCTTTGTCGACCTGGACAATTTCAAGCTGGTGAACGACACCCTAGGCCATGCGGCTGGCGACGAATTGCTGACGGTGGTTGCACAGCGCATATCGACCCATATCGGCGCTCGCGGCATCGTCTCGCGGATCGGTGGCGATGAATTCATCATCGTTCTAGAAGAGTCCCCTGAGCCGATATATGAAAGACTCGCGGCCGTTCTGGCAGACATATCCAAGCCAATGGTCGTACAAGGGGTCGAATTCCGCGTGGGCTGCAGCATTGGTGTGGCCTGCGCCATGGAGCATGGCAAGACGGCTTCGGAACTGTTCGCGAATGCCGACATGGCACTCTATCGTGCCAAGGAAGCCGGGCGCAACGCCATTCGCCTGTTCACGCCGGCCATGGCGGAGGACGCCCGCAACAAGCTGATCCGTATCGAGGAATTGCGGCGTGCTGTGGAGCGGGACGAATTCGTGCTCCATTATCAGCCACAAAAGGAAGTTCGCAGCGGTAAGGTCATTGGTGTCGAGGCCCTTGTACGGTGGCAGCATCCTACCCAGGGCTTGTTGCTGCCTGGCGCCTTCATTCCGCTCGCCGAGGAAACGGGGCTCATCGTCCCGCTCGGCGAAATCGTTTTGCGCAAAGCCTGCCAGCAAGCCCGGTTATGGCAAGATCGCGATCTGCCCGCGCTGCGTATGGGCGTCAACGTATCGGCCCGGCAATTCCTGGAGAGTTCGCTGACAAGCCAGGTCGCGTCCGCGCTGCAATCTGCGGATCTCGATCCGCAATGGCTTGAACTCGAATTGACGGAAAGCTTGATCATGCGTGATGTCGAGGGCGCCATAGAGCGGATGCATGAGCTGAAGAAGCTGGGTGTCAGCCTTGCGATTGATGATTTCGGCACCGGATATTCAAGCCTGAGTACCCTCAGACGCTTTCCGCTTTCCCGCTTGAAGATCGATAGATCGTTCATTGCCGATATTCCGGAAAAGCCCGGCGATATGGCTATTACCTCCGCCATCGTATCGCTTGGCAGAACACTCGATCTGGAGGTCGTAGCGGAAGGCGTCGAGACCGAGGAGCAGGCCCGTTTTCTCGAAGGCGCTGGATGCGAACTGCTTCAAGGTTATCTGTTCGCCCGCCCCCTTCCCTCGTCAGAGATCGAAAGCCTGATTGCTGGAACGGCTGCGAAAGCTGGGTAGATATTTGCCCGAGAGCGGCTTGGCGCTTGCCGTACGCGGACGCGTGTCAAGGAAATGTCACGATCTCTATCCAGTTCGCGCCGGCGTTGACCGGGTATCGGCCGACCAGGCCGAGACCACCATCGGCTTGGTCGATAGCATAGACCGACAGCCTGTCGGATTTCTCGCCGGATGCGACAAGAAACTGGCCCGACGGATCGATGCGAATGCCGCGCGGCTGCTGTTCGGTTGGATAGCTTTTGACGTGGGTCAGTCTGCCGCTGCTTGCGTCGACGTGGAAAAGTGCAATCCGGCTGGTGGTTCTCTCCGTCGTATAAAGAAATTTGCCGTTCGGCGTGACGCCGATATCCGCGGCCCAGACCTTCGGTTTGCCGTCGTCTGCTAGCGCCCCGGCCGGCGCAGACGAACCGGATATCGCCGGACCGGCCGGCGCGATGCCTGGTGACAGTCCTGCGCCCTCGGGAATGGAAGCAACACTTTCGATCTCGCTCAACGTGCCCTTATCGGTATCGAGCGCATAGTGGATGACATGGCCGGTCAGTTCCGTCAGGACATATACGGCCTTATTGTCGGGCGAGACGGCAATGTGCCGCGGACCAAAACCAGCACCGGTTGTAACCTGTGTCGGATCGTTCGGCTTCAGTATCCCGGTCTCGGGGTCGAGAGTGAATTGCTGCACAGCATCAGAACCGAGATTGGTGGCAAAGACATATTTGCCTGTCCGGTCACTGACGATCGAATGGGCATTGCGTCCGGTTGCGATCACTTGCTGAGCCTGCGCGGTGACCAGCCCGTTCTTGCCGATGAGCAGCACGGCGATCTTGCTGCCGCCATAGGAAGCAGCAAATAGAAGCCCGCCCGTCGGATCGAGGGAGACGTAAGCCATGCTGTCGGGTAGAGCGGCGACGGCCTCCTGCCTTAGCCTGCCACTCTCGGGGTCGATCACCAGCGTCAATACCCGGTAAGGCTGCGCGCGGATGACGGCATAGAGATGCCGCCGGTCCGGACTGACAGCCATCGGCATGACCATCTGACCAACATCCACGCTGGATATTGGCGTGAGCGTGCCTGTCGCCCCGTCCATCCTGTATGCATCGATCGTTCCGGCGACTGCCGTCGAGACATAGACGAATGTGCGAGATACACTGGAAGAAGTCTGAGCCACGGATCACCCCGTCCGAACGTCCCCGCCGATTTAACCGGCAGTGCTTCGGATCCTCTAGCAAATATCATGCGGCTGCCACCGAATGCGCGAAAACCCGATAGTCGTCATCGCGCCTCGATTTACGTCGCCAAATACTCGGAGCGCCTCTTCCGAGAGCGCGTTTAATATCATATGACATAATATGACCATAACAGCGTGTCGAGTATTATTGCGCCTGCAGCTCGGCCAGGAGGCGATAACGGCGCTGGCTCGCCAGCATATGTGCCCGCATCGCCTGGCGCGCTCGCTCCGGGTCCTGGTCCGCGATCGCAGCCAGAATTTCCGCATGCTCGGCATGCACCTTCTCCAGATAGGCGCGATCATTCGCTTCAGGCAATGTCGGAAACTGTCCGCGCGGGATGGTTCGGGCGCCGAAATGCCGGAGTACATCGACATAGAAGCGGTTGTTCGTGGCCGCCGCGATCGCCATGTGGAATTCATAATCCGCTTCGACGGTCGATAGTCCCTGCTCGATCAGCAGCGCCATCTTGCGGTTGGCAGCTGCAATTGCCGCCTCCTGTTCGGCCGTTCGGCGATAGGCGGCGATTGCCGCCGCTTCGCCTTCCGCAGCCATGCGGAATTCGAGCAATTCCAGCGTCTCGGGGATGCTTTTGACCTCGATGGGCGTCAATAGCAGACCGGATCGTGCCGACGTTTGGGAAACAAATACCCCCTTGCCTTGAACGGGCTGGACAAGGCCGGCAGCACGAAGGTCCGCAATCGCCTCGCGCACCACAGTCCGGCTGACATCGAAGGCCGCTTCGAGCTGCGGTTCCGTCGGAAGCTGGTCGCCGGCCTGAAGCTTGCCAGTCTCGATCTGCATGCGCAGTTCATCGATGACCCTTTGTGCCAGCCTTTGCCTCGCCCGGACATTTGTCGTCATTCCCGATCCCCGATTCTATTCCTGCTGTTCAACCGCAGCCACTTCTTATAGTCAACGTTAAGTCATAATACGAATAGTCTTAACATGGGGCGCATCGAATGCAATTGGTGCGGACAGGGCGATTAGATTTCCCAGTCGGAGGTATATGTTCTGGATCTCAAGCCCGATGATAGCTCCAGCTTGACCTCGATCGTTTTCCGCAGCCTTGCCGCAAGAGCGTCGGAAAGGATGGCGCCGTCGATCCAATCCCTCTCCGTGGCATAGACGACATAGGGATTGATCACGCATTTGAAATCGAGCATCAGCGACATGGCGAGGCTTCCATATGCCATATAGCTATGCGGGAGCCCACCGGAACAGACGAAAGTGACGATCTGGTCGAACCAGGCCGATTTTCGTCCGCCGGCACCTGTCGCACCGGTAAGCTCGATCAGGCTCTTGGCAACACTGCCCACCGACCAATTGTAAATGGGCACGGCGAGCAGCACGCCATCCACATCGCGAATTGCACGATACAGCCTGTCGTATGAAGGATGCTCATAGCAGTTCAAGTTGTCGAATACAGGCAACTCGAGATCCTGAAGATCGATAAACTCAACCTCGGCCCCCTTTTCCCGCAATAGGTTTTCTGCCTCACGAGCCATCCGGCGACTCCGGCTTTCCGGGTCCATGCTGCAGGACAGAATCGTGATCTTCGGTTGCTGCATCTCTGCCTTGCTCCGTCGCGAGTGGCACTACGTGAAACCGCACTACACCTTAGGATTAAGCGGATTCTTCACGTCAACAACTGACTTTTTCCGCGTAATCGCTGCATTCCATCGATGTCACCTACATCGCACACTGTCAAAACGGCATTTCCCAAGCCAGCTCATTTGCTGCCGCCGCACAGATTGCATTCTTTAAAATCAGTAATAATTACAGATACTTACCTGTATATCTTCAAGCAGAATTTTCTCAATGGCGGCAACGCGCCATACCGCGACCACATGATTTCCGCACAATCATATTGACATTTGTCGAAAGCACTTCGAATATTGTCAACATCGGCGCTGAACGATGATCGACGATGTCGTCGGGACCTGTTCCAGCATCCGGAGTGCGGAGGGGAAAGTGGAATTCCTGCTTGAAGTAGAGGGGCTGAAGAAGTCCTTTGGCGGCGTCGCTGCATTGCGCGATGGCCGCTTTCAGCTGCGGCCCGGCTCCGTCCATGCTCTCTGTGGCGGCAACGGCGCCGGCAAGTCGACTTTCCTCAAGATCCTGATGGGCATTCACAAGCGCGATGCCGGCTCCATTCGTCGTCGCGGCAGGGACGTCGATTATGCAAGCCCGGCCGAAGCGCTTGCCGCCGGCATCGCCATCATCGAGCAGGAACTCAGCCCGATCCCGCATATGACCGTCGCCGAGAACATCTATCTCGGCCGCGAGCCGTCTGCTCGCTTCGGCGGCATCGATTTCAAGACGATGAACCGCAATGCCCAGGCGCTCCTCGACCGACTGCAGTTCAATATCCGCGCCACGCAATTCATGATGAACCTCTCGGTCGCCCAGGTTCAACTGGTCGAGATCGCCAAGGCGCTCAGCCACGATGCCGAAGTGATCTTCATGGACGAGCCCACCTCAGCGATCGGTGAAAAAGAAGCGCAGCAGCTCTTTGCGACTATCGAGAGGTTGAAAGCGGAAGGCAAAGGCGTCGTCTACGTCTCGCATCGCCTGTCGGAAATCTTCCAGATCGCCGATTCCTACACCGCCTTTCGCGACGGGTCCTATGTCGGCAGCGGCGCGCTTGCCGATATCGATCGGCCCGGCCTCATCCGCATGATCGTTGGCCGCGAGCTTGGCGAGGAATACATCAAGACCAATGTGCCAACGGCAACGCCTGGGCTTGAAGTCAGCGGCCTCAGCGCAGAAGGCAAAGTCAACGACATCTCGTTTACCGCACACAAGGGCGAGATTTTCGGCATTTACGGCCTGATGGGCTCCGGCCGCACCGAAATCTTCAACTGCATCTTCGGTGTCGATACCGTCAGCAGCGGCCAGATCAAGCTTGCAGGAGCGCCCATCACCGTGCGCAAGCCGGCCGAAGCCATGCAGCATGGCATCGCCTTCGTCACGGAAGATCGCAAACTGACCGGCCTCAACCTGATCGACAGTGTGCGCAACAACATCTGCCTGGCGAGCCTGCCCGAGATGAGCCCGCGCTTCTCGATGGATCGGCGAGCGGAAGCCGATGCCAGCCAGGACATGATCAAGCACTTTGGCATCAAGGCGGCGCGCGACAGCATGCCGGTCTCCGGTCTTTCTGGTGGCAATCAGCAGAAAGTCGTGCTCGGCAAATGGTTCCTGCGCAAGCCGAAAGTCCTGCTGCTGGATGAGCCGACGCGCGGCGTCGATGTCGGCGCCAAGCGCGAGATCTATCGCATCATCTGCGACTTCGCCGCCGAAGGCGGCACCGTCATCATGATCTCGTCCGAAATAGACGAGGTTCTCGGCATGTCCGACCGCATCCTGGTGATGCGGCAGGGACGGTCCGCCGGAATTCTCAAGAGGGAGGAGGCCGACGCGCAGTCGCTCGTGCATCTGTCGACCTGAAGGCGACAAAAGCAAGAAGCCAAAGATGAAGCGCCCGGCAACAAGAGGTATTTGCAATGTCCGCCACTGACAACAATCAATCCAACTCGTGGTTCGGCTCGGACCGGCGCAGGTTGATTATTCAGGAATACGGGATTTTTCTCGCCTTCCTGTTGCTCGCTATCGTCCTGTCATTCTCGAATGAGTATTTCCTGACGGCCGGCAACATTTCCAACGTCTTGCTGCAGACCTCGATCAACGGCGTGCTGGCGATCGGCATGACATTCGTCATCCTGACGCGCGGCATCGATCTTTCCGTCGGCTCCGTGGTCGCCCTTACCGGCATCGTCAGCGCAAGCTTCGCAACGACCTCGGCGACAGCCGGCATCCTCGGCGCACCCTATCCGCCTTATGTCGCGCTCGCCGTCGGCCTGCTCGTCGGTGTCGCCTGCGGCGCTGTGGTTGGCCTCATCGTCTCGCGCTTTGCCGTTCCCGCCTTCGTCGCAACGCTCGGCATGCTTTCCGCCGCCCGCGGCCTGACGCTGATCTATGGCGGCGGCAAGCCGGTTCCGGCGCTGACACCTGATTTCCGCTGGATCGGCACAGGCAGCGTATTGTCGATCCCGATGCCGGTCATCCTGCTTGCCATCGTCTTCATCGTCGCATGGTGGGTTTTGAACCGCACTCGCTTTGGCCGGTACATCTATGCCGTCGGCGGCAATCCGCATGCGGCCATCACCTCAGGCATCAATGTCAGCAAGCTGCGCTTCCTCGTCTATGTGATTTCGGGTGGCCTCTCCGGGCTTGCAGGCATGATCCTTGCTGCCCGCACCGGCTCCGCCCTGCCGCAGGCCGGCATTGCCTATGAACTCGACGCGATCGCAGCTGTCGTCATCGGCGGCACCAGCCTGTCCGGCGGTGTCGGCCGCATCACCGGCACGCTGATCGGCGCATTGATCATCGGGGTCATGAACAACGGCCTCGATCTCATGGGGATCCAGTCCTACTACCAGCAGGTTCTCAAGGGCGCGCTCATCGTCGGCGCCGTCATGCTCGACCAGAAGAGAAATTTGGGCGGCTGAGCCCAATGAAATTCCAGTGTCCGCACTCGGAAAACCAAACGGCGCGTCAAGGCGACGGCCGGACTTTCAACGGAGGAGACTTATAATGAAAAAATTATTGATTGCACTTGCTGCTGCAACCGCACTTCTGGCGTCACCCGCCCTCGCCCAGGATAAGAAACTAAAGATCGGCGCGGCGCCCTATGGCCTCAATGCCGAGTTCATGCAGATCTGGTCGGCAGCGCTGAAGGAACATCCCGCCGTCAAGAACGGGGATGTCGACCTGACCATCTTCGACGGCCGCTACGATGCGCTCGTGCAGCAGGAACAGGTCAACACGATGATCACGCAGAAGTTCGACGCGATCATCTTCGTGCCGATCGATATCGAA
This sequence comes from Rhizobium sp. ZPR4, assembly GCF_040215725.1. NCBI lineage: Bacteria > Pseudomonadati > Pseudomonadota > Alphaproteobacteria > Hyphomicrobiales > Rhizobiaceae > Rhizobium > Rhizobium sp. ZPR4. The sequence goes on from NZ_CP157968.1 coordinate 1,624,975, forward strand.
GCTGCAGCGACAGCCGTACAGGCCGCTCACGACGCCGGCATCCCCGTCGTCGGCTCGAACACGCGCGTCAACTCCGATCTCCTGACCTCCTATGTCGGCTCCGATGACACCATCTCCGGCTACATGGAAGCCAAGACAGTTCTCGACAAGATCGGCTGCAAGGGCAACGTGGTCATCCTCGAAGGCCCGATCGGCCAGTCGGCGCAGATCTCGCGCCTCGAAGGCAACAAGAAGGCGCTTGCCGAGTGCCCGAATGTCAAGGTGCTGGAAGACCAGACCGCAAACTGGTCGCGTGCTGAAGCCCAGACGCTGATGGAAAACTGGCTGACCTCGCACCCCGGCCAGATCAATGGTGTTATCGGCCAGAACGACGAGATGGCCCTCGGCGCGATCGAGGCGATCAAGGCTGCCAAGCTCAACGTCAAGGACTTCGCGATCGCTGGCATCGACGGCATCACCGATGCGCTCCACGCCGTCAAGGACGGCACGATGACCTCCATCCTGCAGGACGCCAGCGCGCAAGCCCAGGGCGCCCTCGACCTCGCGATCTTTGCCGCCAAGAAGGGTAACTACAAGCCGGAATCCAAGATCTGGGAACAGTATCCGGCCATGCCGTTTAACGACGGCAAGGAGAAGAACTATAATGTTCCGTGGACCCCGGTAACGGCAGAAAACGTCGACAAGCTGCTTGAAACCCGCAAGTAAGATCAATGCGACGGGGCGAACTTCGCCCCGTCTCACCCCCAAGACAGAGGCTTGAAGAAGATGACCGAGACATCCCCAGACATTGATTTGAACTTCCCGCTCTCAGGCAAGACAGCGCTTATTACGGGCGGCGGCTCCGGCATCGGCGCTGCAATCGCGGCAGCATTCGCTTCCAAGGGTGCAAAGGTCGCCGTCCTCGATATCAATGTCGACATGGCGAAAGCCAAGGCATCCGAAATCGGCGGTGGCGCTGAGGCATTCGTCTGTGACGTGTCCGATCCGGCTTCGGTCAACAAGGCTGTCAGCGACGTCGTCGCACAATTCGGCGGCATCGATATCGCCGTAAACAGCGCCGGTGTCGTCTTCCTTGCCCCTGCCGAGGATCTGCCGCTCGACTATTGGGACAAGACGATCAACATCAATCTCAAGGGTACGTTCCTCGTCACGCAGGCCGTGGGCCGCGCCATGATCGCCGCCGGCAAGGGCGGTAAGATCGTCAATCTCGCGTCGCAGGCCGGCACGGTCGCTATCGAAGAGCATGTTGCCTACTGCGCCTCCAAGTTCGGCGTGATCGGCATGTCCAAGACCTTTGCCGCCGAATGGGGCAAGCATGGCATCAACGTCAACACCATTTCGCCGACCATCGTGCTGACCGAGCTCGGCAAGAAGGCCTGGGCCGGTGAAAAGGGCGAGGCCGCCAAGAAGCGCATCCCCACTGGCCGCTTCGCTTTTCCGGAGGAGATCGCAGCCGCGGCTGTTTTCCTCTCGTCGTCCGGCGCGGAGATGATCAACGGCGCCGATCTGCTGATCGACGGCGGCTACACCATTCTTTGAGCGCAAACGCTCGACAATTCGACAGGAGAGACCATGCAGCGGTTCATCAACAATCCCGATGAAGTCGTTGAAGATACTGTAAAAGGCTTCATCAAGGCACACTCGGATATCGTTCGTGTCGCCGAAAATCCGCGCGTCGTCGTTGCCAAGGCTGCCCCACATGCCGGTAAGGTCGGCGTGATCACCGGCGGCGGTTCGGGCCATGAGCCGGCTTTCATCGGCTATACCGGCAAAAACTTGCTGGATGCGGTCGCAGTCGGCGAGCTTTTTTCGTCTCCGACGGCCAAGAGCTTCCACGATGCCATTCGTGAAGCCAATGGCGGCCGCGGCGTTATCTGCCTTTATGGCAACTATGCCGGCGACAACATGAACGTGAAGATGGCGACGAAACTCGCAGCAAAAGACGGCATCGAAGTCGCAACCGTGGTCGCCAACGACGATGTCTGCTCGGCACCGCCTGAGGAGCGCGAGAAGCGCCGCGGTGTCGCCGGCGAAATCTTCATGTGGAAGGTTGGCGGCGCCAAAGCCTCCAAGGGAGCAAGCCTTGAGGAAGTCCGTGTGGCCGCGCAGAAGGCCATCGACAGTTGCCGTTCCGTCGGCATCGGTCTCGGTCCCTGTACCCTGCCCGCCGTCGGTCATCCGAATTTCCAGATCGAGCCTGGCACGATGGAAGTCGGTATCGGCCATCATGGCGAACCCGGCGTTCGCGTCGAGCCGCTGAAGACGGCTGCAGAGATTGCCGAGGACATGTGCCAGATCGTGCTCGACGATCATAATCTGGCCGCCGGAACGGAGGTGGCGGTCCTCGTATCGGGTCTCGGTGCGACACCGGTCAACGAGCTCTACATCTTGAACGATACGATCGAGGCAAAGATCTCGGAACGGGGCCTGAAGATCTACAAGACCTATATCGGCAACTACTTCACATCGCTCGAAATGGTCGGCGCGACGCTGACCGTGATGGCGCTCGACGACGAGCTGAAAGAGCTTCTCAACGTCGAGGTCAAGTGCACGACGCTGCTCTGAGGGGGACGTACGCATGCAGACATTCAACAACGCGACGGCTGGCGATATCGTCTTGACGATGGCCGAGCGCATCGTCGAGAATCGTGCCTATCTCAGCGAGATCGACGGCAAGATCGGCGATGGCGACCACGGCGTCAACATGGCCAAGGGCTTCGGCATGGCCGCCGAGCGCCTGAAGGGCAAGAACCAATCGCTGTCAGCGTCGCTCGACACGCTGGGCACGGTGCTGATGACCGAAATCGGCGGCTCCATGGGTCCGCTCTACGGCGTCATGTTCACCGAGATTGCCGAAAAGCTCGAAGGCATAGAGGCCATCGATAGCGCAGCCTACAGCAAGGCATTGCATGCCGGGCTTGAAGGCATTCAGTCGATCGGATCGGCCAAGGTCGGCGACAAGACGCTGCTCGATACGCTGGTTCCGGCGATCGAAGCGTTCGACGCCGCCAATGCAGCCGGCAAATCTTTCGCCGATGCACTCGACGCATTGGTCGCAGCAGCCGAGGCCGGTCGTGACTCGACGCTCAATCTCGTTGCCAAGATTGGCCGCGCCAGCCGGCTGGGCGAGCGCTCGCTTGGCGTGCTGGACGCGGGCGCGACCTCTTGCGCAATCATCCTGAAGGAGCTTTCCGAGGGCGCACGCGCGCGCCTTCAGTAACAAGGCTCTCCCAAGGCTGCGCGATCTCGTGCTCCACCACGGGGTCGCGCGCGCCGCTCCCTTCGAAGAAGAAGCATTTGCAAACCTGCGCCAATGCTTCCATCCTCTGGCGGAAAATGGGGACAGTGAATCGTCATGACGGGCAAGGCATCTTCGGTCGGCAAACATAGTGCAAGCAAAGCGGGCGTGCCTGATGCGTCCGACAGCATGCCGCTGCGCTATGGCGACGACCCTTACGTCTGGGCCTGCTGGCTCTATTATGAAGATGGCAAGACCCAGGGCGATATCGCCGAGATCATGGGCATTTCGCGAGCGACCGTGAACAGCTATCTCGCCGATGCCCGCAGCCGGGGCATCGTCAATATCTCGCTCGAGCCGTCGCGGCTGAGCTCGCTCTCCATCGCCCAGGAACTCAAGCGGCATTTCGGCCTGCATGACTGTCTCGTCGTGCCGAGCGATGACGGCTCCCGGCCGCTGATCGACCGCCTCGGAACCGCCGGTGCACAGGCGATTGCCAGGCTCCTGAAATCCGGCGACACGCTTGCCGTCGCCTGGGGTCGGACTGTTTTGGCCGTCGCTGAGCAGGCCAACGTGCCGAACCTGCAGGACGTCACCATCGTCCAGGCGACCGGCGGCACGCGTGCGCGCTTCGCCTATACGCCGGAACTTTGCGCGGCCGCCTTCGCTAACGCAACCGATGGCAAGCTCATCAACATCACGGCGCCCGCCATCGTCTCGACCCCGGAGGTTCGCGAGATCCTGCTGCGCGAGCCGCTGGTCGAGGATCAGTTTGCCACGCTCTCCAAAGCCAACAAGGCAATTTTCGGCGTAGCGTCTCTGCGGCCGAATTCCACGATTCATAGCAGCGGCTTCTTCGAGTCTGTCTCGCTGCAGGACTATCTCGCGAAGAATGCCGTCGGCGTTCTCGCCGGGCGCTTCATCGATGCGAAAGGCCAGCCGGTTGCCGGGCCGCTTGACGATCGCACCATCGGCATATCCCTCGACATGCTGAAATCCATCGGCCTGCGGATCGCCGTTGCCGGCGGCTTCGACAAGGTGCCGGCAATCCTTGCCGCCTTGCGCGGCGGATACATCAACGTCCTGATTACCGATGCTGCCACGGGTCGAGGCATCCTCAATGCAGACGGTGTCACCGAATTCGACCAGAAAGCCCAGCAGCGCCCGCGAACGGACAACAGCGTTGCCCTGCCCTGCAGCTACCGAACGCACATCAAGAAGTTCCTCAACAACCCTGACGATGTCGTCGACGAAATGCTCGAGGGTATCGTCAAGGCACACGCGTCGCATATCGCGCCGATCAAGGGATCGAACCGCGCGCTGGTGGCACGCAATGGTCCAAGAGCTGGTAAGGTTGGCCTGGTGATCGGCGGCGGCACGGGGCATGAGCCCTGCTTCCTCGGCTATGTCGGCAAGGGCCTTGCCGATGCCGTCGCCATCGGCAACATCTTTTCCTCGCCACCGCCGACACCTATCCTCGAATGCGCCAAGGCCTCTTCCGGCGGGCAAGGCGTGCTCTTCGTCTATGGCAATTATGCCGGCGACGTCATGAACTTCGAGATGGCCGCCGAAATGGCGCAGGAGCAGCAGATCGATGTGCGCACCGTCTTGACGACGGACGATATCTCCTCCTCGCCGATCGAAGATCGCGAGGGGCGGCGCGGTGTTGCCGGCAACTTCTTCATCTTCAAGATTGCGGGTGCTGCCTGCGACAAGGGCCTGTCGCTCGATGCTTGTGAGGCAGTGACGCGCAAGGCGAATGACCGCACCTTTACCATGGGTGTCGCGCTGGAGCCCTGCTCGCTGCCGCAGACACGCCGCCACAATTTCGAGATCGGCCCCGACGATATCGAATTCGGCATGGGCATTCACGGCGAACGCGGCGTCACCCGCGAAAGGATGATGACGGCCGACGAGATCACCGACCGCGTGATGGACCGGATATTCTCCGAAATGAAGCCCGCAGCGGGCGATCGCGTCGCCGTCCTCATAAACTCCTTCGGCGCGACGCCGTTGATGGAACTCTACATCCTGTTCCGCCGCGTCGAGCAGCGCTTGAGCGCAAAAGACATCAAGATCGAGGCGAACTGGGTTGGGCATTATTGCACGTCGCTCGACATGACCGGCGCATCCATATCCATCCTGCATCTCGATCAGGAGCTGACTGATATGCTGCGCCATCCATGCGACACCTTCGCTTTGAAGATCGGATGAACCTACAAGAATGTGCCCAGCGACAATCAAAATGGCTGGGACCGGGAGGAAGACGATGTCGGAAAAAGCCGCGCGATGCCTGGGCACGATGTTCCAGCGCATATCGATCGCCATCAATGCCGAAAAGGACCGGCTCTCCGAGCTGGATGGTGCAATCGGCGACGCCGATCACGGCATCACCATGGCGCTCGGCTTCATGGCGGTGAATGCCGAGCTGGCAAAGCTCGATCTTGCCCAGGCATTGCCCTCGGAAATCTTCTCCGTCGCAGCGTCAGCCTTCCTCGATGCGGTCGGCGCCTCGACCGGTCCGCTTTATGCCACGGCCTTTCGCCGCGCTTCGCAGGCGCTGACAACGGATCAATCTCTCTCTCCGGCCTGCCAGGCGATGATCGTCGACGAAATGAGGGCTGGCATCCAGCAACGCGGCAAGGGTCAGCGCGGCGACAAGACCATGCTCGACGCATGGGTTCCCGCCGCCGAGGCAGCAATCAACGCAAGGGCGCATTCAAACGATGTCACCGCCATGTGGAACGCCATCCTCGAAGCGGCCGAAACCGGAGCAAACTCCACGAGCTCCATGATTGCCGCCCGCGGCCGCGCGGCGCGGCTGGGAGAACGGTCGCTTGGGCATATCGATCCGGGAGCGGCTTCGGCGGTGATTATTCTGCGAGCGATGCGGGATACGTTTGTGGGGGGTAATGTGGATGGTTGAGCGACTAGCAGCCTACTGACAGATGACCTGGCTAAAATGCGCTCGTCAATGCCTGCCCGATATTGGTTAACCAGCTCCCGTCCTTCTGACTTTCAAGGTTTATGGAGACAATAACTAAAGATCAGGATGCTCAATCCGCTCCCACTCGGCTCCATCGAAACGGAAAATATCCTTCTGACCGACAACCCAGAGAATATCGCCAATGCAGCCCGCATAAAAAATGTAGTCGCCGCGCAATTTCGGCAATGCGGGTGAAAATCTCTTCAGATCGGAGGTTTTCGGATCAAGCTCGAAGAGCCCACCCGGACGCGTGCTCGATGGCAAGACCAATTTGCCTCGATAGGGTGTAATCATATGAAAAAGATTATGCTGCGGTCGCAACGAAACCGGCGTAAAGCCGCGAGCATAGCTACCGTGCAGCAACACGCCTTCTCGACCACAGATCCAGATACTGTCGGAGTTTTCTATGTATATTCCAGTGAGAGCTGCCTCCGGAAGGTGGGTATTCAGCTCATGCAGTTCGGCGCCGTCCCAAAAGCATAGAATTGGCTTCGTGCCTTCCTCTCCGCAAATGTATATTGCGTCAGCACTTACACCTCTTATGCAATTGAAATAGACATTTCGCGGCTCATCCTTTTCAGAATTCATCAACCAATCGAGAAATTTGGGATCAGTTGTATCGGGAGCTTCTGCAGTGACTTTACGATGAGCTTCGGGATCATATAGAAGCTTATCCGTCAAAAGACGCCAATCATCGCGCCCGTCGCGTATGTAAATTTGGCCGCCCGCTCCGGTAGCATATAATACGTCTTCTATAGACGCGATCGACAGTAGTCGGCCATAGCTCTTAGCGTCATCGGCCCAACTTCCGGCGCCATGAATTTTCTCGCGAAAATTGCCCTTCCACCATGCATGATAGACGTCGCCTTCAGAGGACATGTAAGTTAGATAATCGGTCGTCGGATCAACATCCGGATTGCGGAACAACGTGATGTCCTGCATGTGGAAATTGAAGTTGTCATAGTACCATTGCTTGCCGGGCTCCCCGTCATGCTCAAAGCGGTAAATTCGGCAATCAGGATCATAAGTGTCTGATATCTCCTGCACCGCATTAATAATCACGACATTGTCGGATCGAGCGCAGGCACGTGTAAATTCTAACTTAAGTTTCTCGATCACTATTTTGAGTTCGCTCCCGAAATGGCCCCAGCATAAATGGCTGTATCAAAGACCAGAATCTGAAGAAATGTCTGTCCGCGCGCCAACACCAAGGCCTCTATCTACTCCCTTTAAATGGCCGTTCTGAGAGGCCCGCCGGTATATCTCGCTGAACCCATTCTTGGCCGTCAAAAATGAAATAGCGAAGGCCGTAGTCGAAGACATAGAGCTTTTCGTTGCGGGCAAAAATAGCAGACGGCTGAACTCTCCGAGACCCGAGCTTAATCTTTACCTTCGGTGTAAAGGTCTTCGCGAGATGACCATCAAAACGGAACAATTCTGAATCAGCGATAAGAACTAGGTTGCGTTGCCACAACGCCCCGCCAAAGAAGTTTTTTTCTCGATCGGGAACTGACGAAATCTCCGAAAGACCTCTTGGAGGGACACCCTCCATTACAAGTCCGTCCGAACCTATGACGTAGTCGCTACCGTTCACTCCGCTTACAAAACTCGCGACATAGGGGTAGTCGGATATTGCGCTGGCTATGCGCGGTGGCAATTCGTGCTTTTTCCAAGCGTCAGGCCTGCCAGTGAAAAGCGTCGTCAGCTGAGGAAAGGCATTTCGTTCCGCCGACAGCTTTCTCTGAAGCGTGAGCACTTCGTCTCCGCTCATGTCCTTGCGATACAGGGGATGGCCCGGATAGAGATTAAAGTGCCGTGTATCCACGGCCTGAGTTGCAACCACAAAGATATTGCCTTCGCCGTTGGCGCCAAGAATCGACCATTTTGGCTCGCGGTAGGGATATTCTGATTTCAAGGGCGGAGCCGCCTCTTCCCAGATTTCACCCTTGCCGAGTTTCAGGAAGCCATCGCTTCCCGCGACTAGCCAGCGGTCATCAAATGGAAGGATCGAGTTAAATTCAATGTCCGGCGCAGCCTCAGATTCGGCCCGGGTACCTGGAATGACCGAATGTTCTGACCCCCGAGGACCCACAACATATATGTCGCCGTTGAGGCTGATCGCCACATAGGACGGCGCGGCATCCTTATCCTTCGCAGGCAGCACTTGGATATCACGGAGCTCCCGCCGAACGTCTGAGCGAGAGAAGGTTTGTCCGATAACGTCACGCATGAGGATAATCGTATAGGGATCGTCCCAACGCGGACCGCCAACCAGAGCCGCGAAATAGCGACCATTATCGGCCATGGCCGCACCATAGAGCTTCGGATTCCATTCACCATAAAGCTCTTCGAAGTTCTCCTCATCATCCAATATATCGGTCATGGTTCAGATTTCCCTTGCCTAAGGAAATGCCGGCCGGATGTTCGTAGAACTCCATTTCATCGCATCCGCGTCTACATGAGTGCCTATCGGCTCGGTTAGACAACCGGGATGATCTCGTCGACGATATCCTGGTGTCCATCAATCTCAACTGCAAATGAATAATGCACCGAGCCAGGACGTCGGCCAAGCAGTTCCGCCAGCTTCATTCGCCGATAGGACGTCGTCACATTCGCTAGCTCGGGATTTTCGCGAAGATACACTTCCCTTTCCGACAAGGGACCATGAACCTTGCGCAGCTGCGGTAAGAGCTGGCGACCATTTTCGTCCTCGACAAATTTATAAGCGTCGAGTGAAGTTGCGCTCATCATAATATTCCATATATCCTCTGGCGCCTTCCGAGCCTCCAGGAATAATTCTATCGCATTCTCTGGCATATCAATCCCTGCAAGACTGTATAGCTCATGTAAATCATGCGGCGGAGGATCAGTTTCCTTGCGGCTTGTCAAATCCATCAAAAGAGCAACGTCTAACGAAAGGGTGAAATGACGTCCCTTTCTGTGCCACAGATCGATTGCTCCCAAGCTTGAATATCCAATGGCAGCAAAATCCTCGCTTCGCAGGTTCGGCGCATTGTCCAGTATGTTTGCGAGATACTCATCGAAGATGAATGGCATGCATAGATGATAGTTACGATCTGCGTAATATCCGACACCGTGTTCCATCCAGAAGGCTATCAAATCCGCAGGAACCCTACCACGGGCTCTCTCGGCTTCCGCCTCTGAAACCTGCATTGCCTGTCGCGGCTTACCTCGCGCTGCAAGAAATTCGTCGGCTGACATATGAGCTCGCTAAATTGCTCTCGCCAATGTCTATTCGGGTTGGTTAGCCCATTCTCGTCTTTGCGACTTACAGGCTTACCAAGGCGATAATTAGATATCCGGATGCTCGATCCGCTCCCATTCGCTTCCATCGAAGCGAAATATATCCTTCTGGCCGACAACCCAGAGAATATCACCAATACAGCCTGCATAAAAAATGTAGTCACCGCGCAGTTTCGGCAGTGCGGGTGAAAATCTCTTCAGATCGGAGGTTTTCGGATCGAACTCGAAGAGGCCACCTGGACGCGTGCTCGATGGCAAGACCAATTTGCCCCGATAGGGTGTAATCATATGAAAAAGATTATGCTGCGGTCGCAACGAAACCGGCGTAAAGCCGCGTGCATAGCTGCCGTGCAACAACACGCCTTCTCGGCCGCACACCCAGATACTGTCGGAGTTCTCTATGTATATTCCGGTGAGAGCCGCCTCCGGAAGGTGCGTATTCAGTTCATGAAGCGTATCGCCATCCCAGAAGCAGAGGATTGGTTTGCTACCCTCTTCTCCACATAAATAGATCGCGTCTTCATCGATACCTTTGACACCATTAAATAAAACGTTGCGCGGCTTGCTTTTCTTAGATTCCATCAACCAGGATAAATAATCCGGATCATCTGTCTTGGGACGATTTTTGCGTTGCTCTCGATACTTCACCGGATCAAAGAGCAAGCTGTCTGTCACAAAACGCCAGTCATCTCGTCCATGGCGCATGTAGAATTGCCCGCCATCACCCGCAGCATAAAGCCTATTTCCTATCTGTGAGATAGCAAACATGCGACCGTAGCCCTTAGCGTCATCGACCCAAGTCCCAGCCCCTTTTATTTTCTCGCGAAAATTACCCTCTCGCCACGCGTGGTATACGTCGCCCTCCGAAGACATGTAGGTCAGATAATCAATCGCAGCATCGATATCCGAATTGCGGAACAACGTTATGTCCTGCATGTGGAAATTAAAGTTGTCATAGTACCATTGTTCGCCAACTTTACCGTCATGCTCAAAACGATAGATCCGGCAGTCAGGATCATACGTGTCCGATGTTTCCAACACGGCATTGATGATCAAGACATTCTCGGAGAAAGCGCAGGCGCGGGTAAATTCGATCTTTAGCTTCTCGCTCATTATTTTAAATTCGCTCCTGAAATGGCACCAGAAGACAGCGCATCAAGTGTCGGTTGGTATAAGCTGAATAATCCGCGCTGCGCTATGTATGGAGCAGCCTAAAGCTTTCTCACCACTTCGGCGGCAAGCCCTTGAAATCACGCTGCAGCAATTCCGAAGGGATTGCGATCTCGGCCCAGTCTTCGCCGTCAAAGCTATGCACGCCGTGTTTTGCATCGAAGTATAAAGGATGTCGTCGACGGCCTGAACTTTGATCGGCGTGGGGATATTTCGGTTGATTATCGGATCAAGAACGGGCTTGAGAGGAGACAAAAGATGCCCGTCGAACCAGTGCAAGGCATAGTCTGAGGCGACGACCATCCGGTCATTGAACGTGGTGATGGAAATCAGTTTTTCGCTATCTCCTTTGAAAGAAACGTCCTGAAACCCGCTTTCGGCGTTCCCTACCAGGATCACGCCATTGCCGCCGACGGCCCAGACCTTGCCTTTCGTCTCGATGAAGATATCGGCGAGCGTCGCCGGTTCGGGATAGAACTTTCCGGATCGTGGCGTGGCAACAACCCGCCATTCTTGACCGTTCCAATGATAAAGTCGGCCTTCGTTGACGCGACTGGGACCTTCGTCCGCCTCTCTGATGGCATATGCCTCCTCATTTCCGCCTCTTCCTCTTCGGTCAACGGTCTGTTCATACTCGTGGGAGACAAAATGACGCCCATGTAAATATCATCTTCCGAACCACCAACCAGATCGCCATAGATGAGATAGTCGTAGGTTTCCGGCGCTTGCGGTAGTTTTCCCTTATGGAACCAGTCCCAGCTGCCATCGGCGATGCGGTAGAGTTGTGAGTGATGACCGGTAACGAAAAAGGCCTCGCAGATCCGCGTGATCGCATTGACATATCCGAGATCGGTAGCATCGTCGGAATAGACTCCTGCGCCGCCGATTTTCATCTTCGAAGGCTTCCGGTCGTCTGCCGGTAGGGTGTAGACCTCGCCCTCGACGCTGAGCGCGTGGATGACGGGACGTCCATCGGAATCACGGCGGCATAGAGGCGATATGGATCGAAGGGCTTCATCACGGATATTTCCCTGCTTTCGAGGGAGCTTTTTCTCGATGATCAGGATTTCTCGATAAGAAATACTTCTGCTGTCTCTATGCCGATCCTGACCCTCAAGTAGTTGCTATCCTCCATCACCGCATGGGGTATGTCGATTTTTGCCACGGGATCATCGGTCAGAAGGACAATTTTATCTCCGTAGGACATCGATATCAGAACGCTCCGCATCTCTCGTACTGGAAAGGGACAACGCAGACCGCGCGTATCCGCTATATACGCTATGCCAGCCGCAGCACAGAGAGCGTCTTTCCTCTCCCGATCTGAGCGAAGATAGGCATCGACAATAGCCTGCAGATCGGCTTCATCGATACATTCATCAGACCAGTCAAATTCGACAGGACGAATGTCGGACATCGGATTCCCTCGCTCAAGCAACTTCCAGGCGATTTATTTCGGCTCACTAGTCGAAACGCCTGAGCCAGTTCAATGTGTAGGCAAGATATGCCTCGTCATCCAAATCCTGCATGGCTCTCGGGAGTTTCAAAATGCCGTATTGATAATCTTCAAATCGGATCGGCTGGATGAAGCGGGCAACCGTTTGATAGGTTTTGGGAATACCGCCTGTCTCGGCTGTTCCGAGTATGGGAAGCTTTCCAGCTCGTAGAACGACCCCATCCGAATATCGCTTCACGTCAATATCAGGTGTCAGCCTTTCACGGATCATCGTGTCTTCGCCGCCAAGAGCGTCAACGCTAGCCGATCCGAGGATGGTCAACCAGTTTGAAGAGCGAGGCCGCTCATAGCCACCTTCACTGCACTCTGACCAATATGTTCCCATCGCATCATACTCCAGACCTGGATACTGCATCAACCATGGGTAGTAGTAGGCATCCTCCATCAGCTCGACACCGGGTCGGGACAAGGCTCCCAAACCGGAGGAGCCATGGATTGCACCAAGCCGATCGCACCACCGCGTCACGAATGCGACATAACGATCTGGATCTTCGAAAACGAAGCTGGGGGGGAAGTACACCTTCAGTCCCGAAAGAGGCCTTCTCGTCCCTTTCTCATGCCCAAACGCCATGAACAAATAGAACGAGGGATCGTCAGTTTCCGCCATATCCACATGTTTAAAGAACAGATAGGCGGTTTCGGAGCTGCCCAGATCGCCGATACTTGTAAAATCTTCAGGAATTCCTACCCCTTTGTATCGCTGCATTCGCTTACTGTTACCGTCGCCATAAGGCTGAAAGTGTGTGATCTTATCGGTGAACACGGCCAAATAGTCTTGCAGGCTATCAAGCAAAGCCTGTCGTTTCTCCTTCTTCCATCCATCGAGAAAATAGATCGACAGCAAGATACCGACGCGAGAACGAATGTTGTGCTTACTCCCTGACCGTAGAACACCACGCTCCTCGATATCTTTTGGGTCCAGTTTCAGGTCTTGCGGATATTCCATGCGCCATTCCTTTTAACAGGGAGCTTCAGGCTTTGCTTTGCCGGACTCGCAGTCGCAGTCCTCTTCGATATCGAGATTGATCAGGTCTTTTCTTGGGTTCAGCTTATTCTTCCGCGCAATCTCTTCATATGCACCATCGGCCTGCATAGGAGTCTGCCCATCTACACCACCGCCGGCCTTTGGAAATTTGAGTTCGAATATCTTCCACAGCTTGCCGTCTTTCCACCAGGAGATATCCGGTCGCGGCATCCCGCGCTTAGGATATTGGCTGGATGGCATGCCCTTGGTGTCAGGCCCCTGACTTTCCGCAGCCTCGTAACCGTTGTTAGGATCATAACTTACTTCGGGACGAGGACCATCCGCCGTCGGGCTTTTCGGATAACGTGGAGTCCCGTCCGGATAGGTGCCGTTCTTCGGATCGTAATTATTTTCTCGTATTTTTTGCGCCACACATTCGGTGTAGGTCTGCGCGCCCTGCCTGTCCTTCATGCATTCGCAGGCCATTTTACAGATATCGTCGCAGGCCTCCCGCTGGGCGGACACTCGAACGTTGGTGGCGGTTGTGGCTGCTGCCTTTGCTTTATCCCGCGCTGCGGACGAGACGACAGCCTCGACGGTCTTCTTCCTAATTGCGTCAAAGGCGTCCATATCGCCAGCTGGCAGCGCCGTCGCACGCACTTCGGCCGCGCCTTTTGCCCAAATGGCCATCTGTTCGGTAGTTAGCCCCTGGTTCGGCGTGGTAGCGTAGTAGTCGAATTCATGAAGTTGATTCTCGATGCGTTGCCGATTAACGGCTCCACCAGTTAGCTCGTTCAGCATGTTGGCCGTGGATTCAGCTCGCCCGAAGATGCTCCAGCGAAGCAACCTCGACGTCCATGACCCTGGCACGGTGGTTGTCGCACCACCGGATTGTGGGACAGTCGTAGTGTTTCTCGATGAGCCGCCTGCTCCTAACCCTCCGCCTGCATCCGTCATCGTTCCTGTCGCAGCTTGTGCAATCTGGTAAGAGCCGGGAGGCAAGGACGTCGCCGGACCGAAAGCCTCGTTAAGATCGCCAAAACCAGCCGATCGCAATGATCCCGGCACAGGATCATTGTCCGTGAGTGTCGGATAGGTCGCTGTGTCGCGGACAAAATACGCCTCACCCACCGTGTTCCTGTTGTTCATGTCGAAACGGTGCAGATGCGTGATGATCGGGGACCCCTCGGCACGCACCAAGTCAGCGCCTTCGATGGGTTGACAAATGCCTTCCACCGTTCCTGATTTCACGCCCTTCGCTTGGCCCGGCTCATCACCGTGAACGTGGCAAGTATTGGAACGCAGCACCATGACCTTCTGACTGGTAAAGCGCACGGACTCCGTATAGTTCTCATCGTGACCGCAAAAATCGACCACGGGATATGGAATGGGTGGCGTCGAGGAGCCGATCGGTGTCTTGCAGACATCCGGCGACAGCGAGACGATGCGTGCGGCATCGTTGTCACGCAATCCCTCTCGCGGTCGGCTTGTCGTCCACGGAGATGGATACTGTGGTTCGCCGGCATAATTGTCCTTGGGCGGGGTGAGACTCATGCGTCACTGGCCTCCGCTTGCTGTCTCTGCTCTTGGGAGAACACCACACGGTTGACCGTCAAGCGTGCGCCGTCCGCTTCTGGTAACGGAAAACGAGCCCGCCAAGTCAAGAAGATTGTTTCACTGTCTCGCCAGTCGAACTGCACGCCGTCGAGGTTAAAGAGAAACCATTTATCCTCGCCCTCCTGCTGGCATCGAACGCCGAGTGTGACGGCAGGCAGGCGTCCATACGCTTCTGGCAAATTGGGGTGAAGGTTATTCAGGGCATAATCTTCATCGCCTTTAAGCCAAGGCTGAGCGATGAGGTCGGGATGCGCACATTGCCAGAAACGCGGATCGAAGTCGGAGGGTAATAGTGGATGGCGACTAGCCAACCAGTCATCATCATAAGTGCCGGTATATTGCTGCCGGGGACGCCACCATGGAGGAATGGGACCGAAACCCTCGGGTCGATAAGGTGTCCGCCAATCGAGGCTCGCCTCATCGATAGCCGTGACCGAAGGGGCCTCCACTATCATGGCTTCATCGCTGCAATAAGGATCTACGATGCCACAACCGAGCGGATTGGCCGGCTCGACATCGGAAGGAATGCCCTGCTCAGCATTGCCCGTTCCCGGCACCATGCCTCCATAGGCGTGATGCCAATCGATGGCGACCTGGGTTGTCGGGATGGGCTCATCAAGCTTCCAATGTTGCAGGACGTGTTTCGGTCGATCAGCAGAAAACCCCGCCCATCCATCTCGAAATACGGGCCGCCAATGGCGCCTGCCATATACCCGCAGGGCCTTTTCCTTTACGCCAACTCGTAGTGAACAAGTCCAGCTTGGTGCGTCCCTGCCGCCCGGCGCATAGGCTTTGCCCAAGAACGTAATGTCCGTGCCCGGCTTTTCCGGCGTCAGGTCGGTCTGGCGAAGCATGATCCCCTCATGAGGATCGCCAGCATAGCTGTCGGTCCATTGGAAATCCTCCTGACTTGCGGCCAGCGCGACTGGCCGCCCCTGTCGATGGAGGAAGGTGCCTCGAACGGCAACGACACAATCGAGATCACCATTCCGATCGAACTGACGAAAAGCGAAGGCACGCAGCGGAGTACGGTTAATCAGTTCCATGGACGAAACTGACCTCAGTTATGATCGATGGGCTTGCCGCGCATCTGAAAATGCTCGGAGGCGACGAAATTGAAATTCTTACCGAGAATGATCACTTCACCATTGGATTTCATGATGAACTTGGAGTCGCCGCATTCGATAACGAACTCCTCACCAACTGCGATTTTCTTGAATTTGCCCACGCTCTCCAGCGAGGTCTGACCGACATTCGTGACCTTGCTCATACCGATCTGCTCGGCGCGTGCGATACCGATCGTGTCGGACTTAAAGGCGCCGACAACGGTGTTCATGATGCCCGGAAGCGGGAATAGGCCGCCTGCGGCATCCCCCACTCCCGTGCCTGATCCGGCAAGATCCGTGCCGGCATCCGCCCTTGGATTAAGCCCTGAAACAACGCCTTCCCGGCTGCCAAGACCACCAGCCCCTAAGAAACCCAGTGCCGAGGAAGCAACTGTCCCCGCGAAGGCGGTGAGACCTGCGCCGCCGCCACCGGCAATCTGGCCTGCCTGTGCCAGCAATCCGGCCGTATGACCGGACAATCCCTGCACCGCCCCCATCAACGCCATGGCCATCGGCCCCGTACCGCCGACCACTGTATTCACCGATCCGCCGATCTCGTGCTTCTGGTTGCCGCTCACTTCGACGGCGCGGTTGCCGCCGATGGAGGCGACTTCGTGGCGGTCGACGCGTTTGGTGCGGTCGTTGCGGATGCGCGTCGTCTGGTCCTTCTGGGCGTGGAAGAACATGTTTTCGCGGCCGGCATCGTCCTCGAAAGTCATCTCGTTGAAGCCGGTGCCCTTATGGGTATTGGAGCGCATGACCATGCGGGTCTTATTCCCAGGCAGATCGTAGGGCACGCCATTGCTCGGGTTCGGCACCACGCCGGTCACCAACGGCCGGTCCGGATCGCCGTCGATGAAGGCGACCATGACTTCCATGCCTATGCGGGGGATGACCTGGCCGCCCCATGTGCCGCCAGCCCAGCTCTGGGCGACGCGCACCCAGCAGGTATCCGATCCATCCTTCTTGGCGCGGCGATCCCAGGGATACCAGAGCTTGATGCGGCCATACTGATCGGGATGGATTTCCTCTCCGGAAGGGCCGGCGACGATCGCGACCTGCGTGCCGCGGATCCGTGGCCGCTCGGTCTTGCGATGCGGCGTCACCGCGACGCGCGACGGCACGGCTTCGAATTCGTTGGTATATTCTGGCTGATCCATGTTGGTTTCATAGGACGGATCGACGGCGAAATGCGTCGCGCGCACGATGACATGTTCTTCATAAACATGCTCGGGATGCGCCACCTCATAGGGCGTAAACCGCCGGCCGGCCTCCAATATGCGTGATGACGATCGCCCCACGACCCGATTGTGATCGGCCTCGCTCGCCTGCATGCGCAGCTTCTGTGCCCGCTCGGCCTCAGCGACCGATGAAATGCGGGCCGGGTATTCGTAAAGCTCGCTCTTCATTGCGCCCGGCATCTGCACCAGTGAAGGTGTCGTGGTGCCTGGCACCATCTGCGGCGTCTCGAAATTCCAGTCAGCGCCGGCGCGCTGTCCGGGGACGTAAGCGTAATGCTTCATCCAATCGTTGATGTGGTTGCGGTCCGTCGAGCCTTGGGCAAGACGCACTCTGGCTTCACCCTGCGCAGAGGGGGACGGCCCCGCCCAGGAGTTGGCGCCATCGGCAACATGCAGCCGGTGGCTGCCTTCCTCATGCGAAAACCAGTAGAAGAGACCGTCTTCCTCGAAGCGGCGCGTCAGATAATCCAGATCCGTCTCATTCCACTGCACGGAGTAATGCTGCGGCGGAGGCGGTGTCACGACGCCGGAAACATCCGGGGCGGGAATACCGTGTTCGGAAAAGAGCGTCTCGACGATATCGATGCTGGTCTTGTCCATCCATATGCGGCAGTCGGAACGCTGCGACAAAAGCCACATCTGCGGCTTCAGCACCATCGAATAGGAGCGCAAGCCACGTGTGATTGGAGGCCCTTCCTGAAGGGCCGTCACGAGACCGTTGAAGGGACGGCGAACACCGTCGCCGCCATCTTCGACCTGCTGAACCTCCAGCGAGATGTCGATCAGGCGACCGATCAATTCCTCCGGCTGAATGACCTCGCGCTTGGCGCGCACGAAGAGCTTAATGTCGAAGAGCGACGATACACCTTCCGTTATCATCACCCGCTCGGGCAGGAGCTGGTCCGTACCAAGCGGCGATGAGACCCGAAGATTTCGGGTCGCCTGGATGAAATCGTTGGCCGAGGGCTGATCGTTCATCTGCGCTTATCCTAACAGTGAGTTTGCCGAGCCTATATTGCCGGCGCTGCCGATCTGCTGCTTGCGGCCACCGACGAGATAGACCATCTGGAACAGGGTGCCGTTCGGCAGCGTCTCGTGCATGCCGGGACCGTAAAGTACCTGCGGTGTCAGGATCTTGCCGATATCGGCACGTTTCGGCACCGTGCCAAGCAAATAGGCGCCGCGCGCCATCAAGACCCGTGTTTCGCCGTCGCTGACGGAATAATTGAATTGCGCAACGAACACCGAATGGTGGTTGGTATCCATTTCGCGAATGATGTGCGCTTCATTGTTGCGCAGCCATCTCTGGAGCCAATGCGTCAGCGACATCTCGTTGGCTTTTTCGGAGAACATCCGGAAAAGCGATGCGGCGGCACCCATAGCCTGGCCCCGTGCCGCGAATTCTCGCGGGCCGTTCTGATAGGAAAAATAATCGTAGGATGGGCCGCGGCCGGCACGCCGGACGGGCGGAAGATCGGTTTGCTTCACCGGCTCCATCTGCAGCGCCGGTGACGAAACGAAAAAATCTACCATGGCGACCTCGACTAAGAAACGTTTGCCGGAACATGACAATCGCAGCCACCGCGGCGATTTGGCATCAGACATGATTCCGGCGCGCTGATGCCAGCGCGCCGGAATGCGATGTTAATGTTAGGCAGCCTTGGTCGTTGCCAGGTCGTAAGACGCGATCATCGGCGACTGCGGCGTCTGCGAGTCGTCGTAAGGCGTGTACTTCACTTCCATCTTGGTGAAGTTGAGCTTGATCGTTTCGACCGGGCGGTCGCCGTTGGAATCGACCGAGTAGCTGGCGATCAGCGTGTTGGTGAGCGTGTACTCGATGTAGGTATCTCCCGGGTTGCCGGTCGTTACCAGATGGATCACGGCCTGCTTGCCGGTACGGCCCGAGCATGCTTCCTGGAACAGCTTCGTCGACGAGGAATCGCTGACCTTGGTCAGGATAACTTCCGAAACGGTCGGCTCGGAAGCTTCGCGGTTCGCAGCCGAACCGGCTGACGTCTTCATGTTACGCGAAACATTCCAGTGGATGACTTCGATGTCCATCCACTTCTTGTGCTGCTCGTGGGTTGCATCGCCCTGAATTCCGTCGATCTGCAGATAAATCGGCATGCTCTGAACTCTCCTGTTGAGATTTGAATTCGCCCTGTCGCTGCAGGGCGGGGTTACCCTTCCGTCTAATGCCGCATCCGGGCGCTGTGTTCGTCCGGGGCTGCTTTATTCGCCGTGCCGCCTTCCTCGGGGCCAGCGAATTCATTGTCGCCCACCGTATTCTCCTCGATGAGAAAGCGATGGTCGTGAAAGCCTATGGTGATGCCGCCAACCTTGCGCCCCGTCGCAACAGCATCGAGGAAAAAGGTCGAAAGCTCTGGCAAAAGATCGCGGCCAATCATGGTTTCGATGGCGCGCGCGCCCATTTCGCTCGCCTTGGCGCGGCCGACCAGCGCCTTGCGGGCTTCGGGGGCAAGCGAAACGCTGGTGCCATACGACGCAGCGACGCGATCACGGATGCGGCCGATCTGGATGTCGACGATCCCGCTCAGCGTCTCGCCATTCAACGGCATGAAGGGCAGAACGGTCGTACGGCCGACAAAGGCCGGCTTGAAGTACTTCTGCAATTCGGGAAGCAGCAGCGCTTCCAGCGCCTCGCCCTCGGGCATGGTTTCCGGATCAGCAGCCAAGGCTGCGAGCAGTTCCGAGCCGGTATTGGCCGTCATCACGATAGTGGTGTTCTTGAAATCGATGTCGCGGCCTTCACCGTCGCGCAGCGTTCCCTTGTCGAAGACCTGGTAGAACACTTCCTGGACGCCCGGATGCGCCTTGTCGATCTCATCCAGCAGCAGGACGCCATAAGGCCGACGGCGCACGGCCTCGGTCAGCACGCCACCTTCACCGTAGCCGACGTAGCCGGGCGGCGATCCGAGCAGCAGCGAAACCTTATGCTCCTCCTTGAACTCGGACATGTTGATGGTCGTCAGATACTGGCTGCCGCCATAAAGAAGATCGGCCAGCGAAAGCGCTGTCTCGGTCTTGCCGGTTCCTGACATGCCAACAAGCAGGAAGACGGCGGGCGGGCGGCGTGGATCGGAAAGGCCGGCACGTGCGGACCGCATCGCAGCCGAAATCCGCGCAATTGCGTTATCCTGTCCGAGCACACGCTCCTTCAGCCTTGCATCGAGCGTCTTGACGGTTTCAACCTGGTCGGACAGCAGTTTGCCGACGGGAATGCCGGTCCAGCGCGCGACGATCCCGGCGATCACTTCCTTGTCGACCACGCGGGGAACCAGCGGCGTTTCGCCGGCAACGTCGGCAAGGCTGCGTTCCGCCTGTACAAGGGCTGCGCGAGCAACGTCAACGGATGAACCGTTGGGCGGGAAGAGGGCGACATTGTCGCCGTGCGAACGAACACCATCTTCGGCCTGCTGAGCATTGGGATCGGCAAGCGCGGCTTCGATGCGATCCGCCTCACCCGACAGCCTGATTTCAGCATCGAGCTTGGCCTGCAGCCGCTCGATCTCGCTTGCCACTTCGTGCTTTTCGCTCTCGATGACGGCAAGGCGCTCGACAATATCCGATGTCGGCGGCTCGGCGGAAAGTGCGGTGGCCTCAACCTCGAGCATTTCCTGCTCGTTGCGCAATCCCTTCAGCGCTTCGGGAACGGTCTGACGCGCCAGAGAGACAGCGGCGGCTGCGGTATCGATAAGGCTGATCGCCTTGTCGGGCAATTGCCGCGCCGGAATATAGCGGGCCGAAAGGCGAACAGCCGCCGCCAGCGCCTCATCTCGAATGCGCACCTTGTGATGGGCTTTGAAGCTGCCGACCACGCCGCGCAACATGCGGATTGCTGTTTCCTCGTCGGGCTCAAGCACCTGAACGACCTGGAAGCGTCGGGTCAGCGCCGCATCCTTCTCGATGTAGCGCTTGTATTCGCTCCAAGTCGTCGCTGCGATCGTCCTGAGCTCGCCGCGTGCCAGCGCCGGCTTCAGAATATTGGCGGCATCGCCCTGCCCGGCCTGTCCGCCGGCACCGATCAAGCCATGCGCCTCGTCGATGAACAGGATGATCGGCTCCACCGAGGCACGTACGGCCGCGACAACGCCGTGCAAGCGGCGCTCGAATTCGCCTTTCACGCCGGCGCCAGCCTGCAGCAGGCTGAGATCGAGAAGGAGAATCCGTACCGGCTTCAGCATATCCGGCACGTTGCCGGCGGCGATCTCCAGCGCCAGCGCCTCTGCAACGGCGGTCTTGCCGACACCTGCCTCGCCGACCAGCATCGGATTGTTCTGACGGCGGCGCATCAGGATATCGATGACCTGGCGCAGCTCACGATCGCGACCGATGACCGGATCAACACGACCACCCCTTGCATCGGCTGTCATATCGCGCGTGTACAGGCGCAGGAATTCATTTTCGCCGGCAGCGGCAACAGCCTCGGAATTCTGTGACGGCGAAGATGTGCCGCTGGGAGTGGAAACCGCGTTCAACTTTTTTTCGAGCGCGGTGCGATCAATGCTGCGCAGCGAAGGTGCCATGCCTCGCGCCATGATTCGCAGCGACTGGTCATCGCTCAGCGCGGTCAGAAGATCAGCGAGGGTGATGCTGTTCCGCCCACATTGAAGCGACGAGACAAGCCACGCCTCGCGCATCAGAGCAAGCAGATTTTGAGAGAGCACCAACGCGGCACCATCGCCCCTCGGCAAGTCGGCGATGGCGCTATCAAGCTCAGTGCGGAGCGTTGCAGAAGGAACGCTAAGTTCTTCAAACAAAGAGCAAACTTCAGATATATCCAGCAATGATAGTATCCAATGTGCGACATCGACATTTGCATGGCGATCACGTGCTGCAAGTGACGCTGCAGCCTCGAGACCGACGCGCAATGCGGGCTCAAGCGTTCTGATCAGACGATTGAGATCGATGTTCGACACCTAGAAGTTTCCTCCTTGTGGTTTCATTTCAACTACACCCTCCAAATCGCGGCAACAACTAGGGCGGTTATTCCCACACGTCCAGATGGACTACAAAAATTTTTTCATGTGGTCAAAAAATGGAATCGTCACAAATCTGTTGCAGAATAGACATGGTTGACAAAGGAATATATCGACCTAACTATCATGCCCTCAAATGAAGTAGTTCATGATACGGAGTTAATTCCCTGCTGAACGTCCGAGACATAGAAAATCCATTTGAAGAAAACGCGCCATGCGGAGAAAATATTCGCAACAATACTTCTATGCGCGAAATATACTATAGAATAAAGGATGCAAGAAACCAGGCTCGCGCTGCAGAACGAGGTATATCACCAGGCGAAAATATTAGCCTTTCCTCCCTTTGGACAGATGTTAGCAATCTCGGATTGCAGATTATTTCTTCAAAAAGTAAGGATCTCGAAGTATTAGCATGGTTGGCAGAGGCGGAATTACGTTTGCGTGGTTTCGAAGGGTTAAGGGACGTCTACCAGGCAATCGCGTCGCTTTTAGACAAGCATTGGGAGAAATTTCATTCTGTCGGTGCTGACGATATCGAAGAGCGCCTTGCGCCACTTTCGGGTCTCAATGGCATCGGTGGCGAAGGAACGATCATTCAGGCGATCAGGCTATCGCCGCTCATTCCCGGCGCAAAATTCGGTCAGTTTTCCCTCTGGGATTTCCAGCTGTCGCAACGCCCCAATGAAGTGAAACGACGTGATGAGCTCAGTCAGGCGACCATTGAAGCCGGTACGGCTGCAATGAGCTCGCATCTCGACATGGTCAATGGCTGCCTTGCCGCCTTCGACCGGCTCGTGTCCATTCTGAACGAGCGCTGCGGGCAGATGGCGCCGCCGAGCTCCAATACGCACAATGTCCTGCAGGAGGCTGCTTTGGCACTACGCGCTCTTGCCGGCATCGAATCACAGGCAATCGAGACCGTGGCGGAACCACAGCAGCAGGAAGGCACCGGCGAACAGACACAAGGCCGCCCCCGCCCGTTGAGCGCTGAGCAGATCGGTTCGCGCGAGGAAGCCTTTGAGCTGTTGCTTGCCGTTGCGCGCTATTTCCGTCGCACTGAGCCGCACTCCCCGATCTCGATGTCGATCGAGACGATGGTGAGGCGCGGTCGCATGGATTTTTCAGAACTACTGGCCGAATTGCTGCCGGAACAGCAGGCACGCAACGCCGTGCTGACAGCGGCCGGCATTCAGCTGAAATCGAACAAGAACGGGTGAGAAGTACAACCGATCTTCTGAACTTTTTGCAACCGGCCCTTTCCAAAGTCGAGTTGCGCCACATTTGAAGAGCGAATTTGCCGCTGGCATTGAAGGAGAAGTTTTATGGCGAGTGTTCACGAAAAGCTGGAGCGAGTGCGCAAGCCCAGGGTCCACATCAAGTACGAAGTGGAAACGGAAGGCGCCATGGTCGTCAAGGAATTGCCTTTCGTCGTTGGCGTTCTCGGCGATTTCTCGGGCAACCCGACGCAGCCGCTGAAACCGTTCGGCGAACGCAAGTTCGTTCAGATCGATCGCGACAATTTCGATGACGTGATGCGCCGCATGACGCCGGGCCTGAATATCTCGGTCGAAAACACGCTCGAGGGCAATGGCTCGCAGCTTCCCGTCTCACTGAAATTCGAAAGCATGCAGGATTTCGAGCCTGGCTCCGTGGTCAGCCAGGTCCCGGCGCTCAAGGCGCTTCTCGATGCGCGCAACCAGCTTCGCGACCTTATGAGCAAGGCGGACCGCTCGGAAGAACTGGAGCGACTGCTCGAAGACGTTCTGCAGAACAAGGCCGATCTGTCGAAGCTGATGTCCGAGCTCGGATTGGCCGAAAAGCCCGCCGCAAGCTGATCGTCGTCGGCGATCTGCGCAAGCCGGTCGCCCAATCCCGTTTCAAGCAATCGATAGCGGCCGGCTTCAAGCTTTACCACTATCGCCTGCATTTTCCGCAAGGATCGAAAAATGAGCGCTGAAAGCCAACTGAAGACCAAAGAGGCCGAGCTTGCGCCTGAGGAAAACCTGCTCTCGCAGATCGTGGCCGCAACCCGGCAAACCGAACCTGATCGTGCCCAGGATCTGCTCCGAACGCTGACCGACCAGGCGCTCAAGGGCACGGTTACCTATGATCGCAATTTGACCGTCACGCTCAACAAGGCGATTGCCGAGCTTGACCGGAAAATCTCACATCAGCTCGCCGCGATCATGCAGTCGCCTGAATTCGCTAAGCTGGAAGGCAGCTGGCGCGGCCTGCAATATCTCGTCAAGAACAGCGAGACCAGCGTCAATCTGAAGATTCGCGTGTTGAACGCCTCCAAGCGCGACGTTTCCAAGGATCTCGCAAAGGCTGTGGAGTTCGACCAGTCGCGGCTCTTCAAGTCGATCTACGAAGACGAGTTCGGCACGCCGGGCGGCGAGCCCATGGGCGCCCTGATCGGCGACTACGAATTCGACAATTCCTTCGACGACGTGCAGACGCTGCAGGCGATCTCTTCGATTGCAGCCGCAGCCTTCGCACCGTTCATTTCGGCCGCCAGCCCGCGCATGTTCGGCTTCGACGATTACCGCGAACTTGCCCGTCCGCGCGACCTCGAAAAGATCTTCGAAACGGTCGAATACGCGAAATGGCGCAGCCTGCGCGATAGCGAGGATTCGCGCTTCGTGACACTCGCCCTTCCCCGCGTGTTGGCACGCATGCCTTACGGCCCGAAGACCAACCCGATCGACGACTTCGCTTTCGATGAAACCGATCATTCGAAGACCGGCGAGCTCGATCACAATTCCTACTGCTGGATGAATGCATCCTATGTGATGGGAACGCGCCTGACAGACGCCTTCGCCCAGAGCGGCTGGTGCACGGCGATCCGCGGCGCAGAAAACGGCGGCAAGGTCGAAAACCTGCCAATGCACATCTTCTCGAGCGACGATGGCGACCTCGACCTCAAATGCCCGACCGAAGTCGGCATCACCGATCGTCGCGACGCCGAGCTCGGCAAACTCGGCTTCCTGCCGCTCTGCCACTACAAGAACACCGACTATGCCGTGTTCTTCGGCGCCCAGACGACGCATAAGCCGAAGCTTTACGACAAGCCCGAAGCAACGGCCAACGCTGCGGTATCCGCGCGCCTGCCCTACATGATGGCGACCTCGCGCTTTGCCCATTATCTGAAGGTCATGGGCCGGGACAAGATCGGCTCCTTCATGGAAGCGCAGGATTGCGAAAACTGGCTCAACCGCTGGATTGCCAACTACGTCAACGCCAATGACGATGCCGGTGAGGAATCCCGCGCCAAATATCCGCTGCGCGACGCGAAGGTGACGGTTCAGGAAGTTCCGGGCAAGCCGGGCTCCTACAATGCCGTCGCCTGGATGCGCCCCTGGCTGCAGATGGAAGAGCTGACCACTTCGCTCCGCATGGTCGCCCGCATTCCGAGCAAGAACTAGGAGAGGTAGCGCGGCGATCGTCTCGCCGCGCACCTTCAGTCAGCGCCATGACCGCGACAACGATGGAACCGAGAGCAGCCTGGCCGCGTCAGGTGCATCGCGTGATCGCCATGATCGACGATGCGCTCAACAGGCAGGTCAACGCCATCCTGCATCACCCTGAGTTCCAGGCAATGGAAGCGCGGTGGCGCGGGCTTGCCATGCTCATGCGTCACACCGGCCGATCGGAAGAAGTGAAGGTCAAGATCCTCAGCGTCAGCTGGGCCCAATTAACACGGCATCTCGAGCGGACGACGGAATTCGACCAGAGCCATCTCTTCGAGCTGATCTACAGCCGCGAATTCGGCATGCCCGGTGGAGAGCCCTTCGGTCTGCTGGTCGGCGATTACGAGCTTTCTCCGCAGGGTCCGGCCGGCGGCGATACGGTCGGGGCGCTCACTCAGATCGGCATGGCGGCGGCCGCCGCCTTCTGCCCCTTCATAGCTGCCGCCGCCCCGCAAGCAATCGGCCTGCAGGACTTTGACGAGCTCAATCGCGTCCAGGATTTCTCCTGGCTCTCCTATGATCCTACCCGCATTCGCTGGAACGGACTTCGAGCCCGAGAGGACTCCCGTTTTTTGGGCCTGGTCGCCCCGCGGATCCTGATGCGCGCGCCCTATGAGGCGTTTTCGCGTGAGCGCGACGATCGGTTCCCGTTCCGCGAAAGCATCGCGGCCGATGGTAGCACCTTGGTTTGGGGCAATGGTGCATTCGCCTTTGCGATGATCGTCATTCGCAATTTCATCGAATCCGGCTGGTTCGCCGATATTCGCGGCGTGACGCAGGACGCCGTCGACGGCGGCATGCTGAGCACGGAGGAGCTCGCTCCCTATGATCTCGGTATTGAAAGCAACGGGTTGTCGCAGCAGGCTCCCGTCGAAATACGGCTGACCAGCGGGCAGGAGCAGCAGCTATGCGAGCTCGGCATCGTGCCCGTGGCGACCACCTACCTTTCTTCCTCGGCGATCTTCAATTCCAATCAGTCGCTGCATGCACCGCCGCATTATTCGAGCGAGCACGCACGACAGAATGCCCGCATCGCGGCAATGCTGCAGTATGTGCTCTGCGCCTCGCGCTTCTCGCACTACCTCAAGGTCATCATGCGCGATGACATCGGCAAATTGGCCGATCGAACGTCGATCGAACGCAAATTGAATGATTGGCTGTCGACTTACACGCTTGGCAATGACGACGCCGACCTGTCGCTGCGTACACGCTTCCCGCTGCGCTCGGCCGGCATTAGCGTCGATGAGATTCCCGGCAAGCCCGGCATGTTCGCCTGCACGGTGCGGCTGCAGCCGCATTTTCAACTCGACGACGTCTCGACAAGTTTTCATCTCATCGCGGAGACGGCGAATGCGACTTACGCGTTCTCCGGCTCCGCCAGCACACCGCAAAGGATGTCTGCATGACGCTCTCCGCCAAGATCGCCGAAGCTCTTAGCGAAAACGCGCTCGATGATGCGATCGAGCAGGCGAAGGCTCATGTCAAGGCGGCACCGACGGACAAGGACGGCAGGCATATCCTGATCGATCTCTTGATCCTTGCCGGCGACTACGCTCGTGCCGACGCGCAGTGCAACCTTGCGACGACGTTTGCGCCTGAAGATATGATGGGCTTCGCCGTGCTGCGCAATCAGCTGCGCGCGATGGCAGCGCGTTCGGCTTGGTTTGACGAGGCCGCCGCACCGGATTTCCCGAACGGACCGACAACCCTCGATCAAGCGGCCCTGAAGCTGGCAATCGCTCACCGCGACCATTCCTCGGATACGGCCGCGGCATTACAGTCTCTGGACGAGATCAGGGGCGAGCGGTCGATGAGCTGGAATGGCAAGCTCGTTTCAGATCTTCGCGATCTCGATGATCGCATTCCGCACGCTCTCGAGGTCATCATGAGCGGCGGCTCCTATTTGTGGGTCGACTTTTCCAGGATTGCAGCGCTTCGCGTTGAGCCGATCGCCCGCCCGCGCGATCTCGCCTTCCGCAGGGCCGAGCTCGAACTCGTGGATGGCGCAAGCGCGCCCGTACTCCTGCCTGCGATCTATCACGGCTCGACAGGTGCCAAGCTGTTGCTTGGCCGCGAGACCGAATGGGTCGACGAAGCGACGGGCATTACGACCGGCCGCGGCCAGAAGTGCTTCCTTGCGGGCGACGATCTGGTTTCCTTCCATGACTTGCAATCCCTCGCAGCCGCTTCGGGCGCCGGCGAGACGAGGCGCACCGCCCATGGTTGATCCGCTGGAGCGCTACAGGCCGAGGGAAAGGATCGTCGCAAGGTCGATCATCGATCGACTGATCGACGAGAACCCCGATCGCCTGCAGGATCCGCCGCTGACACAGGCCGAACAACTGCGCGAACTGCGCGAATGCATTCGCCGCGACCTTGAGGCGCTGCTCAATACGCGCCGCCGCCCGACTGCGCCGCCCTCGATCTACGATGAACTGGGCGATGCGTTGGTATCTTTCGGCGTCGATGGCATGGTCTCGGCAAACCTGGTCACCGATGAAGCCAAGAGCCGTCTCGCTCGTTTGATCGAGCGGCGCATCGCGCTGTTCGAAACACGGCTTTCTGACGTGCAGGTGAGCATCCTCAGGGGCCGCGGGAGCGGCGAACGCGCACTGAGGCTGCGCATCCACGCGACCTTCCGTGTGCATGAGGGCATGCCGCCGATCAGTTTTGAATCGACGATCGATCCCTCGACCCAGCGCTTCCTGGTGGAGGCCAACAATGGCTGATGGCTTCCTGCAGCGGTATAATGACGAACTGGCCGCCATCCGCCGGCGTGCAGCGCGTTTTGCCGATGCCTTCCCGAAAATTGCCGGCCGTCTGCGCGTCACCGGCGAGGTTGCCGATGATCCGCATGTCGAGCGCCTCATCCAGAGCTTTGCTTATTCTGCGGCCCGCGTGCGCCAGAAGCTCGACGACGAATTTCCGGAGCTGACGGACGGGTTGCTGGAAACGCTCTATCCGCACTATCTGGCGCCGCTGCCTTCGATGAGCATCGTGCGCTTTGCGCCGAGCAGCACGCTGGCATCCGTCCAGACTGTGCCGCGTCACACCGAAATCTTCGCAGAGCCGATCGGCGGCGAGAGCTGCCGTTTCCGCACGACGCAGGATACGCAGGTTGCGCCGATCGAGATCGTTTCGGCTTCCCTGACCGGTCATCCAATCAGTGCGCCGCCATCTCCTCACGGCGGCGCCGCCGGTTGCCTGCGTCTATCGATCCGGGCGCGAGACACCAACAAGCCGTTCAGCGAGATCGGCTTGGACAGGTTGCGGCTTCACATCGGCTCGTCCTGGCAGCAGGCGGTCGCCATTCACGAACTTCTGGTCAACCATACGCTCGGCATCGCACTTGCCCACCATGCCGACGATCGTTCCCCGGTAATGCTGCCCGCCAAGGCACTGCAGGCTGTCGGTTTGGAGCCAGACGAAGCAATTCTGCCCTACCCCAGCTCAAGCTTTACCGGCTATCGGTTGCTGACGGAATTCTTCGCCCTGCCGCAGAAATTCCTCTTCGTCGATATCGTCGGCCTGAAGGCCTGGCGTGGCGAAACGCTGGAAATCTTCGTCTATCTCGATGAAACCAGTGCCAAGCTGGAACGAGCGATTTCCGCCCGCGATTTCGTCCTGAATGCCACTCCGATCGTCAACCTGTTTCGCCAGAACTGCGAACCGATCGCGCTCGACGGTACCCGTACCGAATATCGCCTACTGCCGGATGCCCGGCGACAGAAGACGCGCGAGATTTATGCGATCGAGAAGGTGGTGGTGTCCGCACGCACCGGAGACGAGGAACAGTGCCAACCCTTTTTCGGCCGCAGCTTGAAGGGCGGAGCCTCCTCGCTCTTCTGGCAGAGCGCGCGCCGTTTCGATGCCGACGACCACACCTCGGATATGGAAATCACTTTCGTGGACCGCGCTCGCCGGGCAAGCGGTCCCCTCGACAAGATCGCCAGTATCGACGCACTGTGCCTTAACCGCGAGCTGCCTGAGCAACTGCCCTTTGGCGGTGGCCATCCCTATCTGCAGCTGGCCACCGGCAGCGAGGCGGTCGGCTCGGTTGAAGCCTTGATGGCACCTACCCCTTCGGTGCGGATGAACGAGCAGCAAGGCCGCAACTGGCGGCTCATGTCGCACCTTCAGCTCAATCACCTCTCCATTTTTGACAATGATGGTGCTGCGCTGAAGGATATTCTGGCGCTCTATGCCTTCCGGGACAGCCGCGAAACCAGGCTGCTTGCCGACGCTCTCGTCCGGGTCGAAACCAAGAGCTCGATGACCCGGCTTGGCGGTGGCGGAATGGTGACGGGCACGGATATCCGGTTGGAGTTCGACCCGGCTGCCATCGACAGGCCCTCGGCCTATCTTTTCGGCAGCGTTCTCGACCGGTTCTTCGGGCTTTACACCTCGATCAATAGCTTCACCCGCCTTTCCATCTCGATGAAGGGGCAATCGAAACCAATCGCCGTCTGGCCGGCCCGTGCCGCCGAGCGGCCCTTGTTGTGACGAAGGGGCGATCGGAAGCGATGGACCAGTTCCGGCCAAGTGATAGCGAAATGCTTGCTGCGCTGCTCGAACGCGACCCCGGTCGTTTCGAACCGTCGACCGCCTTTCGCGTTGCTCAGCACGCAGCCGACGATCATTTGACGGTGTCCTCACCCATCGGCGTTTCGCCGGCTCCGCTCGCCGTCAGCGACTTCAAGAGGAAGGGCGCGGCAGGATCGGTCAAGGCCAGCATGGCTGGCCTGCTCGGCCCGCTCGGCGCAATGCCCCCGAGCTACAACGAGCTGGTCATCCGCGAACAGCGCAATCGGGCTCATGGCCTCTCCAGCTTCTTCGATCTCTTCACAAGCCGCCTCGCCGAGCTCTTCGTCGATGCAAGCGAGAAATATCGTATTGCCCGACGGCTGCGATGGAGCCCGGACAGGAACGGCAATACCTTCATCAAGACGCTGTTCTCGCTGGCCGGCTTCGGTACGGCGCGGCTGAAGGAAAAGGTTCGCCCCGACGACGAGCTGATCCTCAGATTTTCCGGTTTCTTCGCGGCGCGGACCCGCAATGCGGTCAACCTCCAGGCCATGCTGCAGGAGTTCAGCGGTCTGCCGGTTGCGATCGAACTGTTCAAGGGCAGATGGCTTGCTATTCCCGAGAGCGAGCGCAGCCGCATGGGGCAGCCGCAAGGCGTGCAGCTCGGCATCAATTCAACGGCGGGTGCCGCAGTCCATGATTTCGGCGGCAGCTTCCGCGTCGTTGTCGGGCCAGTCGACTATGAGGATTACCGGTCTCTTTCCCCCGGCAGCGCCAATATCGATGCGCTGCTTGCCTTAACGCGACTTTATGTCGATCCGTCGCTCGATTTCGACATCCAAGTGGTCCTGAAGAAAGAGCATATCCCCTTCTGCCAGCTCGGCGAAAACGGTGATCCGCCAAGGCTTGGATGGAACAGCTGGGCACGCGTTGCCGCGGCGGATCGCGACAGCGGCGATGCCATCATCGCCGAGCCACGCAAGGTGCAAGGCCAATCCGACCAGGGAGGCCTCGATGCGGCTTGAACTGCGGCAAACATCCGGAGAAGGCTCCAGCAAGGGATGGTTCTTCGAGCGTGGCAAGCGCACGCTTGGGCGCTCGCCGGATTGCGACTGGCAGGTTACCGATCAACAGCGGTCGATCTCAAAGGTTCATTGCGTGATCGAACGCGATCGTGCCGGCTTCCTCCTGCGCGACCAGAGCGCCAATGGGACCCGTGTAGACGGCATAACCATTCTGGAAGGCGAGACGGCAAGGCTTGCGGATAAATCCAAGATCGCATTCGGCACCATCGCCTTCAACGTCGTCATCACCGGGGAGGCCGATCGCGATATCGATGACCCGGCGGATGACCTGCGTCTCAGCGATGAAACCATGACGATCTCGTCGATCCTGGCCGACGTCGCGCCCGGCGGCAGCGCCGCAACTGGCGTGCTCGGCCAGCGCAACGGCGACGACTGGATTGGAGCGCTGCCGCAATCGTCAAAAAAGCGCAAGTCGCCAAGCAGGAACGTCGATATCGGCTGGAACGGCCCGCCCGATGTCAACGGCATCAAGCCGGTACTTCCGGACGATTGGAACTCAGAATTCGAGCTGGGCAGCCAGCTGGAACACGGCGCAGCGACACATGTTTCCGTGGCCGTTGCCCGCAGTTCCGGATCGGAGGCCACCGAGATTGCCAAAGCGATCATCCCGGCCAATGATATGCGTGCTGCCGATGATGCGGATCAAGACGCGGACGATATGAGTTTTGCGCTGCAATTCGATCCGCTGCGACAGCTTGAAGCACTCGTCTCGACGCTGGAGCAGACACTCGACGACGAAGCGTCCGTTTTCGGAATTGAAGACAACCGGGCTCACTCATCCGCTTCGCTGTTCAGCCGCGAACGGACGGAGCAACTCGCCGACCGTCTTCGATCGCTGATTTCGAGGCAATCCACGCTTAATGCCGGCCTTGAAAACCTTGTTCGCGAGGCCAACCGGATGTTCGAACCCCGCATGGTCGAGGCGCATGTCGATGCTTCCCAACGCAAGGCGCTTTGGCGCGGCAGCGGCGACTACTGGAAGGCCTACCGCGCGCAGTTCGAAAGGGACGGCAAAAGCATTTCGGTCCGCGATCTGCTGGCCGAGGCATTCAGCGCCTCCACCGACGGCCGCGACGACGACGATACCACCAGTTTGGCAGAGAGGACGGGCAACACCCGATGAAGAACGAAAATCGCGTGGCTTGGAGCGAGGGCATGTTCCTTCGCGTGCAGCATTTTCAGCAGGCCGACCGCTGGACAGAGCGGCTGGTCAGAACGACTGCGCGGGGGCTGGCACCCTACCCCTGGGGTATTGCAGAGATCGGCATCGATCGCAGCGCGCTCGCGATCGGCCAATTCGCACTGTCGAATCTGCGCGGCATCCTGCCCGACGGCACGCCGTTTGAAGCGCCGATCGATGCGGATCTGCCGCCGCCGCTGGAGCTCGACGATTCAACGAAGAACGCCATCGTCTATCTGGCACTGCCGACACGTCAGCCCGGCAGAGCCGACGTCGCCATGAACGGCAGCGCCATGCGCAACAGCGTTCGTATCACCGCCTCGCAATATGAGGCGCCGGATGCGAACTTGGAAACCGACTTCATGGCGCCGATCGATGTCGGCCGCCTGAGCCTGCGTTACCTGAAGACCGGCGACGAACTCGCCGGCTACGATCTGATCGGCCTTGCCCGTATCATCGAGGTTCGTTCCGACCGGTCGGTCATTCTCGATCCGGACTACATCGCCCCTTCGCTGAATTGTGCGGCCGAAGCGCGGCTGAACGAACTCATCACCGAATTGCTCGGCATCGTCCGCCACCGTGCCGAGGCGATCGCCGAGCGCATCGGCGATCCCACGGTGCGCGGCACGGCGGAAGTGGGCGATTATTTTCTGCTGCATATCCTCAATCGCGCCGACCCCATGCTGCGCCATGTCGCGGCAAATGCTTCGCGCATGCATCCGATGACCTTCTACGAAGAGTGCATCCAGCTTGCCGGTGAGCTTGCCACCTTCACGACCGACCGCAAGCGTGCCAGCGACTTTCCGCCTTATCGGCACGATGATCTGAAAGCAACATTTTCAGCTGTTTTCAATGATCTGCGCGCATCTCTTTCTGCAGTACTTGAGCAGGCAGCGGTTGCAATCGAACTCATCGAGCGCCGCCACGACGTACGCGTCGGTACCATCAATGACCGCTCGTTGCTCAAGGATGCCGGCTTCGTGCTTGCAGTCCGCGCCGAGATGTCGGCAGAGGATGTCAGGCGCAAGCTGCCCGCGCAGATCAAGATCGGGCCCGTGGAGCGGATTGCCGAGCTCGTCAATGTCGCCCTGCCCGGCATTCCCGTCAGGCCGCTTCCCGTATTGCCGCGGCAGCTGCCCTACCGATCCGGCACGATCTACTTCGAACTCGATACGAAGAATCCGCTTTGGAAACAGCTTGATACCTCCGGTGCGATCGCGCTGCATCTTGCGGGCGACTTCCCTGGCCTGGAGATGGAACTGTGGGCTCTTAGAGAATGAACACAACGCGCTCAACACCCTGGCACGAGCTGCCGACGATCATCGAGCTGACCGAGGACGGCGCGCGCAAGAACGACGCTGCCCGCAAGATGGCCGATATTCTCGATGAGGAGCTGGATAAGCAGCCGAACGGCAAATCGGGCAATGCAGCCGGCGGCTGGTCCGTCGATGCCTTGATCCGCGGCTTTCGCTTCGGCGGCGATGATGTCCCGACCATCGTGCGCTCGGCCGCACCATTGCTCAATCTCGCCCATAGCCTGCGCAACACCGAAGAACAGCCCGACATTGCCGAACTCAGGCGCGTGACGATCGACGCGGTCGGACGCTACGAGCGCGATCTTGCCAGCGCGCGCATCAGCCCGGAACGGGCACGCGCGGCGCACTATGTCATCTGTGCGACCATCGACGATGTGGTTTTGAGCAAGCCTTGGGGCGTGCGCGCCGGCTGGGCGCGATCTGGCCTGGTATCGACCTTCCACATGGACGTCACCGGCGGCGATCGCGTCTTCGATCTCCTGGACCATTTCCAGCAAAGCCCAGGCACCAACAAGGACCTGCTGCTTCTCATCTATCTCTGCCTGTCGCTCGCCTTCGAAGGCCGCACGCGCGTTTCGCCGCGCGGATCGCTGGAACTCGGGCGCATCCGTGACAGTCTCTACAAGACTTTGCTCGGTCAATATGGCGTCTTCGAGCGCGAGCTGTCGCCGCATTGGCGCGGCGTTTCGGCGCGCCATAAGCCGTTGCGCACGGCTGTTGCTCTTTGGACGATTCTTTCCGTACTCGCGCTTCTGTTTGCGCTCGG
Organism: Rhizobium sp. ZPR4; assembly: GCF_040215725.1. Taxonomy (NCBI): domain Bacteria; kingdom Pseudomonadati; phylum Pseudomonadota; class Alphaproteobacteria; order Hyphomicrobiales; family Rhizobiaceae; genus Rhizobium; species Rhizobium sp. ZPR4. The sequence goes on from NZ_CP157968.1 coordinate 1,659,415, forward strand.
CTACATGTTCTTCACGCTGTCGCTCAACAACGCCTCCGATACAACCTTCGAACGTCTGGCCAACCTGCCGCCGCGCGAAACGCCGAGTGTCCTGATCGACACACCCAAGCCGAAGGAAGTCGCCGTACAGACGCCCCCGCCTGTGAAGAAGCAGCCGGAAACACCGACGCCGGTCAAGCCGCAACCGACGCCGCTCGACAATCTGCTCGCCTTCCTGCAGCCGGAAGTCGACCGCAAGCTGGTCACCCTGTCGAATTCCAATGGCAGGCTGCTGGTGCGCATCAACAATTCCGGCCTGTTCGACACCGGCAGCGCCGAAGTCAGCGCTAAATTCCGCGATCTCCTGCAGCGCATCGGTGGGGCATTGGCTTCAGAAAAATTCCGCGCCGTCGTCGTCGGCTATACCGACAATGTGCCGATCCGAACTGCTCAATTCCCGTCGAACTGGCATCTTTCGGAGGCCCGAGCCCGCGCCGTCGGCGATATCCTTGCCGCCTATACCGGCAAGGATGCCATCCTCACGGAGGGACGCGCCGACAGCGATCCGCTGGCAGGCAACGATACACCGGAGGGACGTGAGGCAAACCGCCGGACGGAGATCCTGGTGCTGACCGACCCGACACAACGCCTCGGCGATGCCGCCCTCAATCCGCAGGCAACGCCACAAACGCAGACCGGCAATACGCCGCCGATACCCGCCACGACGACGGGAGGAGCCCGATGAATCCGCTTGGCGCGTTTTATACGCTTCGCTCCTACGTTTCGGCCTATGCCGGCCTCCTCGGCCAGCGCTTCATATCACTGATCTGGGTTGCGGCGATCTGCGTCGTTATCTGGTTCTATGGCTATATGGCCGGCTATGGCAGCTTCAAGCCGCTGGCGAGCGCCACCGCACGGATGATCGCGATCGGCATTATCATTGCCGGCTGGCTGATCTATCTGCTGGTAACAACGCTGCGCGCCCGCAGGCGCGACAAGGCGCTGGTGGACGGCATTGCCGACGATGCCGCCAGTCAACAGGCGGAAGTGGGCGAAATCCATAGCCGTCTCAAAGAAGCCTTGCTGCTTCTGCGCCGTATCAGCAAGAAGCGTTTCGGCTATATCTACGAGCTGCCCTGGTACGTCATCTTCGGCGCGCCGGGATCCGGAAAGACGACGGCCCTGACCAATTCGGGCCTGAAGTTCCCGCTTGGCGATGCGATGGGCAGCAACTCGGTGCAGGGTGCCGGCGGCACCCGCAACTGCAATTGGTGGTTCGCCGACGAAGCGATCCTGATCGATACCGCCGGCCGATACACCACGCAGGATGATTTGAACGGTGCGTCCAAAGCCGGATGGGAAGGCTTTCTCGGGCTCTTGCGCAAATATCGCCGCTCGCAACCGATCAACGGCGCGCTCGTCACCCTCTCGATCGGCGACCTTCTCGGCCGCGATCACGAAATACAGCTCGAAGAAGTGCGCTCCATTCGCAAACGCCTGTCGGAACTCGACGAGTTCCTGCATGCGCGCGTCCCCGTCTATGTCGTCCTGACGAAGGCCGATCTCTTGACCGGCTTTGTCGAGTTCTTCGATGGTCTTGCCAAAACCGACCGTGAGCAGGTCTGGGGCACGACCTTTAATCTCGACGAAAGCTATAAGGGCGAGAACCTGCCTGAGCGTTTCATGGAAGAGTTCGCGCTGTTGCAGCAGCGGGTCGATGCCATGTTGATCGAACGCCTGCAGCAGGAGCCGAATGTCGAGGTCCGCGGCCGCATCTTCCGTTTCCCGGCAGAACTTGCCTCCTTGGGAGAGCGTCTGCAGGAGCTGTTAACCGAGCTCTGTGCATCTTCCAGCCTCATCGAATCCCCCCTCGTTCGCGGCGTCTATTTCGCTTCCGGCACGCAGAGCCGGGAGACGGATACCCCGCGCACGCGGCGCAGCTATTTCCTGTCGCGCCTGTTCAAGGAGGTGATCTTCGGCGAAGCGTCGCTGGTTGCCCGTGACAGGCGCCTGTCCGGCAGGCAAGCCATGATCAGACGGATTGCCTATGGCGCAGCCGCTATCGCGCTGGCGATCGTCTTCACCGGCTGGACGGCAACCTATTTTCAGAATTCGCGCGCGATCGCTGCAGCCGAACGTCGTATCGACAATTACGAGAAGCTGGCTAGCGGCATTCAGGTTCGCGACGTGACCGATGCGGATTTTCTGCGGATCCTGCCGGCGCTCGACAATCTGCGCGCAGTCACCAGCGGTTTCGACGAGGCGCGCGTCTGGCCAACGAGTTTCGGCCTCGACCAGGGGGATAAGATCGCCAGCCGCCAGCGCGGAGCCTATCAGCGCGCCTTGAACGCGCTTCTTCTGCCTCGCATGCTCGTGGCACTTCAAAATGAGCTCAAGCAGACATCGGATGTCCCGAAGACTTTCGATGCCTTGAAACTGTACGGCATGCTCGGTGGAATGGGACCGATCGACAGGGATTTCGTCTCTCAGCAATCGGAAGACATGTTTGCAGCGCTTTATCGTGAGGAAGGACGCTCTGCTGCACGCAAGGCACTCCTGGGGCATGTCGAGGCGATGGCTGCGGGCGGTCTGCCGCAGATCGAGTTGGACAATGCCTTGATTGCCAAGGCGCGGGAGACAATCCATTCGCAAAGTCTTGCAGCCCGAGCCTATGATATCCTCATCCATTCCCGACAGGCCCGCCAGCTTGATGCCTGGCTTCCCATGGACGCATTGGGGCCGCTCGGAGCTCAGATTTTCCAACGCAAATCCAAGGCAACGCTGCGTGAGGGCATTCCAGGAATCTTCACGGGCAAGGGCTATCGTGACGTGGTGTTGCCGATGGTTGCGACCGCAGCCTCGGAAGCGCTCAAGGAGCAATGGGTTCGCGGCGACAGCGGGGCGGCTCCTTCGGGAATGACTGCGGACGCGATTTCCCAGGCGACGCTGCAGCTTTATTTCGACGCATTCCAGCAGCAATGGTCTTCGCTGCTGGCTGACCTTCAGGTACGCCCGTCGAGCAATCTTGCCGATGCGACGGAGACGGCACGCATCCTGGCGGCCAATCCAAGCCCTGTGGAGATGGCGCTGAAATCCATAGCAGCCGCCACCGACCTGCGCCCTGCTGCAGGCGCTGAAGTTGCCTCGCTTGACGATGTTCCGGACGCAGCTCTGACCGCCGCCACCACAGGTGCAGTCAGCGCGCCAGATCCTTACGGTCCGCTGCGGGCCGCGCTCGAGGCGAATGCCGCCAATGCGCAACCGGCATCACAGGACGGCAAGGCCAACGGCAGCGATAAGCCGCGCTCCCAGATCCAGAGTCTCCAGCCGATCCTGCAGAACATCTACGGCCAATTGTCGCGCGCCGCCAACTCGACGGCAGAAGTGGCACGCGTTTTCGACGCCGGCGGCCAGCTCGCCAATGCCAATCAGGATTTGCTGCAGCAGGCCCGCGGGCTGCCGGCACCCGCCGATGCATGGATGGTGGCGGTTGCCGCCGATATCGGCTCGCTGGCGGTCAAGACGGCGCGTGCCCGCATCAACGATCTTTGGGCTGCGGAGGGCGCCGATCTCTGCGCCCGCATCGTCACCGGTCGCTACCCCTTCGACCGGAAATCCAGCCAAGATATCGCCATGGCGGATTTCATTCGATTGTTCGGACCGCAGGGCCTGTTCCAGTCCTTCTTCAAGAACCGGCTGGACGCATTTGTCGATACGAGCGCTCAGCCCTGGGGCTGGCGAGGCACCTTCGGTGGCGACAGCATTCCGAGCCAGGCAATCGCGCAGTTCGAAAATGCCAGCAAGATTGAGCACGCCTTCTTTCCGGCCGGAAGCGAAAAGCCGGCTATATCGATCAATATCAAGCCCGTTTCGCTGTCGGACAATGCCAATTCGGTGATGGTTGATATCGTCGGCGAGCACGTCGTTTACTATCATGGGCAGGTTGTGCCGAAATCCATCGCTTGGCCGCCGGCTGGCGCCGTTAACCAGTCCAATGTCAGATTTTTCCCCGGAGATTTGCAGCCGGCCATCACACAGAGCGGAGACTGGTCACCCTTCCGCCTGTTCGATGCCGCCAAAGTGACAGTTCAGGCTCCCGATCTCTTCCGGGCTCGATTTGAAGACAAGGGCCAGACGGCGGAATTCGACGTGCAGTTCGGTTCGGTGCTCAATCCCTTCCGGCTGCAGGCATTGTCCGATTTCAGCTGCCCGGCGCAATTCTGACGGTCCGCCGATGAACGAACCGCTCGCCCGCACTCAATCGCCGATGCAAGCCGATGCGATCGGCTTTTTTGGAAAGTTGCCGACGCACGGAGATTTCGTTTCCTCCGCGCTCGGCTCACGCCTGCAGAGCGAACTTGATCAATGGGTTCACAATGGCCTGGTCGCACTTGAAGCAGCATTAGGGTCGGATTGGCGCCGGCTGTTTCATGCGACGACCGCCTGGCGCTTCGTCGTCGGCAAGGGTGTCTGGGCGCCATCTGCTGTTGCAGGCGTCCTTTTGCCGAGCCGCGACCGCGTCGGTCGAAGTTTCCCTCTGATTATCGCCGCTCAATTGCAGCGCTTTTCCGGACAGCTGCGTGACCTGTGCGAAGACGACAGCTGGTTTACCGCAGCCGAAGCCTTGGCGGAGACCTCCGACAAAGCCGACTTCGAGATGCAACGTTTCGTCGAGGGCATCAAGCGGCTTCGCCCGCCATTCATCGACAAGCAATCGACGACGGCACAGCTCGCGACCATAGGCAATACCCCGGCGCCTGCGTCTCTATGGTGGCGCATCAATCCCGGTACCCGCCACGGCAAGGGATTTCGTACCGTAACTGCCCCTACGGCACAGGATTTCGTCAGGCTTGTCACGGCGGACGTTCACAAGGCGGCTGAGACTGCGGAACCGCCGGTGCACCCGGTTGTTGCCTCCACTCCGATCGAGGCGCCGCAAACGCCGAAGGCGGAATCGCTGGAATTTGCGATAGCACACAGCCATGCCAGCCACGCCGGAACACGTCTATCAATGAATGCCGATGCACTCCTTGTAAGTGCAGCACCGCATATCTACGCTATTGCAGACGGCGTCGGCGATGGCATTGGTGCCATCGAAGCTTCACGGATCACAACGGGAATCCTCGCCAGCATTCCGCGGCGTGAAGCGCTGCAGCTTCTGGTACAGGATATCAAGAGCAAGCTCAGCCATGCCCATGCTATCCTGCGCGCCAAGGGTGCCACCGCCGAACGCGAGCCTCCCGTCGCCAGCGTCGTGACCGCAACACTGCTCGATGGCGAATTTGCCGCAATATGGGCCGGAGATGCGCGCTGCTATCTCCTGCGCGACGGGATGATGCGGCTGTTGACCCACGACCATATCGATATCGGGCTGCGGCGAACACTCGGCCGAGCCCTGGGACTAAAGGATCAATTCGTCTCGGAAGTCGTTGGCGACCAGCTTCAGTCGGGCGACCGGCTGCTGCTTGCAAGCGGTCCGCTTTCCCGTACGCTTACCGATCGCATTATCGCCGAGATCCTGATCGAAACGCCGCTGGAACAAGCAGCCGAAGCGCTGATCCAGGAAGCGCTCATCGCCAATTGCCGTGAGAATGTCAGCGCGATCGTCATCGGCGCGACATGAGTGGGGATGCAAGCGACGAGGATATGAAGAGAATTGCGGCCAGCTTTGCCGAGCTGCAGCATCTTTTAACCCATGATGGCGAAGTCGAGCGGCCGAAGGGGATGCGCGATCTTCTGATCGATCGATTGCGCGATGCATTGGACCGGCGCCTGCCTTCCCTGCCGGATGGTGAGCCGGCTTTCATCGGCAACACCTTTCTCGTCGAGGCGGTCATACACCGCAATGAACGGACAGAAATCAGCCGATTGCGCCATCGCGATCTCGGCACGCTTCATGCCATGAAAACCGTCCGGGCGGATCGCTCAAGCGAGGCGACGGCCAAAGCCCTGCTGCTGCGTGAGGCAAGCATTGGCATGATGCTTCACAGCAGTGACCTTGTCGCGGCCCAATGCGCGATCCGCCTGCCCGATGGCCGTCCGGCGCTCATCATGGAATGGATCGGGCCGTCCTTGTCGCAACGATTGGCGGAAGGCTCTCTTTCACCCGCGGATGTCAGCGCAGCGGCGAAATCCATGCTCGTCGGACTGAGCGCGATCCACCATGCCGGTTATGTCCACGGAGATATTTCTCCGGCTAATCTTCTACTTTCGGATGGCGACTTCAATAAGCTCAAAATCGCCGATTTCGGTACGGCGGTAAAATGTGGAACCCGATACAGCGATCTCGATATCGCCAGGGCGGTGACGCCGGGCTTCACTGCGCCAGAGGTTGCAGAGCCTGAGGTTTCAGGCGACGTCGCCATGCAGTTCAGCGCCGACCTCTTTTCGGCCGGACGCGTCATGAACCTGCTTCTGGAACATTGCGACGAGACCGAGCAATCGATCGCCGCGATCAAGGCTGCCGCCCGGCATCTGGCGGACCCCGCTCCTTCCCGGAGGCCGCCAAACGCAATGGCGGCCCTTGCCCTGATAGAGACAGTCTAGTTCGAACCCTGTCAGTTCGACGATGAACTGCCCGGCAGCGGGGCGGCAGCCGTCGGCGCGCTCTTCTGATAGACGGTCAACAACTTGGCAAAATCGACCGTGTCCGCATTGCTGGCGTAAATCGTGTCGCCATCCTGCATCTTGAACTGCTGCATCAGCACGAAATTCGAGACTTGCTTGAGATTGACACTGTAGATGACCGGCTTGACCGAAACGACAGTCGGCGCACTCACACTCTTGGCCAGACCAGACGCAACCTGCGAATAAGTCTTCTGGTTCCGGAAAAGGTAGAAGTTGCGGGAGTCCGCACGATCATCGAGCATGCCGCCGGCACGTGCAAGCGCCTGCGCCAAGGTGGTCTGGCCGGGTTCCAGCGGGAACTCGCCGACGCTCTTGAAGGCGCCAAGTGCCGTGAAGGTCTGCGACGTGCCATTGACGAAAAGCTGATCGCCCGGCAGGAGGCGCACGTTCTGCTTGTCATCCTGCAGGATGCGATCCAGCGGCGCGCTCGCCCTTTGCGATCCTCGGGTCAGCGTCACGGTCGTGTTGGCCGGTGCGGAGGATGCGCCGCCGGCAAGAGCGAGTACGTCAAGCACGCGCTCTCCGCGCGCCGTCAGCGGGAAGCGGCCGGCAGAACGGACCTTGCCATCGACCGTTACGGCGCTGGACGGCTTGTCGACGACCGTCACAACTGCCTGAGGATTGACCGAGGAGCCCTTGAGGGCCGTGACGATCTTCGACTGCAACCCTTCCGGGGTCGAATCGATGACGCGCTGTTTGCCGACATAGGGCATGGTGACGAAGCCGCGCGGATCGACGGTGAAGCGGCCGAGATTGAGCGACTTGCTCTGCGTGGCGGACAGCAGTCCATCCTCGCCGGTATCCAGCACCGTTACGTCGAATACGTCGCCTGGACGCAAGCGGGCATCCGAAAAGCCGCGCGCGCGCAGGCTTGTAAGCCCCTGATCGGTCGGCGAATAGGACGGAGCAACGACCTGTGCACCCATCGGAGCCTCGGAGAGCGGCACCACCGGAATCTTCCGCTGCGTGTCAGGCATCCTTGCATTGCGAATGTTGAGGGCGTTTGGCCCATCAGACGGCCCTGCACAGGCGCTGAAGACAACCAAGGGTAAAATCGCCGCCCATTTCCGCATTCCGGAATCTCCTTCGGATGTTAGAAGCAAGGCAGAAATATCAACCACAAGGCGGGAGGCAATATGCGGGGCTAATAAATAATGAATTGTGACAGTTCGGTTGTTTACCATTGTGTCCAAATGGCAACCGATTGCGGTTTCGAGCACCAAAACGTGCCTCCTCCAACGGCTGTCGGGCAGCGGTTTTGTGCCGAAATATCCGCAGCCATGCGAATCACAAGCAACCTTAGCGATAGGCAATGCGGAAAGAAAACATAACAACCCCATTGCAATTCGAGCGTGTCGACCTAATTCCACCGATGCCACTTCTACAAGGCACGGATGATAATTTTTTCGTCGAAATCTTCCACTTTTGCGGGTTTCTGTTGGTGGATGGATTCTCTCAAAAATAGTAGGGTTATCGCCCAAAAGACCCAAGGGTCTTTAGCGGCAGCAAGAAGGCAATATAACATGCTCACAAGAATAGCTTGCGCGTTGGCGCTCGGGGTTCTTTCGGCCACTCCGGCATTTGCCGACGCCTGCTCGGACCATTATGAGAGCAGCGGCGTGCCGCTCGTCACCGGCATCACCTACAAGACCTGGATGGTCTTTCCATCCGTCAATCCAACCGCCGCCTTTGACAAGATATCCCGCGCCGTTCTGGCGGAAGGCTTCGTCGACGTGAACGTCGAAAAGAAACTCGGCACGCTGACCGCGCAGCAGGAAACGAGCGGCTCCGGCAGACCGCAAACCCTGCGGGTCGTCGTGCGCAAGAACGGCAAGGGCAGCCGCGTCGATGCGCTGTTCATCGTGCAGGCGGGACAAGTGGCGCCGGGCGTCAGCAAGAACCTCTGCCGTATCGTGAGCGCAGTCGGCGAATAAGCCTGGCTCCGGCGAGGCAATTTCCTCGCGCGAGAAGATCGTAGCGCTATCCATTCCCTCGCCGAGGCTGCCTGACGGTCTCGGAAGGCATCTCGCCGAAGGATTGATAGTAAAGCGCTGCGAAGCGGCCCATGTGAGAAAATCCCCAATCGCGCGCGATGTCGGCAACCAGCCGCGAATGGCTCGAATCCATCAACGTTCTGCGCGCGCCCTGCAGTCGTATGCTGCGCAAGTAGCCAAGAGGCGTTGTGTTCTTGAACTGCTGAAACGCGGCCTGCAAAGACCGCACGCTCGTTCCAGTTTCCCTGGCGATATCGGCCATCCTGATGTCTGCACCGGCATTGGCGTGCATATATTCCATTGCTCGCTTCAATTGCCTCGGGATGGCCGGTGATGTCGGCCGTTGCAATTGTGCCGAATAGTTGTGCGGGACGGTTTCAAGAAGAGCGATCATCATCGCCTGCAGAAGGCATTCGCTGAATGCGGCGGAGGATCGTTCTGTGCCGCCCGCCGCGAGATCCTGCCAAATCAGATTTCCAAGCGCTGCGATCTGCATCCCTCGCCCCGACATCAGATCGACCGGGCCGGTGAATTTCAAATCATCTGGAACCGGTGCGTCCAGCAACTCGCTGAGCTGCCGAACCATAGCCGACTTTTCGAATGCGATACCCATATGGCCGCGCTGTTCGAACAACGTCAGATGTTCGAAAGATGACATATCGGCCAGCAGGCCCCTGCCCGGCAGCGACTCCAGTTGCCGCCCTTTAGCGTCGATCAACATCTTCCCAGCAGTCGGCAGATAAAGGCCGTAAGCATCGGGACCACCGGACAGCTTGACACTCATGCCGGAATGACATTTCCCGCGCCAGACGCTGCAGGAACCGATCGTATAGTGACGATCCACCACTGAAATCGTGCCGCGCTTACTAAGAGGCTCGACAATGGCAGGAAACAGGGTTCTCGCATAATGCGCCGTCATCTCCTCGGCATCGGCCTTGTCGACTTTGAATACCGAGCGCGTCGCGTAGGTCAAATGATCCCCTCATGTGCTGCATCAGCGGATCATCTTTCAGACTTCAATTATTTCCCTGAAAGTAAATCCCTGCCCACATCCCTGCATGAAATAATTCCAGATGATAAACAAAATCAATGCGCCAAACAATAAATATTACAATTGCAACCATACGGATATATCAGCATATCATTGCTGCATGTATTTTGATTATACTTATATTATTTCATAATATGATCTCACCTTCAGGAATATATTTTATACCTAAACCAACATTTCGGTTAATACGTGAACTTTCCCACACTCCGACACCAGGTCCCTGAGTATTCCTCAGCTGCCTTCGAGCCTCTTGACGGAATGTTATCGATAACATAGCCTCTTCTCATCGAAGCTTTGGGAGGAGCAGGATGGACGACGGAAAGCTGCTCGAATTTTCCGATATCACCAAGGAATTTGGCGGAACGCGCGCGCTGTCGAATGTATCTCTTGACCTGCAGCGGGGCGAAATCCTCGCGCTTCTCGGAGAGAACGGCGCCGGCAAATCGACGCTCATCAAGACTTTGGCTGGCATCTACAAGCCGGATGGCGGTCAGATCCTGTTTCGCGGCAAGCCTTATCATCATCGCCCGCCGCAACCCAACCAGCGCCAGCCGGTCGCCTTTATCCATCAGGATCTCGGGCTGATCGAATGGATGACGGTGGGTGAGAATGTCGGGCTTGCGCAGGGCTATTCTCTGCGCGGCAAACTGATCGACTGGCGCGCGACGGAACGGCGTACCGCCGAGGCGCTGAAGCTGGTCGGCTGCGATTTCGATCCATCGACCCGCGTCCAGGAGCTGACCCGCACCGAAAAGTCGCTTGTCGCAATCGCCCGCGCGCTAGCCGTCGAGGCGGATGTGCTGGTTCTCGATGAGCCGACGGCGAGCTTGCCCGCCGACGAGGTCGAAAAGCTCTTCGCCGCCATCCGCCCGCTGAAAGAGCGCGGCGTCGCCATGATCTACGTCTCGCATCGTCTTGACGAGATTTTCCGCATTGCCGATCGCGTTGCCGTGTTGCGTGACGGTCAGCTGGTAGGTCAGAAGCCGGTTTCCGAGACGACGCCGGATGAGCTTATCCGCATGATCGTCGGACGCAAGGCGGACCAGCTGTTCGTCAAGGCGGAAAGAAGCGCAGGCCCTGCGATCGTTTCGGTGAAGGAGCTTTCGTGCCGCGGCGCCGGACCCGTATCCTTCGATATCCGCCAAGGTGAGCTGCTTGGCCTCGTTGGCTTGCGGGGCGCTGGACAGGAATTGATCGGCCGTGCGCTGTTCGGTTGCGAACCGTCGCAGGGCAGCGTTCGCTTGAATGGGGCGGTACCCGATCTTTCCAGCACCGTCGCCGCGATGGCTTCGGGAATCGGGCTGATCGCCAGGGATCGGACCGAAGAGTCCGTCGCCATGTCCCTCAGCCTGCGCGAAAATACCTTCCTCAATCCGGGCGCCTCGGGACGAAGCCTGTTTTCGTTCCTGTCCCCGCGCCGCGAAGCGGAAGCGGCCTATTCCCTCGGGAGCCGCGTCGGCCTCAGGCCCAACGATCAGAGCCTTGCCATCGAGGCGCTGTCGGGCGGCAATCAGCAGAAGGTCGTCGTGGGACGATGGCTGGCGACAGGCCGCAAATTGCTGATTGCCGAGGATCCGACTGCCGGTGTCGATGTCGGCGCCAAGGCCGACATTTATCGGCTGATTGCCGAGGCGGTCGAGGCGGGCCTTGCCGTTCTCGTCGTCTCCACGGATTTCGAGGAGATCGCTCATATCTGCCATCGTGCCCTGGTGTTTTCGCGCGGGAGAATCGTGCGCGAACTCAGCGGTGCTGACCTTACAACGCCGGCGGTCATCGCCGCCGCATCTGCATCAGAAGCGGCCTGAACCGGAGGAGAACACCATGCAATCGATCGAATCCAACGCGCTCGAGCCGACCCGCGCCGAGCTTTCGGCCATGAGCTTCGGCCAGAAGCTCCAGCGCCTGCTGCCCGTCTATGGCCTCGTCATCCTGACGGTCTTGCTGATCCTGCTTTTCTCGATTCTTTTGCCGCAGACCTTCCCGACGATGCTCAATCTGCGTTCGATCATTTCGGACAAGACGATCATCGCCATCCTGTCGCTTGCGGCGATGATCCCGATGGCGGCAGGCCGCATCGACCTGACGATCGGCTATGGCATCGTACTCTGGCATGTGCTCGCAATCAGCCTGCAGACGATGTTCGGGCTGCCCTGGCCGGTTGCCGTCCTGATCGTCATCGCGCTTGGCGCGCTGACCGGCTTCCTGAACGGTCTTCTCGTGGAGATCGCCAAGATCGACAGCTTCATCGCAACGCTCGGCACGGGCACGGTCCTCTATGCCATCGCGCTCTGGCATACCGGCGGACGGCAGGTGGTGGGCATGTTGCCGCAGGGGTTTTATGCGCTGAACGGTACGATGGTCTTCGGACTGCCGATCACCGGCATCTATGTCCTTGCCCTCGCCTTCATCATGTGGATCGTCCTCGAATATCTGCCGATCGGCCGTTACATCTATGCGATCGGCGCCAATCCGAAGGCGGCTGCGCTCAACGGCATTCCCGTCCGCCGCTTCGTCATCGGCGCCTTTGTCACCTCGGGCACGCTTGCCGCCATCGCGGGTGTCCTGCTGGCGTCCAAGCTGCGTATCGGTCAGGCAAGCGTCGGGCTTGAATATCTTTTGCCCGCGCTGGTCGGCGCATTCCTCGGATCAACCACCATCAAGCCGGGCCGCGTCAACGTCTGGGGCACGATGATCGGCGTCATCATCCTGGCGGTCGGCATCGCCGGTATCCAGCAATTCGGCGGCTCCTTCTATGTCGAGCCTCTGTTCAACGGCGTGACCCTGCTGGTCGCCATCGGCATTGCCGGTTACGCCCAACGCCGCCGCAGCCATGCCGGACGCATGGCGCCGGCTCAAGCAGCACAGCTCTCCGCCAAGCCGGCGGAGAAGTGAAGATCATCAGAAATTCGAATGTCCAAAGGGAGGAGAAGACATGAACCGTAGACAATTCCTGCAGGTAACAACCGCAGCACTGGTGCTTTGCGCCGGTCAGGCCTATGCCGATCCGATGGCGGATGCGAAGGCCGTCGTCGACAAATATGCAACCCCGGTCACCAAATGGGACGGCCCGACCACCGGTCCGAAGGCGCAGGCCGGCAAGACCATCGTCGTGCTCGCAGGCGACCTCAAGAACGGCGGCATTCTCGGCGTCAGCAACGGCGTCGAGGAGGCGGCAAAGGCGATCGGCTGGCAGGTGAAGGTCCTCGATGGCGCGGGCTCCATCGGCGGCCGCACGGCAGCCTTCGGTCAGGCGATAGCGCTGCAGCCTGCCGGCATCATCATCGATGGCTTCGACGCCGTCGAACAGGCCCCGGCACTGGAACAGGCGAAGGCAGCCAAGATCCCCTTGGTCGCCTGGCATGCCGGCCCGACCATCGGCCCCGACGACAAGAACGGCCTGTTCGCCAATGTCAGCACCGACGCCATGGAAGTCTCGAAGGCAGCCGCCGATTGGGCATTCGTCGATGCCAAGGGCAAGCCGGGCGTCATCATCTTCACCGACTCCACTTATGCGATCGCCATCGCCAAGGCGGACAAGATGAAGCAGGAGATCGAGCGGCTCGGCGGCAAGGTGCTCGAATATGTCGACACTCCGATCGCAGAGACGTCGCAGCGCATGCCGCAGCTCACCACCTCGCTGCTGCAGAAATACGGAGACAGCTGGACACATTCGCTGGCGATTAATGACCTTTATTTCGACTTCATGGGTCCTTCGCTTGCCTCCGCCGGCAAGAGCGGCACCGATGCGCCGATCAATGTCGCAGCTGGCGACGGTTCGCAATCGGCCTATGAGCGCATCCGTGCCGGCCAGTTCCAGAAGGTCACAGTGGCTGAGCCGCTCAATCTCCAGGGCTGGCAATTGGTCGACGAACTCAATCGCGCCTTCGCCGGCGAAAAGTGGTCCGGCTACCTCTCGCCGCTGCATGTCGTGACGGCAGACAACATCCAGTCGGACGGCGGCCCGAAGAATACCTTCGATCCGGACAACGGCTACAAGGACGAATATAAGAAGATCTGGGGCAAGTAATCACGCCCGGAATAAAGCAAGGGCCCTTCAACGGGGCCTTCATTCTGCTCTCTGGCGTCAGCAAAACCCGGCTATGGAATGTCGGGTTTTGTGGCGCACCTGTCATAAGCGCCGCTGCCTATACGGATGCATCTATGTCGTGATCCATCCGCCATCCGGCAGCCAGGATCAAAGCTGATCTGGCTTTCTATATGCATCACGGCTTTTGGAAGTCAGCCGCGATGGAGTAGATTGTTTATCCCAAGAGAGTGCCAAATGGCGCGGATTTCTCGACGTTAGAAGCATAAGGGGTTTTCCGCCACGAGATGCGCGGCGCTATTTTGATGGCCGAGCTGACGGAAATGCCTATTCGTTTCGCAGGCAACAATGGCCTCCCTCAGCATTTCAGGGCAATTCAATACTCGAAGATCGCAAAATCCCATAAACCACCGCTCGTCGGCGATGACGTTCAATGTAATGAGAACCATGGCAACGGTTCCGCCTTTGAACTCTGATACCGAAAAGGCACCCGGTCGAACGAAAATCGGAGGCCGGGTATTCAGCATATGCTCGTATTCGGCCTTGCCTATTTCAAACCACTCACCTGCGTAAGCCGTGTCGATGTAGTGCTTCTGAAAAGATTGCTGATCATAACGATTTAATAGGACCAAAATATCGGAACGACTGGCAACTCTTGGGAAAACTTTACGAAATGGCGGATGACTCAACATCGTAATCGCACTTAACAAATTCAACCAGCTGGGTGTCCCGTGCAGTGACCACCTGCTCGGACCAAAATAGTAAGAGCGATAAACTAGATCGGCAGACGAGCATTTCAAGGAAATTGAAACGGGCTGAAACGTCGATGGGCTTCGGTGCCGACGATATATGCATTCAGCCTTTCACGATCCGATGTTGTCGTCCGCACCTGCTGGAATCGGAACACAATCAACAGCGGGGTAGGTTGCAGGTTTGGCGGTTTCGCTGGCAAAGGTTAAGGCGCGCGACTGCTATCGCGGGCAATCAGCTGCGGGGAAATTTTAACATTGCCCGCCTGCTCTACTCCATCGAGGATATCCAGGATCAATTGCGCAGTCCGCTCGCCGATCTCGCGCGCAAAAGCGTTGATCGTCGTCAATGTCGGCACGCAGACCTCTCCGATCTCATAATTGCCAAAACCGCCGATGGAAAAGCGATCAGGCACAGGAATTGCGAGCCGACGACATTCGGTAAGTGCACCGTAGGCGGCAAGGTCAGAGACACAGACGATGGCGTCCGTGTCGGGATAGAGCCCGATCAGCTTCGCCATGGCGTCGGCGCCTTCCCGCATCGAGATCGGCGGCGATCCGGCTGCGATTAATCTCGACGCATCAAGGCCATGCGCCTGCATCGCCGCAATGAATCCCAGCCTGCGTTCGCTGCCGCGTGAATCTCGCTGAACATCACCCCCGATGAAGGCGATGCGACGACAGCCGAGTGCAACGAAATGATCGACCATATCGCGCATGACGGCCCTGTTCGAAAAACCGACATAGTGGCCGATCGGATCTGTCGGGATATCCCAGGTCTCGATCACGGGGATCGCAACGGTCTGCAGAAGTCTGCGAGCGCGCTCCGTATGCGTGCCGCCGGTCACGACGATCGCCTGCGGCTTGCGGCGAAGCAGCTGCTCGATCAGCCGCTCCTCCTCCTCGACATTGTAGTTCGTGTAGCCAAGCAGGATCTGCATGTCCCGCTTGGACAGGGTGTCCGAGAGGCCGCCGACCGTATCCGCGAAATTGGCATTGTTGATGGAAGGAATGGTGACGGCAACAAAGCCAGACTTTTGCGAGCGCAGATTGGAAGCCGTGCTATCGAAGACATAGCCCAGCTCCTCCGCCGCCTTCAGGATGGCTTCGCGTGTCTCCGGGCTGACCAGGCTGTCGGCCTTGAAGGCGCGCGACACCGTCATGGGAGAAACTCCCATGACGCGGGCTATGTCTGCCATGGTAGGCGTTTTGCGATCGTTACTCATCAATGGCCTATGTTATCGTTACCATCAGAGTAATATGCCTCTTCCCAGAATGGCAAGAGGCGGTTTCAGGTATCCCGCCATGCGAGCAAAACGCCACTGGCGCTGCGCATCGGAAAGCGTCGTCCGATGGGGGTCTATAGCTGGAACTCATGTGCCAGCGTCACATGATGATGGATGCGTCCTTCGAAAAAGCGCGAGAGAACCTCCTCCGTCGCCGCCCGTGCCTCGGTGCGCGCCGGGCTTGCAAGGGCCTTCTCCACGGCGGCCATGTCCGGATAGTTCACGGCCAAAATCATCGGGAACTCCGGGGCGCCTTCATCGCGCGCCTCAGCAAAGGTAACCCGCACGTCGAGGGCACCCGGAAACTGCTTCCACTTCGGCAGGATGGTTTCCATGACAGCCGTTCGAAACGCCTCTGCCTCCCCTTCCCTGACCTTGCCTTCGAATAGTGCATATCGTGTAATCATCCGGCGATCTCCTTGTTCGGCCCTTTGAAGAATTCCATCAATGCAGCCTGATCTTCACCGCCGAGCCCGGACGCCGTCAGCATGCGGTGTATCTCGGCACAGACGGCCGTCAGCGGCATGGCGGTATTGGTCCTACGGGCCAGATCCTGAGCGCCGTTCAGATCCTTGACCATATTGTCGATCCGGCCGGTGCGGCGATAATCCCTGGCGACATAGCGCGGCATATATTCCTGCAGAATGGCACTGTCGGCCCGCCCGCCCTTCAGCGCCTGCGGGATTTTCGCTGCATCGACGCCGGCATCGAGCGCCAGTTGGGTGGCTTCCGCGACGGCGAGGAAATTCAACGCGCAAAGAACCTGATTGATGAGCTTCGTCGTCTGGCCCGCACCGACAGGACCCATATGTGTATAGTTCGAGGCCACATGGCGCAGGACTTGATGCGCGTCCGCGACATCCTGCTCGCTGCCGCCGGCCATCAATGTCAACTGTCCGATCAAAGCCTTCGGCGCCCCACCGGAAAGCGGGCTATCCACCCAGCGCAATCCCTTTTCTGCCGCTTCGGCCGATAGTGCCTTCGTCGCATCGGGATCGATCGACGACATATCGATGATCAGCGTGCCTGCTCTTGCACCTGCGGCAACACCTTCGGGTCCGAATACGGCGGCATGGACGATCCTCGGGGAATTGAGGCTGAGGACGACAAAATCGGAAATGGCTGCCGCTGCGGCCGCACTGGCGGCAGCCGTAGCGCCTTTTGCCGTCAGAGCCGCAACCTTATCCTTGTCGAGATCGAAAACCGTCAGCTGATTGCCGGTCTCCGCCAGGCGAGCGCCGATCGCTCCGCCCATTGCGCCTGCGCCGATCAGCGCTACCTTGTTGCTCATAATTGCGTTTCCTCCAAGCTTGCAATGATGGCCGCAACGACGACATCCAGCGGCCGATCGATATCGACGGTGATCGCGAGTTCGTCGGCTCCGGGCGGCTCGAGCGCGGCAAATTGGCTGTCAAGCAACGCCGGCGGCATGAAATGATCGCGCCTTGCCTGCAGACGCCTCAGGATAGTTTCCCTTGAACCGGCGAGATGGATGAACGAAACCGGCGCACCGACAACCTCGCGGATCCGGTCGCGATAGATGCGCTTCAGTGCCGAACATCCGATCAGCGCCGTATCATCCGCCAAAGCCAGGCATTGACCGATCTTGTCGAGCCAGGGCCATCGATCGGCATCCGTCAAAGGAATGCCGGCACTCATCCTGGCAACATTGGCTGCGGGATGAAGATCATCCCCATCGACATAGATGCCGGCAAGGCGCTGCGCGAGCGCTAAGCCAACCGACGACTTGCCGCAGCCGCTGACGCCCATGACGACGAAGCGGCGCAGTGCCGCGCCATCAGAGTGAAGCTGTGATGCCGCCGTCGACATAGAGCACATGACCGTTGACGAAGGAGGAGGCATCGGAGGCAAGGAAGATGCAGGCGCCGACCAATTCGTCGACGCGGCCCCAGCGGCCGGCCGGCGTACGCTTTTCGAGCCATGCCGAGAAATCCGCGTCGGCAACGAGGGCTGCGTTCAATGGCGTATCGAAATAACCGGGCGCAATGGCGTTGCATTGCAGCCCATGCTTGGCCCAGTCCGTTGCCATGCCCTTGGTCAGATTGCCAACGGCACCCTTGGTTGCCGTATAGGGCGCGATCGATGGCCGCGCCAGCGCCGTTTGCACGCTGGCGATATTGATGATCTTTCCGGCGCCGCGCTTGATCATATGCCGCGCGACCGCCTGGCCGACATTGAAGACGCTCGAGATGTTCGTGCGCAGAAGCCGCTCGAAGGCATCGGCGGGAAAGTCCTCCAGCGGTGTGCGAAACTGCATACCGGCATTGTTGACGAGAATGTCGATTGCACCGATCTCAGCCTCAAAGGCATCGACAGCCTGACGCGCGGCCTCGTGATCAGTGGCGTCGAACGGCAGCACATGCACCTTGCCTGCAAAGCCTTCAGCCGCCTTGGCAAGTTTTTCCTTGTCGCGACCGTTGAGCACCAGTTCGGCGCCAGCAGCCGCAAGACCCCTGGCGAGCGCAAGCCCGATACCTTGGGAAGAACCCGTCACCAGGGCGCGCCGCCCTTTCAGATCGAAAAGACCAAGAGACATCGTTTCCTCCGTTTTTTATCTCGACAATGGTCGCCTCCCTTGTTTATGTTATCGATAACATTTGATGTCAAGGGAGGACGTGTAAGATGAACAAGCCACCGATCCTGCAGATTGGCCCCTATCCACAATGGGATCAAGAGCCACTCGACGCGGCGTTTCAGGTTCATCGCTATTTCGAGGCTGCCGACAAGGAAAAATTGCTCTCCGAGGTCGGACCATCGATCAGGGGCATTGCTACGCGCGGCGAGCTTGGCGCCAATCGCGCCATGATCGAGGCCTGCCCTAAGCTGGAAGTCATTTCCGTTTATGGCGTCGGCTTCGACGCCGTCGACCTGCAAGCCTGCCGCGAGCGTGGCATTCGCGTCACCAACACGCCCGATGTCCTGACCAATGACGTCGCAGATCTGGGGATTGCGATGATGCTCTGCCTGTCGCGCGGCATGATCGGTGCGGAAACATGGGTGCGTGACGGCAGCTGGACCGAGAAGGGGCTTTACCCGCTTAAGCGCCGCGTCTGGGGACGGCGTGCCGGCGTGCTCGGTCTTGGCCGCATCGGTTTCGAAGTTGCCAAACGCCTGAAGGGCTTCGACATGCAGATTGCCTATTCGGACGTCGAGGCGAAAGCTTACGCCTCCGACATGACCTTCGTGGCAGATCCCGTCGAGCTCGCGACACAATCGGATTTCCTGTTCGTTACGCTCGCCGCTTCAGCCGCGACACGGCATATTGTCGGTGAGAAGGTGATCGAGGCCCTCGGCCCGGAAGGCATGTTGATCAACATCTCCAGAGCCTCCAATATAGACGAGGAGGCACTGCTTGACGCGCTGGAGACCGGCAAGCTCGGATCGGCCGCCCTTGACGTCTTCGAAGGCGAGCCGAAGCTCAATCCGCGGTTCTTGGCGCTGAACAATGTGCTGCTGCAGCCTCACCATGCCTCCGGCACGGTGGAGACACGCAAGGCCATGGGTCAGCTGGTGCGCGACAATCTCGCCGCGCATTTCGCCGGCCAGGCTCTGCCGACACCCGTTCTTTGAGGAGAAAGACATGAAGGCCATCATCGCCCACGCCGCCAAGGATGTGCGGATCGAGGACTATCCGGAGGAAGAACCGGGCGCGGGAGAAGTCAAGCTTAAGCTCGCAACCGGCGGCGTCTGCGGCAGCGACCTGCATTACTACCATCACGGCGGCTTCGGCACCGTGCGCCTGAAGGAGCCGATGATCCTTGGGCACGAGGTCAGCGCTACCGTGACCGCGCTCGGGCCTGGCGTGCAAGGCCTCGAGGTCGGCCAGCTTGTTGCCGTTTCCCCCTCCCGCCCCTGCCGGACCTGCCGCTACTGCCTGCAGGGGCTGCCCAATCAATGCCTCAACATGCGCTTTTATGGCAGCGCCATGCCCTTCCCGCACATCCAGGGTGCGTTCCGCGAGACGCTCGTCGCCGATGCCATCCAATGCGTGCCGGCCGATGGCCTGACGCCGGGTGAAGCGGCCATGGCGGAACCCTTGGCCGTCACGCTCCACGCCACCCGGCGCGCGGGCGAGATGCTCGGCAAGCGCGTTCTCGTGACCGGCTGCGGCCCGATCGGCGTGCTCTCGATCCTGGCCGCACGCCGCGCAGGTGCCGTCGAGATCGTGGCGACCGACCTTTCGGATTTCACTTTGTCGCTTGCCAGGCAAGCGGGCGCCGACAGGGTCATCAATACGAAGGACGAGCCCGAAGCGCTTGCCGCCTATTCTGCGGACAAGGGCACTTTCGATGTGCTCTACGAATGCTCGGGCGCTGCTGCTGCCCTTGCCGGCGGCATTGCGGCATTGAGACCGCGAGGGATCATCGTCCAGCTTGGTATCGGCGGCGACATGAGCCTGCCGATGTTGGCGATCACGGCCAAGGAACTGGAATTGCGCGGCTCTTTCCGCTTTCACGAGGAGTTTGCCGTCGGCGTCGATCTGATGCGCAAGCGTCTCATCGATGTGCGGCCGCTCATTACCCATACGGTACCGCTTGCCGACGCGATCAGCGCCTTCGAGATCGCTTCGGATCGAAGCAAGGCCATGAAGGCACAGATCGCCTTCACCTGAACTGAAAGCGGCGCGAAATCCATCCGATCGAAAACGAAGATGGATTTCGCGCTCTCATCCGATCTAGTCGAGATCGGCGCCGATAGCATCAAGGGCAGCGCGGGCAACTTGCTCGTCCTGCTCTCCGGAACCCGAACCGACACCGATACCGCCGAGAAGCGTGCCGCCGACACGGATCGGCAAGCCTCCGCGCAAACCCGTCATCCCGCCATGGGTAGCGATTGCCAGCGGCACTCGCGCATGTTCCGGCAGCGAATGGCTCGGCCCGCCGATGGAAGCAGCCGTCTGCGCCTTGGCGGTGGCGCTTTTCAGCGACTGAAAACGCGAACCGCGCATGCGGAAAGAACCAAGCATCACGCCGGATTGATCGACGATGACGATGCATTGCGGCTGCCCCATCTGCGAAGCAGCCGAGATCGCAGCGGTCAACAACGTCATCACCCCTTCGTCGCTCAAGACACTCGACGTCAGAACATGGCTCATGCACTATCCTCCCGACTTGCGGACTCAATTGAATATGTTATCGATAACACATCGATCTCTCGATGTAACCTTATGGGAGGTATTGTTACAATGTCGTTCTTCGAGACCATGGATCCAGCCTTCGGGAAATTTGTTCTTGGCAATGCCCCCGTCAAGCAGATCACCACCGGTTTCGACTGGGTGGAAGGGCCTGTCTGGTTCGGAGATCTGAACTGCCTGCTCTTCTCCGATATTCCCAACAACCGCATCATGCGCTGGATACCGGGACTCGGCACCAGCGTCTTTCGCGAGCCTTCGAATTTTTCGAACGGCCATACGCGTGACCGGCAGGGCCGGCTTGTGAGCTGCGAGCATGGCGGCAGGCGCGTGACGCGCACGGAATATGACGGATCGATCACGGTCATCGCGGATCGCTATCAGGGCAAACGCCTGAATTCTCCGAACGACGTGATCGTCGCCTCGGATGGCGCCATCTGGTTCACCGATCCGCATTACGGCATCGCGACGGATTACGAAGGATACAGGAATGAGCAGGAGCTGCCCTGCAATGTCTATCGCGTCGATCCCGCCGGCTCCATGCAGGCGGTCCTGACGGATTTCAACTGCCCGAACGGGCTCGCCTTCAGCCCCGACGAGAAGAAGCTTTATGTCGCCGATACCGGCCGTATGCATGGTAACGATCCGCAGCATATCCGGGTCTTCAATGTCGGCGAAAACTGGCGGCTGTCCGGCGGCGAGGTATTTCATGTGATCTCACCGGGCTGCGCTGACGGCATGCGACTCGACAGCGATGGCAATCTCTGGTCGTCGGCAGCGGACGGTGTCCATTGCATCGCGCCAGACGGTCATCTCATGGGCAAGATCCTGGTGCCGGAAACGGTCTCCAACCTGTGCTTCGGCGGACGCGGCAAGCACAAGCTCTTCATGACGGGAACCACCAGCGTCTACGCGATCTCGCTCAATCGAAGCGGCGCACTTTAATGCCAAGCTGCGATCGCACTCGGAAACGATCCGTAGAGCGCCGCCGCAATGAGACAGCTTTATCGAGGCTCCGGAAAAGGCAGCGCTCTTGGGCCGCATGGACACCGGTAGAGAGGCCTATAAACGGAAATGCTGCAACGACAATCGCCGGGATCATCTGGCGATTGTCGCTGTCGGATGGTGGAATATCAACGCAAGTCGGCTTGCGGTACGGAACGCGCTGCCACATGTGCGATCGACGCAAGATTGGCGGACAAGGTGCGTTCTTGCCTGCGCGCAGCGTCCTGCAGCAGCTCCGCCATCCGGGTGACGGATATGCGATCTGCGCGCATGACCTGGCGGATCAGCGGATCTTTAAGAACTTCGGCGATCGTCAAGTCCCTTTGGGTCATGGTTACCTCCTGTTCGTTAGCCCAGAAGATAGACCGCTTAATTAGCACTGCGATGTCAAAAGCCGGACAAAAACAAGGCAGTTCGTTCGATTTTGTTACAGATTAATCGCAAATCGATTGCGGCGACATATTCCCAAAATACAATAGGACCCTAGTTGTCGGCTAAGGAAGGGTTGATCAATTGCGATCAGCCTAAGTGGGAGGGCCGTTTGCTCCGCGAACGCGCAACTTTTTTGCAATAATTTAGACCATAATTTTGCAACTTTTGCGTTTATAGTCTCGCGATGCTGGAGGCTCTATAGTGTAACACCAATGATTGGCCGCGCGATGTACTCAGATCAGTCCACAGAAGACGAGCGTCTCATCTATCATGCAGATCTTCTCAGCCAGCTCTCCAATCCCAAGCGCCTGGAGGTCTGTATTCATCTGTCCGGCCATGAGGAAGATGTGAACAGTCTGGCCAAGAAGCTGGGCATATCGCAATCGGCACTCAGTCAGCACCTAACCCGCCTGCATCATTCCGGTATCGTGAAAGTGCGCCGCCAGGCGCAGTTCAGATATTATACCTGCGATCATCCCGGTGTCCTGCAGATTTTGAAGACACTTGCCGGGATTTTCGATGCAGAACTCAAGCCGGCGAGATCGACCACCGGCGATAACGACGATCACGACGAAAAATCATGACATAGCGTCGATGCGGCTTTGCTGGTTTCGGCCACCAAATGCAATTTCGGATGCCGATGGATGGCGTAGGCACGATATGGCCCGACCGCAATTGCTCAAACGCCGCGCCTGTTTCCCCAGATGATCACATGCAATTGCGGTAGCACCCTTGCTTCGAACCATCGGTCACTACCGACCTTTTCCACAAGCCAGCGCATTCGCTCGACAATGCCGTCGATATCGACAAGGGCATCTTCCGCATCGGCTGGCGGCGGCGTGTGATTGCCGGGCTGCAGATAAACAGGCAGATGTGAATAGCGAGCGGCCGCCTCTCGCGCATATTCATAGTCGAGATCATCGAATATGACGATCTTCAGGGCGATTTGCGGCCTTTCGCCTGCCATGCGCAGACAATCGTCGAAAGCGGCCCAATCCGTCGCCATGCCGCTTGATGGCGGCTTCGGGCTGAGCACAAGCACGTCAAGTTCGGCAAACCACTCCTTGGCCAGGCTGGCTTGCGTCTCCAGCGCGAAACGATATCCCTCGGCATGACCGCGGGCAATCAGCTGGCCGAGCGGCTGGATGGCGGGATTGCCGCCGGAAAGCGAAATGGTGAGCGGCTTGCCGCCGGAAAGTCTCGTCACCTCTTGCCAGATCTCGTCGACCGACATCGACCGCCATTGGTCGCGATAGTCGCTATCGACCGCATGCAGTGTATCGCACCAGGAGCAGCGATAATCGCAGCCGCCGGTACGAACAAAAATCGTGGGAAGGCCGATCAGGATCCCCTCGCCCTGGATCGTCGGCCCGAAGATCTCGCTGACGCGAATGCGCGCTTCGCTCATGGCCGGTATTCCGCCCAGGTCTTCGGCGTCTCGCTGACCCGCACGGCAGAAGTCTGCGGCAAGCGTCCCTTGCACCAGTCATAGAAATGTTTGGCGAGATATTCCGACGTAACCCGATCATGCCCCAAGACGTCATTCAGATGGCGATGATCGAAGGTCTCGTCGATGTAGCGCTTCAGCGGCTGTAGCTCGTGATAGTCACGCACGAAGCCGTTCTGGTCGAGCTCTGCGGCCGAAAGCTCCACCACGACGATATAGTTGTGCCCGTGCATGCGCGCGCACTGATGATCGTCAGGCAGATGCGAGAGTTGATGCGAGGCGGAGAAGTGGAATTCCTTGGTGATGCGGTACATCACTTCACCTCGTCGGCCGAAAAGCCTGATGTCGCGGCAACCCAGAAATCGGCATCCTCGTATTCGGTCGGATCCGCAATGCCGGCGAGATGAAAGGCTTCGCGCCGCTCGACGCAGGTGCCGCAGCGGCCGCAATGACGTTTCCCGCCCTTATAGCAGGACCAGGTTTCGGCAAAGGGGGTTCGATGCCGGGCACCGTCGGTAACGATATCCGCCTTGGAAATCGTCACATAGGGTGCGTAAAGCGAAACGCTGGCATAGCCCTCAAGCGCATGGTTCTGCATTTGCTGAAAGGCGTCGATGAAACCCGGCCGACAGTCGGGATAGATGAAATGATCGCCGCCATGAACCGCAACGGCAACCGCATCCGCCTTTTGCGCGGCCGCAAGCCCGAAGGCGATCGCGAGCATGATCGCATTGCGGTTCGGCACGACCGTCGCCTTCATGGTTTCCTCGGCATAGTGCCCGTCCGGCACCTCGATGTCATCGGTGAGCGCCGATCCGGTCAAGTGCTTGCCGATGGCGGTGATGTCGATGATCTCATGCGATACGCCGAGGCGCCTGGCGCAGGCTGCAGCGAATTCCACTTCCTTGCGATGCCGCTGGCCGTAGTCGAAGGAGACGAGTCCGATAAGCTGATGTTCGGCTGCGACCTTGTGGGCGAGCGAAACAGAGTCCAATCCGCCGGAGCAGATGACGATAGTCTTCATAATGTATGATCCCTTGTTTTGACCGGGTGGGCTGCGACCGGATTTCATGGCTTTTCGAAGCCACGGCCGGGTCTCTAGCAGCGGAACCGGGAGGAAACAAGGCACCCCACATCATTTCATGAAAGCACGCCGACACCTATCGGCGTGCTGCCCTATTCGCGAGGCCGTCAGCTGACACCCGCAAACTTCCCGGAAATATTCAGATCCGGATAGTAACCTGCCGGCTTGCCGCCGACCGTTTGACCGCCGGTCAGGCTGCCCTGAATCTCCGATCCGAAGAAGGAATAAGGGAAAATTGGCTGCAGGGCGCTGACCTCGTCCAGACGCCGTCGCAGCTCGGACGGTATTTGAAATTCCAGGGCGCCGAGATTGTCCCTCAGTTGTTCCAGTTTCGTAGCACCGATGATGATCGAGGCAAGGCCAGGCTGGGTCATCGCCCAATTGACCGCCACCTGCGCCATGCTGCGGCCAAGCTCGGCTGCCACCTTCTCCAACTCGGCGACGATCGCCCAGTTGCGCTCGTTGAATTTCTGGAAGCCGGGATTGGTGGTGCCACGCACCGTTTCGAGCCGGCCGGCGGTCTCTCCTTTGCTGCTTGGATGATATTTACCGCTGAGCAGACCGCTCGCAAGCGGGCTCCAGGCCATGATGCCGGCGCCGTAACGCGTTCCGAACGGCACGAACTCATTTTCGATGTTGCGCTCGGCCAGCGAATATTCGAGCTGAAGGGCTGAGATCGGCTCGTAGCCGCGATGTTCGGCGACTGCCTGGGCCCGGCTGGCGTACCATGCGGGAACATCGGACAAGCCAATGTGGCGCACCTTGCCCGCGCGGACGAGGTCGTCGAAGGTGCGCATCACCTCCTCCGGCGGTGTCAGGCGATCCCAGCAATGCATGAGGTAGAGATCGATGTAATCCGTGTTGAGCCGCTTCAGCGACCCCTCGACGGCTCGCAGGATATTCTTGCGGCCATTGCCGGCCGCATTCGGCGTTTGTGCGGTAAGGTTCATGGTGAATTTGGTTGCGATGACGGCATCGTCACGCAAGCCCCGCTCAGCGATGAACTCACCAAGCCAAGCCTCGGACGTGCCGCCCGTATAGGCATCCGCGGTGTCGAAGAAATTGCCGCCGGCATCGACATAGGCATTGAAGATCGCCCGCGCCGCCGCCTTGTCTGCCCCCCAACCCCATTCGGTGCCGAAGGTCATGGTGCCAAGGGCAAGCCGCGTTACCTTCAGCCCACTATTGCCCAGCGTGTAAAATTCCATGGTCATCGCTATGCTCCTTTTTGGCTAACCGGGCTGTGTTCGGCGCCCGAACAGGCCCGCAACGATGCGATGTGTTTAGGTTCGCTGTTCTCGAGCCATTCGATAAGATCATGTAATTCGCATGCATTATGCGATACTGTGCAGCAATGGATCGCGATCTACTGACACATCTGCCCATCGTCGCTGCCGTGGCCCGCCGCGGCGGGTTCGCCGCCGCCGCCAGCGAATTAGGCATGAGCGCATCGGCCGTCAGCCATGCCGTTCGGCTGGTGGAAGAACGGCTCGGCCAGCCGCTGTTTGCGCGCACGACACGCAGTGTAGCCTTGACAGAGGCCGGCAAGAGCCTGATCGCCACCATCACCCCAGCACTGCAGGACATTCACGAACGCATAGAGCGCATCAAGGCCGTCAAGGGCAGACCAAGCGGTCTGTTGCGCATCAATGCTGCCCGTATCAGCCTGCCGCTGACGCTCACCCGCGTGATCGCGGCGATGGCCGAACGCTATCCCGAAGTCGAGGTGGAGATCTTCTCCGATGAAAGGCTGACCGATATTGTCTCCGAGGGTTTTGACGCCGGCATCCGCGTCGGCGAAATGATCGCACAGGACATGGTCGCCGTTCGCCTCACCCCTCCTTTCCGATCCGTCGTCGTTGCTTCGCCAGAGTATATCGGGCGCTTCGGGCGTCCAAACACGCTTGCGGATCTCTCCGGCCATAATTGTATCGGCTATCGCCTGATCCGCTCCGGAGGCCTCTATCAATGGGAATTCGTCGAGGATGGGCGGGATGTCGCGGTGACGGTAAAGGGCCAGGCGATCGTTACTGAATCGCATTCGGCGATAGAACTGGCCATTGCAAGCGTAGGATTGGCTTATGTCTTCGAGCCGCTGGTGAAGGCGGAGATCGCATCCGGCAGGCTTGTTCAGCTTCTAAGCGATTATGCGGTGACGGAAGCAGGCCTTTTCCTCTACTTCCCCCGTCGTGCCGAACTGGCGCCGAAGCTCAGGGCCTTCATCGACACAGCACGACAGGTCAATCGTTGAGTCGGCTTTCGGCTAGGTAAAAATGCCATTCGGTTCCTATCGACACGCTAACGAATGGTCAAATCGCGCAGGCATTGTACCAAATACGCACGAAATGCAGCGCTGGATCGCGATCCGGGTGAATCGCGATTGCCGTCTCTCATGGCACTCGGCAGTCATAGTGTGAAAGCTTCGCCAATGGGGACATGCAGGAGTTCCACGGCATTCGCCATCACCGCCTGCCAGTTCGATTGCCAGCTTCCCGGTCTGAATGAGGAACTCGTGCAAGATATTTCGAAAAGAAAGCCGCCTAGCCCGATCGATATCGAAGTCGGCAAACGTATCCGCGCACAACGGCGCCAGCTGGGCATGAGCCAATCGGCGCTCGCCGAAAAACTAGGCCTCACGTTTCAGCAGGTTCAGAAGTATGAAAAAGGCACCAACCGTGTCGGTGCAAGTCGCCTGCAGCGTGTTGCCGACTGTCTCAGCGTCCCGATTTCACATTTCTTCGACAACACGGCTTTCGACAATCCTATGTCGACCGATGAGGCACGAACGATCCGCAACGACCTCGTCGGCTTCCTTTCCTCCGAAGAAGGTATCGAGCTCAACCGAGCCTTTGCAAAGATCAAGGATGCAAGGACCCGCCAGAAGATCGTGGGCCTGCTGAAGTCGCTGGCCCTGACTTAGGCAATTCCAGGAAAGATGCGCAGCAGCTTTCCGTCCGCACTCATACAAAAACAAGGTGATGGAGCTGTTTGACGGCTCCGTGAAACGTCGAACCGCCTCGCTCTACATCACGTGGACAGCCTATCGCCTGCCCATGCTATCAACTTGTGATGCGTGGCGTGCGAATAACCTTCAGGAACAGCGCGTTCATCGCATCGGTGATACCCTGCGTCGGGCTGACCTCGAAATAGAGGCCGGGTGATGCGCAATTCTGCAAATCAGTGCCAATCTGCGATTGGAACGGTGCGATCCATTGGTTGTACCAGCCATTTGTCGGCAGGGGAAAGTAGGTCGTATAAAGAATGGCGATCTTGATGTTCTGGTTTTTCAACGGTTGACAGAAGGAATTGGCGAGCGGCTCCTGACAGCGCCCACCGGTTGTCGGCTTGGTGCAGGTGTTGGGCTTGTAGCTGTCGCCAACGCCGTCGGTGACAAGGAAGAGAACCTTCTGGCGATCGGTACTGGTCGTGCCGCTGCCGCCTGTTCCGATGATCGGCCCGAGCTGCGTCAGCATTGTATCGAAGCTCGTATCCTGGTCGTTGTTGTAACTCTGTCCTGGAACAGTCATCAGGTCTACCGCACCGGTGGTACTCTTAACCTGCGCCATATCGGATGACAGCGACGATACGTTGGTCAAGCCAATGGTCTTGGCGTCAGCACCAAATGTATAGACAGCCATTCTGTATTGATCGGGTGTCACTCGATTGGTCACAGCGGTATCCGTAAGCGACTGCGTCGCCTGCCGCACGACGCCGATGCGGGTCTGGACGCCAAGATTCTTTGCAAGATTGTAGTAATTGTTTTGCGTCGTAGTATCGTGGCAAGCAAAGGCGCATTTGTCTGACGTGTTTGCCACCATTGTCTGAATATCGGTCAGCGTTGCACCGATCCCCATGGATGGCGTGTTGTCCAGCAGCATGTAGAAATCGATGAAGTTCGCCGTCTGATACTGTGCAGATGCCGACCCGCTGACGGGAATGGATGTTTTTCCGATGACCTGGCTCAACGTCGTCGGCACGTTCGCCGAAAAATTGACCGTCGATGAGACGATATTTCCCGTGCGCGTTACCGCGGCGCTGACGCTGACCGGTATGTTCTGGAGATCGCTTGATGCCTGGCCGAGAAAGAGCTTGTTGGCGTCGCTTTGACCGATAGTGATGGTACCGTCGCTCGTCATGGCCATGGCAGCCGCAACCGCCGGAGATGAATCTGCGATTGCGCCCACCGCAGCCGCGTCGGCGGCATTTTGTAACTCCGTTCTGACAAGCATCGCATCGGTGACATCGAGCGCCAAACCACCCACCGCGATCAACGGAACGGCAACCAGTGCTGTCGTGATTGCGAAATTCCCCGACCGGTCCGCAAACAGCATCCCTGAAAGCTTGCCCAATGCGCCGAACGACTGCGGATAGATCCTGAATCTCTTCACGAGAAAGCTCTCTGTAGTATAAGTTGTATTTTCAAAACCTTCGCGAATTGAAAGTATTATCACTTTCAAATATACTTATTTATATTATAGATCTGAAATATTTAAATTCTCATAAGAGCAAACTTCCTATTTATACTGCAGAAATTCAGGAGAAATTTACCAAGAATCCATTATATATTCGTTGACCCTGCGGATGAAGTGAATAGAAATTCGATACGATACTCTTCATGCAGCGACCCTAAATCGTGCATAAATCGCTTATTTCATGAAAAATGACATGCGCCATGCAATATAAGCGCGAGACTCGTCAGCGCAAAAATAACGCAAAAATTGTAAATCTGCCCAAGGTATCTTTACCCGATTTTTAGTGTTTACCCGCGAAAGCAATCGCCATCGGTTTCAGGTGCGGCAGCCGTCGTTGGAACAGTCCTTGCCCTGATGGCTATAGTTGGGATCTTTACGTGCGCGTTCTTTCCTGCATCTTCACGGAACACAATCTGTGGCTCGTTCTTCTCGCAGCGTTCGTCTGCGTCAGCGGCGGCTGGATCACGCTCAATCTACTCAAGCGGGCCGAAAAGACGCGCGAACTTCAGCGTGGCGGCTGGATCTTCCTGACCGCTGTGGCGGCCGGATCGTCGATCTGGTGCACGCATTTCATCGGCATGCTGGCATATGAGGTCGGCGCCCCGGTCACTTTCGATCCGATCCTGACGATGGCTTCCTTTCTGCTGGCTGCCATCGGCTGCGCCGCTGGCTTTACTATCGCATTGTCGCGCTTGCCGCGTATCGCACCGGAATTCGGAGGAGCAGTCGTCGGTCTTTCCATCACTATCATGCACTACACGGGCATGCTGGCCTACCATGTCGATGGCATCGTCGAATGGAACCAGGGCTATGTCGTCGGCTCCGTGGTGCTTTCGATAATTTTTGCCACGCTTGCGCTCAATCAGGCGGTCCGCCGGCCCTGGCGCGCTTCCTTAATCGCCAGCCTTGCCCTCTTCGTCGTCGCCGTGGTTTCGCTTCACTTTACGGCAATGACCGCCGTATCGGTCACCCCGCTTGCAACCGGCGCGGCTATCGCGGATGCCTATGCGTTGAAGGCCATGGCCGTAGCTGTTGCCGGCGGAGGATTGCTCATCATCGGCACTGGGGTTGCAAGCTATATGATCGATGAACGAGCCTCGCGCGAATCCATCGAGAAGCTTCAGCATATGGCGCTCAACGACCTATTGACGGGTCTGCCCAATCGCAGCAGCTTTGCCGACCATCTTCAGCGCGAGATGGGACATGCCAAGGAAGACGGCGTAAAACTCGCGGTTATCGGCATCGACCTCGATCGCTTCAAGGAAATCAACGATCTGCGAGGACACAAGGCCGGCGACCAGGCACTGAAGGCAATTGGACGCCGGCTGCTGCGCCTCGTCAGGGATGGCGAGTTCGTCGCCCGCGTCGGTGGTGACGAGTTCGCCGCCGTCAAGCGCTTTCGCGAACAGAGCGAGCTTCTGGATTTCGTAGCCCGGTTGGAGAAGGTCCTGTTTGAACCAATCCGGATCGACGACTTCGAGATGGTAACGGGCGCCAGCATCGGTGTCGCTGTCTATCCCGACGATGGCATCGATCAGGAGCGCCTCGTCAGCAATGCCGACCTTGCAATGTATCGCGCCAAGGCCGATATCGGCCGTGCCGTCTGCTTTTATGAATCCAAGATGGATGAAGCCGCCCGCGCCCGCCATACGCTCGCACAGGACCTGCGCCGTGCCGTCGAATTGGACCAGCTCGACCTGCACTATCAGGTACAGACCTCCGTTCGCACGGGGCAGATCTGCGGCTATGAAGTCCTCGTCCGCTGGCATCATCCCGAGCGCGGCGCTGTGCCCCCTTCGGAATTCATCCCGATTGCCGAAGAAAGCGGCACGATCCTAGTCATCGGCGAATGGGTGTTGCGCACCGCCTGCAAGCAGGCCGCCTCATGGGACCAGCCCTACAAGATCGCCGTCAATCTTTCGCCCGTACAGTTCGCTCACGCCGATCTTGCCAAACTCGTCCATACGATCCTTCTCGAAACCGGCCTGTCGCCGTCGCGATTGGAGCTGGAAATCACCGAGTCCACTATCATTGCGGACAAGAGCCGAACGCTGCATGTGCTGCGGCAAATCCGGGCTCTCGGCGTGACCGTTGCGATCGATGATTTCGGAACAGGATATTCGTCGCTCGACACCCTCCGTTCCTTCCCCTTCGACAAGATCAAGCTCGATCGCTCCTTCATGAACGAGGTGGACCACAGCATACAGGCAAAAGCGATCGTTCGCGCCGTGCTGACGCTCGGCAAGAGCCTTGAGATTCCGGTGCTGGCGGAAGGTGTGGAAACCAACCATCAGCTCGAAATCCTCCGTGTCGAAGGCTGCGATGAGGCACAAGGCTTCTTCCTCGGGCGTCCGAAGCCCGTCGGACAGATCTTTCATAAAGAGCCTGTCGCCGAAGAAGACGAGGCATCCGCATTTTCCGGCCGGGTACCGCCCCAGCGCATGCGCCGCCGCTAGATGGATCCAAACGCGTTGGCGCGATAGATAGATGCGGCAATTCCGGGGCGCGGCTCTGCGCGCTCCTTCATCCCCGCGCGAATTCACCGACCGCTGCTGCCCGCAACATCAGATCGAACGGTCAGACACTTCGCCAATCCATTCCGTTGTGAGCTCGATCGTCACGGCGGAGCGGATGTCGAGAGCATTGGCCGCCGCCAGAAGTTCGTAGCGACCGGCGACGGCTCGAAATGCTCCCGCCTGCTCGTCGAAATAGCTCAGATCACGTGGGCGTACGACAAGCGAGGCCGTCCCTTGTTCGCCGGGTGCAAGCCGAAGCTTGGCAAAGGCGCGCAACTCCTTGTCCGGACGCTCGATCGTCGAAACAAGGGGCCGCACATAAAGCTGCACGAGTTCGCAACCGGTCCTGTCGCCGATATTGGTGACATCGATTGTCACGGTGACGCCCTCCGCGCCCATCTTTGTTGCCGATGCCCGCGCCTCGTCCCAGGAAAACCGGGTATAGCCGAGACCGAAGCCGAAGGGGAACAAGGGCTCGATGCCGCGCTTATCGTGATGGCGGTATCCGATAAAGACGCCTTCCTCGTAGCGCACATGCCCATCCTTCCCGGGATAGACGGATGCATCGCCAACCATGGCGGAATTATCCGACAGGCGCTTGGGGAAGGTCTGCGGCAGGCGTCCGCCGGGCTCGACATCGCCGAAGAGTACATCGGCCACGGCATGCCCCAGTTCCTGGCCGGGATACCACATCTGCAACACGGCCCGAACCTTGTCGAGCCACGGCATCTCGATGGGACCGCCGGTCTGCAGCACGACAATCGTATTGGCGTTTGTCGCCGCCACACGGTCTATCAGTTCCTCTTGCCGACCCGGAAGGCGCATGTCGGGCAGATCGAGGCCCTCCGTATCCCACTCGCCGTCGCGGCCGACGAAGAGTAGAACGACATCAGCATTCCTTGCCTTGTCAACAGCATCCAGCATGGCGTCTTCGCCAAGCGGCTTTTCCACGCCGAAGCGTACCGCCGTCAGATTGATCCCCTCCTCGGTCGCCGAGGAAGAGCAATATTCGACCACCATCTTGTAGCTCTGGCCGGCTTCCAGATGGACGCCCTGCCGCTGCTCGACATTGGCCGTGCCGAAGTAATTGTCGCCGCGAGCCCAACCGTCATAACCATTCACGACGAGCTTGCCGTCGACATAAAGCCTGGCGAGGCCCGCATTCGTCATGCCAAATATGTGCTCGCCGCTCTCCGTCGGCATGTAGGAGGCCGTCATGCGGGCGGAGAATTCGTTGGGATCAAGCTCGGCGGACGGCAGATCGAACCAGAAGAACTCGCCCCTGTTCGCGGTTTCGGTGGCCAGGGCTGCGCCTGCAAGATCGCGTCCCTTGAAATACTCCACCCGCATCTCACCGGAGAAGACATTGATCAGGCGATTGTTGCGGCAGCCGGCAGCATGATGGATGCTGTTTGCATTCGACAGCGCCTGACGGATGCCTTCCAACGGACTGATCCTGTAGTGAGCGGCAATCTGGGCGCTGCCGCCGCCCATGACACGGGCGTCAGCTGCGTTCGGTCCGATAACCGCCACATGCCCGAGCCCTGCCTTCTGCAGCGGCAGAATGCCGTCATTCTTCAAGAGCACAGCACCCTCGGCCCCGAGCTTACGGATCAAAGCGCGATCCTCCGGCAGATCGAGCGCGTGCTCGCTTAAGTCGGGTGCCTTCTCGAAGGCGCCGACTCGCTCAAGCAACGTCAGAATGCGGCGGGCGGCTTCGCGCACCGTCTTCGGGTCGACCTCGCCGTTGCGAACGGCCGCCACGAGCTTTTCGCCGCGGTCGCGCGTCGGACCGGGCATTTCCAGATCGAGCCCGGCATTGACAGTCGCCGCCGTCGAATGCGAACCGAACCAGTCCGACATGACGATGCCGTCAAAACCCCACTCCTCCCGCAAGACTTTGGTCAGCAGCCAGGGATGCTCGCTCGTATAAGTGCCGTTCAGCCGGTTGTAGGAGGACATGACGGCCATGACGCCAGCCTTCTTCACGGCCTGCTCGAACGGCGGCAGATAGATTTCGCGAAGAGCACGCTCATCGATATCCGACGACATCGTCTGACGCTCAATCTCGGATTCATTGCCCGCAAAGTGCTTGATCGTGGCGGCAATGCCCTGGCCCTGCACGCCCTGGATATAGGCGACGGCAAGCTCAGCCGTCAGCATCGGATCTTCCGAATAGCATTCGAAATTGCGGCCATTGAGGCCGGAGCGATGAATATTGACCGTCGGCGCCAATAGCACCGAAGCGCCCTTGCTCTTGGCCTGGCCGGCAAGCGCCACGCCCATGCGTTCGACAAGGGCCGGATTCCATGTCGCGCCAAGCGCGATGGCAACGGGAAAGCAGGCCGCATTGACGCCGGCAACCAGTGAGCCGGCGCCGCGGGCTCCGTTCGGTCCATCCGTGACCTTGATTTTCGGAATACCAAGGCGCTCGACTGGCACCGTGGTCCAGAAATCGGCGCCGGACAGCAGCGAAACCTGCTCTTCAAGCGTCATCCGGTCGAGAATATCGTCGATCATTAGGCCTCCCGAGCAATTCCCTGGCTGTTCCATCGTCCATCCGCGATGAAGATTCGCATTTAAGACAAACAAATCATAAACACGCCAGATGTTCTTCCGATAGTGCGATATGTGGATGAAATCACATATCTTTTTTGTCGACATTCAGGTCTTGTCCGCTACGGAACACGCTTCGCAACCGATCGGAAATCATAAATTCGCTGCTTGGATGAATGTCTCCGATTGTCACGCCGGCCAAAAGCACCGGTTCGATAAAATGCGAATAATCTTATTTCGAATAAATTTGACCGCGTCGGATTTCATGAGCCCAACTCATGGAGCCGCGTATGCGTTCACTTCTAGTCGCTGCAAGCTTTCTCTTCGTTGCCGGCCTGCTGTTTTCGACAGCAACAACGGCAAAACCGGTGGCGAATACTGCCGCGGCACACGCACACCAGTTTGCGCGTGAGGTGACGGATGCGAGCGTACCC
The DNA here is from genome assembly GCF_040215725.1 of Rhizobium sp. ZPR4. NCBI lineage: Bacteria > Pseudomonadati > Pseudomonadota > Alphaproteobacteria > Hyphomicrobiales > Rhizobiaceae > Rhizobium > Rhizobium sp. ZPR4. The sequence goes on from NZ_CP157968.1 coordinate 1,694,244, forward strand.
GTTGGTTGGACAAGCTTCTGCAACGCGCAGCCAGCCGAATGTACGGCCGGCGAGAAGAGCGCGGAATTCGCCAATCTCGATCATGACCAGTGGGCGCAGCTGCAGCAGATCAACAGCCTCGTCAATCACGAGATCCAGGGCATCGGCGACAACGATCATTACGGCATCTACAAGCTCGGCATCATCAACTGGTGGACCTATCCCGATGACGGTGCCGGCAACTGCAACGACTATGTTATCCTAAAGAAGAAATTGCTCGTGGAAGCAGGCTGGCCACGGTCTGCCCTGCTGCTGACGGTCGTTCTCGACACCCATAACGAGGGACATCTTGTCCTGATGGCACGCACGAACGACGGCGATCTCATCCTCGACAATCTCACCGATACGGTCAAAAACTGGAGCGGGACGGGCTACACCTTCATCAAGCGCCAGACGGCCGCCAATCCGAACAATTGGGTTCGGCTGGAATCGGGACGTACGCCAGAAGAGCTTGCCATGATCAGCAAGGCATTGGCTTCTCACTCGCAGTGATTGGCGGCCCAATAGCTATCGACCAGACCTTTGCCATCCCGGTCCAGAATGGCAAAATTGCCGGGGATGACGACAAAGAAGCGTTCTGCGCCTTGCGCACCGGCGCTGTCATTGGCAGGCGCCGTGTCGACACGACCACAGGCGACGAAACCCGGCATTCGTTCGCTCGGCTTGGCCGCCAGAATATGGATGGCTGAGGGGGGCACCTCTATACGTCGCGCGACCGCCGCCTTGGCCAGAGCCGGAACATCCGCCATCGTCGGCACAGCTTCACCCGGAGCGGCTGCAAGCAGGACGCTTCCTGCGATCACGAGATGTTTCACCGGCACCCTCTCGAAAACAAGGCCAAAGGGCTTGCAACCTTCAACGGCGGTGTCCCATATGCCTCTGCAGCCCAGAGCTGCTTTTGCCGAAGTTTATTGTGATTCGCGGGGCAGAAGAAGCATCCGCTCTTGCCTTCACGCAGTGATCGCGTATGAAGATCGTCCCCGCGCCGGGGAATATTTTGGAAAGTCACTTTGCGAATGCGAACACGCCTGTCGACAATCCCGGCACTCGGTCTTCTTCTTATTCTTGCATTGACGAATGCCGGTTCCGCGCATGAGCTCGTACGTGTGCCGCCCGGCAATCGCAACAGCGTTCAGCCGCCCGTACCGAATACATCGGCGCTGCGGGCCAAGGCTTTCAACACGACTTACGACGAAAAATACCAGAAGATTGTTGGAGTGCTTCGCGACGACAAGGACTTGATGGCCTCGATCAAGAAGGCCGGACAGGCCTACCAGATCGATCCCATCCACATCGTTGGCGCCCTTGTGGGTGAACACACCTACAACATCACGATCGTCAACAGGGTGAAGTCCTACTACGTCAAGGCGCTCGCCTATTCGCAGTCCGATTTCAAGTTCGCCTATAAGGACGTAACCGTCCAGACCTTCCTGAAGAAGCCGGAATTTGCCCATTGCAACGCCTTCACCGGCAGCGCCGAATTGTGGGAATGCCGCGACGAGACGTGGGACAAGAGTTTTCGTGGCAAGGTCATCGATGGCGTCACCTACGAAAACATGACGTTCCAGCGGGCCTTCTTCCAGCCCTTCTTTGCGGGCCAGACCTTCGGCCTTGGACAGATCAGCCCGTTGACGGCCCTTGAAGCCACCGATCTCGTGCATTCGACGAGCGGCCTGCCGAAACTTTCGGTCGACGATCCGCAGGCGATCTACCGCGACATCATGGACCCCGATCGCAGCGTGATCTATATCGCCGCGATCGTGCGCGACGCAATCGATGCCTATCGCGCCCAGGGCTTCGACATCACCGACAATCCCGGCCTGACCGCGACGCTTTACAATGTCGGCCAGCCGCGCCGCCGTGCGGCTGCCTTGCGGCAGGCGGCGGACGCTTCGGGCGGCAAGAAACTGCCGGAAGAAAATTACTACGGCTGGCTGGTGAATGACAAACTGGCGGAACTTCGTGGGTTGCTCGGCAGCGACAATAGCCAGTAAGCCGCCAGAACCTTATCCATGAAGGACACCGGTTTGATCAGGCGATCAGGCTGACGCGATCATTGGCAATCTTGTTTTCGACCCAGGCTCGTTCATTCTGCCAATCATGCCGCTTCCATCCCTCCCAGCCAAAGCCGCATAGCTTGACGTCCCATTCGGACGCGGGAAACCTTGCGAGGGCATAACAGATGCCAAGGAAACCGGTGCTGGGAAAGACCTTGTGCATACGAGGCCCGGAAATGCCGAGTTCGCCGCAACCGTCCATATAGGTCTGCGGCGGCATGATGCGGATCTCCTTGCCGGCCCTGCCCAGCAACTCGATTGCCTGCATCGTCCAGTCAGCCCGCCGACCCTGCAGGCGCTGGAAGATGTTGGGTCGTGGGTGATATTTGCGAATGATATCTGGGTGATAGGCCAGCATGAAGACCTTTGCGGCCTTGAGCGCGGCGTTATCCATGAAGTTCGGCTCGAGAAGCCGCCGATACAAGATCTTGCTCGAGGCAGCCAGCATGATCATGTCGGTGCGCTCGCCGCTCATGCCTCCGGAAAGGAGCGGCTCATTGAAACGCATAACGAATTGCGCCTCGTCTACGATACCGGCGATATCGCGTTCCAGCTTCCCATTACCGACAATGATTGCAGTCTTGCGCGCCAATACGGTCGTCCAGAAAATACGGCTGTGCATTAGCAAGCGGTTCTGACAGCATACTGAAACATAGATGATGCGGAACTGAAATCCCCTCGACCAACTGTTCCAGCACGTCCGAACAAATGTGATCCGTCTGCCGGATATACGTATTTGACGGCCCCTCACAAGGCAACGACAATGAGAGAGGCTTCCCTGGCAGACCGCGCCAAATCGCCATAGACTGCCTCCTCTCAATACCGAAAAGCGGATCGAGCGGACAGCTTATGAAGCAAGTGGATCGCATGAACTCGACGTCGAACGATTGGGAGGCTGACCCGTGGGACGCCCTCGATAAGGTGGCGGACTTACAGTTCGCCGGATTTCAGGACAGGGCGGTAAAGACGATTACCTGGGCTTCCATATTCGATTTCGATGCCGGCCATTCGATATTCGGCATCGAGGCAAGTGACCTTCGCAGTCTTGATGTCGAATTTTATGCGACATGTGATGGCGAGGACATGCTTTTGATGCGGCAGATTTGGCATGGGTTCCCCGATCCACCGGAATGGCGGCTGGCGACGCGACCAAGCAACCGGGGCGATCTCTCCTGGGCCTCGTGGGGTTATTTTGCCAACTTGCCGGAGAGCTGGCAAATACCGGATAGTCAAGCGGCGCCATCCGGTAATCCTGCATGACAGGCGGTCGGCACGCTTACAGGAAATAGCGGAATTTCAATGGAAGCAGAGCCGCACCGATCGCGCTGGCATCACCTTTGGTTTCGCTGAGAACCAGCCGGGGGCCTGGCGGCGCCGCACCATAGCGATGCGGGCGCTGCGACGGCAGGCGGGCGCGCGCGATCATCATTCGTCCAAGCTCGGGCGGTAGCTGGCCACCGAAGACGATGGCTTGCGGATCGATCACCCCGGCAAGCGTGGCGATCAGGCGGTCAAGCGTCGGCATGGTCTCGGAGAGCCAATTCTCGACGCCCGGCCAGGTAGGGTCGAAATTTTGTTTCAGCTCCTCGATGGAACCTATGTCGACACCACTCTCCCGCAATATGCGGATGAGATATTGCAAGGCCGGCCGGCGCAGCACTTCGTCCGGATTGTAGATGACGCTGAATTCCCCGGCATTCCCATGAAAGCCCAGATAGGGCCTCCCCTCCAGAACAAGACCGCCGCCAAATCCATAATTGAAGGACAGGTATGCGAAGGTCTGGCACCAGCGCCCGACACCGCGTAGGCTCTCGCCGATTGCGCCCGTCGTTGCGTTGTTTTCCAACCAGGTCGGCAATGCGAACACATGCTCGAGTTGCGGCTGCAGATCGACCAGAGACCAGTCGCGCAGCGGCTCCGGTGCATTGAAGCGACGATCATCGCCGACGAAGAAACCCGACATGGCAAAGCCAAGTCCGATGAGATTTGCGCGCGATATTTCGCAGCGCGCCAAGATCAAGCTCAGCCTCTCGGCAAGGATTGCAAGCGTTGCCTTGCGGTCGGCGGGCACCCCCCTCAGCATTTCCTGATCGACGATGTTGCAGCCGAAATCGGCAAGCGACAGCGTCACGGCATCGGTATTGACGGAAATACCAACCGAATAGACCGTCTGCCGCTCCAGTTCGATAGTCGGGCTCGGCTGCCCTCGCGCCCCCTTGAATGGCGCACCCGCACGAAGCAAGCCGCGAGCCATCAGTGCTTCGACGAGGCGATGCACCGATTGCTGCGTCAAATTGGTGTGGGCCGTAATGGTGGCACGCGGGATCGGCTCATGCCGGCGGACAATATCGAGGATGAGGCGCTCGTTCTCGCTTGCCAGTGGGGATTTTTCAAGCGCTGCCATGACTGAACCCTGATCCTGTCATTCCGACTTAGCCGCTCGTCTGGCTGCGCACAATCCGAACCCTCGCATATTCGCAGCCGCTCGTCATAAATATTACACTTTATGTGTATTATTAGCCATACAAGCGATCGGCGCCAATGTGCTGCGTCGGCCACAGCCATTGGCGTCCACATTCGACTCGAACCTCAAATCAGCTCATCCCGCCTCAAAACCGACAGCGCACGAAAGCTCTTCTCATGCATAGCCAGACCGCCACCCCTCCCTTATCCCGCAATGCCGATATCTATGACCTTCTGTCACGCGCCAATTCCGACATTCTGACGATTGCCCACCGCGGGCTTTGGTCGGCAGCTCCTGAAAATTCATTGGCGGCAATCCGCGCTGCAGCCGAGCTTGGCGTTGAATTCGTCGAAATCGACACGCAGGCGACTGCTGACGGCCATCTCGTCGTCATTCACGACAAAACGCTGGACCGCACCACTTCTGCCAAGGGTATCGTCGGAGCGAGCAACTTTGCCACGGTCCGCGACGCACGACTGCGCGCCGGTGCTGGCGGAGAGATGGCGGCACTGACGGATGAACGCATCCCCACGCTCGAAGAAGCGTTGGAGGAAGCTCGCGGTCGCGTCTTCGTCAATATCGACACGAAATTCCCGCGTGAACTGCCACAGGTGATTGCTGCGGTGCGGCAGCTGGGTGCCGAGGATCACGTCATCATCAAGTCGGATGTCGAGCCGCAAAGCGGCTGCTTCCCCGTGCTGGACGCCGATTGGTTCGGCTCGATCCCGCATATGCCGATGTTTCCCGTCCGGCCCGGAAAATTCACCGAGGACCTCAGAATGATCGAACCCCTCAAGGCGCCGATGGTCGAGGTGAAATTTACCGACATTGCGGATCTTGCCGCCGGGCGCCAGGAACTGGAACGTCAAAATATCCGGCTCTGGATCAATACACTCGACGTCTCCCACAATTTCGACTTCAATGACAGCCGCGCACTCAACGACCCCGAAGGCGTCTGGGGAGCGCTGCTTGACGCCGGCGTCGGCGCCATCCAGACCGACACGAATGTCGAATTCAAGCGGTGGCTCGCAATCAGAAGCGGCAGCTAACTGGTTCTCCGGCTCAACGGCCAGACAGAAAAGCCCGGGCGGTCATCCGATCGTCCGGGCTTTTTGCGTTCTGGCCATCGGCATCGAAGCACATCTTTTCCTGCAAACAGGGATGGTTTCTATGGGCGGAGCCCGCCGACATTATCCCCCTCTAGAGCGCAAATGCTGCACTGCGAATAAAATGATGCGGAAATGAATTAAAACTGACGCGAAAATGAACCGAAAATGTTGACTTCGGGATTCGCCGAACTAGTTCCCGCTGAGACGCCGGGGTCCGCCCCATCCACAGTGACCATATAATTCTGCATAATTTGCGCAGCCGTTCCAGCTCTAAGACGTTGGTACGGCACGGAAAATCTGTGCGGTTACGAGGTCACGTCACAGCGCAGTGGGACTTCAGTATCGTATGAGCAGCATTACGGGACGGCTCGTCAAGGGAAGCATGTGGTTAAGCCTGTCTCGAACCATCGTGAACGGGCTTGCGACGCTTAGCACCTTCGTATTAGCCCGCTATCTGGCACCTGCCGATTTCGGCGTCGTTGCTCTGGGCATGACCATCCTCATGATCGTCACGACCATCACCGAGCTGTCGCTCTCCGAGGCGCTGATCCGTCATGCCGCACCGGATGAATCTCATTTCAGTGCTGCCTGGACGCTGAATGCCGCACGAGGGCTGGCGATCTGCATCCTGTTTGCGATCTTTGCCTATCCGGCGGCTGCCCTATTCAATGAGCCCAGACTGACAGGCGTCATGTTCGCTCTTGGTATCAGCATGCTGATGGGCGGTCTTACGAATCCACGGCGCATCATGCTCCAGCGCGACCTGATCTTCTGGCAGGAGTTCGTGCTGGCCGTTTCACAGAAGTTCGCGGGCTTCGTTGCCTCTGTTGCGATCGCGATCATCTATCAAAGCTATTGGGCACTGGTCGTCGGCACGCTTATCAGCCAGGCGACGAATGTCATCGTTTCCTATCTCGTGCTGCCGTTCCGTCCCAGGATCACCTTCCAGCATATGCGGGAGTTCTTCTCCTTCTCGGCCTGGCTTACCGCCGGCCAGATCGTCAGCACGCTCAACTGGCGCTTCGACTATCTGCTTGTTGGCAAGATGCTCGGCGGCATCCAGCTCGGCTACTATTCGGTGGGGAGCAACCTCGCCATGATGCCGACACGGGAGGCGACAGCGCCCCTCACCCAGACAATCTATCCGGCTTTTGCTGGCATTCACAACGATTCCGGCCGGCTCGCCGCCGCCTATCAGCGTGTGCAGGCGCTTGTTGCTGCCGTGGCCCTTCCGGCCGGCATCGGCGTTGCCGTGACTGCCGATCCGCTGGTCAGGCTCGCACTTGGCGACAAATGGGCGCCGGTCATTTTCATCATCCAGTCGCTTGCCTCCGTCTTTGCGCTGCAGACGCTGGGTTCGCTCGTGCAGCCGCTCGGCATGGCAAAGGGCGAGACGCGCGTGCTCTTCGTTCGCGACACGCAGATGTTCTGCCTGCGGGTACCGATCATGATCGGCGGTCTGATCCTCTACGGACTTCCAGGTGTTATCGCCGGCCGGGTATTCACCGGCCTATTCAGCACCGCCGTCAACATGATGCTCGTGCGGCGCTTCACCGGCATCAGCGTCGCCAAGCAACTGTCGGTGAACCTTCGGGCACTCGCAAGCGTCGCCGTGATGGCGGCAGGCGTTTCGCTCGCCTCAAACCATCTGGCCTACACGGACGACAAGCTCGTGCTCGTCACGCACCTCGCAATCCTGATCCTGCTTGGTGGCCTGCTCTACTGCGGTTCGACGCTCCTGCTGTGGACGTTGATGAAGCGGCCGGCCGGTCCTGAAACGGAGGTTCGCAACATACTCGGCAAAGTGCTGCCGAAACTTCGTCCTGCCTGAAAACGCGCGGCCGATGTTGGCCGGAGACTAACCTGTCATCTAAACGGGGGAATGGGGAAATGACATTACAATCAAATCAAGTGCTGATCGCAAAACTGGACAACATGATCCACGATTGCCTGAAAGACTACATCAGCAATGATGAGCCTCTGGCGATCCTCGATTTTCCTGACATCCGCAATTGCGGCGACTCGGCCATTTGGCTGGGCGAAATGGCCTATCTCAACAGGCGATATGGCAAGCGGCCGACCTATGTCTCGCGGATCGATGACTTTTCGCCCGAGCAACTCGAACGCACCATGCCGACCGGCCCGATCTTCATTCATGGCGGCGGCAATTTCGGCGACATATGGGATGCGCATCAGGACTTTCGCGAACGGGTACTGGAGCGTTTCCCCAATCGGCAGGTGATCCAGTTCCCGCAATCCATCCATTACAAGTCCCAGGCACGTATAGAAGAAAGTGCCCGCGTCATCGGACGCCACAAGAACTTCGTATTGCTGGTGCGCGACGAAGAATCGAAGGAGTTTGCCCATAAGCACTTCGACTGCGAAGTGCGCCTTTGCCCGGATATGGCCTTCAGCATTGGAACGATCCAGCCTGATGAACCGGAATTTCCGGTGCTTGCCATGCTTCGATCCGATCTCGAGAAGGTGGGAGATGCCAATCTTTCTGCCTATCCCGATATTCCGAAGGAGGATTGGACGACTGAATCCGCCAAGCGTGTGCGCATCTCCAAGGCGTTCGGTGCGGCGACGGCATTGCTGGCCCTCAAGCCGGCAGAAATACGCCTGCGCAAACTCGACGCGGCAGCGCATAACCGACTGCGGCGCGGCATCCGCCAGATCTCCCGTGGCCGGGCGATCGTCACGGACCGGCTGCATGTCCACATCTGCTCGATCCTGCTTGGGCGACCGCACGCAGTACTGGACAATAGCTATGGCAAGATACGTCGGTTCATGGCCGCATTTTCCGGTGGTACCGATCTGGCTTACCGAGCGACCTCGCTCGACGACGGTATCGCTTGGGCGCGCCATCAAGCGGCCACGCAACCATTGGCACCGGCGGCCTGACCCGGCCCGGTCGCATCAGGCGACAGAAATCCCAGGCGTCGAAGGCCGGTACTGATCGATATGCAAGTACACGCGCTTGAATTCGACGCTGTGTGCGTCGCCGCGCACGACGCTGTCGCTTGAGCAAGATCGCTGGCTTGCCGTCGATCCATGATCTGGCGGCAGGATCACTATAGAATATCGGGCGGAAGCACGTTAAGCGCTCCCGCCCGATCTTTAGGGCTGATTTCAGTTGCGAGACGACCATCCAACAAGCGGTGCGACACTGCCCAGGCTCGCCACACCGCTCGATTTCACCGCTTCAGATGGAAGCTGCCCTTAACGGGCGTTGTACTTCGCATCGACCTCGTTCATGGCCTTGACGTTGCCGGCCGAACGGCCGTTCTCGTCAAAGGTCTGCGCCAGGAAGGCGTCGGCGATTGTCTTGGCGAGTTCGGTGCCGATGACGCGGGCGCCCATGGTGATGATCTGGGCGTTGTTCGAGAGCGCTGCGCGCTCTGCCGAATAGGTATCATGGGTGAGTGCGGCGCGAATACCCGGCACCTTGTTGGCCGAGATGCAGACACCGATGCCCGTACCACAGACGAGGATCGCTTTGTCATAGGTGCCATCGACGACGCCGGAGGCGACGCGGTCGGCGAGATTGGCATAAAATGCATCCGGGCCTTCATCAGTGCGCGACACTTCGCTCACCTCGAAACGGTCCTTCAGATGATCGGCGAGAACCTTGGCGAGGCCTTCGCCGGCGCTATCTCCAGCAATAGCAAGCTTCATGATATGTCTCCTAGAGTTTGGCGGCGCACTTGGCGAGAATGTCGAGGTAGCCTTCGACGTTCCAGGCCGAGCGGCCGATAAAGAGCCCGTCTACGTGCGGGCAGGATATGAGTTCTTCACAATTTTGCGGATTGACTGATCCGCCGTAGAGGCATGGAATCTTTCGGCCGAGCACCTTTCGCGCGACCGCAATGATTTCGGCCTGGCGCGCATCGGCATAGGAAGGCTCGGCGGGTATCCCCTTTTCGCCGATCGCCCAGACCGGCTCATAGGCGAGCAGAATTTCAGCCCGCTTCTGCTCATCCGAGAGCTTCGATAGAGCTCCAATAACCTGCTCGCTCAGGATTTCCGTTGCGCGGCCGCTCTCGCGGTCGGCCAATGTCTCGCCGATGCAGATGAGCGGGATCAATCCGTGACGGACGGCTGCTTCGGTCTTCAGGCCGACGGTCTCATTGGTCTCGCCAAAAAACTCGCGACGCTCCGAATGACCGAGCTCGACGATGTCGAGATTGCAATCCTTCAGCATCAGCGGAGAGATTTCCCCCGTCCAGGCGCCCTGATCGGCCCAATGCATGTTCTGAGCGCCGACCTTGACTGAGCTTTCCGACAGGATCGACTTGACCTCGCGCACGGCGGTGAACGGCGGAATGATGAAGCGCTGGATGCGGGGATCGCGCAAGGCATCGGCGGCATACAGCGCTTCAGCAAAGGCGCGCGCCTCGGCAAGCGTCTTGTTCATCTTCCAGCTCGTGCCGATCCAATAGCGAGGCTTCTCTGTCATGTCATATCCTGGTTCGAGGCGATGGTAAGGGCGATGCCGTCGCGGCGAAATTGCTCGGCAATGGCGGCATCTGGCACGTGATCGGTAATCACGGCATCGAAATCGGTAAGATCGGCCATCACATGCAGGGCGGTATGCCCGATGCGCTGATGGCTGACGAGCAGGCAGCTTTTAGCGGCCGATGCAATCATTGCCCGCTTCGTGCGCACGACATTATCATCCATGTGATAGGCAAGCTTGCCGGAAACGGCTGGCGTCGACAGGAAGGCGATATCAGCGCGCAGCCGCGACAATGCCTCTTCGGTGACGACGCCCAAAAAGGCATTGAACTTGGCGGAATAGACGCCGCCGAGCGCGATGAGCGTGATGCCGCTTTCGCTCTTCATGCGGTCTATGATTGCAGCATTGTTGGTGATCAGCGTCAGGGGCCGCTTTTGCAGCAGCATCTCGCCGAGAACGGCGGCCATGGATCCGTCATTGATCATGACGGTCATGCCGGGCTCGACCAGATCGAGCGCTGAGCGTGCCATGGCGAGCTTTTCGTCATGGTCCTGGCGCTCGCGGAAACGGAAGTCGCTTTCGAACTGGGTGCCAGCATCGATGGTCGCGCCACCGCGAACCTTGCGCAGCACGCCAGCCTGCTCGAGATCGTCGAGATCGCGGTGGATCGTCATCTTGGACACGACGAAACGGTCGGCCAGATCGTCGAGATCGACGGTCTTATGCTCGACGAGCAGATTGATGATCGATTGCTGGCGCTCTTCGCGTTTCACCTTGCACTCCGGCCATTGGCCCGAAATGGAACTCAGAAAAATATAACACTAAAATCTCACAATTCAACATTTCTATTGTTACATTGAGATGAATTCGTGTTTCCACAGACAGGATCACACCTGATCCTTCAGCAATGTCCGCGCCGTTTTCTCGTCCGTGATCAGACCATAAAGACAGCGGCTTTTGAGGACGGCGCGGATGGCCTCGACCTTCGGCAATCCGCCGGAAAGCGCCACCAGCCGCTCGCCCTTCGTGCGCGGCAAGGAGGCAGACAATGTGCGAGAGGTCAGCGTGGTCTCAAGGATATTGCCGTCGGCATCAAAGAAATGGCCGAGAATTTCGCCAACGCCGCCGGCCGCGGTAATCTCCTTGATCTCCTTCGGCTCGACCATGCCCGACAAGACAAGCTGCGCATCCGTATCGACGGTGCCGAGACCGACGAGCTTGAGATCGGCGCCGTTTGCAAGATCGAAGACTTCCTTCACGCCACGCTGGGCAAGCAGCACGTCGCGGTCTTCCCTCGTATTGGCGAAGAAGGGCACCGGCATGACATGCGATTGCATCCCGGTCTTTTCGGCGATGCGATGCATCACGTCATAGGGGTTGGCCGCATAGTTTCGCGTCAAGCCGCCGAGCAGCGAGACGAAACGCAAATCCTTGGCGCTGACGCGTGCCATGTGATGGACGGCCGAAGACAATGTTCGGCCATGGCCGAGGCCGATGACCTTGTTGTTGCCACTCTCGATCTCCCGGCGCAAGAAACCGGCGCCTGCCTGTCCGAGTGCTCGAAACTCGAAGCCTTCTTCACCGAGATCGGGCGCGACCTCGCAATATTGCAGGCCGAAGCGTGCCGCGATCTGCGTCTCAAGCTCGACGCATTCGACGATATCGCCATCGATCGTCACCTTGACGACGCCTTCGGCGACGGCACGCGCGATCAGTCGGTGCGCCTTCACCGAGGGAACGCCGAGACGCTTTGCCACCTCAGACTGGGTCAGTCCGCCGGCATAGTGCAACCAGGCCGCCCGCACGGCAAGCGAGGCATCTGCATCCGTCATCGACCGTTCCTTTTCATTTCACTCCGCATGATCTCTCGCCTGTCTTTTTCCGGCACGTTCCCGATCCCGGCAACCTCTCCGATCGGAGAATAAGAGCTACCCCACGGAATCGGGACTCGGCCGCTCCAGCGGCTAGATATGCAAGTCGCTGGCGCCCGTGTCGATATGAGGCGCCCAGAAGGCGATACTTTCGGCAATCTGCGAGATGACCTGGCGATCGTTGGGCTCGCGCTCCTTGAAGGAGAGTTCCAGGCAGATTTCGTTATCCCTGGCGCCGCCTTCGGCAAAAGCCTTCAGCAGCGGCTCCGGCTGGATACGGCCCTTGGCATTGAATTCCGCAGTGAAGGGGCGATGCCCACCCTTATCCATCAGGCTCTGCTTGATATGGATGATCGGCGAGACCTTGGGGACCGCACGCGCCCAGGCATAAGGATCATAATCATCGGGATTGGACGAGGTGACATCGCCATGATCGATATCGGCCATCATCCACATGGGGATGGCGAAAGGGGCCTTCGTCAATCTGCCCTGCAGCGAAACGCAAGCCTCGATGGTCTCGCCGAATTCGCGGCCGATGCTCATCGGCTCCCAGAAAATATAAGAGAGGCCGGCGGCGCGGGCATGCTCGGCCACCTCGCCCCAGCAGTCGATGGCGATCTCAATCAGCTCCTCGCGTCGGACCGGATCGTCATAGTCCTTGTAGGTGAAGATCGCGAACTGCGTGCCGACGGAATGACCACCGAGATCGGCGGTGATATCGGCAAAGGTCTTGAACCAGTCGACATAATAGCGGCGGACATCATTGTCCGGGTGGCCGAAATGGTTGAGACGGCCGTAGGGACCGGTCATCCCCGAGGTTACGCGGACGCCGGTCCGCTTCAGGGCCGCTCGCATGTCGCGCGTCAGCCGGCTGATAATCGGCGCCTGCCAGCTCGGATTGATGAATTCATGCGTGAGCTGCAGGTCGCGGATGCGCAGATCGCGCGCAACCGTCTCGATCAGATCGGCCGGCTCGGCAAAGCGGTTCACCAGCGGGTTGGTGTTGAGTGAAAGCGTCAAGGGCATATATGGTCTCCCGGCAGGGGCTGTTGGTTCAGGCGGCGAGCGCCAGCTCGGCGTCAAACCAGGCAGCAAAAGCTGCCTTCTCTTCAGCCGTCATGCGCAAACCTTCCTTGGTGCGGCGCATCAGCACGTCTTCGGCCGCCTGCGCCCATTCGCAAGCTACGAGATAACGAACCTCAGCCTCATAGAGATTGCCGCCGAAATGCCGGCCGAGCTCGGCCAGCGACGTCGCATTGCCAACGATCTGCCTGGTGCGGGCGCCATAGAGATGGCCGTAATGATTGACGAGCGCACGCGGCATCCAGGGATAGGCGGCACGCAGCGTGTCGGAAAAGGCGACATAATCGGCATTCGGGATCTCGCCGCCCGGCAGAACCGCACCCCGCGTCCAGTCGCCGCCCATCTTCGGGAAGAATTTGGTGAGCCGCTGCATGGCGTGTTCAGAGAGCTTGCGGAATGTCGTGATTTTGCCGCCGAAGACACTCAAGAGCGGTGCGCCGCCGGTCTCGTCGAGATCGAAGACGTAGTCGCGCGTGACGGCCGAAGGATTGCCCTTGCCGTCGTCGAACAGCGGCCGGACGCCGGAGAAGCTTTCAAGCACGTCGGAGCGGCGCAGCTTCTCCTTGAAATAGCGGTTTACGGCGGTGATCAGGTAGTCGATCTCCTTCTCGTCGGCCCTCACCTCTTCCGGCTTGCCTTCATAAGGAATATCGGTCGTACCGATCAGCGCCTTATCGCCTTCATAAGGGTTGATGAAGATCACGCGCTTGTCGTGATTCTGGACGAGATAGGCCTGCTGACCGGCCCAGAATTTCGGAACGATGATGTGGCTGCCCTTGACGAGCCGGACGCTGCGCTGGCTGTTCGAGCCAACGACACGGCCGATAATGTCGTTGACCCAGGGGCCGGCAGCATTCACCAGCACGCGGGCACGAACGGTCCGCACATCGCCGGAACGTTCGTCGCGCATCTGAACGACCCAGTTCCCCTGATCGCGTCGCGCGCTGACGCAAGCCGTGCGGGTCAGGATCTGCGCACCTTTCGCCGAAGCATCGAGTGCATTGAGAACGACAAGCCGGGCGTCATCAACCCAACAGTCGGAATATTCGAAACCCTTCGAATACTGGTCAAGAATGGGGGCGCCTTCCGGATCACGCTTGAGATCCAGCGAACGCGTGCCCGGCAGCTTCTTGCGGCCGCCGAGATGATCGTAGAGGAAGAGGCCGAGCCGCACCAACCACGCAGGACGATCGGTCGGGCTGTGCGGCAGCACGAAACGCATTGGCCAGATGATGTGGCTTGCCGAATTGAGCAACACCTCGCGCTCGATCAGGGCTTCGCGCACCAGGCGGAATTCGTAATATTCAAGATAGCGCAGGCCACCATGCACCAGTTTGCCGGAGCGCGAGGACGTTCCTTCCGCCAGGTCGCCCTTCTCGCACATCATCACGGAAAGGCCACGCCCGGCCGCATCACGAGCAATGCCGGCACCATTGATGCCTCCGCCGATCACGAAAAGATCAAAGATTTCCGGTTCCATCATGTCATGCTCCTAGGGATGCCTGAGGCATCATCAATTCAATCTTTAAGAGTGGCGCTCGCTCGCCGGTTCCCGTATCGGCTAATGCTGGGCCAGCTTGTCCCAGGCCGGCGCGATCGCCTGACGCACGTTCTTGTAGGCATCGAACAAGCGATCATAGCGCTCGACATTTGCCGGATCCGGCGCCTCGGCGTCACCAAGCAACGGTGTCACCCAGTCGGCAATGCAGCTGTCCATGTCCTGATAGGCGCCGATCGAGACGGCCGCCATCATCGCGACACCGGCAGCCCCCGCCTCTTCGCGATCCGAAATCCGCACCGGTGCCTTGACGGCGGCCGACAGCGAACCACGCAGTGCACGCGACCGAGCGGCTCCTCCGGTGATACGCAGTTCTGAAGGCATGTCGCCCATGGCCGCGTAGCAATCCCGCGTTGCCATGCCGAGCCCTTCGACCACGGCTCTCAGCATGTCGGCAAAACCATGCCGTGTCGAAAGTCCGGTAAAACCGGCACGCGCATGTGCATTCACGAAGGGACCGCGCTCTCCGGCCTCTGAAATATAAGGATGATAGAGAAGGTTCGTCGCACGCGTGTCGGCAAACCAGGAATCGATGCGGGGGATGAGATCCGAATAAGAAACCTGATTTCCGCCAGCAGACATCAGATCCGCAGCAATCTTGAGAATCCAGTCGATATTGATGGTCGCACCCATATTGGTCTGGACCTGCGTGACGATGCCGGGGATCGGCAAGGCAATGACATATCCCGTCCCCTCCTCGTTAAGCTGGACATCGGGCACGGCCTTGGCGCGCATATGCACGCCCGTCGATCCGATCGTCGAGCAGGCGGCGTTCTCGCCGCCAGTGCGCACGCCAGCGCCAAGCGCCGTCATGACCATATCGACATAACCCAGGCAGACCGGTGTTCCGGCAAGCAGGCCGGCGGCCTTGGCCGCAGCATCCGTCAGAGGATGACTGATCTCGGTTCCGTCGATGATCTCGGGCAGAAGCGAGCGCCGGCGGGCAAGGCCGAGCGCATCGATGACAACAGGATCATATTGGCGATTACGGAAATTGCCGAAGGTAAAGCTTGCCTCGGACGGATCGGTGGCGCGGATGCCGGTGAGATTGAGATAGAGCCAGTCCTTGCAATGGAGTGCCGTCTCTGCCCGATCGAGAAGCTCAGGCATGAAGCGATCCATATGGGCGAGCTGTGCACCCTGCTGGCAAGTATTGAGACCGGTGCCGGTCGCCTCGAAACGGGCGCGATTGCCAGCCGAAGCACCCAGACGTGTAACCGTCGCGGCGGCGCGGGCGTCGAGCCAGAGCCAGGCGTCGTCGACAGGAGTATTGCCGGAACCGACAAGCCAGGTGCCGTCGCCCTGCCCCGTTACGGCGATCGCTGCCGTTCGGGCAGCAAGGTTGTCGACCTTCTCCCCAAGTCCGCGCAATGCGCTGACGCAGTCCGACCACGTCTGGCCGAGCGACTGCGTGACCGAGCCGTCTTCCCCCGTCTCGTAGCGATTGCGCGCCGAAGCGGAAGCGATCTGCCTTCCGGACAATTCGAAAGCAACCGCCTTCAAAACAGAAGTACCCGCATCGATCCCGATGATGATCCCGTCGCTCTTAGACATTGCACGCCAGCTCCGCCATGCAGCCCCCTGCGACAGGCGCATCAGCATAGATCACAAACATTTTCATTCCTCCCCACGCGGCCAAGGGCATAATCTACGCCAGGTCGCATTTATCGTCGCCATCGTACTCTCCACTCCAAAGGGAGGATCGCGAACGAAGCGCCAGCGCGCACCCGACACCAGCCACGCAACGGATCCGACACATAGCCGCGACCCATCAATCAGCTTGCGGCTTTATAACATAATCATATCGTTGATACAGTAATATTTTTCTGGTGTTGTAATTTTTTTCATATAAAATAGGTGCAGTTGATAGTTAAGCCGCGGCAAGGAACGGCCCTGGCAACGCCATGCAAGAACACGGACCAACAACCGAGATCTCGCGGATTGAATCCGGGAGGCTGGCGGAAAGCCACAGGCGACACTCTTATATTTCATAATTATACCAATTAATTACAAAGATAATTTGATGTGATATCGATCAAGAAGATGGCGATCGCCGAACCTCGATATAAGGTCCATAGAGCGAAAGCTTCGAATATGAAAAGGCAAGAAGCACGGAGATCCACAGGGACCGATCGAATACCAGATCCATTAAATCACGGTTGACACGCTCAAAGATTTATAACATATGAAATGCAGAAATTAACATACTTATATCACAAATGTCGCATGGATGCGGCGATTGTGAACCCAAGATGGGCGACTGGAGGAGACAGCCGTCCGCACGCTGAGGAGGCTCCTGATGTTGAATTTCCTTTCCGGTGAGGGCGTAGCAGCCCAAAGCCAAGCGGAGCGCTCAACGGTGCGAACGCGCAAGCCGGGCTTCCGTTAAGCCGGATCACGGCACTTTTCTCCCTTTCTCCATCAGGCAATCCGGCTGACATGCCCAAGGTCGTTTGAACATGAATACGCAAGCTCAATACGCAACTGCCAAGCTGAAGATCGTCGCCAGCATCGCCGCAGCGGTGATCGTCATCGGCGCCATCGCCGCCGATACCAAGGTGATCAAGATCGGCTCCGCGCACGACGTGCGCGAGCAGGGCTTCCAGCCGGAAGCCTATGGCGCAGAGGAATTCCCGAAGGTGCAGACGGATGTCGAAAAGCGCGCCGTCGATGCGGTGACGCTCGCCACCGCCGTTCTCGCCGACAAGAAGGCGGCCGGCGCGAAATATGGCGTTGCGACTACAACAGGCCCCGTTCTTCCCGTCTCCTTGACTGGCACGTTCGGCGAACGCAAGGCCAACCTCAACGAATTCAAGGTCGACGGCATGCCTGACGGCATCACCGTTCGAGTTCAGACGGGTCCCGCAATCAACGGTACCGATCTTCGCGACGCCACAGGCAAGATCGAATTCGGCCAGTTCACCAACCAGATCGAATATCAGGACGCGGGTTCTGCCATCAACAACGAGATGAAGAAGGCGACCCTTGGCGGCCTGGACCCGGAGAAGCTGACGGGCAAGACGGCGACGGTCGTTGGCGTTTTCAAGCTCATCAATCCGAAGAACTGGCTCATCACCCCGGTAAAGGTCGATGTGAAATGAGCCAGGTCCAGCACAATGGCGTGACCACGGGCGAAGTCGTTCTCGCCGCCCGCAACGTCGCCAAATCCTATGGCAACGTCCATGCGCTGAAGGGTGTCAATTTCGATATTCGCCGCGGCGAAGTCACCACGCTCTTCGGTGAAAACGGCGCCGGCAAATCGACGCTGATGAAGATCCTGTCCGGCGTCATCCAGCCGACATCGGGCGAAATCATTCTCGATGGCGCGCCCATTTCTTTCGCCTCCTCCACACATGCACGCGCCTGCGGCATTTCCATCATCCATCAGGAACTGAGCCTGGCGCCGAACCTCAGCGTCCGCGACAACATTTTCATGGGTCGCGAGATCATGAAGGGCGGCGTGGTCGATTTTGCCGAGGAAGAGCGCCAGACCCGTGCGCTGATGGAAGAGCTGGAAGAAAATATCGATCCGCTTACACCGGTCGAAGATCTTCGCCTCGGCCAGCAGCAGATCGTCGAGATCGCCCGGGCGCTTTCCGTCAATTCCCGCATCCTGATCATGGATGAGCCGACCTCGGCGCTCAGCGCCAGCGAAGTCGAAGTTCTCTTCAAGGTCATTCGCGACCTGACGAGCCGTGGCGTGTCGATCGTCTATATCTCGCATCACCTGGAAGAGGCGCTGCAGATCACCCATCATGCCGTCGTTCTCCGCGACGGCAACATGACCGCCTATGCCGAACGCAAGGACATCGATCTCGAATGGATCGTGCGCAACATGGTCGGCGATAATTTCGACCTCGGCAGCCCGCCGACCGGCCATCAAGTAGGCGACGTGGCGCTGATGATCGACAATCTCACGGTTCCCGGTCCGTCAGGTGCTGCCTATAATGCCGTCGACCGCATGTCGCTTGCGGTTCGCGCCGGCGAAATCGTCTGCATCTACGGCCTGATGGGTGCTGGGCGCACCGAGCTGCTCGAATGCGTGGCGGGTCGGCTGCGATCGAGTGGCGGTCGCGTGTTGCTCGGCAACACCGATGTCGGCGGTCTTTCCATTGCCGGCCGCATCGCGCAAGGACTGGTACTGGTGCCGGAAGACCGGCAGCGCGACGGCCTCGTTCAGACCATGACCGTCGGCTCGAACCTGTCGCTTGCCAGCATCGGCGCCTTTACCAAGGGTCTTTTCACCTCGAGCGGTCGCGAGCGGACGCTGGTGACCGACTCCATCCGCAAGGTTCATATCAAGACCGATGGCGGCGACGCGGCAATCGGCTCGCTGTCGGGTGGTAATCAACAGAAGGTCGTCATCGGCAAGATGCTGGCAACCGATCCTCGCGTGATCCTGCTCGACGAGCCGAGCCGCGGCATCGATATCGGCGCGAAGGCGGAAGTCTTCAAGCTGCTCGCCGAGCGCGCCAAGGAGGGTCTGGCGGTGATCTATTCGACGTCGGAAGTCGCCGAATGCCTCAGCATAGCCCATCGCATCATCGTCATGCACCGCGGCAAGATCTCTGCCGAATTCGGTCCGGACGTCACCAAAGAGAAGATCATGGCCGCCTCGGGCGAAGCAGTGGTCGCGCACTAGCCGCATTCATGGAGCACTGATTATGTCAGTCACGAACATCACAGATAAAAAGCCAATCGCGAACGGACAGCGGCGAAACTTCAGTCTCGTGCGGCTGATCCTCGAAGGACGCGCCTTCTTCGCGCTGATCGTCATCATCGCGGTCTTCTCCTTCCTGTCGCCCTATTACTTTTCGCTCAGCAACTTCCTGACAATGGCCTCGCATGTCGCCATCTTCGGTATCCTTGCCATCGGCATGCTGCTGGTCATCTTGAATGGCGGTATCGACCTCTCGGTCGGCTCGACGCTCGGTCTTGCCGGCTGCATTGCCGGTTTCCTGATGCAGGGCGTCACGCTGTCGAGCTTTGGCGTCATCCTCTATCCGCCGGTCTGGGCCGTCGTGGTGCTGACCTGTGTCCTCGGTGGCGTCGTTGGTGCGGTCAACGGCGTGCTCGTCGCCTACCTGCGCGTTCCGGCCTTCGTTGCCTCGCTCGGCGTTCTCTATGTTGCCCGCGGTATCGCCTTGCTGATGACCAACGGCCTCACCTACAACAATCTCGGTGGCCGCCCGGAACTCGGCAATACCGGCTTCAACTGGTTGGGCTTCAATCGCCTTGTCGGCGTCCCGATCGGCGTCATCGTCCTTGCTGTGCTTGCGATCGTCTGCGGCCTCGTACTCAGCCGCACCGCCTTTGGCCGCTGGCTCTATGCCTCAGGCGGCAACGAGCGCGCCGCCGATCTTTCCGGCGTTCCGGTCAAGCAGGTCAAAATCGCTGTCTATGTCCTGTCGGGGATTTGCGCGGCCATTGCCGGCCTCGTCCTGTCCTCGCAGCTGACCTCGGCCGGTCCAAACGCCGGCACCAGCTATGAGCTGACGGCGATCGCCGCTGTTGTCATCGGCGGTGCCGCATTGACGGGTGGCCGCGGTACGGTGCGCGGCACCATGCTTGGCGCCTTCGTCATCGGCTTCCTCGCGGACGGCCTCGTCATCATCGGTGTCTCGGCCTACTGGCAGACGGTCTTTACCGGCGCGGTCATCGTGCTCGCCGTGCTCATGAACAGCATCCAGTACGGACGTCGGACCAAATCCGGCTGACACTGCATCAAGACTTGTCGCCGATCGGTGAAATGCCAATCGGAGAAAAGACCGCCGGTTCGCCGGCATCACCAGAGCTCATCAAAAGGGAGAGAGACTAATGTTTAAAAAAGGTTTGCGCATCGTCATGGCAGCAGTTGCTGTGGCACCGCTTCTGACAGGAGCTGCATGGGCCGCGGGCCAGATGACGATCATCGTCAACGATCCGTCCAACCCCTATTGGCTGACGGAAGGCAACATCGCCAAGGCAACCGCCGAAAAGCTCGGCTATACCGCCACGGTCGGTGCGCACAAGGGCGATACCAACACCGAAAGCAACCTGATCGATACGGCGATCACCAACAAGTCGGTCGCCATCATCCTCGATCCGGCCAATGCCGACGGATCGGTCGGCGCAGTCAAGAAGGCCGTTGCGGCCGGCATCCCGGTTTTCCTCGTCAATGCCGAAATCAACCAGGAAGGCCTTGCCAAGGCTCAGCTCGTCTCCAACAACGCCCAGGGTGCGGCTATCGGCGCGCAGCAATGGGTCGAAGCTGTTGGCGACAAGGGCAATTATGCCGAACTCTTCGGCTCGCCCTCCGACAACAATGCGGCCACTCGGTCGAACGGCTATGAAACCGTTCTGACCCAGTATCCCGACCTGAAGAAGGTTGCCAAGGAAGTTGCCAACTGGGACCGCACCCAGGGCCACAACAAGATGCAGTCGATCCTGCAGGCTCACCCGGACATTATCGGCGTGATCTCCGGCAATGACGAAATGGCGCTCGGCGCGATTGCCGCTCTCAAGGAAGCCGGCAAGCTTGCCAACGTCAAGGTCGGCGGCTTCGACGGTTCTCCAGATGCTGTGGCCGCCATTAAGGCCGGTGAACTGCAATATACCGTCCTGCAGCCGGTCGCCACCTTCTCGGCGGAAGCCGTCAAGCAGGCCGACAGCTTCATCAAGACCGGCAAGACCGGTGCCACCAGCGAAAAGCAGCTTTTCGATTGCATCCTGATCACCAAGGACAATGTCGACAAGTACACGGCACCCTTCGTTCTGTCTGAGTAATGACATCGGGGGCGCCGGAACTCGGCGTCCCCATCCCTTGACCCCAGTGGGCGGCACCCTGGCTGCACATCAGACAGAACTTGCAGAAATCCTGATAGCGAACTGTTCTTTATACTTTTTTTCTATAGCGTGACGTTCGCTGCAGCAAGTCAATCTCCGCAAGGCGCGACGTCAGAGGCCAAAGTGACAGACAAGACAAGCCCCGTATCATTCCTGCAAGACGAGCTGCCGAGCGACAGCCGGCATTCCCGCCAGATTGCCAGGCGCCAGATGATCGCTGAAGCGGTGATGGCGGAAGGTTCGATGCGCATCGAGGATCTGACCGAGCGCTTCGGCATCAGCCTGATGACGGCACATCGCGATGTCGACGAACTGGTCAGCCGAGGCCTGTTTCGCAAGACGCGCGGCATCGTATCGGCCGCAGCCACCAGCCTGATCGAATCGAGCGACGTCTATCGTGCCAATCGGCAAGCAAACGAAAAGAAGATGATCGCCGCGGCGGCCATGCAATTCATCGAGCCGGGTCAGGCAATCTTCCTCGACGATTCCACCACCGTTCTACAGATGGCCTCGCAGCTGCCGGCCAAGGTTCCGCTGACGGCAATCACCAATTCGCTGACGTTGATGAACGCGCTGAAGGACATGCATGACGTGTCGCTCCTGGCGCTTGGCGGACAATACTATAATTGGTGCAATGCCTTCATGGGCCGGATGACGATCAACGAAATCAATCGCTTGCGGGCCGATGTCTCCTTCATCTCGATGTCGGCCATCATCGATGACATGGTTTTCCATCAGTCTCCCGAAATCGTCGACATCAAGCGCGCGATGTTCGAAAGCGCCGCCAAGCGCATCTTGCTGATGGACCATACGAAGTTCGAACGGCGGGCGCTGCATAGTTTTGCGCATCTGAGTGAGTTCGATGTCGTCATCGTCGATGAAAAGACGCCTGCGGCTCATCTGGAGCGGATGCGCAACAAGAATATCAATGTGGTCGTCGCCAAGGGCGACAAGGAGCGATCCTGAGGCTGAACCTGGCAACGGCCGCCTCTCGTCGTTCATGATCAGGAGTCATGGGAATGCCGAGTCTGCTCGGAATTGACAGCGGTTTAACCGTCACCAAAGCCGTCATCTTCGACATTGACGGAACACCGCTTGCCGTTGCGCGCCGTCGGGTGACCCAGTTCATGCCGAAGCCACGCCATGTCGAGCGCGACATGGACGAACTTTGGGACCGGACGGCAGATGCCATTGCCGAGGCGATCAAGCTCAGCAACCGCCCGGCAAGCGACATCCAGGCGATTGCCGCAACCGCGCACGGTGACGGCATTTATCTGCTCGACAAGGCAAAAAAGCCGCTCGGACGCGCCATTCTCTCACTCGACAGCCGCGCGGGATCGATCGTCGAACAATGGCTGAAAGCCCCCGTTGCCGACGCGTCTTTGAAGTTGACCGGCCAACTGCCGCATGTCTCGGCTCCATCGGCGTTGCTTGCCTGGATCAAGGCCAATGAACCCGAACGTTTTGGGCAGATCGGCCATATTTTGAGCTGCAAGGACTGGCTACGCTTCTGCCTGACTGGCGTTGCCGGCACCGACCGCACCGAAGCAAGCACCTCCTTCACCGATGTTTCGACCCAGGATTATTCCCCCGATGCGCTGAAACTTTTCGACATTGCCGAGGTGACGGACGCCTTGCCGCCAGCCTCGCGATCCGACGAGGTCGTGGGATACGTGACCGAGGCCGTCGCGAAGCGAACCGCTCTTGCCCAAGGCACGCCCGTCGTTGCTGGATTGCACGATGTAACCGCCTCAGCCCTTGGAGCCGGCGGCTATGCGGCCGGCGTCGTCGCCGTTATCGCCGGCACCTATTCGATCAACGAGACGCTCTCGTCGGAGCCGCGCGTCGACAGCCGCTGGTTCTGCCGCAATGCCATTGCGCCGGGCCAATGGAACAACATGTCGATTTCGCCGGCATCCTCGGCGAATTACGAATGGTTCCTCGACAAACTCTGCGCCAGCGAAATTGCAAGCGCCGAGGCTGCGGGCCAGTCCATTCACGCCCTGCTCGACCCCGAAATCCAAGCGGCGTTCAACCGGCCATCGAGCGCGCTGTTCCACCCTTATCTCTTCGGCTCACCCTATGGCGCCGAGGCAAGCGCCAGCTTCTTCGGGCTTGGCGGCTGGCATGATCGCGGTGATATGCTGCGAGCCGTCCTGGAAGGCATCGCCTTCAACCATAAGATTCACGTCGATGCGCTAAGCGACGGTTTTTCCTTCAATCAGGCAAGGCTGGCAGGTGGTGTCTCGCGCAACCCGATCGTCGTGCAGATGTTTGCCGACGTGTTCGGCATGCCCGTCACCGTCACCGAAACCGACGAAGCCGCTGCCTGGGGAGCAGCCCTTTGCGCCGGCGCCGGCATCGGTGTCTATTCCAGCCCGGAAAGCGATCCGCGCGATGTCGGCAAGATCGCCAGAACCTATCATCCGGATTCCGTCCGCAGCGCCGATTACCGCATTCGCTACAACCTCTTCCGCGACATTGCCGAAGCGATGACGCCGCTCTGGCCGCGGATTGGCAATCTCGCAACCCAGCGCTCCCAAGACTAGACCGAAAATTGCGCCGCGCAGACAGGGTCTATCGCGGCAGTTCACCAGGACAATGATGTTATGACCGATATGGCCGCCGATCTGCAGCAACGCTTCTCCAAACTTCAAGACGGAGATGTCGACGTCGTCATCCTCGGCGCAGGGGTCAATGGTGCCGGTCTGTTTCGCGATCTGTCGCTGCAGGGCGTTAACTGCCTGATCGTCGACAAGGCCGACTTCGGTTCGGGCACGAGCGCTGCGCCATCCAGGCTGATCCACGGCGGCCTGAAATATCTGGAAACAGGCGAATTCGGCCTGGTCGCGCAATCGGCGCTGGAACGAAACCTTCTGCTCACGAACGCACCGCATTGCGTCGAAGCACTGCCGACCTTCGTGCCGATCTTCTCCTGGACGCGTGGCATCTGGGCAGCCCTTCGCACGCTGACGGGCTCGACTACCGCCCCGCGCAGCCGCGGCGCCCTGCTTATCAAGATCGGGCTCGCACTCTACGACTTCTTCGGTTCGCGCAATCGCGTCATGCCGCGCCACAGGTTCCTTTTGAAGCGCCGCGCGCTCAAGGAGATGCCGCATGTCACGCCTGAGATCGTCGCCGGCGGCATCTATTACGATGCCAAGATCAGCCGGCCCGAACGGCTGGTCTATGAGCTGGTCAATGACGGACTGGAGGCGAACAAGGCTTCATTGGCGGCAAATTCGACGCGGCTCGTTTCCGCTGCCGATGGCGTGCTGACCTTTCAGCGTTCGGACGGTTATGCCTTTTCGGCCAAGCCGAAGCTCGTGGTCAATGCCGCCGGCCCATGGATCGATCATGTCAACGCCGCTCTCGGCGCACCGGCCCATCTGATCGGCGGCACCAAGGGATCGCATATCCTGCTCGATCATCCGGAACTGGTGCGCAGCCTGAACGGCCATATGATCTATTTCGAAGCCGATGACGGTCGCATCTGCCTCGTCTATGGCTATCTCGGCCAGGCGCTCGTCGGCTCGACCGATATCCCTTGTGACGATCCCGACAATGTGCGCTGCGAAGAGCCGGAGATCGACTATTTCCTCGACAGCGTAAGGTCGCTTCTGCCGAGCCTCCGCTTCGACCGCGACCAGGTGACCTATAGCTATAGTGGCATTCGCCCCCTGCCCGCCTCGGACGCCTCGTCGCCGGGCCTGATCAGTCGCGATCACTCCGCACCCGTCTTCGAGCCGCAGGCTGGGCGCCCCTTCCCTATCATCTCACTGGTCGGCGGCAAATGGACCACATTCCGCGGCTTTGCCGAGGAAGTTGCCGATACAGTGCTGGCACGCCTTCAAATCGGCCGCAAGACGTCCACGGAGCGACTTGCGATCGGCGGCGGCCGGGATTTCCCGGCGAGCGCCAACGAGCGTACAAGCTGGATCAAAGCAGTCGCCGCGAAAGCCGGCGTCGACGTCAGCAGAGCGGATGAGTTGCTCGGCCGATACGGCACGACTACAGCGGCAATCCTCACTCGCCCTTCGGACTACAACGACAGCCAGCGCATCAGCGGTGCGCCGCGCCACAGCGCGCTTGAGATCGATTGGATCGCGCGGCAGGAGATGGTCGTGCATCTGTCCGACATCGTCTTCCGGCGTACGACCATGGCGATCGAAGGCCTGCTGACGATCCAGGGCCTGCGTGAAATCGGCACCATTGCCGCAGTCGCCCGACAGTGGGACGCACAGCGACTGGCCAAGGAAATCGACGCTGTCGTTGCATTGCTATCGAAGTTCCACGGCCAGACGCTGAGCGAAGAAAACGTGCGGCGGGCGGCAGCCCCGGCGGCGCGCTGATCATCATCTGCTTGAGGAGAAAACCGGGGCGAGCGAACCACTCGAAGTGTTCTTTGCCGAGCTTCATCAGCACAGCTGTGGCGGGCTTCGTATGTTTACGCGGATCGAACTCGCCCTCGATGGAAATGCTCTGTTATCCTCATAGAAAACATTTGACCGTCGAAGACTTCAATGTTTTCTATAGATAAAAAACAGATCCGAAAGAATCGGTTCGCATCTCCCTGCCCCGACAAATAGTCTTCCAACAGCATTCATATATAAGGGTATCGGCTTGAGCTCACGGATCATCCAGTTCGGCACCAGCCGATTCCTACAGGCGCATGCGGCGTTCTTCGTGCACGAGGCACGGCAATCCGGCCAGGATGTCGGTCCCATCACCATTGTTCAGGTTTCGGGCGCCAGCAGCCGCAGCGGACGTGTCGCCGCCTTCGGGAATTCGGAGGGCTATCCGGTCATCATCCGCGGCATGTCGGATGGCAAACCTGTCGATCGCACCGTACAGGTCACCAGCGTCGAGCGCGGTCTCTCCGCAGTAGAACATTGGAAGGAGCTGTCAAAGCTCTTTGCCGAGGATGCCGAATTCGTCATCTCCAACACCGGCGAGACCGGCTATAAGACATGGCCGGAGGAAGATCATTTCGACGCGGATGGTCAGGTTCCCCGATCTTTCCCCGCCAAGCTTGCCGCTCTCCTCGTCCAGCGCTGGCAGACATCCGGTCGTCCCTTGGTCATCCTGCCCTGCGAGCTGATGACAGGCAACGGTCATGTTCTGAAACAGACAGTCATCGATTGCGCTCGGCTCAACGATGTGCCGGCTGAATTCTATACCTGGCTCGATAACCACGCCGCCTTCGCCGAAACTCTGGTTGATCGCATCGTTTCCGAGCCGATCGAGCCGATCGGCGCCGTCGCGGAACCTTATGCCCTATGGGCGATCAAGCGCGCGCCGGGTGTACACGCGCCATGCCAGCACCCAAGCATCGTGCTGACCGACGATCTCGAACCTTACGAGCGCCTGAAGCTGCATATTCTCAACCTCGGACACACCTTCCTTGCCGAAATCTGGCAGCGCGAAGACCGGCCGGCGGATGAAACAGTGCGCGCCATACTGGCCGACAGAAATATACGCGCTAGGCTCGATACTCTCTACGAAAGTGAAGTGCTGCCCGGCTTTGTGGCAAACGGCATGGGCGATGAGGCGAAGGCCTATGTCGCAACGACACTCGACCGCTTCCTCAATCCATTTCTAGACCATCGCATCGCCGACATCAGCCAGCACCATCCCGAAAAGGTCGCCCGCCGCATCCACGCCTTCCTGGATTGGGCAGATAAGGCGGGGAGCGCATCAGGCATGCCCGTGCTGCGGCAGATAGCGGCGCGCTATCCTTTCGCTGAAGTTGCATAATGACGTCCGCTGGGGCCGCTAATCGATACCTCCAGTACGGACTTTAGTATGGAAAAATACGAATAAGACATTGTTCGAAACAAGTTCTTTGTATTCAAAAAAACGCGATATATGATGTCTTCGTGTGCATAGCACTCAGACTCGGTCTGTATAAATCTACACGGCGCGTCAATATCCACAATTTAAATATAAATTTCGATAATGCGGATACAGAACCTGTTTAATTTCCTAAATTAAAGGATTTTTGAAATCAAAGCACTGTAAATAAATATAGGAAAAAAGATGATACATCTAAAAAATGTGACAAAATATTTCAAAACTGGGAGGCACAGGAAAATTATACTTAATCACGTAACAGCTCAGTTTCAATCAGGATTCTCGTACGGACTGCTTGGAGTAAACGGCGCAGGAAAATCAACCACTATGCGCATGATCGCAGGAACTATGTTTCCAAACTCAGGGCGGATAATAAAAGATGTTCGTGTCTCTTGGCCTCTCGGATTTGCTGGTGGCTTCCACCCCAAAATGACGGGGAAGGATAACGTACACTTTGTAGCGCGAGCATATGGAGAAAATGTAGTTCGCGTTTCTCGTTTTGTTGAAGAATTCGCGGAACTTGGTGACTACTGTAAAATTTAGCGTCAAAATTCTCACCCGCTAAATTTGCTCTACGTCGAAATTTAAGTCCCGATACCCAATTTTTAACCAAACTTAACAGTCCAGCGCTATCGAGAGCTTCTTTGCGAAACTCACGCATCCCCATTTGGAGCACTGCGCCGTTCATTCCGTCGTCAGCCTTCAGCCGCTGTTAATCGCCTCATCAATGGACGCGATCAGGAGCCTCGATCGCTCATATGGAAAGCAGAGCCAGACAAATCAATGCCGCTAGATATATTACCTCTAAGAGTATATCCAGAAATTTACCCGATATTTCTTGGCAATTTTACCGATTACCGTCACAATATTAATCATTAATCGGCAATATATATCAAGATTAATCCATTTGCAGTTTCCATCATAAAGTACTCAAATCCGCTTCCGCTAACAATGGTTGACGCTGATCTTTTGTAGATAGCGTCGGCTGATCGGCAAGTTGCCAGTCGATGGCAATCTGCGGATCATCCCAGCGAATGCCGCGATCGCTCTGCGGGGCATAATAGTTGGTGGTTTTATACAGAAACTCTACATGATCGCTCAATGTTAGAAAACCGTGAGCAAATCCTTCGGGTATCCACAACTGACGCTTGTTTTCAGCAGAGAGACGAACGCCAACCCATTGCCCGAATGTCGGAGATGTTTTTCTGATGTCGACGGCGACATCATAGACTTCGCCAACGACGACCCGCACCAGTTTGGCTTGGGCATGTGGTGGTAACTGATAGTGCAGGCCGCGTAGGACACCCTTTCCCGATCGGCTGTGATTATCCTGCACGAAATCAGCGCTGCGGCCGATCGCCGCCTCGAACTTCACCTTGCTGAAGCTTTCAAAGAAGAAGCCGCGGTCGTCGGCAAACACCATGGGTTCGATGATCTTGACGTCGGGTATAGCGGTATCGATGGCTCTCATTCGTCGCTCTGCTCAAATATTCGTGCGGGGGATACAACGGCATGGTGCACGCCATGGCGATTAGAATATCTGCTCACGCAGAATTCCTAGGAGATATTGACCATAGGCGTTCTTCTTCAATGGCTGTGCTAGCGCGTCGACCTCGGACGCGGTGATCCAGGCGCTGCGGTAGGCTATCTCTTCGGGACAGGCAACCTTCAAACCCTGCCGGTTCTCGATGGTCGCGATGTAATGGCTCGCCTCCAGCATCGATTCATGCGTACCGGTGTCGAGCCAGGCGTAACCGCGTCCCATAGTCTGCACATCCAACTGCCCGGCATTCAGGTAGCGAACGTTAACATCGGTAATCTCCAATTCGCCGCGCGGCGACGGCCGGATGGACTTTGCCACATTGACGACGGATTCATCGTAGAAATAAAGACCGGTAACCGCATAATTACTCTTCGGTATCCGCGGCTTTTCCTCCAGGCTGACTGCTCGACCGCTCTCGTTGAACTCGACCACGCCATAACGATGGGGATCCTGCACGTGGTAGGCAAAAACGGTAGCGCCTGTTTTCTTGTCACTCGCCTCACGCAGCAATCGCGTAAAATCATGCCCGTAGAAGATGTTGTCCCCCAGCACTAAGGCGGATGGCGCGCCGTCTAGAAACCTCTCGCCGATCAGGAAAGCCTGGGCAAGGCCGTCCGGGTTCGGCTGGACAGCATAGTCCAGCTTTATGCCCCATTGGCTGCCATCGCCGAGTAGCTGCTCGAAACGAGGCGTGTCCTGCGGCGTCGAGATGATGAGGATTTCACGTATTCCCGCCAGCATCAAAGTCGTCAGCGGGTAGTAGATCATCGGCTTGTCATAGATCGGCAGGAGCTGTTTGCTGACCGCGAGCGTCAATGGATAAAGGCGCGTTCCCGATCCGCCGGCCAGTATGATTCCTTTGCGTGCTTTCGTCATGATAAAGCGTCTCGTCTTCAGTCTGTCTACGTCTTATCGGCTTGGAGGATAATCGAAATCATCATGGAACCCACGGCTCTCAATTCCCTGCAGCCCGCAATCTGGCCAACACATCATCAACGCCTTCCTGCCATTGCGGAAGGGCGATATCGAAGCGATCCATCAGCTTTTTACAATCCAGCCTTGAATTGGCCGGACGCTTCGCCGGCGTCGGGTACTCCGCAGTCGAAATCGGCTTGAGTGCGTCAAGGGAAAGCGCAAGCTTGACATTGGCAGCCGATGTCTGACGCACGATATGTGCGGCATAGCCATGCCAGGATGTGCTGTCTTGTGCCGTGAGGTGATAGGTACCCTCTAGCTCTTCGGACACATCAGAGCCAGCAATGCGCTCGATCACCGCGCGTGTAACGTCTGCGATCAGAGCCGCCGAGGTCGGTGCGCCCATTTGATCGGCGACCACGTTCAATGTGCTTCGTTCACCTGCCAGCCGAAGGATAGTCTTCAGGAAATTGCTGCCGTGATGACCATAAACCCAGCTCGTCCGCAAGATAGCATGGGAAGCGCCGGAGGCGCGGACCGCCTCCTCACCCAACCATTTGCTTTCGCCATAGACGGACTGCGGATTAGCGGCGTCGTCTTCATGATAGGGATCGGCTTTCTTGCCGTCGAAGACATAATCCGTCGAGTAATGGATCAGCCAGGCCCCATTGTCAGCTGCCCAGCGCGCCAATACTCCTGGCGCAGCGGCATTGACCGCCATAGCCTGCACTTTGTCGCCTTCGGCGCGATCAACAGCCGTATATGCGGCCGGATTTACGATGACACGCGGCTTGTACTCGCGAAGAGCGGTAAGAATGCTTGCCTCACTCGCAAGATCCAGTTCTGCACGCGTCAGGGCAACCACACTGCCTAATCCGCCTAACGAACGCTGCAACTCGAACCCGACCTGCCCATTGGCGCCAGTGACCAGAATGGTACTCACGCGTCGACCTCGTATTGTTTGCCGACCCATTCCCGATAAGCACCACTGGTGACGTTTTGCACCCAATCCTGGTTGTCGAGATACCATCCGACCGTCTTGCGAATGCCGGTTTCGAAGGTCTCCTCAGGCTTCCAGCCGAGCTCGCGCTCGAGCTTGCGAGCATCGATCGCATAGCGGCGATCATGACCTGGCCTATCCCTGACGAAGGTGATCTGATCGCTGTAGCGACCGCCATCGGCCTTCGGCCGAAGCTCATCGAGGATCGCGCAAATCGTATGCACGACCTCAAGATTGGGTTTTTCGTTCCAACCACCGACATTATAGGTCTCGCCGACCGTACCGGCCTCCAGCACGCGGCGAATGGCGCTGCAGTGGTCCCGCACATAGAGCCAATCGCGAATTTGCTGGCCGTCGCCATAGATCGGCAAGCTTTTGCCGGAAAGTGCATTCAGAATAACCAGCGGGATCAGCTTTTCTGGAAAATGATGGGGCCCGTAATTGTTGCTGCAGTTCGTTGTCAACACAGGCAGGCCATAAGTATGGTGCCACGCCCGGACGAGATGATCAGAGGCCGCCTTGCTGGCCGAATAGGGGCTATTCGGCTCATAGCGATTGAGTTCGTTAAACGGCGCATCATCCTTCGACAGCGTGCCGTAGACCTCGTCGGTGGAGACATGGAGAAAACGGAAAGCCTGTTTCTCGTTCTCGGCCAAGCCGTCCCAATGTCTGCGCACCGCTTCCAGCAGGCTGAAGGTGCCGACGATATTCGTCTGAATGAAATCACCGGGTCCGTGGATGGATCTGTCGACATGACTTTCGGCTGCGAAATTGATTACCGCCCGCGGCCGGTGAATCGATAGCAAATCGCTCACCAACTCCCGATCACCAATATCGCCATGTACGAAGACATGACGATCATCATTCTTCAACCCCTTCAACGTATGCAGGTTGCCGGCGTAAGTCAGCTTGTCCAGATTGACGACTATTTCACCGCGTCGCTCGAGCCAATCAAGAACAAAGTTTCCGCCTATAAATCCGGCTCCGCCCGAAACCAATATCGTCATTGAAAACCCATTCCTGCGCTCGGCCGCACAATAAAACTATTGCCGTCACGCCCATTGAAAAACAAAGGCGACGGCCAAAACAATCACCCCTCGAAGAGGCGACTAAAGCTCCCGGGGAGCCACACCAATCTTTTCAGCGGATAACCATCCTTGCTGTTGATAGGCTTCTATCTCCTAAAGCCAAATCACGCAACCTAAGGTCACAAACAATTCATAAAATTTGTAAGATGACCGAAGCAACGCGACCATCCGAAAAACCACCTACGAAACACTCAAATTGTGTCGCGGTTTCTCCACTACGGTCGATTATCGACAAAATACCATTGGTCCGCATAGGAGTGCACCATTGGCTCTATCACGGCATTTAATTGTGCAACGTCCTGAACAATATGCTCCTCGCTGCCTGACCTTCCAGGGAGCATGAAAGGCGTCAATGCCCTCAGCACAAACCTCGTCCCCCTCTCCCGAACAATATAAACCGGATAGATCAATGCATTCGTTTTCCGGGCCATCCGCGCGATGAGCGCGTAATTGCCCTCAAGATGCGCAGGTCTTCCGAAGAACGGCGCGCGGATATACCCGTTGAAGCCCTCGTCACAGAACATCAGCAGATTGCCGCCGTTCTCCAGGATTCTCAGGGCCGGTCGCACGA
Source organism: Rhizobium sp. ZPR4 (assembly GCF_040215725.1). Lineage (NCBI taxonomy): Bacteria > Pseudomonadati > Pseudomonadota > Alphaproteobacteria > Hyphomicrobiales > Rhizobiaceae > Rhizobium > Rhizobium sp. ZPR4. The sequence continues at coordinate 1,726,679 of NZ_CP157968.1, forward strand.
AACTGCGGCCGGGTTTCAAGATTCCGAGGCCGGCGCCCTTGCGCAGTCGGTTGACTATGTAGTGGCGTGAGCGGCGTTTGGGCGGGTCATAGTTCATGGTGACCTCAAGTCCCATATCGAGAAGGCAATGCCAAAGCACCTCCCAGTTGCTGATATGCGGCGCGATGAAGATCACCGGCCCTTCACTGCAACGCTCGACCAGCCCTTCGGTACCGATCTTGCGGACGTGCCGTCGTGCCAATCTCGGCACCACGGAATATTCCGCCATCTGCCGCCCTTGAGAATCGGCATAGGCCTTCAAAAGCTTCTCAAGCTCTGCCTCACCAAGCTCGGGTCTTATCATCTTGAGATTGGCTGCCGCGCGCGCGTATGCACCCTTGTGGAAGCGCGGCGCCAGCAGGCGCCCGAGCCAGCCGCCGAGATCGGAGCAGACGCTCGCCGGCAATAACATGAAGGCAAAATAGAGGAAGAGATCTATGGCGTTGCCGATATTCTCGTAAAGCCAATAGCGCAGAAATGCCTTACGCCGGTCGCCACCGGCTACGAAATCGGCAAGGGGCGGAGCTTTCGGAGGCTCATAGGTCCACGCCTTGCGCTTGCCGACGGCGACTTTCTTGTCGGTCTCGGTCGTCATCCCCGGCGCCTATGCAGTGTCACGGGCATGCCGTCACGCGGACGCAGTGTCAGGCGGCATTGCGGTTGAACTTTATGCCCATCCTTGATCCGAACGCGAAAACGCTGGGCCAGGATCGCCAGGCAGAGGATCGCCTCGGTAAGGCCAAATTGCAGACCGGGGCATACACGCGGTCCGGCGGCGAAGGGAATGTAGCTGTAGGGCGCCGGCCGCGCCTCGCCGAGGAAACGCTCCGGGTGAAAGCGATGCGGCTCGGGGAAGAGCGAATCCGTGCGGTGCAATATCCATGGCACGATCAGCACCAGCGCTGCCTTGCGTACCTTCACGTCGCCGATCTGGTCCGCTTCGGCGGCCTGACGCGCCAGGATCGGCACCGGGGGATAGAGGCGCAACGTCTCCTCGATGACCGCACGGCACCAGTCGAGCTTTGCAACATCATCGATCGAGGGGATCCGATCGCCGCAGACAGCGTCGATTTCCGTATGAACCGCCTCCTCTACCCAGGGCGCACCTGCGAGCAGATACCAGGCCCAGGTCAAAGTCGCCGCGGTGGTTTCGTGGCCGGCCATGAAGATGGTGGCGGCCTCGTTTCGAAGCGCCACGACATCGAGTTTCAACTCAGGATTACGTTGCTGCCGTCGGATCAGCAGCTCGACCATCGAACTGTTATCACCCTTGCCTGCGAGATGATCTTCGATCACCTGATCGATGATCCGGTGAATGCGTTTCACCGACCGGCTCAAACTCGGCGTCTTGATGATCGGCAGCCCCTCGTCGAAGCCGAGAAAATAGCCGAAATTGACGGAATCGACCAGCGACTGGTAGCTCGCAAAGCCTTCGGTGACGGCATTGGCACCTTCCTCGCCGAGATCATTGCCGAAGACGCTGCGGGAGATGATTTCCGCCGTCAGCCCCGCCATTTCGAACAGAGCGTTGACTTCGGCACCCTCCCCTAGGCTCTGCCACCGGTCGGCAAGCTCGTTTGCCGTGCTCTGCATGATCGCGCCGAAGGCCGGCACGCGGTTTTTATGCACGATATCGGAGACCAGCGGCCGGCGCTGCTTCCAGGTTTCCTTGTCGGAAATGAACAGGCCGTCGCCTAGCAAATATTCCAGCGCGCGCCGCATCTGCGGCGTCTTGCGCTCGAAATTCTCATGGCGTTTGGCCACCACATAACGGATAGCCTCAGGCGAATTAACGATGATGAGCTGCCGGCCCAGAAGCTTGAATTCCGCCACATGCTCGCGATAATCGGCGCGACGCCAGATCGACAGGAAGTCGCTGCGCGCCTGCAGCATGAGCTTCAGCGGCTGGCCGGGCTTCCCGCTATAGTAGGCGGCGTGAGCCGGCTCGAAATATTGCGACGATTGATCGGCGTGTTCGACGATTTCGGTTTTCTGATCAAGCCAGGCCAGCATAGCGGTGCAGAACTTTCGCGCCTTGCGGCCGGTAACAATGTGAAAACGACCGAGCGCCACGACGCAGGGTCGTGGTCACTATATTCATTTCGCAACTGCAGAAAAGCCCCCGCCTGATCGAAGTGGAGGCTCTTTCTTGGCTTTGAAAGCGCTGCGCCTAGATGGCTTCCAGCATGAACAGCTCGTCGAGTGTCTGGCGCCTGCGGATCAATCGATGTGTCTCACCGTCGATCAGGATCTCCGGAGCATAAAGACGGCTGTTATAGTTCGACGACATGGTTGCGCCGTAAGCGCCGGCGCCATGAAACACGAGATAGTCGCCGACATGGGTTTCGGGCAGATCGCGCGTTTCTACCGTGCCATTGTCCGTCTGCGTGAAAACATCTCCCGATTCACAAAGCGGGCCTGCGACGACGGTTGGGAAGAGTGTTCCGGCAGCATCGCGAGGCGTCTTGCCAGGAATGACGGAGATGTGATGGTAGCTACCATACATGGCCGGTCTGGCGAGATCGCTGAAACCCGCATCGACAAGGACGAAGCGGTTGCGGCCCATCATCTTGACGGCTCTGACTTCAGCAAGCAATAGGCCGGAATCGGCGGTCAGAAAGCGGCCTGGTTCGATCTCCAGCCGGATTGGATGGCCGAAATGTGCCTCGATCTCGCGCCGCGCCTTATCCCAGAGCGAAAAATAATGAGCGGGATCGATCTCTTCTTCCCCCTCCCTGTAAGGCACGGAGAGACCGCCGCCAGCCGAGATGGCCTCGATATCGACATCCAGCGCGCGGCAGAAGCCGATCATCGCACCGCAAACGCGCTGCAGATGCCCGTAATCGACGCCGGAGCCGATATGCATATGCAGCCCGACTAGCTTCAGCGAATATTTCCGCGTCAGCGCCACCGCCTCCTGCAATTGCTCGAACCAGATGCCGTGCTTGCTGGTTTCACCGCCGGTGTTGGTTTTTTTGCTATGGCCATGCCCGAAACCGGGATTGATGCGCAGCCACACCCTATGACCAGGCGAACGCTCACCCAGCTGATGCAGCATGTCGATGGAACCGATATTCACCTCGACCTTGTCGGCAATGACGCGTTCCAGTGTCGGCCGGTCGAAGACATCGGCGGTGAATACGATCTCCGCAGCTCCGGACGAATTGCCGGCAGCAAAACCCGCCCGCATCGCGCGATCGATCTCGCCGAGTGAAACGGCATCGACCCGCACACCCGCATTTCGCATCTCTTTCAGGATATGAATGTTCGAACAGGCCTTCTGCGCATAGCGAATGACATCAAAGGCGGAGAGTTGCGCGATGCGGCGGCGGATCGCGGCGGCATCATAGATCCAGAGCGGCGTTCCATATTCGGCGGCAAGCGCGCTCAGCGTTTCATTGGAAGGAATGGTCATCTTGTCTCAATCAGTCTGGGCGGGAATAGATCAACGATGAATAATAGTACGGGCGGAGCGACTGTGTCACTCCACCCCTTTCGTGATGTAACGGTGCTGCGGCCGGCTAGCGCTTGGCGGCTGCAAGTGCCTGATCGAGATCAGCAATGACTTCCTTGGCCGAATGCAGTCCGACGTTCAAACGGATCGTTCGATCGCTGACGCCGAAGCGCGCGAAGACATTGGTTTCCGGCGAGATGCTGAGCGCGGCCTTTGCCGGCACCACGAGGCTCTCAGGCCCACCCCAGCTCACCCCGATGCGGATGATGCGCAAGGCGTCGACGAAGTCGGCGACATCGATGTGGTCCGAGACCTCGAAGGAAAACAGCCCGCCAAATCCGCTGAAAGTACGTTTTCCCGGATGATCGCCGAGTGCCGGATGCATGACGTTGGTCACATCCGCATGGGCATCGAGCCAGGACGCCACTTCGAGCCCGGCTTCATGGTGATGGCGCATGCGGAATGGCAGGGTCTCGAGATTACGCAGCACGAGCCATGCCTCGAATGGCGCGAGCTTCGCACCCGTATAGGGGTAGATTTCGCTGTTGATCCGGTCGATATGCACCTTGGAGCCGGTAACAAGACCCGCCACCGTATCGCTCTGTCCGCCGAGATATTTCGAGGCGGCGTGGATGACAATATCGATGCCGACAGCGAGCGGCTTCTGGAAGAGTGGCGTTGCCCAGGAATTGTCGACCATTGTCACGACGCCATGGCGGCGAGCAACCTCGGCGATCGCAGTCAGATCCTGCAGCTCGAAAACCATCGAGGTCGGGCTTTCGAGATAGGCAAGCTTGGCGCCGGGAAGTGCGGCAAGCATCGCCTCCGTGTCCGTGCCATCGATATAGTCGACGGTAATGCCGAAGCGCTTCAGCACTTTCTCGAAGAAGCGGAAGGCATCGCTATAGACGTGCCGCACGGTGACGATGCGGTCGCCAGGCCCGACAAAGGCGAGGACTGCGGCGGCAATCGCGCCCATGCCGCTCGAAAAAGCGCGTGCCTCTTCCGCGCCCTCCATCTCGGCAATCTTGCGCTCCAGAAGCCGTACCGTCGGATTGTCGCCGCGCGAATAGATCGGCTTCTTCGAACGGCCGGCGAAGACGTCCTCAAGCTCTCTGTAGCTATCGAACAGGAAGAGCGATGTCTGGTAGATCGGCGGCACCGCCGCATCGAACGGATCGTCACGCGGCGGCATCAGCGCATCTGGAATGGTGTGGCGGTAGGCATCGAATCTCGGCGTCTCGTTCATGGCGTTCCTCTTGGGTCAGGAGTGAAGTGTCGATTGGCCAGCAAGGCGGCCCGGTGCATCGGTCGGCAGAATGGCGAGCCATTCCCGCCATCCAACAAAGCCTCCAAGGATGGCAGCCAGAATGGCAGCGGTGACAGCAGCGGCGGCAACACCGGCAAAGCCCAACCAAAGCGGCAGCAGAAGCAGAAGCGGGATCAGCAGATAGCCCTGCGGCGCAAGCCCCACGAGCGCGGACAGGCCGGCCCTGCCCCGCGATTGCAGCATAACGAGCAAGACGGATTGAAAGGCCGCAAGTGGAAAGATCGGAAAGAGGGACCGCAGCCAGGCTGCTGCCTCATCCACGACGTCCTGGCTGTCCGTAAACAGGCGTGCGATCGGCTCGGCAGCCAGGAACAGCAGGATAGAATAGAGCAATGCGACCGGTATCGTCACAGCAAGCATGAACCGGATAACGGCTTTCAGTCGCTCAGCATCGCCAGCGCCAAAAGCATGGCTGACGACGCTCTGGGCGCCTAGGCAAAAGCCGAACAACGGAAGCTGTCCCAAGGTCATCAAGCGGATGGCAATGGCCGTCGCGGCGACACCTGTATCCCCGCCATGGACAGCGGCCTCGCGCATCAAGACCAGAAAGCCAAAGCCTGTGACAATGCTTGTTGCGGCAGCGGGAAGACCAATGCGCGCGATCGGCCAAAGCAGTTGCCAGCATATCGCCCCGCCGGTCACGCTCACAGTTCCCCATCGGCGCAGGAAATAAGCGATATAGCATGCAAGGGCAGCGATGGACGACACGATGGTCGCCAGTGCGGCGCCCGACGCACCTAGCTTGAAGAGAAAGATGAAGACGGGATCGAGAACCGCGTTCAAGGCGAAGCTCGCGATCAACACGATCATCGAAAAACGTGAATTGCCCTCGGCGATCGCGATGAAATCGCAGATAGCCTGCAAAAGCCCGAGCGTCATCCCGAAAGCAAGCAGCCGCCCGTAATCGAGCCCAGGGGCGAGGAGATTGTCGCTGGCACCGAGTGCGCCGACAAAATCCGGCAGGCCGAGATAGATCAGTATCGACAAGGCTATGCCGAGCGGGATCGTCGCCGCGAGCGCTGTCGTGGCGACCGACGAAGCGGCTTTGATATCTCCCTCGCCGAGATGGCGCGCCAGCAGCGTCGCAAGCCCGATACCGAGCCCCTGACCTGCTGCCGCAACAAGCAGAAACAGCGGCATGACCAGACTGATGCCTGCCAGCACATCCGGGCCTAGCGCCCCCAGGAAGATCGCGTTGATCGCATGATGGCCGGCGCTGGCGGCCAGCCCGGCCACCGCCGGGAGCGCGACCGCCAGAACGAGCCGCTTGATACGCGGATCGTTCATATCGACGGCTGTCTTCATCAGGCGCCCCGCGCCAGAGAGCCAAGGACAGACTGCCCATCCTCCGTGGGCAAACCGGTGAGATCCGGCAGCAGCAGCCGATCCATAAAGAAGCGCTCGCGCAGGAGCATAACCAGCAACGCCCTCTTGTGCGGGAACTGAATGTGCTTGACCTTGGCGAAGCCGGAACGGTCGAGATTGCGGATCTGCTGGACGTGATGATGGATCGGTTCCCCGACGATACGACGGGTGCGTGGATCGGCCAGGAACATGTAGTGCATCAACGATGGCAGCCAGGCGCTGACGAAGGCCTTTCCGCGAAAATCATCCTCTCCGATCGCCACATGCCAGCCTCGATCATAGCCATCAGCGTCGTAGTGCGGTCCGATCCTGTCTTCCTTGGCCCAATAGAGTTCGAAGTAACCGAAAGGCACGCCGCCGAAGGTCCCGATCAGCGGCAGCGTACGCGGATCTGCAAGGCGGCCTGCGATGAAATTGCGATGATAGGAAAGATCGCCGCTGTCTTCCCATATGGCAGCAACCCTCGGATCATTCATCCAGCGATGGAAATGCGGAAGATCGGCCTCGATATCGGCGACATGAAAACCGAGTTGCGTGTTCAGCCAGGGAATGAAGCGGCTGTAGACGCGGCCGGCGGGCTTCGGCGGCCGCTGCGGATGAAGGACACCATTCGTCAAGATCGGCAGTTCCGGATAGGCCTTGGGTGAACTTCCGAGCCAGGATCTCGCTTGTTGAAAAAAGGAATCCGGCCGCACGATGAGGCTGCCCCCGCTATGCTCGATCGCGCCGGATTCCAGCAGTCGCTTTGCAAGATCATCATCCGCAAGTGCGATCTCGAAGCCGGTCAGGTGCGGATTGCATGCCAGAACAGCTTCCGACACGGCGTTGACAATATCCTCGCCAGAAAGCGGCAAGGCTGCCGTGGAGATTGCTTCGAAGACCAGGAGATTGCTGGCCGGCCCCGATAGATGACCTGAGGCCACCTTCACTCCGTGATGCTCGACGCGAAAACTCCCTGGCGCAGGCCCTGCCGATATGATGAGCGGCTGGCCACAGGCAAGCGCGCTGCTCTCAAAGCCCGAAGCCGGCAGGCGCAGATCAAAGGATTTCTCCGCCGTCCTATCACCCTTCATCGCCAGGGAAGCATCCATATTTCATCTCCATATCTTCAGAACCACGCCGGCTGAGATCGACAGGCCAAGCACAGCCCTAATTCTGCGGTGACGAACGACATTGGCAAAAATTCAAAATATTTTCCGAAAATATTTTTTGAAAATCTTCTGAATTTTCCAAAACTCCGTTCGTCATGCAGCTGCATCGATGTAATTTTCGGAGTATCCGAGTTTATCGGCGCCAGAAGTCAGAGATATCAATCGATTAAACTTAATATCTATCACAGATATTGAGACGTATATGTTATTGTATTTCAATCGATTGGATATGTATTTCAGTACACTCAGGGAGAATGGCGAAGAAATGACTGTCCATGATCGGAACGCCAAGGCAGCAAACGACTCGGATCACCTCGCCAAATGCTCGCTGTCGCCGGCGCAGTCACGTATCTGGCTCTTGTCGGAGACGGGTAACGAAGTCGTTTACGGGCGACAAATACTCGCCATCGTCTTTCCTTCTGTTACTCTTGCTGCAGCGCATGAGGGCCTTTCAAGGCTTTCGCGCCAACATCCGCTCATCACCTCGGAATTCGAAGCTCGGGCGGGTGGCGCCGTCCAACAGATCCTGAAAAACGGCCGCTTCGTCGACGTCCTTGAGACGGAGTTGACTGCCGGCGAAAACCTGGACGAAGCGCTGACCGCAGCCGCCACGGCCGAACGAGCCCGCGCCATAGATCTTACCAATGGCAATCCGGCCCGCTTCATCCTTCTGACGCAAAACGGGCAAGCGCTCGGCGCTGTATTTTCCCTCCACGCAATCCTTGCCGACGCCGCCGCGCTCGACCTGCTTGCGACGGATTTCCTTCGCAACATCGACGGCCACGGCCCGGCGGATATTGCGGAGACGGTGCTGCCCGACGCCGCATCATGGATGATTGCCAATGGCGCACCACGCCATGCGGGACCGGAGTTGGTCGACTTCTGGTTCCAGCGGCTGACAGCTCAGGAGAACATTGCGTCACTCCTGCCGCAAACGTCGGCTGGAAAGACCATGGTCGACGAGGCATGGTTCGAGCATATGCTTGAAGTGCCGGTACAGTCGTCTACTGACACGTCTCGCGACATGCTTGCCGCCCTCGGGATCGCCCTGCGGCGCCATACCGGATATGGCACTCAAAGGATCGGCCTCGTCACGCGCCCGGAAAGGCAGAAAGTTGCCGCCCGCAGCGAAGATGTGTTGATCCTGACGCCGGAACTCGACGGCACCATGACGCTCAAGGGCGTTCACGACGCATTCGTCAAGGAAATCGATACGGCGACCCGGCAATTCCTGCCTTTCGAGGCTCTTGCCGATGCGCTAATACGACGGGACGAATTCTTCGACACCACCGGCCTCGTCAAGACACTCCTCGATGTGCGCCCGCCCTCGCGCCTCCCGCAAGCAACCTCGAACGAAGTTGCGGCACGCAGCCCCATCGAACCGCCGGCACGCCGCGATGCCGATCTGGTCGTCACCGTTTCACCGGCATCCGTCGGCAAACTGCGTATCGGCATCGGCTTTGACCCACAGAAGCATGATCGAAAGCAGATCATACGCTTCGCCGACGATCTTGCCATGGCACTTGCGCAGTTGAATGCCAATCCCGGCACGCAGGTCAAACATATTGCCTTTGTGTCGTTGGAAGAGCTGGACAGGCTTTCAGCACCCTACCCCGACGCGCCGGAGCCCGACGACGGCACGCCTATCCACGAGGTCATCTCAGCACAGGCGAAGCGACGGCCGAACGCCTTTGCCGTCGCGCAGGGCGAAAAATCGGTAACACATGGCGAGCTCGAAGCTGCCGCCAACCGGCTGGCTCATCGATTGATCGCGATGGGGATCAGCCCGGAAAAGCGCGTGGCCATCGCCCTTGAAAAATCGATCGATGCCATCATTGCCATTCTTGCCGTCTTCAAGTCGGGCGGCGCGTTCACCCCAGTCGAGCCGGATCATCCGGAGGCGCGCAATCGTCACATCCTGACAGCCCCGGGCCTTTCGCTCGTCATTTCCCGAACGAAACACATCGGCAACCTGCCGAGCGATATAGCGACACCCTACCTCAATCTCGACGCCACCGACCTGTCCACGGAGAGCGTCGACGCACCGGCAACGACGATTGCCCCAAAGCAGCTTGCCTATGTGATTTACACCTCAGGCTCGACGGGCATACCGAAGGGCGTCGCGGTCGAGCACGGCCCACTGGCGCACCATTGCAAGGCGACCCTGCGCATCTACGAGATGAGCGAGGGGTCCTGCGAATATCCTGTGCTTCCCTTCACCTCCGACGGTGGTCACGAGCGCTGGATCGTACCGCTGATGGCTGGCGGCGGCGTGGTGCTGACGCAAGACAAGCTTGCGACGCCCGAAGATGCATTCGCGATGATGAAGCGACACGGCGTCAACAATGCCAGCCTGCCCACCAGCTATGTGCGCGGCCTTGCGGAATATGCCGGCGAGAACAGCGAAATACCGCGGTTGCGGCTCTATTCCTTCGGCGGCGAAGCCCTGTCGCAGGCGGTGTTCGACATGATTACCGAAAACCTGAAGGCCCAGCTGCTCATCAACGGTTACGGTCCGACCGAAACGATCATGACGCCGATGATCTGGAAAATTCCGGCCGGAACCCGCTTCGAGGGGACAGTCGCGCCGATCGGTCGCGGCGTGGGCGATCGGCGTATTTATGTGCTCGATACCGACCTTGCGCCGGTTCCGGTCGGTGTGATCGGCGAAATCTATATCGGCGGCAGCGGCCTGGCACGCGGCTATCTCGGCCAGCCGGAGCTGACGGCGGACCGTTTCATCCCCGATCCCTTCTCGAAAGGCGGCAGACTTTACAAGTCGGGCGATCTCGGCCGCTGGCGGGAAGACGGCATTGTCGAATTTGCCGGCCGCGTCGACCACCAGATCAAATTGCGCGGCTTCCGCATCGAGCCGGGCGAAATCGAAGCCGTGCTGCGCTCGGATCAGCGGGTCGCCGAGGCGGTCATCCTCCTTCACAATGAAGGTGGCCGCAGTTCTCTGGTCGCCTATGTGGTGCCGCGCGAGGGCGAGAACTTGAGCGTGACCGAGTTGCGCCGCGCCGCCATGACCGCCCTGCCCGATTACATGGTGCCGCAGACCATCATGCTGATCGACAAGCTGCCGATGGGGCCGAATAGCAAGCTCGATCGTGCCGCCCTGCCCGCACCACGCATAGAGCGCGAAATGGCGCTACCTGCCAACGACAAGGAAAAAGCGATCCTGGATGTCTGGAAGGACATCCTCGACATCGGCGATATCGGCGTCACCGAGAATTTCTTCGATATTGGCGGACAGTCGCTGATGGCCGTGCGCATCGTCTCGCGCCTGAAGATGCGCCATCCCGAATGGCCGCTGTCGATCGCCGACATGTTCAATCATCCGACGGTGCGCGATCTGGCACTCGCGATCGACGGCAGCCGCGACGAGACCGGTGTCGATGTGGTCTATCTTCGCCGCAACGGCGACCGGCCGGTGCTCTACTGCTTCCCCGGTCTGCTCGTCAGCACGCGCGAATATATGCGCCTTGTCGATTATCTCGGCCCGGAACAGCCGGCGACCGGCTTCATCTGCTATTCGCTGACAGAGACCAAAACGCTGAGCACCCGCGTCGAAGATATCACAGCGCGTTACGCCGAAGCCGTACGCAAAAAGGCCAATGGCCGGCCTTGCGCTTTCCTCGGCTGGTCGTGGGGCGGGCTGCTCGCCTATGAAGCCGCCCGACAGCTCGGCAACGATATCGATCTGCGCATGATCGGCATGGTCGACGTCTGCGACATGGACGAGGAGTTCACCGTCGGCATCATGCCGCGCTTCGAAGACGGCATCCGCGATCGCACCCATGCCGCCGTACAGAGCTGGCTTGCGACCACGCCGATGCGCGAGGACTGGAAGAGGCTTTTCGCCGCCATGAACGAGGAGGTCTACGAACAGTTCCTCCACCATATCGTCAAGCATAACGTCAAACTGCCGACGGATGGTCCCGATATCGGCTCGGAAGAGCACACCTTCTGGATCCTCATCGATAATGCGATGATCTTCCGAAACTACCGCCTGGAGCAATCCGATTTCCGCATCCATGCCTTTGCGGCCGAGGATTCTCTTACGCGCGCCCTCAACGTCATCGACTGGCGACGCTATTCGCCCAATGCCACGGCATCGGAAATCGTTACCGGCACCAACCATTTGACGATCATCGGCAAGACGCCCTTCCACCAGCGTTTCGCCCGGCGGCTCGATCATGCCTTTGCGCCGGCGCCACTGTCCAAAGACACCGTCAAGTAACCCCTCTTCGACATCATTCTGGAGCTGCATCATGACATCGCACGTGCTCGACCTCGCCGGGGCTGGAATCGGTCCCTTCAACCTCAGCCTTGCCGCTCAGCTCGATTCCATACCGCAACTTTCCGTCCGCTTTTTCGAGCGGCGCCCATCTTTTGCGTGGCATCCGGGAATGATGCTGCCGGGCGCGGAAATGCAGACATCCATTCTCAAGGATCTGGTGACAGCCACCAACCCGACAAGCCGCTGGAGCTTCCTCTCCTATCTCGTTGCGCATAAACGCTTTTATCAGTTTCTCAATGCGGAATATGAAGCCGTCCCCCGCAAGGAATTCGCCGACTATCTCGGATGGGTCGCACGCGGACTGACCTCGCTTCGCTTTGGCGCCAGCGTCCGAGAGGTCCACGCCAGTGACGGCTTCTTCTCTCTCGCCACCGACAATGGTGCGATCGACGCTCGCAATCTTTCCGTTGGCGTCGGCAAGATTGCGTCTCGTCCGGCCTGGGCCGAACAGCTGCCGAAATCCATGACCTTCCACAGCAGCGAAGCGACGCAACGTATCGGTGATGTCAAAGCGCCCCGCGTTGCCGTCATCGGCGGCGGCCAAAGCGGCGCGGAGATCGTCGATGCCCTTTTGGACCTGAACGCCGTTTCGTCCATTCATTGGATCAGCCGCCGCCCGAATTTCGAACCGCTCGATGCGACGCCATTCACCAATGAGCTCTTCACGCCGGGTTATATGGAGCGCTTCCACGGACTTCCCGAGGAGCTGCGGCTCACCCATACACGCCGGCAGGTACTGGCGAGCGACGGCGTTTCCGCCTCCACCTTGAAAAAGCTCTATCGCCGACTCTATGAGCGAAAGCTTGATGCCGCCGGCCACCCCGATCACGGCATATCCTTGCGCCCCTTCCGCAACGTCATCGCGGCCGAGCAGGATGGTCGCGAAATTATGCTGACCATGCGCAACGGCTTCGATGACAGCATCGAAACACTGACGGTCGATATGATCGTCTTTGCCACCGGCTATCGCTTTGTGCTGCCGGAATTCCTGCATTCGCTCGAAAACCGCATCGAGCTCAGCTCGATCGGCGAGCCGGTGCTGGAAAGCGACTTCTCGCTTGCATGGGACGGGCCGCGTGAGAACCGCATCTTCGTTCTCAATGCCGGACGCCATAGCCACGGCATCGCCGAACCGCAGCTTAGCCTTGCCGCGTGGCGCAGCGCCGTGATCGCCAATGCATTGCTCGGCCGCCAGCATTTCGATCTCGATCAGCTCGATCCCATCGTACAGTGGGAGACGCATGGGCAGCCGTCGAACCTTCCCTCTCACATGGGACAGGCAGCGGAATAGGTGAAGACAGACCAACCGGGGGAAGAGACGGCGCAGGTGGAACTTCATAGCCTGCGCCTGTCTGAGGGGCTTCCCGTCCCGGACTCGATTTTGAGCGAGGCAGAAAAAAGCCGTGCTGCCGCATTTAGATCATGCGCGGCGCGGCGCCTTTTCGTTGCCGGACGGGTCCTGTGTCGACGTGTCATCGCCAATCTGCTTGGCTGTGCCCCGCAAGCGCTTTCTCTTGCGATTACCCCTTCCGGCAGACCCTACCTGCGCGATTACCCCGATATCGACTTCAATCTCTCGCACACGGGAGACCGTGTAGCGTTGGCAATCTGTCGCGGCGGCCGCATCGGCATCGACATCGAACGCCTTGATGCATTTTCGGAAAAAGAAGCCTCTGAGATCATGCCGATGATCCTTTCCGAACAAGAGCTCGATCAGGTGTATCAATTGGATGAGCGACATCGCCACGATGTTTTTCTCGCCTGCTGGGTTCAGAAAGAGGCTGCGCTGAAATGCTTTGGCCAGGGTTTTTTAGCCGACCCGCAAAACGTGATATTGGCGCCCGGAAACACAACCATTGCAAGCAGATGCCAGGCGTCGGGCGAAGCGGTTTTCATCCATTCCGGCCGGATCAGCGACGGAGAAAGTGGGGATTTTCAGTGGGCTATCGCGACATCAAGGGCTGTAGCAAGGCCGCAATGGCAGCATCACAAAAGCGGGATTTTCTTCTAGATCTCACAAAAAGTTAAAATAAAATCAGGTGGATAAACCTTGATTTAGGAGATGCTTCACTTTTCGACTCCGCTATCTTGACTATCATTGTCATGTTTTATAGGTTCCCTCTCAAAAAGAGGGGCACACAGAAATGCAACTTTGGATTTCAGCGAGAGCCCGACATGATTGCCAACCATTCGCAGTCGACTTCCAATGAGCAACTCCAAACAGCACTTCACGCCTATCCGAAGCTCCTCTCCGTCGCGCGCAGGATCACGGGCTGCATGAGCTTGGCCGAGGATGTCGTGCAGGAAGTGCTCCTGCAGCTGGTCTCCAAACCGCTGAAGGAGGATATAGCGGCCCCTGCACCCTATGTGATGCGCATGGTGCGCAATCTTGCGACAGATCATATGCGGCGTCGGCAATATGAGCGCGGCCTGTTCGTCGAAGAGGAGGTCGGCGGCAATACCTCGGCCTATGGAAGCCCCGAGGAACATCTTCACGAGGCCGAAGCCTATAAGGCCTTCCGCTGCACGGTCGAATCCATGCCCGCCAGAACCCGAAAATTCTACGAGGAGCATTACTTCGACGATATCCCTCAGAACATCATTGCCAAGGAGGCTGGCGTATCCTGCGCTCTTGTTTGCGGCCTTCTGCGAGAGGCGCATTCGCGGTGCCTCGCCGCCATCTCGCTCGAGGCCGGCCATGGTTGCGTTGCCGGCAACGGCCACAAACGAAACCGAACAGCACGGGTGCGGGAGATGCGGGCATGATGGCGGTTCTCCGCCATCACCTGCGAACTGCACCGCACCGCCAGGAAAGGGAAGAATAGATGCAGGAAACCATCGAGATAACCGAATCCAAAGGCGCCATCTGTCGTGACATCATGTCGGAATTGACCGACTGGTTTACCGACCCCGATGTCATCGAAGCCTGCGCAGGCGCCGTGGAGACCCTGCCGATGTTCGGCTGCGTCGAAGCCGATACCGTTGCCGGTTTCGTGGCGTTGCGTGCCCATCCGCCGGCCGCCATGGAGATTGTCGTGATAGCAACCAGGCGCCGGCACCATCGCAGCGGCGTCGGCAAGCAGTTGCTGGCTGCAGCCGAGACCTTTGCGCGCTCTTCCGATTGCAAGCTCCTGACGGTCAAGACGCTCGCGCCGCGCGGCAAGGACGAACCGCAATATGAAAAGACCCGCGCCTTCTACGATAGAAACGGCTTCATCCGCGCCGAAATATTCCCGACTCTCTGGCGTGAAAGCGATCCGTGCCTGTTCTTCGTCAAGCCATTGACCTCGATAAACTAACCCGGCCACCGGCCGACAATCAGAATTTCAGGAAGCCGATAGGCTTCAGCAGGAATGACAATGAAAGACGAAACGATCACCGGAAACGATGAAAGTCACGCGACGGTCTTCACGACTGAGGGCCTCCGTTTCGAAGTCGACGGCAAAACCATTCTTCACCCGCTCGATATCAGCTTCAAGGCAGGCGAGATTTCCGGTTTGATTGGTCATAATGGCTCCGGCAAATCCACGCTGATCAAATTGCTGGCCCGACAGATTCAGCCGACCGGCGGGCGCATCCTGTTCGATGGCGTTGCCGCCAGTTCCTACGACATGCGCGCATTTGCCCGCGCCGTCGCCTATCTGCCGCAGGACACGAGCTCAGCTGCCGGCATGACCGTCGAGGAACTTGTCGCCTGCGGGCGCTACCCCTGGCACGGCGCGCTCGGGCGCTTCACCGATCTCGACCGGGAAAAGGTGGAGACAGCGATGAAGCTGACCCATGTCGATACCCTGGCAGGCCGGATGGTGGATACACTCTCCGGCGGCGAGCGTCAGCGTGTCTGGATCGCCATGCTGGTCGCTCAGGACAGCCGCTGCCTGCTGCTCGACGAGCCGACATCGGCACTCGACATCGCCCACCAGATGGAGATCCTCGGGCTCGTGCGCGAGCTTTGCCGAACGAAGGATCTGAGCGTCATTCTCGTCCTGCACGATATCAATGTCGCGGCGCACTTCTGCGATCATCTGCATGCGCTGAAGCAAGGGCGTCTCATTGCAGCGGGCCCGTCGCCGAGCCTCATGAAGGCTGAAACGCTCAACACGATCTACGGCACCAATATGGGCGTCACCGCCCATCCAGTGCATGGAACGCCGCTTGCCTATGTCATCTGAACGCATCTTCGAGACCCTGATGCTCTCCCGCCGCGCGCTGCTGGCCACTGCTGCGCTTTTTGCCATTCCGCAAGTGGGAGTGGCCGCGGAACCGATATCCGGCCCGATCGTCTCCCTCGATTACGGCCTGGCGTCGACACTGCTGGCACTTGGTGTCACGCCAGCCGCCATCGCCTCCCTTGCCGATTGGGATACGTGGGTCGTCGAGCCGAAAATGCCCTCCGGCGTTGTCGATCTCGGCACCACCAGCGAGATCAATCTCGAGGTCCTGGCAAGCATCAAGCCGGCGCTGATCCTGACAACACCCTACCTCGCTCCACTGAAGCCGCAACTGGAGGCGATTTCGCCTGTCATGGAACTGACAATCTATGCCGAGGGCGGCGAGGCCCTGCAGCGCTCGATCGCCGCTACGCGGTTGCTCGGAGATACGATCGACCGCCGTCCCCAGGCCGAAGATTTCCTTGCCCGATCCGAGCGCTTCTTTGACGACTGTGCGGGGCGGGTGAAGAGGCTCAACCCTCCGCCGTTGGCGCTCATCAATTTTGTCGACACCCGCCATGCCCGCATCTATTGCGGCGCGGGGCTTTACCAGAACGTCATGACCAGGATCGGCCTCAAGAACGCCTGGACAAGGCCCGGCGATTATTGGGGCTTCGAGACGATCGGGCTGGAGCAATTGGCAACGCTTGATCAAAACCTGCGCCTGATCGCATTCGAGCCGCTACTTCCGCCCAACGTGCTCGATAATCTGCAGGACAGTCCGCTGTGGACCAGCCTCCCCTTCGTTCAAGCCGGGCGCGTCTCCGTGCTGCCGGGCACCTTGATGTTCGGCATGGTGCAGGAAGCGGAGCGCTTTGCGCGCATACTGCTCGACCATCTGGAAAAATTCGCATGACCCGCACCGAAGCAAATAGCGCCCTCGGTGCTCCAGCCGTTGCTCTGACGCTGTTCGTGCTCGCCAGCCTGCTTGCCTGGCATCAACTAAGCCCAGACCTCTCGCGCCTATTCGAACAGGAAGCCGGCTACGATCAGCAGCGCCTGCTGCTCATCTATTCGACCCTGCCGAGGATCGCGACCGCGTTGCTGGCGGGTGCAGCACTTTCATTGTCGGGAAGCCTGCTGCAGCAGGTGCTGCGCAATCCGCTCGCCTCGCCTTCGACGCTTGGCATTTCCGCAGGCGCCAACCTTGCGCTCGTTGCCGTCATGCTCGCCTTTCCCGCCCTTCAGGGCCTCGGCCGCGACGCAGTCGCCCTGTTCGGCAGTGCCGCAGCGGCAGCAGTCGTTTTCCTGATCGGCGCAAGACGCGGCTTTTCGCCATTGGCGCTCGTGCTGTCAGGCCTTATCGTCGGCGTCTGGAGCGGCGCGCTTGCCGCCATTCTCGTCCTGATGAACGATCGCTATCTCTCCGGCCTGTTCATCTGGGGGGCGGGATCGCTGGCGCAGCAAAGCTGGACTATTCCGCTTTCCCTTCTCCCGAAGATCGCCATCCTTTCTGTCGGGGCCTTGCTGATGGCGCGGCCGCTGGCACTCATGGAACTTGGCGATAGCGGCGCAAGCGGGCTTGGTCTGTCGGTCAAGCGCACGCGCATTGCTACCGTTTGCATTGCAATTGCGCTTGCCGCAATCGTCACCAGCGCCGTCGGTGTCATCGGCTTCATCGGCCTGATCGCTCCGCGCGTCGCCCAACTTGCCGGCGCCCGGCAGATGAAGAGCCAGCTCATCTGGTCGCCCCTCATCGGCGCAGGATTATTACTGCTGACCGATGAGGCCCTGGTGCTGCTTTCCGGAGCCTCTGCAACCTTCCTTCCGACAGGTGCCATCACCGCGTTGCTCGGCGCGCCATTGCTGCTCCTGATGCTGCCGCGCTTGAAGACCGTGCAACGCAGCGCGCCGTCTCCCTCCCAGAATGCAAACCGCGCCTGGCGGACGCCGCGAATACTCTTGCTTGCATCGATACCGGCGCTCGTCCTTCTCCTGGTCGGCGCAGTCTTCTTCGGGCGTGCACCGGATGGAACGTGGACGCTGCTTGCCTATCTCCATTGGTCCGACGTGCTGCCCTATCGCCTGCCACGCATCGCCGGTGCCTTTGCTGCGGGTGCAATGCTTGGCGTCGTCGGCGCAATCCTGCAACGGCTCAGTGGCAACGAGATGGCAAGCCCGGAGGTTCTAGGTATTTCGGCGGGCGCTACCCTTGGCGTCACCGCCGCGCTTTTCCTTCTGCCCGCTCCCGGCATGGCCGCCCAGCTGGGCTTCGGCGGCATCGGCGCTTTCGCCGTCCTCATCGCTATATTCCTGTTCGGCATCCGGTCCGGTTTCGCGCCGGAGCGGGTATTTCTGACGGGCATCGCGCTCGGGGCCATGTTGGACGCTTTCATCAGCGTGCTCGCAGCGAGCGGCGATCCGCGTGCAATGATCGTGATGCAATGGATGAGCGGATCGACTTATCTTGTTGATACACCAAAAGCAATCTCTGCAATGGTTGCAGCAGTCGCAGGCCTTGCATTTGCCTTTCTGGCCCACCGTTGGCTCGATCTGCTGCCGCTTGGTACCCAGGCAGCCCAGGCAATCGGCATTCGCGTCAACTTCGCCCGCGCCTGCCTCTTTGCCCTTGCTGCAGCCATGACCGCAGCCGCCACCCTTGTCGTCGGGCCTTTGAGCTTCATCGGCCTCATGGGACCGCATCTGGCGCGCGAGCTCGGCCTGCGGCGCGCGGCTCCCCAGCTTGCCGGTGCGGCGCTCGCCGGCGGTAGCCTCATGGTGCTCGCGGACTGGTTCGGCCGGATGATCGCCTTTCCCTACCAGATGCCCGCGGGCCTGGTTTCCGCCCTCGTCGGCGCCCCGCTATTGCTGATCTTGCTGATGAAGCGACGCAGAACGACATAATGGTGGTGGAAGACGACCCTTCACTTCCCGAAGTGTTCTGCCGAAACGGCAAGTCAAACTGATCGAAACGCGTCGCACGTTAAAGCCAACGACTGGCTTGCGCATCAAACCAATGCGACCGAAACAAGGATCTGATGGATGTGTGCTCACGCTTCCAGGCGGCACTTATGAAAGTCGACTTGCAGGAAGAGCGGCCGAACTTGATCTGAGAGAAACTGGGCGGGAAGCGCTAAGGAGAAGAGCTCGCCTCTTTACTGGCACCAATCCGGAATAAAGACGGGCGCTGCAAAAAAGCAGCGCCCGCGGGAAACTTACCAACGATACTTCAACGATGCGGTGATGTTGCGGCCCTGGCCTAGGTAGCAATAACCCTCGTTGCAGACCGTCAGACGGCGGTTGGCGATGTTGCGGACATCGACGGATGCCGTCAGGCCCTTGTACTTCTGATCAACCGCGCCGAAGTCGTAAGAGACTGCCGCATCCAGATAGACGCTTGCATCGTTCTTGGCCGTGTTGGCCGTGCTGGTATAGGTCTCGCCCGTATAGCGAATGCCGGCACCGACGGTCAGACCCTTTGCAGCAGAATCATCCTGGAACGTATAGTTCGACCAAATGCTGGCGATGTTTTGAGGCGTCACGGCAGGTGCGTTGCCGGCATCGTCACCACGGGTGATTTCAGAGTGATTGTAGGCGTAGGCGGCAACCACATCCCAGCCGTCGGTGATATTGGCCCTGGCTTCCAGCTCGATCCCTCTATTCGTCACCTCGCCAAGCGAGGCATAAACGAGCGTCAGCGGGTCGACCAGAACCGGCTTGTTCTTCTCGACGAGGTTATAGGCGACTGCTGACAGCATGATATCTGTGCCTGGCGGCTGATATTTCACGCCAAGCTCATACTGCTCGCCCTTGGTCGGATCGAGGATACTGCCGGAAGCAGACCGCTCCGTGACTGGATTGAAAGATGTGGAATAGCTGGCGAAGGGCGCGATCCCGTTGTCGAAGAGATAGAGCGCGCCGACCTGATAGGAAAACGCATTCTTGTTGAGGCTGTCGTCCGTCGTCGTGTTCGAAGAGACGAGCGTGGTGTCGGTCGACTGCTTGACCCAGGTCTGGCGTCCACCAAGCGTGAAGCGCCATTTGTCGAGTTCGATCTGGTCGAGCGCGTAGGCGCCGAACTGCTCCAGTTTGGCGTTGACCCGGCTATAATTATACTCCGGCGTCGGGCCGGACACCCCGTAAGTTGGATTGTCGAGATCGAAGTCGTAGGCAGGATTGGTGGTCGAATCAAATCCATACGCGAATGAATCGTTCATATGGGTATAATCGAGGCCGAACAGCATGGTATGGGCAGCAGCGCCCGTATTGAACTTGCTTTCAAGCTGATTATCGACCTGGAAGACGTTCATCTTGTCGCCGATCGCACTTGCACCACGTTGAGCGACGTCGCCGACCCAGCTGTAGGTGCTGAGATAGCGTGCCTTCAAATCCAGATGCGAGTAGCGAAGGTTCTGGCGGAAGGTGAAGCCGCCGTCGAACTCATGCTCGAACTGATAGCCGACCTGCTGTTGTTTGGTTCTCTGATAATCATAGTCCGGATCGCTGTCACGATAATCAAGGACATTGCCATCGGGGCCGATCATTGCGCCGGGATTTGCGTCCGACTCCGTGGATTGCGCCGATCCGTAGACAGTAAACTTCGTCGATTCGTCGGGCTTCCATGTGAAGGATGGCTGGATGAGATAGCGGTCGTCGGCAATATCGAAATTGGTATCGCCCTTTCGCGCCAGGCCGACGATGCGGTAGAGCATGCTGTCATCGTCCTGATTGACCCGGCCGCCGAAGTCGAACATCGTCTGGGCACGGTCCGATGTTCCGTAGAGGACACCGACCTCCCTGATCGTCTCGTCTGTTGGCAGTTTCGATATCTTATTGACGATACCGCCCGGCGAACCAGCACCGTAAAGAACGGAGACAGGCCCCTTTATGATCTCGACACGGTCGAGCGCATAGGGATCAGTCCGGAACATGGCGTAGTTCATGTAGGGCTGGCGCAACCCATCGCGATAGTCGCCGTCGGTGGTGATGTCATTGCCGCGAACGTAGATCTGGTCGAAGCGCGGATCGAAGCCAAAGGAACCGGTCTGGACGCCGGCCGAATAGCGCACCGCCTCGATGACGTCTTGCGCGCCGCGCTCTTCCATTTCCTTCTTGGTGATGACCGAGACGGAGCGAGGAGTTTCGACCAGGGGCGTATTGATCTTAGTAGCGCCCTGACTCTTCTTTGCCGCTACGGTCGTATTGTCGCTTGCGTCGCTCGACTGTCCACTGACGACGATCGGCGCGAGCTGGGTGGCACCTCCGTTATTCGCATTGGCCGCAGCGTCCTGCGCAAAGGCATTTCCACTTAAAGCAAACACTGTTGCAAGTGCGGTGGCGCCGCTTGCAAGCTGGAATCTCTTACATGTCAAACTACTGATATAATTATGGGATTTCTGCTTCATAAGCCCTTTGCGCCTGCCCGTTTCTGAAAAAGATGGCGCAAATTAGTTCGCAGGCGCAGCTGGCGTCAAGAATACATGAGTACAAGAGTCATATTTTTTATTGGTTTCCACTCTCATGTTGCAGAATGGCCCCGGTGATGCTGCACCGGATCGCGGAACACACCCGAAAATTAAGCCAGGCAAAGCATTTGACCTGCTTGCCAGATCACACCTCCCATAATATGAGAAATTTTATCACCTTTTTGAAAATCGGCGCTGTTGTTCCGGCGCCCCATATGATCGGTCAGCCGGAGAGGCCATGTCCCACACCTCATTACCAAATGCGGCTGCCATGACGGCGCCGGTCACTCTTGCCGGCTGCACATTCGCTGACCTGAAGTTTGACAATGCCGATCATCCTCACAGGATCCTTCTCTACCGTCCCGACAAGCCAGCCCCGCCAGAGGGTTGGCCAATCCTATACCTGACCGACGGCAATGCCTGCTTTGCGACTGCCGTCGATGCATTGAAGGTGCAGGCAAGCTATCCGAACGGAACTAACGTTGCGGAAGGCGTGATTGTCGCCATCGGCTATCCCACCGACGAGCCCTATGATCCGCTTCGCCGCTCCTGGGATCTGAGCCCACCGCCCGGGCGGGTCTATCCGCCGTTTTTCCCCGACACGCCGGATGTGAGGACCGGCGGCGGCGAGCGCTTTCTGACCCTTATTGAAGACGAGCTCAAACCCTGGATAGAGCGGCAGGTCCCGATCGACCGCTCACGCCAGACGCTTTTCGGCCATTCGTTCGGTGGCCTGTTCGCGCTCTATGCGCTGTTTCACAAACCAGATGCCTTCAGCCGCTGGATTTCCGCAAGCCCAGCGATCTACTGGGAAGATGCCGCTATTCTTTCGATGGAGAGGGAATTCCTGGACAGGCACAAAGAGCCGCTCGATATGGAACTGCATCTTTCCGCCGGCCAATATGAAGGCGAAACCCTAGCGCCCTTCCATAAAGGCACCGCCGAAGAGCAAAAACGACAGGAACGCGCGAAGGAAACGCGCACGATAGAACTCGCCCGCGACATGGCTGAGAGATGGGCCAAACTGGCGTCGTCCACAGAAACGATCACCTTTGAAGAATATGCCGGAGAGAACCACATGTCGGTCCTCCCGGCGGCGTTGAACCGGGCCGTACAGATCGCATTTCGCAGAAAGAAATAGATCCAAAATTCATAGGCTTACCGCCTAAAGTTGCAGCAGCTTCTTCGATTACGTATCACTCTTCGTGCATTTGGTGCGACGGAGCGCATTCGATCTGCATTTCTGGTCTTTTCCGGAGCGCCAATCGGTCAAAATTAACCCTTGATTAACCATAATCACCTTTATTTGCTATAGTGAATACAAGGACTTGATTCCAAAGACCGTCGCGCAATTTGCGATGAATGTGACCACACACGATTGTCGCGATCTACGAGATGCATTTTTCAAAGACGATAGCATTGATGATATTGGCCTGCCTCGGCGTTGGTTGCTCGACGACCGGCCCGGTTCGTCAATCGATCGGCGTGGAAACGGTCACCAGCGACAAAGCGCTGGCCTTCCCACCGCCAGGCGGACCTGCGATCGTCAACGTCGTGGAGCGCCGGCATGCCAAGGATGTCGAGCAGACGATCGCGCTTTCCACCTCGTCCTCCGTTTCCGGCCAGAATTTCCTCAAGGTCCAGTTTCTCGGGCTGACTGGCTCCAATCCAGGACTCGGGAGCCGGCCTTACAATACGATCAGCGATGGAACGATTGCCCGCGAAATGGCGGCCGCAGTGCCTGGCGTACGGCTCGCCCGCTCGGCGACCTTCGTTCAGAACAATTATGGTCCGTTCGGTTACGCCTCCGGCCAGAGCCGGGCCGGCGATACCTGCCTTTATGCCTGGCAGCAGGTAAAAGCCGGCTTTGCGCCACCGCAGGAGCAACGCAATTTCGGCATGGTGCAGGTGCGCATCCGGCTCTGCGACGCCCATGCGACGGAACGCCAGCTATTGAGCACGGTCTACGGCTATACGATCGCCGGCCACTTTGCCGGCGCAGCGCTCAACCCTTTCGGCGGCCCGCGTGGCGCTGATGCCGTTCTGGGCAAGCCCGGCGAGATCGTTTATCCCGACGCCACCCCTTATCGCACCGCGCCAATCAGCATCGGCTACCAGAACCGCCCTGCCGCACCGCGTCCCGCTGTCGTCCGCCGACCGGTCATAACGCAGCCTCAGCCACAGGCGGCGCCAGCTTTGCCGCCGATGATCGGCCCGCGCGTACCGCTGCCGGATGGGCAGACCGATCAACCGCAGACGAACGGCACAGGTGGCGCAAGCTCGATGGCCGTGCCGCCGCCTGCAAATACCGCGAGCAATATCATCGTGCCTTTACCGGACTGTAACGGAGCAACTGGCATATCTCAGGCGTGCCGCTAGCAAACGGCACTGCTTGGGGGCGCCAGGATGGCGTCTGGCAATACCTTTGAAGGGACACCGATGCAGACTGCACGCAGCATCTTGATATGGGCCGTGATAGCACTATGCGGGATCGTGCTGATCACGTTGCCGGTCAACCTTCAAACGCAGCTGATTGCCAGCACCGTGGTCGTCACTCTGATGGCGATCATCAAGATCCTCAAGCGTCAGGGAACCTGGCGGCTGGTGGCGCTTGCCTTCGGCACGGCGATCGTTTTGCGCTATGTCTATTGGCGCACGTCTTATACGCTGCCACCCGTCAACCAGCTGGAAAACTTCATTCCCGGCCTGCTGCTCTATCTCGCCGAAATGTACAACGTGGCGATGCTGATGCTCAGCCTCTTCATCGTCGCCACGCCCCTGCCGCCGCGCACCACGCGCGCCGCCGAAACCAAGCACTTTCCAAGCGTCGATGTCTTCGTGCCGTCCTATAACGAAGACACCAACCTTCTTGCCAATACGCTCGCTTCCGCCAAGGCGATGGACTATCCAGCCGACAAGCTCAAGGTGTGGCTGCTCGACGATGGCGGCACGTTGCAGAAGCGCAATTCGACCAAGATTTTGGAATCGCAGGCCGCAATTGCCCGCCACGACGAACTCAAGCGGCTCTGCGTCGATCTGGATGTCGAATATCTGACGCGCGACCGCAACGAACATGCCAAGGCTGGCAACCTCAACAACGGGCTGGAGCATTCGAACGGCGAACTGATCGCCGTTTTCGATGCCGACCATGCGCCGGCGCGCGATTTCCTGCGCGAAACCGTCGGCTATTTCGAGGATGACCCTAAGCTCTTCCTCGTCCAGACGCCGCACTTCTTCATCAACCCCGACCCGCTGGAGCGGAACCTGCGCACCTTTGACAGCATGCCGAGCGAGAACGAAATGTTCTACGGCATCATCCAACGCGGTCTCGACAAATGGAATGCCGCCTTCTTCTGCGGTTCGGCCGCCGTGCTCAGCCGCAATGCGCTGCAATCGCAAAATGGCTTTAGCGGTATCAGCATCACGGAAGACTGCGAAACCGCGCTTGCGCTTCATGGTGCAGGTTGGAATAGCATCTATGTCGACAAGCCGCTGATTGCCGGCCTGCAGCCGGCGACTTTCGCAAGCTTCATCGGCCAGCGCAGCCGCTGGGCGCAAGGCATGATGCAGATCCTGCGCTTCCGCTTCCCGCTCCTGAAGCGCGGCCTGACATTGCCGCAACGGCTCTGCTACATGTCGTCCACGCTGTTCTGGCTGTTTCCGTTTCCGCGCGTCATCTTCCTGTTTGCACCACTCTTCTATCTCTTCTTCGATCTGGAGATTTTCACGGCATCGGGCAGCGAGTTCCTCGCCTATACGCTTGCCTATATGCTCGTGAACCTGATGATGCAGAACTACCTTTATGGGTCGTTCCGCTGGCCCTGGATTTCCGAGCTCTATGAATATGTCCAGACGGTGCACCTGTTGCCGGCCGTTGTCTCGGTCATGCTCAATCCCCGCAAACCGACCTTCAAGGTCACCGCCAAGGATGAGTCGATTGCCGTCAGCCGCCTTTCGGAAATCAGCCGTCCGTTCTTCGTCATCTTCGCCGTTCAGATCATCGCGCTGGCGGTCACCATATATCGTATCTATGCGGAGCCCTATAAGGCCGACGTCACCCTCGTCGTCGGCGGCTGGAACATCATCAACCTCGTTCTTTCCGGCTGCGCGCTCGGCGTCGTCTCCGAACGCGGCGAACGTGCCTCTTCGCGGCGCGTCCGGGTCGATCGCCGCAGCGAATTCGGCATCGACGGCCGGTGGAACTCCGCTTCCATCGAGGACGTCTCCGTCCATGGCGCCAGGTTGAACGTCTTCAACAAGGATCTGGAACCGGTCAAGATCGGCGCGGAAGCCATCATCCGCTTCCAGCCCTATAGTGGTGCCGACACGGTGACCCTGTCGGTCATCGTTCGCAATATAGAGCAGATGGGTGACATTACCGCCATCGGCTGCCAATATGTTCCGAGGGGCGCTGTCGACCATCGCCTGATTGCTGACCTCGTCTTCGCCAATTCCGATCAATGGACGAAGTTCCAGCAGGCACGGCGGCGCAATCCGGGCATCATCCGCGGAACATTCTGGTTCCTGAGCATGTCGCTCTATCAGACCAGCCGCGGCCTGATCTATCTATTCAGGGGTGTTGGCTCGGATCGCAAGCAGCAGCGGCAGGATGCGAAGGCCAGAAGCTGATGAACCGCACCCTCTCCGCCCTCCTGCTTCTCCTTGGTGCCGTTGCCGCACAGGCACAGACAATGCCTTTCGACATGTCCGGCGAGCGGCCGAAGGGCGAAGCGCCGACAGTGCCTCAGATCGTAACTCCGCAAGCTGCTGCGCCGCAGACAGAGCCGCCGAAGGCAGCGGTGCCTCCGGTCACAGTGCCTCAGACCGTTGCACCACAGACCGTAGCTCCTCAAGCTACTCCGCCTCTGGTCATGATGCCGCCGGCCGTTACTCCGCAAACAGCTGCGCCACAGGTCGTAACCCCTGTCGCCCCCACCCAGACAACGCCACAAGTGGCGCCGAAGGCGAAACAGGCAACCGCGAGCGCCGACCCGTCGGCATTCCGGCGCTACGTCGTTCCCTTCGCAAAGCTGCGATTGGAAGGTGAAGCCGATCGCAGGTCCTGGTCGATCTATCTGACGCCGGAGCAGGCGGCGGCACCCGCGAAGCTCACCTTTGCCTATCAGAACGCCGTCGTCGTCGCCCCCGAGGCATCACAGCTCACGGTCCTCGTGAATGACCGCGCCGTACATCAGCAGCAGATCAGCTCCTCGGACAACGAATCCGATATCAGCTTCGATATCCCGCGCGGGCTCCTGCAGCCCGGCGCCAATCTGCTGACCTTCGAAGCGACGCAGCGGCACCGCGTCGACTGCGACATTCCGTCGACCTACGAGCTCTGGTCCGATATCGATCCCGCAAGAACTTATCTCAGCTTCGCCGGTCGCGAAGCGGAAAAACTGTCCACCACCGATGCGATCCGCGCGATCGGTGTCGACAGTACCGGCAAGACACAGTTCAATCTTGTCGTGCCGGCCCTGGCTCAACCGGGAACGACCAAACCGATCCTGCGTCTGGCGCAGGGACTGGCGATTTTGAGCGGAATGCCGAACGAAACCTTTTCGTTCGGCACGGATGCCCTGCCTGCGCCAGGCCCGGGCAAGATGACGGTCGTCGTCGGCACACCAGCGGAGCTACAGTCCGTATTTGCCGTTCCGGCGGCGGCGCAAAATGGAGCTTTGGCGACGTTTGCGATGGACCCACGCAGCGGTCAGCAGCTCCTCCTGATCAGCGGCCCTTCCTGGCAGGCGATCTCATCTGCGGTCGACATGGTGGTTTCGCCGACCGATCGCGATCCCGATAGCCGCCGCGATCTGCTGGTAACGCAACGATGGTCCGCACCCGACGCACCACTGATCTACTCAGGCACCAGCCTTTCCTTCGAACAACTGGGCGTCAGAACGACAGAATTCTCCGGGCGGCGTTTCCATACAAGCTTCAACGTGGCAATCCCGTCCGATTTTTATGCGAATGCCTATGGCGAGGCCACCATCCTGCTTGATGCGGCCTATGCCAAGGATGTGCGGCCAGGCAGTCATGTCGACGTCTATGTCAACGGCAGTATCGCCACGACCAAGCCGATCACGGTGACCGGCGGCGGCATCTTCCGGCAATTGCCCATCCGCATTACCATGCGGCATTTCAAACCGGGCTTGAACACGATCACGCTTGAAGCCATGTTGCTGGCCGACGAGGATACCGCCTGCGCGCCTGCCGCGACCTCAAGCACAACGCCACGCTTTGCCCTGTTCAACACAAGTCAGTTCACCGTCCCGGATTTTGCAAGGGTCGCGCAGCGGCCCAACCTCGCAGCCCTTGCCGGCACCGGCTATCCCTACAATCGCGAAACCGAGCCGACCGCGCTCTTCATCGACCGCGCGGACGCCGACACCTTATCTGCAACCGCGACGCTCCTCGGCCAGATGGCGCTGGTCGCCGGCCATCCCATCACAGTGGAACCCACCGCCTCGCCCAGTACGGTTGGGACCCGCAATGCGCTGTTCATTGGCTCCGTCTCGCAGCTGCCGTCGACGATCCTCACACAAATGAACATCTCCGCCTCGAGCCAGGTTGCCTGGCGCCCGCCTGCCCCGGGCCAAGGCGGCATACCAGAAGCTTCCGTGACCATTGCCGATTGGAACTCCCGCATCAGCGGCGGATTGCTGCAGGGGCAGATGCAGAGCTTCCAGCAATGGATGCACCGCAATTTCGATATCACCTTGAGCTCGCTTCGCTTCATCCCGAGTTCGGAGCAAGTGTTCACGCCCTCGAATGCCAATAGCTTCCTGATCGCCCAGGAGGCAAATCCGACCAATGACGCGACCTGGACCGTTGTCACCGCGCCCAGTGCCGGAGACCTGCGTGCAGGCGCCGAGGCAATGACCACGCAAAATACCTGGTCGCAGATCGGCGGCCGCATCACGGTCTATTCCGGCAAGACGGGAAAGATCGATACCGTGCCTGTAAGCCGGTTCACCTTTGTCGTCTCCCAACCCTGGTCGCTGACGAATTATCGGCTGATTGCCGCAAATTGGCTTTCCAGCAACATATTGTCCTACGCCTTCCTGTTCGTGGTCGGTTCCTTCCTGCTCGGAGTGAGCACGGCAAGCGTTCTTTCCAAGATCGGCAGGCGCGAATGAAACTCCGGCGCCTTGTTCTTGCGATCTGCAGCGCTGCCATCCTGGCGGCAGCACAACCGGCTGCCGCTCAACACGCGGCAATCGATCCGCAGGCATGGACTGCCTATAAGGCGAAATTCCTCGATGTGAATGGACGCATCATCGATAACGGCAATGGCGGCATCAGCCACAGCGAGGGGCAAGGCTATGGTATGCTGCTCGCCTACCTCGCCAATAATCCGGCCGATTTCGAACAGATCTGGTACTTTACCCGTACGGAGCTGCTGCTGCGTGACGACGGCCTTGCCGTATGGAAATGGGATCCGGCCGTCACCCCGCATGTGACGGACACGAACAATGCTTCCGACGGCGATCTGTTGATTGCCTATGCGCTGGCCTTGGCGGGATCGGCCTGGAACAACAAGGATTATCTGCAGGCGGCTGCGAGCATGGCCAAGTCGATCCTGTCCCATGTCGTCATCAGCGCCGCAGGGCGGACGCTGCTCATTCCCGGAGTCGAGGGTTACCGGCCTCCCGGGCGCAAGGATGGACCGATCATCAATCCATCCTATTGGGTCTTCGAAGCGATTCCCGTCATGGCGCTGCTGGTGCCTTCCGATCGCTGGCAGAAGCTCAGCGACGACGGCCTCGCCCTGCTGCACTCCTTGCAATTTGGCCCGCGCCAGCTTCCGGCCGATTGGGTAAGCCTGAAGGCGAAGCCAGAACCCGCCAGCGGCTTCGAGGCGGAATTCGGCTATAACGCCGTCAGAATCCCCCTTTACCTGGTGCGCGCCGGGATCGACGACAAGGCGCTGCTTTCACGTCTGCGGCAGGGCATGACCGTCGATGAAGATGAGCCAGCAACGATCGATCTGGCGACGGGCAAGCCGAAGGATTTGCTTCCAGACCCGGGTTATAGAATTGTTAACGATGTTGTGGCGTGTGTGGTGAGCGGAACGAAACTGCCTGCTTCGGTTCGGCAGTTCGCCCCATCGCTTTACTATCCAGCCACCTTGCAGCTGTTGAGCCTGGCTTTCGTCACGGAGAAACATCCGGAGTGTTTATAAAATCCACCTTGATCATGGCTTTCATGGCCGTCGCCGTGGCGGGGTTTACGCTCGCGACGAAGGATCACGATTCGCCGGAAGACAAGATCAAGCTGGCAAAGTCGGCACGCCTCGAACCGCAGACGATGCTTGCCGCCGATAACAGCTCGGCCGGCGGCTCCGGACAGCCCGTCGACTTGCAGGCGCTCGCCGATCATATACAAGCGGCTGCGCCGTCGGCGGTTCTCTCCGACACCCCTTCCAAGCCGGCAAATACGACTGCTGCGGATTCGATCGCCCAAGCCTCGCCACAGCCGCAATCAACGCAGCCATCGACGTCGCAACAGACCAACCCGACACAAGCTGCGGATAACCAGCCGAAGGTCGATGAAAGCGCATTGCGTTATTTTGCAAGCCGTGGCGACAAGGCGCGGCTCCAGGCGGAAATCTCCCGCCTGCAGACGCTCTATCCGAACTGGATGCCGCCGGCCGATCCGCTGGCCATTCCGCAAAACAGCGACAAGCAGCTCGAAGCTATGTGGCAGCTCTATTCCGAGGGCCGTTATGCCGAAGTGCGCAAGGCCATTGCCGACCGCCAGGCCGCCGAATCCGGATGGCAGCCGCCCGCCGATCTGCTGGAGCGCCTCGATATCGCAGAGGCACGCACGCGGCTCGTCAATGCTTCCGATCTGAAGCAATATCAGACTGTAATCGACATCGGCGCGAGGACGCCGAGCCTGCTGACCTGCAGCGATATCGACGTTCTCTGGCGCGTCGCCGAAGCCTTCATCCGCACCGATCGTGCAGCCCGCGGCCAAGATGCCTACAAATATATCCTGAAGGCCTGCACCAATCCGCAGGAGAGACTTGCGACCATCCAGAAGGCCGCCGCCCTTCTACCCTATCAATCGATGCAGGATCTCTTGTCCCTGGAAAAGCCAGACGGCAATGGCGGGCGCGAATTCGACAGCATCAGGACCGATCTGGCTCGCCGTTTCGTCGCCCAGGGCAATGACGATCCCAAGCTGACGGTATCCCAGGACTATCTGTCTCAGGTCGAGCGCGTCGCCCGCAGCCAAGGTCTTGCATCCGATGATTCGCTGCTCGGCTGGTACTATCTGCGCCGCAGCGATTATCCCGACGCCGAGCAATGGTTCAAGGCCGCGCATGAGAAGGAAGATTCGGCAACGATCTCGCAAGGTCTTGCCCTGGTGCTGATTGCCGACCACAAACCGCAGGAAGCCGAAGACGCCATGTATAAGTGGCGCAATGAATCCAAGGACGCGATGGCGACCTACCTTGCGGCAACCGCCAATCTGATGGCACTGCAACCACCGGCCAACCTCAGTGAAGATGTTCTCGCTCGTATCGCCGCGGAAGTCGTAAAGCAGAAATATGTCCCAACGGCCCAGCAGCTCGGATGGTTTGCGCGTTCTATGAACCAGCCGCAAGCTGCCGCACGCTGGTTCGAGACGGCTCTGCGCTGGAAACCCGACGATGAGCCTTCCGCCTATGGCCTTGCCATTACACGCAATCAGTTGAACGACCGTGTGGGCGTCGCCGAAGTTCAGAGACTGTGGGCCGGTCGCTCCCAACGTATCGCCGTGCTCGGCGAGCCGACACCGCGCACGACGGCATCAGAACCGCTGCCGTCCCCCAATCAGACCATGCAGCCTGCGCCCCAGACCTTACCCCAAACAACGATGCAGCAAGGCGCGTTGCAGAATGTGCCGCCGATGGTCTCTCAGGTAGCGCCCCAGCTTCCGGTAACTCAGCCCTACGTCAATACGCAGCCCCCCGTGCAGCCGGTAGCTCCTGCCCGCCGTCCTCCTGCCTCGAATTATGCTGAACCGGAGACCCGTGCCCGGGTGGCCACCCGCTCGACACGGCAGCCGGCAGGATGCAATGCCACCGTCAACGCGGAGCTGTTGACGCCCGGCAATGCTCTTTCCCGCGGCTGGTGCCTGATGAACCTCAATCGGCCGATGGAGGCGGTGGAAGCCTTCGGTGCCGCCTTGAACAACACGGATCCAAAATCGCGCGAAGAGGCGGCCTATGGACAGAGCCTCGCCTATCTGCGGGCCGGTCTTGCCAATGATGCGGCCGTCGCTGCGACCAAGGCACCGATGAACCATCAGCGCGCCGCCGAATTGCAGGTCGCCATACTGGCCGACCGCGCACTCTCCGCCTTCGAGGGCAAGCGCTATCACGAGACGTTGCTCTATCTAGACCAGCGCGCGCAGCTGCAGCAGGAGCGCGTCGACCTAATGGTGCTGCGCGGATATTGCTATCTCAATCTCAAAATGTACGACGACGCCGAGCGCATCTTCACCGCTGTCGCCGCAACCGGCAGCCGCGACGGCAGCCGTGGTTTGCGCGACCTCCAGCTTACGCTACATCCCCAGCCCGGGGATTATTGATGGCGCGGAAGTCGCAGGCCATTATCGGCAACAACTCCTGACATGCCACTAGGGTGCCTGTACCCCGGTCGCAGTCGTATACACTCGATAAAGCGATCGCGTGGCGGCTATGAACAGCTGGTTTCGCTTCGCGCCCCCAAAAGTGAGGTTGGCGACCGTCTGCGGTATCTTGATCTTGCCGATCAAACTGCCGTCCGGCGCGAAACAATGAACGCCGTCGCCAGCGCTTGTCCAGATATTGCCTTCGACGTCAGCTCGGAAACCGTCCGGAATGCCGGTGTCGATGTTGCAGAAGACCTGGCCGTTTGCGAGTTTCTTGCCATCCACGACGTCGAAGACGCGAATGTGCCTTGGGGCGCTGACGTCGTGGCTTGCCGCTGAATCAGCAACGTAAAGTTTCGTTTCGTCCGGCGAGAAGGCCAAGCCGTTCGGCTGGCAGAAATCATCCGCCACGACATCCAGCTCCCCCGTCGACGGATCGAGCCGGTAGACATTGCGGGTCGGCTGCTCCGGCTCTGCCTTGTAACCCTCGTAATTCGAGAGAATGCCGTAAGTGGGGTCGGTAAACCAGACCGTTCCATCCGAGCGAACGACCACGTCATTGGGTGAATTCAACCGCTTGCCCTTATAGCTATCAGCAAGAACGGTGATGGAGCCGTCGATCTCGGTACGCGTCACCCGGCGGGTGCCGTGTTCGCACGACACGAGCCGCCCTTGGCGGTCGCGCGTATTGCCATTGGCGAAATTCGACGGCGCGCGGAAGACGGAGACATGGCCGCCCGGCACCCAGCGCAGCATGCGCTCGTTGGGAATGTCGCTCCAGATCAGGCATCCGGCGTCGGCAAACCATACCGGCCCCTCTGCCCAGCGGCAATCCGAATAAAGCTCTTCCAAGCCAGCGCTTGGAACGACCAGATTGCGGAAGCGCGTGTCGTAGATTTCGTAAATGGACGAGACGTCGTTTGGCATCATAGTTTTCCTAGGGGTCTTGGGGAACGAGTTCAGCGCCCGCCAATGGGACGGCCGCCAGCAACGAGAATGACGGCAATAATGATCAGACCGGTGAGAACGAGCCTTGGGCCGGCGCCGAAACCATAGGTGTTGAGCATGGAGACAACCAAGAACATGAACAGCGAGGCGCCCCAGATGCCCGGCACGTTGGAATCGCCGCCGGCAACCGCCGTCCCGCCGATGATGACGACGGCGATCGACATCAACAGATATTCCGCGCCCATGTTGAGCGCTGCGCCGCCGGAGAAGCTCGCGAGCAGATAGCCGCAGATCGAGGCCAGGATGGCGCAAAGCACATAGGTCGCAAGCCGCGTTCCATCGACCGGGATGCCGGCCATGCGCGCTGCAAACATGCTCTGGCCGATCGCCGATATCCAGCGGCCATAGATCGTTTTTTCCAGGAGAATCCAGGCAAGCGCCGACAGCAGCAGGGCGACGATAGCGACATTTGGTATGCCGAACACACCCGACGTGGTGAAATCGGCCAGATATTCGGGCGGCTTGATGCGCAAGCCGCGATTGCTCCAGATGGCGGTCGACTGAATGATGAAGCTCATGGAGAGCGTTGCGATGATCGGCGGAATGCGCAGCAGCTTGATCAGCGCATAGTTGCCGATGCCGATGCCAAGCCCGATCACAACCGACACCAGCAGACCCGGCACGATCATGCTGTCTTCGACATTCATGAGTTTCAGCGCGATCGTACCGGCAAGCGTCATGGTGGCAGGCACGGAAAGATCGATGTTACCCGGCCCGAGCGTGATGACGAACATCTGCCCGATGCCGACGATAACAGAGAATGCCGCAAAGGTGAGTGCGGCCTGTGAGAGACCGATAGAACTGGCGCCGCCGGTGAAGAGGACGGTGATGATCCACACCGCGATTGCCGCGATGAAAGACCAGATCCAGGGCTTGCGGCCAAGCGTGCGAAAAGCGATCATGATTGTTTCTCCCGCTTTTCGACGCGATTGAGCAAGAGCCTGAGCGCAAGCACAATAATCAGGATCGCGCCCTGTGCGCCGATCTGCCAGTCGGGCGAGATACGCAGAAATGACAGGAAGGAACCCGCCAAGGTCAACGTCAGCGCGCCGATGACGGCACCCACCGGAGAGACGCGGCCACCGGTAAATTCGCCACCACCGAGGATGACGCCGGCGATCGACAGCAATGTGTAACGCAGCGCGATGTTCGCATCCGCCGAGGTGGTGAGCCCGACCAGCGCAATACCGGAAAGTACGGCGAAGAAGCCAGCCAGCGCATAAGCCGCCGCACGCAGGCTGACGACGGACCAGCCGGCCCGCTGCAGCGATCGCTGATTGCCGCCGACGCCGCGGATAAGCACCCCGAAAGAGGAGCGCATGACGATCAGATGGGAAAACAGCGCGATGACCACGCTCGCTATGATCGCCATAGGAACAAGCGGCGGTTTCGAGGTCATCAGCCAGCGCGCCCAATCCGGCGCGGTGCCACCCGGCGCCGGCAACAATAGAACCGCAAGGCCGCCCCAGACGAAGCTCATGCCGAGCGTGACGACGATCGATGGCAGATCCCTGATATAGATGACGATGCCGATCGCGGCATAGACGGCGATTGCGGCCGCCAGAATGAGGATGCCGATGAGCGGAGAGGATTGCAGATAGGTCGCCGCCACGCAGGCCGTGAAGCTGACGAAGGTCCCCATCGACAGGTCAAGATCGTTGACCGACATGATCATCATCTGCGCGATCGTCGCCAAGGCAATCGGTACGGCGAGATTGAAGAGCAGATTGAGACCGATATAGCTCATGGCGCGCGGCTGCAGATAAAAGACCGCGGCGAGCAGCACGGCAAGCGATAGCGCCGGAATGAGCAGGCGCAGGGTAGCGGATGACGGACGGCTCATGCGCCCTCCCCCGCAAAGGAAGCCGCCAGCACATTTTCCTCCGTGATGTGCTTTCCAACCAACTCGGCGACGATGGCACCATCGCGAAAGACATAGGCGCGGTCGCAAAGACGGATCTCGTCCATCTCCGTTGAATACCAGATGAAAGTCCGGCCGGACGAAGCCTCGTCGTTCAAGATCCTGTAGACCTCCTGTTTGGTACCGATATCGACACCGCGCATGGGATCGTCCATCAGCACGATCGGCGCCGTCGTGGCCAAGGCGCGGGCAAACAGAACTTTCTGCTGATTGCCGCCGGACAAGGACAGAATGCCGTTTGCCATCGTCGGCGTACGAATTTCGATGCGACCTTTCCAGTCCGCTCCGAGGCGATCCTCCTGCCCGCTGTCGACGACAGACATTCTTGAAAAGTCGCCCAGTGAGGCAATGCTGAGGTTTTTCAGGATGCTCCACAGCGGGAAAGTGCCGTTCAGGCTCCGGTCGCCGGCGACGAAGGCGATATTGCCCTGCCTGCCCGGCAACCAGTTGCTTGAAAGCGACCGATGGAGATCGAGCAGCATGTCGGTCTGACCGTGGCCGGCCAGTCCGGCGAGCCCTATCACCTCGCCCTTGCGGGCATTGAAGCCAAGTCCCTTGCCGCCTCGTGCCGGCAACGCAAGGAGAGGAGGCGATGCGCCGCCCTCCCCGCTCGTGCGCTTGCGGTCCTGCTCCTTGACGACACTGCCCATTGCCTGGACCAGGCTGTGGACTGTGAAATCCTGGGCGCTGCGATCGGCGACGACGCGGCCGTCCTTCATGACCAGAATGCGGCTCGCTGTCGAAAGGATCTCGCCGAGAATATGCGAGATCAGCATGACAGCGCCACCGGCCTGCACGAAGCCGCGCACATAGGCCATCAACTGCGCCGCAAGCCCCGCATCGAGCGAAGAGGTAGGTTCATCCAGGATGACCAGCTTCGGCTTCTCGCCGACGGCACAAAAGGTGATCGCGATCTCTACCATCTGCCGCTCGGCGATCGAGAGTTCGCCGACTGTCCGCATGACGTCGATCCTGTGACCGGCAAAAATCTCGTCGAGCTTGGCACGAACGATGATCGCCGCCTGCCGCCGCCAGTTCCAGCCGGCAAGGCCGCGATGGACAACCCGCATATTCTCAACGACGGTGAGATTGGGGGCGAGCGACAATTCCTGAAAGACGCAGCGTATGCCGTGCGCGCGCGCCGCGTTGACGCCGTGCACAGTGCTGTCCCCTTCATAGGTGACGTTGCCCTCGTGCGGGCTGAGACCACCATTGATGACGTTGACGATCGTCGACTTGCCGGCACCATTGTGACCGACGAGCCCTATGCACTCGCCAGCATGAACCGTCAGATCGGCACCATCGAGCGCTTTCACAGCACCGAAATGCACCTTGATGCCCCGGGCCGAGACGACGGCTTGCGGGCCGGCATCCTGTCTCTTCAAAGCATTGTCTTTGGCTGCAATCATGGATCGTCCGGTCGGGCGTTGCATCGGCGGGCGCCGCCTTTTCATCGGCGGCGCCAGTCTTTACGGCTTGCGAAAATCGGCTACTTCGCCGCGGCGATGACCTTCTTGGCGTCGTCGAGCGTATATTCGACGTTGGCGACACCGCCCGCCTGCGTGGTGGCAAGGTTGGTTTCGAGATTGTCCTGATCGATGCGCAGGAACGGGACAACCAGATCCTTCTTTACCTCTTGACCGTCAAGGATCTGCTGGGCGACCCAGAAGGCGAGTGTCGAGACGCCGGGCGCGATCGAGACCGACATCGTCTCATAGCCATTGGCATCCTTCTCCTTCTTCCACCAGGCAAGCTCATCCTGACGGTTGCCCATCACGATCGTGGGCATCGGACGCTTGGCCGCGGCAAAGGCCTGGGCAGCACCATAGCCGTCACCGCCCTGGGTCACGACCGCAGCAATATCGGGAAGGCTCGGCAGGATACCAGCGACGGCACGCTGCGCCACATCCTGAGCCCAGTCGCCATGAACCGAACCGACAATCTTGAACTGCGGATATTTGGCGGCAGCCTCGTGGATACCGGCCGAAATCTCATCATCGACCGAGACGCCGGCAAGCCCGCGGATCTCAAGCACATTGCCACCCTTCGGCATCTTCTTGGCGAGATATTCGATCTGGCTGGCACCCATGCCCTTGAAGTCGACGGCGATGCGCCAGGCGCAGGGTTCGGTAACGATACCGTCGAAGGAGACGACAACGATCTTGGCATCGCAGGCTTCCTTGATCGCACCGTTCAGTGCTGTCGGCGATGCGGCATCGATGACGATCGCATCATAACCCTGCAGGATCATGTTCTGGATCTGGGCGGCCTGTTCGGTTGCCTGGTTTTCGGCCGTTGTGAACGGATCGGCGGCGGCAACGACTCCGGTTTTGACCGCTTCGCCCGTCACCTTCTGCCAGCTGGTCAGCATGGCCTGGCGCCAGGAATTGCCAGCATAATTGTTCGACAATGCAATTTTCTTGGACGACGTATCGGCAAAGGCAGCACCCGGCGCAGCAACGCAAGCGATGACGGCGGATGCCATAAGCATCTTGGCAATATTCATTTTTTCCTCCCAAAGAGCCTGTACTTCATCTTCCAGGCCAAGATTTTCGAACGCGCTCCTCAACGAACGATCGAAAATAATATTTGCACTGAAGGTTCCCCTGTCAGTAAAAACAGGATGTCCGAGATTGTGACGCTTGTACAGGCGCTTAAAGGGCGGGACCTTGCGGGATCCCGCAGAAAAGATGCGCAAATCCGCAAGACGGATCACCCGGATCGGCGCTTAATAGCGTCGGAAATCTGCATGCTGCGAGCGGCCGGAGGAGTAAGGGTCGACGCATTGCCTGGGAGGGCGTGTCTTGCGCGATCTGGCGCCGCAATCGGTCTTCGACCATTATCTCAACATATCAAGGCTTCTTGCCGGCCAGCTCGACTTTCACTCGGTCATCCAGGCGGTCGCTGCCGAAATCAGCCATGTCATCCCGCATGACCATCTCGACGTCTGTATCATCCTGATGGATGAACAGTTTCATACCGCCTACGAGAGCGGACTGGAGACGGATTGGGGTCGCCGCTTTCCGGCGCCCGTGAGCAACAGCCCCATCCGCACGCTTCTTTGGGGCGAGACCGACTACCTCCTAACCGACGATGCCTGGAGTGATCCGCAATTCCATTTTCAGGGTGCTTTCTCGCATCCGATCTTTCATCAATCGCTACACAGCCGTCTGCACGTGCCCCTCAAGGTTCAGGGCCACGTCATCGGTGCTTTGTCCTGCTCAAGTCACCAGACCGGTCTCTACACCATGCAGGATATAGAAAGTGCCCGCGTGATTGCCGACCTCCTGGCACCGCATTTCTTTGCAATCCGTGCCGCTGACCAGGCCAAACGATCGGCGATCGTGGAAGCCGAGGCCCGTGCCCGCGAAGAGGGTCTGCGCCTCGGCGCCCTGAAACTAACCGAGGCGTTGGAGGCCGAACGTCAGCGCATCGGCATGGACCTGCATGATCAGATTCTTGCCGACCTGACGCGCCTTTCCCGGCGGCTGGAACGGCTTGCCCGCCAGCCCGATGTCACCGGCGAAGCGCTTGAGCCGCTGTTTCGTGGCTTGCAGCACAGCATGCACGATCTTCGCCAGATCATTGAGGAAGCCAAGCCCTCGGTTCTTCAACTTTTCGGCTTCGCACAGGCAGTGGAGAACCATCTTGAACGGTCAATCCAGGAGAGCGAGGCGACTTTGACCTGGATCCTGAACGATGACACCGGTGGCGCGATCGACTGCCTTGAACAATCGGTGTCCATTGCCCTTTTCCGCATCGCGCAGGAGGCCATCAATAACGCTATTCGCCACGCTCAGGCTGAGAGCATCGAGGTTCATCTGAAAGCGGCCGAGGGTGCCGTCACCATTGATGTCATGGATGACGGCGTTGGACTTGGAAATAGCCGCAGATCTTCGGGCGGCGGTATCGAAAACATGAGGACGCGCGCGCGCTTGATCTCAGCGCGCTTTACGATCAAGGCTGCGGCTGCGTCCCGTGGAACAACCGTCAGCGTCAGCCTGCCTGCCAAGGCGCAATCGGTGGGAGGAGCTGCGGCATGAAGGTTCTGATCATCGAGGACGATCCGCTTCATCGCTCCTATCTGAATGAAGCGGTCCGCGCCG
Source organism: Rhizobium sp. ZPR4 (assembly GCF_040215725.1). Taxonomy (NCBI): domain Bacteria; kingdom Pseudomonadati; phylum Pseudomonadota; class Alphaproteobacteria; order Hyphomicrobiales; family Rhizobiaceae; genus Rhizobium; species Rhizobium sp. ZPR4. The sequence continues at coordinate 1,765,598 of NZ_CP157968.1, forward strand.
CACTTCCCGAATGCGATGGCGTGCTGGAGGCGGAAAACGGCAATGCGGGCGAACGGCTGGCGCGGGATCTGAAATCCGCTCACATCGTCATGGATCTGCAGATGAGCCAGCGCAATGGCATCGAGGCGGCTCGCACCATATGGAAGGAACGGCCGGAAACGCGCATTCTGTTCTGGTCGAACTATTCGGACGAGGCCTATGTTCGCGGCGTCTCGCGCATCGTCCCTGTCGGCGCCGTCTATGGCTACGTCCTGAAATCAGCCTCTGACGACCGCCTGAAGCTGGCGCTTCGCAGCATCTTTATCGAGAGCCAATGCGTGATCGACCGCGAAGTGCGCGGCATGCAGCAAAAAAGCCTCGGCAATGTCAACGGCTTTACCGAGGCCGAGTATGAGATTCTGATCGATATAGCACTTGGATTGACCGATCGCGCCATCGCCCAAAGGCGCAATCTCTCGGTACGCAGCGTCCAGAACCGATTGCAGCAGCTATACGTCAAACTCGGCGTCTATCAGCCGCGCGGCGGCCAGGATGACGATGGCCGGTTCAATCTCAGAGCGCGCGCCGTTGCCGTGGCGTTTCTGAGAAAACTGCTCAATCATAGTGCACTCGAACGGGCAGAAGCCGATCTTTCTGGCTGGCTCGCGCGCCAACCACACGATTGAGGTAGAAGCTAGCCACCGATGTTGATCGTGCTTGACGTCTTCCCTCGAATAATTGTCTATTGCTAGCAATAGACACTAACCCAACCATACGGAATTTCTCATGTCCGCCGTTTCCCCGGTCATCCTGCTCAATCCTATCGATGATGTCGCTGTCGCTCGCGCGATGATCCGCGCTGGTAGCCCAACCGGCATTGACGGCTTGGCTGCTGCAGATCAGATCCCGCGCGGCCACAAGGTCGCGGTTCGCGACATCCAGGCCGGCCAGGAGATCCGCAAGTTTGGCCAGCCCATCGGTGTCGCGACGCAATTCATTCCGGCCGGCGGCCATGTCCATCTACAGAACCTGGCGGTGATCGAATCGGATCATCCCTATCAGTTCAGTGTCGATATCGAAGAAGCGGGCATGCTGCCGCAAGCGGACTGTCGGACCTTCATGGGCTTCGATCGCGGCGCCGGCGGCGTCGGCACACGTAATTTCATCGGCATCATAACGACAGTCAACTGCTCGGCGACCGTGTCGAAATACATTGCCGAGCATTTCAACCGCACCGGCGGTTTAGACGGCTTCGACAATGTCGATGGCGTCGTGGCACTGACCCATGGCGGCGGCTGCGCCATCAACACCCAGTCGGAAGGCTATCGCTATCTGGCGCGCACCCTTCAGGGCTACGCCCGGCATCCGAATTTCGGCGGCATCCTGATGATCGGCCTCGGCTGCGAAACCAATCAGATCGCGCCCATTCTCGAGCATTACAAACTCGAGGAGGGAAACCGGCTGCGCACCATGACGATCCAGGATCTCGGCGGCACCCGCAAGACGATCGCGGCGGCCTCCGAGATGATCAAGGACATGCTGCCGGAGGTGAATTCCGCCAAACGCACGGTCCAGCCGCTCTCGGGGATCAAGCTCGCTCTGGAATGCGGCGGCTCGGATGGCTATTCAGGGATTTCGGCCAATCCGGCACTCGGTTATGCCTCCGACCTTCTCGTGCGTAATGGTGGCACGTCGGTTCTGGCGGAAACCCCGGAAATCTACGGGGCGGAACACCTGCTGACGCGCAGGGCGGTCACGCCCGCGGTCGCCGAAAAGCTGCTCTCCCGAATCGACTGGTGGCGCGACTATACCCGCCGCAACGGCGCGGAACTCAACAACAATCCCTCTTACGGCAACAAGCTCGGCGGATTGACGACGATCCTGGAAAAGTCTCTCGGCGCCGTCGCCAAGGGTGGCTCCATGCCTTTGAAGGCCGTCTACGAATATTCGGAGATCGTCGACGAGCCCGGCTTCGTCTTCATGGACACGCCCGGCTACGACCCGGTCGCCGTCACCGGCCAGGTTGCCGGTGGCTGCAATGTGATCTGCTTTACGACGGGCAGAGGCTCCGTCTCCGGCTTCAAGCCGGCGCCTTGCGTCAAGATCGCCACCAACACCGAGATGTACAACCATATGCGCGAGGATATGGACATCAACTGCGGCGACATCGTCAGCGGCGACGATACGATCGAGGCAGCCGGCGAACGGATTTTCGAGGAGATCATCGCTGTCGCCTCCGGCAAGAAGACGCTGAGCGAGACCTTCGACTATGGCGACAATGAATTCGTGCCCTGGCAGGTCGGCGCGATCACCTGATACCGCTGCGCGTTAGATGATGAAACTGTATTCGTCCGGCTGATAGTGTTCACGGATATAGCTGGCACGCGCCTGCACATTGGGCTGCGAATTATGGATATGATCTCGCATCGCTTTTCGCAGCCCTTCCTCATTGCGCTTTTGCACCATCTTGAAGACACCGATATGCTCAGCGAGGAACGGCTCGTATTCCGGCATCTTGATGCGGCTGCCGACGACGTGCTTGCTGAGCGTGAGGATGCAATGCGTCCGCTTCAGAATATTCAGGAACTCCTTGTTCGGGCAGGCCTGCAGGCTGCGCTGATGAAGATCGAGTTCCAGCTCGTACATGGTCGAGGCCGAGACATCGGGGTAATCCGCGAGCGCCAGCGACAGCCTTGAAAGCATCGCATCGACGTGTTCTTCGGACAGTCCGCTCAAGGCGCTTGCGAGCGCCACCGGCTCGATCTGCTCGCGCACCTCATAGAGGTCGCGAATGCGCTGGCTGTCGAGCGGTACGATCGACCAGCGGAAATTATCGTCCTTTTCCGTGATGCCGAGCGTTTCCAGCTTTAACAACACATCGCGTGCTACTCCGCGCCCGACGCCGAAATGCCGCGCCAGCTCGTTTTCATTGATGCGATAACGGCCAAAGAAGGAACGATAGACAACAATGCTCTCGACATCTTCATAAAGCGCCTGCCAGGCGAATATCGGCCTGTCGCCATCCTCAGCGAACAATTTGCCGAGATAGTCCGCAAGTTTGATCCGCTTCGGCGGCGTTCCCGACTTGCCGACAATGAAACCGCGACCGTCAAACCGTGTGATCAATCCCTCATCGAACAGGAGTTGGAGCGCGTGGCGTACCGGCGCCCGGCTGCTGTCTATCAAATCCGCAAGCGCGGCCTCCGTCAGCACTGCGCCGTCAGGCACTGTCCCATCGAGAATCTCGGCCTTCAGCCGCCCAAAGAGCTCCTCATAGAGACTGGTTTTGCGCGGACCGCCATTCCCTAACCGTGATACGCTCATGTCGTCCCATGTTTCGCGTCCGAGGCTGCAACCCCTATGGAAAGCATCTCTCTAACAATAGAAATCACAATAGAAATACTGACATAAACATCCATAACACGCTTCCGGCGCTTCCAGGAAAATCCGATGTCGACGGTCGGGCCGAAATTCACTTAACAGCGAGTGACGCCTGACATATCCTGGATTCCGGCTTTAATCGCTCAGTTGCCCTCGAATCTCTTCAGCCCCGACCACCAGCTTCCGCTCATCCAGAGGCGTCATCTGTGATATCTTTTACTGAATAAGGGAAGCCAAACCGATACCAATCATGCAAATCAGCAGCCCCACAGAGATGAAAAACAGGACCAAAGGTGTGTAACTCGACATCAGGTCCCCTTTCGAAGTTACTCTGCGTGTCGCCGTAGAATGAAAGCAAATTACCCTTCCTGGGTATTGAAGCGGTTCAAGGCACTCCGCTCCTCGCCACAACCGAACGAAGCTCCCCGCCTAAGTCTACGCAGGCGTGCGCTTTTGGTTCCGACAATCATCAGAATGTTTAGGTAAATGGATGATGCCGACCGACGGCCTGCTCGAGTCCCGAGGTCATCGAACGCTCCAGCGCCCCATGGTCCAGGCAGGTGTCGAGCTGGACATCGATGGCACGGCTGCAAGCGCCGGCCTCGCCGATTGAACGGCGGGCACGATATCCGCATATGCGGGAGACAGCTGAGCAATCCGTTTTGTCGTGTCGAAAATGAAGCTGGAGAAAGACAGATAATCGCATTCGAAGAATGCGCGAGTACCGGGATCATTGACCTCGCCCGCTCGCGCATCCGCGACTTCGAAAGTCTTCGAGCAACGGACGATGATATGCGCCACTGAAACGCCTCCTGGGGAGCGCCTGAAGGTTCTACAGAGGCAAGTTGCCATCAGGAACCTAGTGACCTCGCAGCCTCTCGATGCCATCAAGTGCTTCGCTGTCTCTGAACACATAATTTCAGGAAGGCTTCGCGCGGCATGATCTTTCATTGTGCAGCCGACGATTAAAACATCATTGCTCGATCTAATAATCTATTAAAAATATAGATTATAACAATTGATATTGCCGACGACCTATGAGGACAGATGTCTTACGCCCTGAGTTTTCTCGACAAGAGCCCGATTGATGGCGCCGAGCGTGCATCGCAGGCATTGCAGCGCAGCCTGGCGCTCGCCAGACGAGCCGAAGAATTGGGCTATCGGCGTTTCTGGGTCGCTGAGCACCATAATTCTCCAAAACTCGCAAGCTCCTCCCCCGAAATATTGATCGGCCACCTGCTGGCACATACCCGGCGCATCCGCATCGGTTCCGGTGGCGTGATGCTACAGCATTACAGCGCCTACAAGGTTGCCGAGAATTTCAATTTGCTGGCGGCCCTGGCGCCAGGACGCGTCGACCTTGGGGTCGGCAAGGCGCCGGGCGGTCTTCCGCTTTCGACCGGCGCTCTCCAGAAAGCATATGATCCCTCGCGCAAGCCATCCTTCGAAGCGCAGTTGAGCGAACTGGATGGCTTCTTGCGGCATGAACAGGGCGAAGAAGGCAAAGCAGCGGACCTAGCAGCCTTTCCAGCACCTGACGAGCCGCCCGGCCGTTTTCTGCTCGGCGCAAGCCCCGACAGCGCAAGATTGGCCGCTCGCCTCGGCTGGGGTTTTGTCTATGCAGGTCATATCCATGGTGACGACGAAGCGATCTCGCAATCGCTGTCGGCCTATCGGCAGACGGGCGGCAAGACTGCGTTGCTCGCTGTCAGCATCGTCACGGCGCAAACAGCCTCTCTTGCCGACGGTCTCCTGGGCGACACGCGCCGGTTCCACCTGCAAATCAAGGATGGACAAAGCGTCAATGTCGGCAGCCGCGAGCAGGCGCTCGAATATGTTCGCCAGGCAGGCGCGACCGACTATCGGATCGAAGAGAGAAGCCCGCGCGTCATTCGCGGAACACCGGCCGACGTCCATCTGGAGCTTCAGCGCCTGCACAAGGAATTCGGCATCGAAGAATTTGTGATCGACTGCCCGGTTTCCGAAGGTGCGCACCGCCTTGGCACCATCGAATTGCTGGCCGGCGCGCGCAAGGCCGCCGCTGCCTGATTGGAAACCAGTCCAAAATGACATGGGAAAGAATAGCGTGGTAACCAGAAGAGATTTCCTGAAGAGTTCAGCGATTGCTGCTCTGTCTCTGTCCACCGGACTGCGAGCGAGCGAAACGCTGGCGGATGACAAGCCTGCGCCCGGCGGATCCCTGAGCTGGGGTGTCGAAACGGAGCCGACGACGCTCAACCCGCATCTGAACGGCCAGGCCAAGGCGAAGCTGGTTCTGCGCAACGCCTACGAATGCCTTCTCGCCCGCTCCGCGGATGGCGGCTATGTGCCGTGGCTGGCGAAAGACTATGCGATATCCGAGGATGGCAGGACCTATACCTTCAACCTCCGCGACGACGTGATCTTCAGCGACGGAGAGACATTCGACGCGGCGGCCGTCGTCACAAACTTCCTGAAACTGAAGGAGCCGATCTATTCCGGCAGCATCAGCGCCGGTCACGTCTCTCATATTTCGGAGGCAGTCGCGCGCGATCCTCATACGGTCGTGCTCACGCTCAATGACGTCTATGCGCCGTTTCTCGATGGCGCGACCAGCATCGAGATCATCTCGCCGAAATCATTCTCCTCGCCGCAATTGAAGGCGGGTGGGCCTGAAATCGCAGGCACCGGCCCTTTCATCCTCGATCGCTATGTCAAAGGTCAGGAAATCCGCTTCGTCAGAAACGCGGCCTATAATTGGGCTCCCGGCAATGCTGGTCACCAGGGGCCAGCCTATCTCGATGAGGTGATCTATCGTTTCCTGCCTGAATCCGCCGTTCGCACCGGCGCGCTGAGCTCAGGCCAGGTGCATGTCATCGAGGGCATTTCGGGCAATGACGCCGCGCTTTTCCGGGATAATCCCGATTTCACCTATCAAAGCGCACTGAATACCGGCACGCCCTATACGCTCTACCTGAATGTCGCCAATGCGCCAACGAGCGACGTCAAGATACGCAGGGCGTTCTTAGCTGCGATCGATGTCGAACGGATCATTCAGTCCGTCTACCGTGGCGAGCGCAAGCGGGCATGGGGTGTCCTGACACCAGCCGACACCGATTTCTACGACAAGAGCATCGAGGGCAGCTACGGCTTCGACGTCGATCTTGCCAACAGATTGCTCGACGAGTCCGGCTGGACGAGCAGGGACGGCGATGGCGTCCGGACGAAGGAGGGCAAGCGACTGACAATCGAGATTGTCCAGTCGCAGGCGACCTTGCGCGATCAGCGCGACGTTCTTCTCGAGGCGGTCCAGGCCCAGGCCAGACAGAATGCGGGCATCGATGTCGCCTTGCGCTATGTCGACGCCGGAACTTATGCCAACAGGCAGAATGACGGCCAATACGGCATCATTCCAAACTCGACCACGACGCAGGAAAACGGCCTCACGCTCTATTTTCACTATCTACCGCGCGAGAAGGGCGGATCGATCAACTACAGCCGCACCGTGGCGCCTGAAATATCCGCCTGGCTTGCCGAGGCCGCCTCTACGCTCGACGTCAAGAAGCGCTTCGGGATCTATTCGGCGCTGCAGCGTTTCGCACTCCGCGAACAGGCGCTCGGCCTGCCGCTTTATGTTCCGGACGACCAAATCGCCGCGTCGGCCTCAGTCAAGGGCGTCGGCTTTCGCCCGTTCAAGCGCCTACCTGAAAACGCCTACGACGTCTGGCTCCAGCAACAGGCCTGAGTTTGGGTTCTCAAAGATTTTTCAAAAGGAGATATCGATAAATGATTATTCGCAGACATTTTCTTAGCCTCTTCGCAGCCATGCTTGCAACCTCCATGCTGTCGGGCCTTGCAATGGCGGCGGACGGCACGCCCGTCAGCGGCGGCAAGTTGACATGGGGCGTTGAGACGGAACCGGCCACGCTCAATCCGCAGCTCAACGGGCAGGATAAAACCAAGCTGCTGTTGCGAAACGCCTACGAGTCGCTGCTGGCCCGCAGCGCCGATGGCGGCTACGTTCCTTGGCTTGCGACCGAATACAAGATCTCCGACGACGGCAAGACCTACACGTTCAAGCTTCGTGAAGATGTCAGCTTCACCGATGGGCAGAAGCTCGATGCGCAGGCGGTCATCACCAATTTCACCAGGCTCAAGGATGCCGCCTATAGCGGTAGCGTGAGCGCTGGACCGGTCTCGCGCATTGTCGAAGCAAAGGCGCTGGACGACCATACCGTCTCCTTCACGTTGAACCAGGTCTATGCCCCCTTTCTCGATTATGCCACGAGCCTGGAGATCCTTTCGCCCGCAGCCTTCAATTCGACGCAGCTGAAATCCGGCGGACCGGAGATCGCAGGGACCGGCCCGTTCATCCTGAAGCGCTATGCCAAGGGGCAGGATATCCAGTTCGTCAAGAATCCGGCCTACAATTGGTCACCCAAGACATCAACTCACCAGGGGCCAGCCTATCTGGATGAGGTGACCTACCGCTTCCTGTCCGAATCCTCGGTCCGGACCGGGGCGCTCTCCTCCGGCCAGGTCGACGTGATCGAAGGGATCGCCGGCAACGACGCCAGCCTTTTCAAGGACAATCCAGACTTCAGCTATCAGACGGCTCTCAATACGGGCACACCCTATTCATTGTTCCTCAATGTCACCTGGGGGCCGACTCAGGATCTCAATGTGCGCAAGGCCCTGATATCAGCAATCGATGTCGATGCGGTGTTGAAAGCCGTCTATCGCGGAGAACGCACGCGCGCATGGGGCATCACATCGCCGATCGATCCGCAATTCTACGACAAGAGCATCGAGGCGGCATATAGGCCAGATCCCAAAGTCGCAAATACGCTTCTTGACGAGGCCGGCTGGACCGCGCGGGATGCCGACGGCTTCAGGACAAAGGATGGCAAGCGACTGACCATCGAGGTCATCCAGGCACAGGCGACGGTGCGCGATCAGCGTGACGTCTTACTGCAGGCCCTGCAGGCGCAGGCGCGCCAGAATGCCGGCATCGATCTCAAGATCGTTTTCGTGGATGCCGGCACCTACACCGATCGGCGCAAGACCGGCCAGTTCGGCTCGATCGCCAATTCCAATACGCCGACGGATGCGATCGACATAGAGTATCACTACCTGCCTCTCGATAGGGGTGGCAGCATCAACTACAGCCGCGCCTTTGCGCCCGAGCTGTCGCAGTGGCTGAACGAGGCCGCCTCGACGCTGGACCAGAAGAAGCGCTTCGATCTCTATTCGAAGCTGCAGCGCTTCGCCATTCTCGATCAGGCCTATGCCCTGCCGCTCTACGAGCCTGAGGACCAGGTGGCAGCGGCAAGCTATGTGAAGGGCATCAGCTTCCGGCCCTTCAAGCAATTGCCGGAGAGCGCCTACGACATCTGGCGCAGCGAGTGAACCGTATCGTCAACGCGTCCCCGGCAACAGCCGGGGACGGTGAAGGAGTGACCGATCATGACTGCTGACAATACGACGGCCTTCGACGAAAACCCTTCGGCTTGGCTTTCGCGCAAACGCCGGCTGAAGCGCAACAGCCTGGCATCACAGATCCTGATGCGGATTGGATCCGCCATCGCGGTCCTATGGGCCGCGATAACATTAAGCTTCATCAGCATTCATCTGGCCCCTGGCGATATCGTCAGCCTCTTGATCGGCGAGCAATTGCGCACGTCGGAGGTGGAGGCGGCCATCCGCCTTGAATGGGGATTGGACAAGCCGCTACTGGCGCAATATCTGGCCTATCTTCAACGTGTTCTGCATGGCGATTTCGGGCGATCCTATATCCTGCAGACGGATGTTTCAGGCCTGGTCTTGTCGCAGATGCTGCCGACGTTGAAGCTGACTGCGGCCGCCCTCGTCGTCGCCGTGGTCTTTGCTGTTGCCAGCGCCCTGTTGACCGCCGGCAAGCGCCTGCCCCGCAGCATCGCCGGTGGCCTCGAACTTATCCTCATCTCGACGCCGTCCTTCTGGCTCGGCATCGTGCTTTTGTTCATATTCTCCTTCACCTTGAAACTCTTCCCCGTCGCAGGCGATCGGACATTTTCAGCGCTCGTCTTGCCGGCCTTGTCGCTTGGCCTGTCGCTCGGCGCCGTCATCGGACAGGTGCTGCGCGAGGGGCTCGAACGGGCCTTGGAAGAACCCTTCATGCTGACAGTCAAGAGCTGGGGCGTAAATGACTTCGTGCTAAGGCTGCGGCACGGCCTGCGGCACGCCGCACTTCCCGCCGTGACGCTTGCCGGCTGGCTGGTCGGCAATCTGCTGTCCGGCGCCGTCATCACCGAAGCGGTATTTGGCAGACCCGGGCTGGGGCGGATTACGGTCGACGCCGTGCTGGCGCACGATCTGCCCGTCGTGCTTGCGGTCGCCATCCTGTCAGCCTTCATCTATGTCGTCCTCAGCACATTGGTCGACGTGCTGTATCTGCTGCTCGATCCCCGCCTGCGCAATCAGAATACGGAGGCGGGCCATTGAGCGTCTCCTCCTCTTCAGAGCGGGAAGCAGATCGGCGCCAGCTGAGGCTGCACGTCCGGTTTGCAAGTCCAGGGTTTATCCTTTCTGCGATTTTCCTGCTGCTGGTAGCGATCGCAACCATCTGGCCGCAAGTTCTCACAGCTGCCAATCCGATTGCCGCCGATCCATTGCAGGCGCAGTTGCCGCCATCGACGGAACATTGGTTCGGTACGGATCATCTCGGGAGGGATGTCTTCTCGCGGGTTGTTTACGGCGCTCGTTACTCCATCCTCATCGGTGTCAGCGCGGTTGCGATCGCCGCGATCGTCGGGGCCTTTCTCGGCCTTTTGTCGGGTCTCGCCCGCGGTCTCGTCGATGAGGCCATCTCGCGCTTTCTAGACGTGATTTCATCATTTCCGGACCTGCTTCTGGCGCTCGTGCTGATCTCCTTTACCGGACCTGGCACAGTCAATCTCATCTTCGCGCTTGGTGTCGCGTCCGTGCCACGCTTTGCCAGGGTCGTGCGCGCACAGACCTTTGTGATCGCCAAGAGCGGCTATGTCGAACAGGCAAGGACATTCGGACTGAGACGCAGCGTGCTGGTCGCGCGCCATATTTTGCCCCACGCCCTGGCACAGGTGCCTATCCTGGCGACGATCGGCCTCGGCACGACCATCATACAGGCTGCGGGCCTGAGCTTTCTTGGTATGGGACCGCAACCCCCTGCCCCGGAATGGGGCGCGATGCTGGCGGAGGCACGCAATTATCTCCGGGTCGCCTGGTGGATCGGTGTCTGGCCCGGCCTCGCAATCACACTGACGGTTATCTCCATAAGTGTGCTTGGAAGACGCTGGCAGCTTGCGTTTGAAGGCAGGAGGCCATCGTGACCCCGGTACTCGACATTCGTAATCTGACGATCGGGTTTCCCCGGGATGGTCGCGACAACAGGGTGGTCCACGGCATCGATCTGACGATCGACAAGGGCGAAGCGGTCGCACTTGTCGGAGAATCCGGCTCCGGTAAATCGGTGACGGCGCGCTCGATCATCGGTCTTGCCGGCCTGAATGCAGCCGTTCATACTGACCGCTTCGATATCGACGGAACCGACGTTCGCGACTTCGACGAAAGACAATGGCGGCGTCTTCGCGGCGAAAAGATCGGCTTCGTCCTCCAGGATGCGCTCGTCTCCCTCGACCCGCTGAGGCGGATTTCTCAACAATTGTCCGACGCCTTCGGCGGACGCCGCCTCTTTCGTCGACCCGATCGGCGCGAAGACAGCCGCCTGCTGCTGCAATCGGTCGGTATCCCCGATCCGGAGCGACGACTGCCGCAATATCCGCACCAGCTTTCGGGCGGTTTGCGCCAGCGCACCCTCATCGCCACGGCCATAGCCCGGCACCCATCGCTGCTGATTGCCGATGAGCCAACGACGGCACTCGATGCAACGGTTCAAAAGCAGATCCTCGACCTGCTTCTCGAACGGCGCAAAGCCGGCCACACGCTTCTCCTGATCAGCCATGATCTGGCCGTCGTCTCCCATCTTGCCGATCGCGTGCTCGTCATGAACAACGGCAGGATTGTCGAGGAAGGTTCGACCGAACAGATACTGGGAAAACCCCGCCATCCCTATACCCAGCAATTGCTGGACGCCGTGCCTTCAGCGGCATCCAGAGGGTTTCGGCTATCACCCACATCCGTCACGAAAGCGGAGGGCGAGCAGGTGCCTGCCGTTCCCAGGTCGAATACGCAGCAGCGCGTGCCCCTGCCCGCAAAAGTGATCGATCGCCGCAACCACATTCTGTCGGCCCGCAATCTCGTCAAACGCTATGGCGGATCGGCCGGCATCTTCGCCGTCAATGACGTATCCTTCGATCTCGTAGCCGGCGAAGCCCTCGGCATCGTCGGCGAATCCGGCTCGGGCAAGACGACGGTCGCAAAAATCGTCCTCGGCCTGGTGGAGCCGGATCATGGATCGGTCCGTCTTGACGGCGGCGGCTGGAGCAATGTGGCCGAACATGCTCGTCGCGCCAGGCGCTCCAGCATGCAGTTCATAGCCCAGGACGCACTCAGTTCGTTCGATCCCCGCTATACAGTCGAAAAGATTATCGGTGAAAGCCTCGATAGCGCCGGCATCTTCGGTGCCGCGCGCCGCGAGCGCGTGCTCGAGGTCTTGGACGCGGTCCGTCTGAGCGAGACATTCCTGAAGCGCTATCCGCGAGAGCTTTCCGGGGGCCAGCGTCAACGTGTGGCGATCGCGCGCGCCTTTGCGCCCCGCCCGAGGCTTCTCGTGGCCGACGAGCCGGTCAGCGCGCTCGACGTATCGGTGCAGGCGCAGGTACTCGATCTTCTGGCGGAACTTCAGGCCGCATCCGGAACGTCCCTGCTTTTCATCTCCCACGATCTCGGCGTCGTCCATCATCTGACAGACCGTGTTCTCGTAATGAAGGAGGGACGGATCGTCGAAGCAGGCGCCGTGGAGGATGTCTTCACCAGTCCACATCACAGCTATACCCGCGCGCTCCTTGAAGCGGTGCCGGCCCTGCCCTGAAACGCATAATTCACGCTGCCGGCGCAACCCGGCCAGATTTTGAACGACCAAGGAATTCGCTATGACCCACAATCGTCCCCGACGCCTGAAGACATTGACCGGAGCAAGCAGCGTCATTTCCGCCGGAAACGACGCAAGCCCCGTCACCGGTATCAAGCGTGCCGTCGAACTCGCCCGCAGGGCGGAAGCGGAAAAGATCACCGGGCTGTTCACAGCCGACCTGCTCCACATCGACCCGGCGGGGCTTGCCGGAACCGCCGGCATCCAGGAACCGATCATCGCGCTTGCCGCCTTGAGCCAGGTGACCTCCGACATCGGTCTGATCGCCACCGTCTCCACGACGTTCCACTATCCCTACAATCTGGCCCGTCAGATCGGTACGCTGGACCATGCAAGTGGCGGACGCGCCGGGTGGAACGCCGTGACTTCCTCTGTCGGCGAGGAGAATTTCGGCGAGAGATTGCCAAGTCCGGAGGAGCGCTACGAACGGGCGGCTGAATTCATCGAAATCGTCAATGCGCTCTATGATGCCAATGAACGCAATGCCGCCGAGCGCAAGGCGTCCGGGGCGATTGGCATTGATCCGGCAAAATTCCATCCGATCAACTATCGCGGCAGGCACTTCAAGGTCGACGGTCCCCTGAACGTACCGCCTTTGCCACAGGGTCGCCCCGTACAGTTTCAGGCGGGCCAGTCAGAAGCCGGCGTGACCGTCGGCGCACGATATGCCGAGGTGGTCTATACCTCTCAGCCCAAGCTCGAGGATGCAGTCGCCTTTGCGAGCGAATTGCGCCGCCGAGCCGGAAGTTTCGGACGCGCGGCAGGTCTGCCCTTCATCATGAACTCCTTCCACTCGGTGATCGGCGATTCAGATGCTGATGTCGCCAGGCGCCTGAAGGAAAAACACGAGCGGATCGACTACGAGCAGGGTCGCCTGAAGCTGGCGGACATGCTCGGCGGCGATCTCGATCTTTCCGAACTGCCGCTCGACAAGCCCTTGCCGGAGGCGCTGCTGCCTGAGGTTACCAGCATCAACAGGCGACGCGGCCGCGTCGAAATCTTCCGTCGTTACGCACGAGAGGGGCTGACCTTGCGGCAGCTCATCATTCAGGCGCAGGAGACCGGCCACTGGTCGGTGGCCGGCACGCCCGAACAGCTCGCAGATGCGATCGAGGAGCGTTTTCGGGCCGGAATCCTTGATGTTCTATCTCTGCACGGCTTCGGCAATCCGGACCAGGAGGATCGGCTGGTGCACGGGCTCCTGCCGGAATTGCGGCGGCGGTCGATCATCGACACCGATTATGTCGGGGACGATTTCCGCTCGAATCTGGAGCTCCCGCCCTATGTGGCAGCAAACGGCGCGTTGAACTCGGCAAAGCGCGCCTGATTCCCGAGCCTGATCTCAGCCTGCACACCATCCGCGCCGCCCGACGAGAATAATGCCGGACGGTCCACCGCGGTCTCCAAAACAGCGCTCGAACAAACCGGTAAAGTGGCCGCGTGATACGCCAGGAGCGGTATCATGGCGGCCTCTCCGAACATCTCGTCAGGCATTGTCCCGCGATCTCCGTGGGACAGCGATCTCTTGGCTGCGGCAAGGGCACTCGTGGACGAGGCGAGCTCAGCCCGTCTCCTCCACCAGTGCCTTGATAACTCCCTCGACCTTTTGTGGGGCGATTGGAATGCTAGAGCCATCAAGCTAGTCCCGCCATCCTAAGCGATTGAGGAAGAAGCTCTCATTCGGCGTTGGCTGGAAGTCGAGATTTTTGGCCGCCCCATAGATTGACACCATCTGGTAAAGCGGCACGGTCGGTATTTCACTTGCAATGAAGCTGCCGACCTTTTCGTAGTCTGCAAGACGCGTCTTCTCATCCAGCGATGACGCTGCTTCATCCAGCAGGGCATCGACCTCAGGCTTGACAGTAATGGTCCAGCTGCTGCCGGAATGAAAGAGTGAATAGAGAGCCCCGTCTGCATCCTGGCAGGCACAGGAAGAAGTACTGATGGCAAGTGTGGGACCATCCGCCGGCCCCTTCTGGATCAATTGCAGAAAGGTTGGCGTATCGACATTGGCGATCTCGACATCGAACCCGACATCCTGCAGCTCCTGCTGAATGGCTTCAGCAACCCTCTGGTCAAAAAAGGCGCCGATCGTCAGCTGAAATTTGGCCGGTTTGTCGGCAGCTGCGATCAATGATTTTGCCTTTTCGGGATCGAAAGGCAGCCCCTTGATCGTATCGCTCCAGCCGAAATGCGCCGGCGTCACCATCTCGGCGATCGGCTTGTCCAGTCCGCCAAGGATCCCCTGCGTAATGCCATCTTTGTCGATCGCATAGGCCAATGCCTGGCGAAGCTCAAGCTTGTCGAATGGCGGCTTGTTCGGATTGATGCGAATATAGGCAAGCCGCTCGGTAAGAACAGGCAGCGCCTTGGCATTCGGGGAAGTCTGCAATTGCGCCGCCTGGTCCGAAGTCAGCGCCCTTGCCAGATCCACGGTGCCCGACTGGATGTCGGCCAGCCGCGTCGACGCATCGGGTACGGCACGGAAGACGGCCGTCGCAAATCGCCCCTTCTCCCCCCAATAGTTGTCATTGCGTGCAAGCGTTACCGAAACGCCCTTATCCCATTTTACGAAACTATATGGACCGCTTCCGACCGGCTGAAGATTGAAGGCTGCATTCCCGACCCTTTCAACGACGTGTTGCGGGACGATGGATAGGTTCGTCAGTGCGGCCAGAAGAGCGGGAGAGCTCGTCTTCAAGGTCAATGTCACCTCGTGATCGCCGGTCACTGCAGCCTTGAGGATCTTGCCGAATTGCGCGCGTTGCGGACTTGCAAATTTCGGATCGATGATGCGGTTGACACTGAATGCAACATCGCCGGCCGTCAGAACGCTTCCGTCGTGGAAGTGAACGTCGTCGCGAAGCGTAAACGCGATCTCGGTATCAGAGACGTTTTTCCACACAGTGGCGATCTGCGGGACGATCTTGCCCGCATTGTCGCGGGTGACGAGGTTGTCGAAGATGTTGCGATAGACGAAGTAGCTATCAGGATTCCATTGCAATTGCGGATCGAGCGTCGACGGCTCATTGACGAGATCGACCACAATCTGCTGCTTTTCAGCCGCCTGGACCGCAGTCACGAAGGACAGCATCGAGAAGCCGATGCCCGCACCCAACACAAGAAGTTTATGCCACTTCATTTTCCGGTTCCTCAAATGATCGATCATTGATGACGATAGTCAGATCTCTGCTCCTTGCGGCGAGACCGGCGGCAATCATGTCGTGCCCTTGATCTCGACCGTAGGAGCCCGCAGGTGACAGGCGGCTTGATGGTCTCGTCCCACGAGGTTCAGTGCTGGCGACAGTTCCCGGCAAATGGTCGCCGCAATCGGACATCGCGTCGAGAAGCGGCAACCGGCCGGCGGATTGGCCGGGCTCGGCAAGTCGCCTTCGAGCAGGATACGCTGCCGCTGACGCTGGGCGACGGGATCGGGCAACGGCACCGCGCTGAGCAAAGCCTCGGTGTAGGGATGCGCAGGTCGCGCAAAAACGTCGGCCGTCGCCCCGGCCTCGGCGATGCGGCCGAGATACATGACCGCTATCCGGTCGGCGAAATGGCGCACGACCGATAGGTCGTGGGAGATGAACAGATAGGAAAGACCAAACTGACGCTGCAGCTCGAAGAGCAGATTGAGGATTTGCGAACGGATCGACACGTCAAGTGCGGAGACCGGTTCATCCAGGATCAGCAGTTTTGGTTGAAGTGCAATCGCCCTCGCGATGACGATGCGCTGGCGCTGGCCGCCGGAAAATGCGTTCGGCTTGCGATCGGCATGTGCCGGATTGAGCCCGACCAGTTCCAGGAGCTCTGCGACGCGTCGACGCCGCTCCAGCGCGGTTCCGACACCATGAATGGCAAGCGGCTCGGCAATGCTGTCACCAATATCCATTCGCGGATTGAGTGCTGAGACCGGGTCCTGAAACACGATCTGAATATCCCGCAGCCGTGCAGCGGAACGATCCGTGCCTTTGGCTGCAAGATCGCTACCCTCAAAGAAAATTCGCCCCGAGCTTGCCTTCTGCATCCCGACGACAGCCGCGCCGAGCGTCGACTTGCCAGACCCCGATTCACCGACAAGCGCCAGGCTCTGTCCAGCTTCGATATCCAGATCGACACCATCGACGGCCTTCAGCAATCCTGCCGAATGCCCAAAGAAGCCGCGACGGATGGGAAAATGCACATGCAGATCGCGAATCGAGAGCAGCGGCGGCGTCATATCAGGCTCCCGACACGATCCTGGTGCCAGCAGGCAGCACTACGGCTCGACGCCATCGGCTCAAGCCGCGGCACCTGGCGACAGTCTTCATCCGCGAGCGGGCAGCGCGTCGAGAACCGGCATCCAGCCGGCCATGCGCCTGCATCGGGCACCATCCCCTTGATCGTCGGCAAAAGCTGCCCGGCATCGCTGCCATCCAGGCGCGGAATGGTTGACAGCAGCAATCTCGTATAGGGATGCCTCTGTTCCCTGAAGATCGCATCGACATCGCCAACTTCGACAATTCGGCCGCCATACATCACGGCGACCTGGTCGGCGATATCGGCAACGACACCCATGTCATGGGTAATCATCAGGATCGCGGTTCCGGTTTCATCGCGCAGTCGTTTCATCAAATCGAGGATCTGTGCCTGAATGGTAACATCGAGTGCCGTCGTCGGCTCATCGGCGATCAACAGGCGCGGCCTTGTGATCAAAGCCATGGCAATCATGACGCGCTGGCACATGCCGCCAGACAGTTCGAACGGATATTGCCATGCGCGCATTGCCGCCTCGGGGATGCCGACATCTGCGAGCATATCGATCGCCTGATCCCATGCCTGACGGCGGCCTAGCTTGCGATGAACGATGAGACTTTCGGCGATCTGGCGGCCGACCGGCATCAGCGGGTTGAGGGATGCGACGGGCTCTTGAAAGATCATTGCGAGCTCGCTGCCGCGCAGCCGCATCAGCTCCCTCCTGTCGAGGCGGGAAAGATTGCGTCCGTTCAGTTGCACCGAGCCGCCGACCATGGTCGCTGCAGCTGGAAGAAGCCCCATGACGGCGAAGGCCGTCATCGATTTGCCGCATCCCGACTCGCCGACGATGCTTACGATCTCGCCGGCATTGACCGACAGGCTGACGCCATCGACCACGGCCTTATCGCCGATGGACACCCGCAGCATGTCGACGCTCAAGACCGGTGCCGTCATCAGATAGTCGCCTCGCGGACGGCCGCCCATGGATTGCGCGGATGAACCATGCCGGTACTAACGCCATCGCGTCGCATCACGGCGGACGGTACGGCAAAATTGACAGGATAGAGTGTGTCATCGATCACTTGAACGTCGAAGTCGGCGGCAACCGACGCAGCCACCTCAGCCCCGGCCGTTCGGCTCACCCTGATCGTCGTGCCGCTGGCATCGATGCGCGGACTGAAGAGCGCCTTCTCCAACGACATGCCGAAAGCCAGGACGTAGGACAGGATTTGCGCGACCGCCGGTACGATCTGTCTTCCTCCCGCTGCGCCAAGAGCCAGCTCCGGCAGACCGTCACGCGTCGCAATGATCGGGCACATATTGGCAAGCGGCTGCTTGGCGGGAGCAATCGAATTCGGATGCCCCGGCCTTGGATCGAACCACATCAGGCCATTGTTGAGAGCAAATCCCAACTCCGGCACCACGACCTTCGAACCGAAGCGGGACAGAAGCGTATTGGTGAGGGAAACCATGGTTCCACTTGCATCGACTACGCTGACATGGCTAGTACAGCTTTCGCCTGCGGCATGCCCCATATGCTTGAGACGATATTCACTGGCGCGACGCAACGCCCGTGCAAAGGCAAGAGCCGTCGCTCCCGAATGCGGATCGGCATCGCGCGGAAGCTCTTCAAGTTCATTGAGCGCCGCAAGCAAGGTCGGGCCGCCGGAAAGACCCGGCACCGCATGGACACGCCGCCCCGTGTAAGAGCCGACGGCAGGCTGCAGCCACTTCGGCGCATAGGCGCGCATGTCCGCTTTCGAAAGGGCAGAGCCGCCCTTCGAAAGGTCGGCAACCAGCAGCTCCGCAATCTCACCCTCGTAAAAGTCGCGCGCTCCCTCGCGCGCCAGCCTCTCCAGCGATGCGGCCTTGGCCTTCATCGGCAGGAACAGCGATCGACCGCCCTCCGGTACACGCGGCGCGCGGCCATCGCGAAGGAAGAGATCGGCGGCACCCTTGAATTGCGCGAGGTTATGGCCATCAATGGCGAGCGCGAGAGCCGCATACCAATCGACCTGCAAACCGCGATGGGCGTGCTCGATCGCCGGCGCCAGGGCATCGGCCCAGGAAATGGTGCCGAAGCGATCGAGCGCCTCGGCAAATCCAGCAACGGCTCCTGGAACGCAGATCGATCCGTAACCGAGCAGATTGCGGTCGCCCTGGACGGAGGGCCATTCGAACCAATCCCCGTCCCGACCGGCAACCAGAGGATAGTCGTCAGGCCGGAGAGCGGCCGGCGAAATGACATTGAAATCGAGCACGTCGACCGCCCCGGAACCGCCATCGGCCCGCAGCATGAAGCCACCCCCGCCTATGCCGGAAAGCCATGGTTCCACGACGCTGAGAACGAGAGCCGTGACGACCGCCGCATCGACGGCATTGCCACCTGCCGAAAGGACGCGAGCCCCCGCCTCGGCGGCCAGCCAGTTCTGGCAGGCGACCAGGCCGTGTTTGCTGCGGGTTTCCTGCTTGCCGATCGACCAGGTCTCGTTCATGGCCTTGCCCCGAAACGCCGCGCGCCTATGGCAGTGGGAATAGCCGAGGCAACGGAAAATCGGCCGGAGTTTACGGATGCCGCGTGATGGCCGGCAATTTCGGCACCGGTCGCAATCCAGGCGCCGGTTTCGACCGTCATAGCTTCCAACAGCTTTTCGAGTGTGGCAATGCGCTGTGCCCTGCCGGAAATCCAGTCATGAACCGTCAGGGTGAAGAGGCCTCCTAACCGGTGCAGCGCCCGCCATTCGGCAAGCCAGTCCTCCAGCACGGCACTACCGGAAACCGGCGCCCAGCGTTCGTTACCGCTGCCCTCGAACTTGTAAAAGATTGCGTCGTCCAGGGCCCATTGGACCGGGATCTCGACAACGCCGTCGATATCGTAGGGATGGTCAAAGCCCATCAGCGAGGAGTCATAGGCAAGACCACGCGCCTTGATCTCAGCCAGCATATGCGGGGTCATCTCCCAGGCGGGCGAGCGAAAGCCTACCGGCAATCGTCCCGTCTGCCGTTCAAACAGTTCGAGGCTATTGTCGAGAGCCGTACTGAACTCATCCTCACGGATGTCACGAACCAGTTCGTGGAAATAGCCGTGCAGCCCGATCTCGTGACCGGCAGCAACAAGAGCCGGAAGCAGATCGGGATCGAATTCCGCGACCACGGCTGGCACATAAAAGCTTGCCTTCACGCGATAGCGGTCGAACAGATCGAGAAGACGACCAAGCCCCGAACGCAACCCGAAACGGCGGATCTCAAGCCTTGCGAGACGATCCGGAACACCGTCCCGATGCTCCCAGAGATAAGGAGCGATCGCATCGACATCGACACTCAAAAGGACGGCACTCTGCTTTCCCTGCGGCCACTCGTAAGCCGGAAAAGCAGAAAAGCCCTTTGTCGACCGGGCCTGATCCTCGACCATGTTCCTATCCTCCTGCCTAGCCTCAGAGCGGCTTCTTCTTTGCCTGGAAGACGGCAAGCGAGCCAATCGAATTGCCGCCATCGACGGTCAGTGTCGCACCCGTGACATAGGCGGCTGCATCCGACGCGAGATAGAGGACAGCGGTCGCGGCATCGTCCGGCGACGAAATCCGGCCGAGCGGAATGTTGCCGACGACGGTGTCGATATGTTCTTGCGTAAGGTGGCTGACGTCGCTGCCCGGCGCAAAGCCCGGCTCGACGATGTTGACGCGGATACCGAACTCGGCAAGCTCGAGCGCCAGCCCCTTGTTCAGGCGGTCGAGCGCCGTCTTCGAGGTACAATAGGGAACGACCGTGCTACGCATCTTGCGCGAGGCGCCGGAAGAAATGTTGACGATCGAGCCCTTTACGCCCTTGTCGATCATCTGAAGGGCAACGCCCTGGGACAACAGGAATGGCGCACGAAGATTGATATCGAAGATCCGGTCCCAGTCTTCAGCAGTCAGGTCGAGCAGGAAACCCGACGGATAAATGCCGGCATTGTTGACGAGAACGTCGGCTGAGCCCCAGCGCTCGGCAATGGCGGAAAGGAGCGATTTGATATCGGCATCGGAGGTCAGATCCGCCACATGCTGCAGATGGCCCCCGCCGATCTCCTGCGCTGCAGAAGCAAGGCGCGAACCATCGGCGTCCGTAAGGAGAAGCTCGGCCCCAGCCTTGGCGAACGCCTTCGCGATCCAGCCGCCGAAAATGCCGGCAGCCCCTGTCACCACCACACGCTTGCCTTTGAAATCTTGGGAGAAATCGACCATTTTACGCACTCCTTGGGTCGAGGCGATCTCTCAGGAAATCGCCCAGAACGTTGACGGACAAAACAAGAAGGAAAAGCGCCAGCCCCGGCATGACGGAAAGCCACCAGGCATTGGCGACATAGTTGCGGCCGACCGAAAGCATCGCCCCCCAGCTTGCGGTCGGCGGCTGAACGCCAAGACCGAGGAAGGACAATCCTGCTTCGAACAGCACCATCAGACCGAATTCGAGGGTAGCGACGACGACGAGCGCCCCCGCGATATTCGGCAGGACATGGTAGCGCAGCACCCGTAGCCATCCGGCGCCCATCGCACGCGAAAGCCGGAGATAGGACATATTGGTGATAATCAGGGTCTGGGCGTAGGCGACACGCGCGTAACGCGGCCACCGCGTAAGCGCCAGAACAAGGATGACATTCTGCAGGCCCGGCCCAAGCGTTGCCACGGTGATGATGGCAAGCAGAATAGCAGGCACCGAAAGCACGATGTCGACGAGACGCATGATCACGGTTTCGACCCAACCGCGATAAAAGGCAGCAAGCATTCCGAAAATGCAGCCGGTAATGCCGGACAGCAATACCGAAGCGAATGCGACGAGCAGCGAGACGCGCGCTCCGTATATCAGACGGCTTAGCGTATCACGTCCCAGCTCATCGGAGCCGAACAGGAAATGCGTCGCCCGGATAACGGTGCCTGGCGGCTTCAGGCGTCCGAGAAGGTTCTGTGCATTTGGGTCATAAGGAGCAATCAGAGGAGCGAATATGGCCGCAAGGACAATGATCGTCAGGATCAAGACCGAGAGGACGACTGTCATCGGCGGCTTTCCGGCCAGCCTGTTTGCTTTGGCAAGGGCCGCAATCATGCCGGTCTCCCCCCAAGACGGATGCGTGGGTCGATGAGGCTGTAGAGCAGGTCAGCGGCAAGATTGAGCAGGATCGCCACCGCCGCGCCAATCAGCACGATGCCCTGGACCACCGCGAAATCGCGCGCGCTGATGGCCTGCATGGTCAACTGGCCGAGGCCTGGCCACGCAAAGACCGTTTCTATGATGATAGCGCCGGTCAGCAGATTGGCGATTTCAAGCGCGGAGATCGTCACGATCGGAACTGCGGCATTGCGCATGAGATGGTGGAGGACCAGGCGGGAAGTCGACAGGCCCTTGGCATGGGCCGTGCGAACATAGTCCTTGCTCAGCTCATCGAGAACGGAGGTGCGCGTCACACGCGCGAAGGTCGCCATCGACAGAAGACCAAGAGCGAAGGACGGCATCAGCAGGCTTTGAAGCCCGCTCGCTCCGGACGGCGGCAGCCAGCGCAGAAAGACCCCGAAGAACATGATGAGCAGGACCGAGGTCCAGAATGTCGGCATGGATTGCCCGACCAGCACCAGACCTATCAGGCAGCGGGCTTCCCAGCGCTTGCGCCGCACCGCCAACACAACGCCGATCGGCACGCCAAACCCGATGGCAACCAACAAGGCGCCGGCCGCAAGTTGCAACGTGTAGGGAATGCGGCTGGCGATGATCTCGACCACCGGCAGGTTCTGCACATAGGAGCGCCCGAGGTCGAATTGCACCAGACTGGACAGGAAGTGGAAATACTGGATGTAAAGCGGCCTGTCGAAGCCAAGAGCAGTCCGCATGACATCGATGTCGGCCTGCGTGGCACCTTGCGGCACCAACAGCAGCACCGGATCGCCGGTCAGGCGCTGCAAAAAGAAGACCAGCGTTATGACACCGAACAAGGCGATGAAGGCCTGGATCAAGCGTCTGGCGATAAAGGCAGCCATCCCCTTTTCCTTTCCCCGACGATCCGGGCCTCGACAAACGAACTGGGCTGGAAAGCTGTACGAAGCGCGTCAAGAGAGCTCTAGTCGCGCCAGCTTACCCTGTTGAGGAAGAAGCTCTCATTGGCCGTCGGCTTCCATTCAAGCTTGTCGGACGCACCGTAGATAACGGCTGCCTGATAAAGCGGCAGGATTGGAACATCCTTTGCAACGACCGTGGCGACATCCTTGTAGGCCTCAAGCCGCTTTTTCTCGTCGAGCGTATTTCGCGCGCTGTTGAGGAGCGCATCGATGCTCGGGTCGGAAACGGCGGAAAATGAACTGCTGCTATGCAGCAGCGGGAAGGATATGCCATCCGCATCCTGGCAGGCGCAGGACCAACGGCCGAAGGAAATGGCCGGCTGCTTGGTTTTTTCGCTCTGAACGCGCTGCAGATAGGTGGCAAAATCCACCGTCTCGACATTCACCTTGAAGCCGACGTCATTGAGTTGCTGTACGAGCGCCTGGACGATCCGCTGATCGAAGGTCGGCGAGGTCAGGAAGGCGATCGGTTGTGTCGCGACGCTGCCGGCCTTATCCACGAGTTCATGTGCCTGTTTCGGATCGAAGGGAAGGCCTTCGATACCCGGAACATATCCCGCATAGTCCGGTGAGGCCAATTGCGGGACGGGCTTGTCATAGCCGCCAAGCAGGCCATCGACGATCGACTGCTTGTCGATGGCATAGGCTACGGCACGCCGCAAGTTGACATCGTCGAACGGGGGGATGGATGGATTGAGCTTCAGATAGGCGATGCGTTCCGTCACCGCCGTCAGCACCTTGATCCCACCTGCTCCCTGAAGCTGGGCGGCGAGATCCGGATCGAGCGTCACGGCAAGATCAGCGCTTCCGGCCTTCAGATCGGCGACGCGGGTGGCAGCGTCCGGCACGGCACGAAATTCGGCACTTTGAAAATAGCCCTTGCTGCCCCAATAGCCATCGTTGCGCACCAGGGAAACGGCAACGCCGCGCTGCCATTTCGCGAATTTGTAGGGACCGGAGCCGACAGGTGACAAATTGAAGGCATCGTCGCCTACGGCCTCGACAACATGCTTCGGTACGATCGAAAGTTTGACGAGCTGTGCCAGCAGCACCGGATAGGGTCCGTTGGTGCGAATGGTCACCTCATGTGGGCCAGTAACCGCGGCCGACAGGATCTTGTTGAATTGGCTTAGCTGCGGGCTTGCGAACTTCTTGTCGACGATGCGGTTGACGCTGAAGGCCACATCGTCAGGCGTCAATTTCTGCCCGTCGTGGAAAGTCGCGTCATCGCGCAACGTGAAGGCAACTTCCGTGTCCGACTTATACGTCCAGGATGTCGCGATCGCCGGTACGATCTTGCCATTGTCATCGCGCGTGACCAGTTGGTCGAAGATGTTGCGATAGACGAAATAGCTGTCCGGATTCCATTGCTTCTGCGGGTCGAGCGACGACGGCTCGCTCACAAGGTCGATCACGACCTTTGCCTTTGCTGCGGCGTGGCCCGCAACAGACATCATCGTCGCAACAGAAACGGCAATCGCAAGAGTTCTTATCGCGCGCATCTAAAAATCCTTTTTCAAAAACGATCGCTCCCGGACGGGACGAGAAATATGGGCTTCATCACTTGATACCGAAGGACGCTTGGCTTTGTGCTCCACGGGCGCAGCAAGCTCCGATTTCAGCAGACTTGCCTGGGTAAATTCGGCAAAGGCATCACAGGCAGCCAGGAGCAGCTTTGCCGCGTCGTCGTTGCGATGCGCCTTCTTGGCTGCAACGAAATCGGTCCAGTCGACCGCTTCGAGACGCCGAACGGAGGATGCCTCGAAAAAGTTGAGGTAGTAGTCTGCCCTGTGCCACAGGATATCCAGCCAATCGGCAATCAACGGCGCCTTGAGACGCGCGGCGAGCAGACCCCTGATCTGCCGCTCGTATTCCCGAATGAGGGAAAGCTGCGATCCATGAGCCGAGCCGCCCAAGCGCAACGCCGCCTGCATGTCACACAAGGTTTCCAGCCGGGCAATATCGTCACCGGAGAGATCGACATCCGCCAGAAGCGGCTCCAACCGGGCTCGGCCGAGCGTAATTTCCCGCAGCCCCAACGCCGTAATCGAGCAAACCCGCCACCCACTTCTTGGCTGGGCTGAAACGAAACCCTTGTGCGCCAGGCGACTGAGCGCAGATCGAACGACCCCGCGCCCGAACCGATAGGTGTCGCAAAGAACCTGTTCGGAGAGCCGCTCCCCCGGAGAAAATTCACCGAGCTTGATCGCATTGCGAATCCTGTCCTCGGCGATCGCCACGAGATCGCTGGGGCCTTGAGCAAGAAAAGGGCTTTGATGGTCTAGCATATTATGAAACTAACATCTCAGTTTCTAAAACTGAAGTCTCAAATATCCTATTCTTCATCTTTTTTGTAGAGAATTTTTGCACACCCAGCCGCTTGCCGGGTTCGAAATTGCAAGAGACGGTCGGGAGTATGAAAGCTGATTAAGACCAAGCGAGCAAAGAATGGGGATAATCCGTGGAGCGCCGATATGTCGGCGCGACGTTTACGGACCCATGGCGGACGCTCAATTCACACACAAAGGCGTCCTCCTCAGCTAGGCCCGCCTTCTGCCGGCCGAATGACACGAGGATCATCGTGCAGCCGGAGCTGCCATTCTCAAATGGAGGAATAAGGACAAGCTGACCACAGTTTGATGGCTCAAAGCCTCATCTCGATCAAGGCTTCAGCTGAAAACCGAAATAATTCCGTACGGTTGAAACATGATCG
This sequence comes from Rhizobium sp. ZPR4, assembly GCF_040215725.1. Lineage (NCBI taxonomy): Bacteria > Pseudomonadati > Pseudomonadota > Alphaproteobacteria > Hyphomicrobiales > Rhizobiaceae > Rhizobium > Rhizobium sp. ZPR4. Next base: position 1,791,042 of record NZ_CP157968.1, read on the forward strand.
GATAGCAAAGCTTACCCACGACCGGAAATGCCGCCTTCCCAAACAGCTCCTATGGCAATCTCACAGCCATGGTGGAGCACCGCGCCGGCTAGGCGACCCCAGTGCCATCGATGCAATCAATGAGAAGACATGGGCGACATCAGTGGATCCTTACCAACTATCTCAATCAGGAAGTCGAGAACTGTCCTGATGCGCAATGGCAGGTTCCGACGCGATGGATAGACGACGCTGATCGCGAACCGGCTCGGTGGAAATTCGGGCATGACGTTCACCAGCCTGCCCTCCTCGATGTCGGACCCAACAAGAATATGGGAAAGCACGGCAATCCCATTACCAGCAAGCACGGCGCGATGGACGGCAACCGCATTGCTGGCGACGAGGCGCGGCGCGATACGCACGCTAACGTCCTCAGCGCCATTTGAGAACGACCATGCCCGGCCGTTTCCGGCACGGCTATAACAGATGCAATCATGAGCGCTGACATCATCGGGCGTTTTAGGTGCTGCCCGCCGCTGAAGGTAGGAGGGCGCGGCAACGAGAAAGGCCGTCGTCCACCCAATTCTGCGGCCCATCAGACTGCAGTCCGCAACCATTCCCAGCCGCACCTCGAGATCGATCCCCTCTTCGACCAGGTCGGACGGTTCCTCGCGAAAGAGCAAATCGACAGAAAGTCCCTGATGGCGTTCGAGCAGCATTCCGAGCCGGTCGCTGATGTAAAGCCCGAGCGGTGTCGGCAGAGCCAGTCGTACCTTGCCAGCCGCGCTCCCGCCATCCCGGCATGTGGTTTCGCTAAGAGCCTCGACTGCTTCGATGACCTTGAGCGCCATCGGGATGATCTGCTCACCCTCCGCCGTCAGGGCCAGTGCAGTCGTCGTGCGATGGAGAAGGCGGGTGTTGAGATGTGCCTCCAGCGCCGAAACCTGGCGCGAAACAGCAGGCTGCGTCAGCCTGAGATCAATCGCTGCGGCGGAAAAGGAGCCAGTTTCCACCACTCGCATGAATGTTTGCAAGGCGCATACGATGTCCATCCCCACCCCATACTTTTCGGCATAGGCCTTATGTTCGAACCTTAGCCTGGAAAGGCTTTACTGTCCAGTTATTAAGGATATCCTTTATCCATAAGGACATTTTATATCCTTAATAACGGAGGCAACCATGACGCAACGCTTGAACTATGCCCAGCAATCCCCGGAACTCTTTAAAAAACTCTCGGAACTCAGCATGGCTCTGAAGGACAGTGCCATCGAACAGAAGATCCAGGATCTCGTTCACGTTCGCGCATCGCAGATCAACGGCTGCGCCTTCTGCCTGGACATGCACGTCAAGGAAGCCAAGATCCATGGCGAGAGCGAACTCCGGCTCTACCACATATCCGTCTGGCGAGAATCCAATCTCTTCATTCCTCGCGAGCGCGCCGCACTCGCCTGGACGGAAGCAGTGACGAAACTGCATGAAGGCGGCATTCCCGACGAACTCTACGAGCGCGTGCGCGGCCAGCTTTCCGAAAAGGAAATCTCCGACCTCACCTTCGCGATCATGGTCATCAATGCCTGGAACCGTGCCAGCATCGCCTTCAAGACAGTGCCGGGCTCGGCCGACAAGGCCTACGGTCTCGACAGGGCCGGCCTCAACTAAGCCTCTCGCCAAAGGCTTCAGCAAACGATGTGCGGCCCTTCAGATGGCCGCGGCAAAGACATCTCATGACAATCGTTTCAACCGTGGAGCCGGCCAAATCGGTTCCAATATCTCGATCAACAGGAGACAAACATGGACCTGGACAACATTCCTCATCCCGTTAAATCAAGCCCTGACGAGTTGGTTCCATCGCGCTACGCGGTGCGGATCGGCGACATTGAGGTGCTGGTGATCAGCGACGGGGTCCTGCCGCTGCCAACCAAGATGCTGGGGCACAATGCTGACGCAGCTGAGCGCGCGGCCTGGCTGAACGACATGTTCCTGCCGCCAGACGCTTTCGACTGGGCACTGAACGTGGTCGTGGTGCGTAGCGGCAAGCAGACCATCCTCATCGACGCCGGCCTGGGATTGGACCCTGAGTTGAACCTGCCGCGGGCCGGGCAATTGATCAAGCGGCTTGAGGCCGCCGGCATCGACCTTGGATCGGTAACCGACGTGGTACTGACCCACATGCATATGGACCACGTTGGTGGGCTACTTGTCGGCGGAGTGAAGGAGCGGCTGCGTCCGGACCTCAAGATCCATGTGGCGGCGGCCGAGGTCAAATTCTGGGAGGCGCCCGATTTCTCTCATGTGTCCATGCCTCCTGGGTTCCCGGACGCACTTCGAGCTGCTGCCAAGCAGTTCCGAAAAGAATATGAGAGCCATCTGCGATTATTCGATGATGAATATGAGGTGGCGCCGGGCGTGGTGGTCTCTCGAACCGGCGGCCACACGCCCGGGCACAGCGTGGTCCGCGTGGCATCCGGTAAGGACCGACTGATGTTCGCTGGCGATGCGGTGTTCGCGGTCGGCTTCGACCATCCCGACTGGCACAACGGTTTCGAACACGACCCGGAAGAGGCTGCACGCGTCCGCGTTCGTCTTTTGCGGGAGCTGGCCGAGACCGGCGAGCTTCTGGTCGCGACCCATATGCCATTCCCCTCCGTCGGCCATGTGGCGGTCGACGGCGACCACTTTCGTTGGGTACCGGTCTTCTGGGACTACTAACCGCCTGATGGCCGACGTGCGGCACACAGGGCCGCGCACGGCTCAGCCGTACAGATGCAAGGCGTCGTCAGGACCCGCCTGACCCACGACCAATCATACAGAAACGAATGAACAATGCGGCGCATGACGCGCCCGCGAATGGAGAGATTCATGAAAATCACCATCATCGGCGGAACCGGCCTGATCGGTTCAAAGACGGCCGACCGCCTTCGCAGCCAAGGCCATGAAGTCATTGCCGCTGCCCCGAACACCGGTGTCAACACGATCACCGGCGAAGGTCTTGCCGAAGCATTGGCTGGCGCCTCCGTCGTCATCGACCTTGCGAACTCGCCGTCCTTCGAGGACAAGGCCGTCCTCGAATTCTTCGAGGCGTCAGGCCGCAATCTGATGGCAGCGCAAAAAGCGGCCGGCGTGAAGCATCACATCGCCCTTTCCATCATCGGCGTCGATCGCTTGCCCGAAAGCGGCTACATGCGCGCCAAGGTCGCTCAGGAGAAGATCATCCGGGAAGCCGGCATTCCCTACACGATCGTCCACTCGACACAGTTCATGGAGTTCCTCAGCGGCATCGCCCAGTCCGGCACAGTCGGCGATACGGTGCGCCTGTCGCCGGCCTATGTGCAGCCGATTGCTTCCGACGACGTGGCCGACAACATGGCCGTTGTTGCCAACTCGGCCGCAATCAACGGTATCGTCGAGATATCCGGTCCGGAACGTGTCCGGCTGAACGAACTGGTTGCCCGTTATCTCAAGGCGATGGGCGATGCCCGCAAAGTCGTGGCGGATCCGGAAGCCCGCTATTTCGGTGCCAGACTGGAAGACGGCTCGCTCGTGTCCGACGGCAATCCGCGCCTTGGCCGCATCACCTTCGAGCAATGGTTCGCAACCTCCGCCCGCAAATGACTGGAACCGGTGTGACACCTCCGTGCCGCACCGTCCAATTCTCAAGAAAGGAATTCGACATGATCAAATTTCTCCTCGGCCTTACCCTGGCCGCGCTGCTGACCACCACAGCCGCTGCCCGCGATACCGGCGAGAAGGATGCCAAGGTCACGCTTGTCTACGAACACGAACTGCCGAATGTTCCCGGCAAGAGTATCAGGGGCGTCTTGGTGGAATATGGTCCAGGCGGCTTTTCCTCAGCCCACACCCATCCGAACTCGGCCTTCATTTATGCAACGGTCCTGGCAGGGGCGATCCGCAGCCAGGTCAATGATGGCCCGGTCAAGGTCTTCAAGGCCGGCGAGAATTTTTCCGAAATGCCGGGCGATCGCCACGGCGTCAGCGAGAATGCCAGCAAAACCAGCCCGGCAAAGCTATTGGCCGTCTTCGTCGTTGACACCAGCCAGAAGGAACAGACCTTCCCGCTCAAGAAATAGCCCGATGCGGGACGAGTGCCAAAGGCACCCGTCCCTTCCCGATTTCAGGAAATCATCGTCGGTGAACCCTATCATGTTTGGCGAACATCATTTTCAGCCGCTCGTCCTGATCAATCTGCTCGGGCTGACCGGCATCCTCACTTGGCACATCCAGGGGCGCCGTCGCCCAACGGCCCGCCTCGTCGTGCAGATCCTGTTCTTTTCCTGCATGAGCCTCGTGCTCTGGCTTGCCGGAATTTCGCCCTATCACCTCGATGGCGGCGAGCTTCAGGATGCCGGCATCCTGCTCGCCAAATCTGCAAGAATCCTGTGGTGGCTGCATCTTGCCTGGACGATGATCGGCTTCGTCCACATCTATCTCACCCTCAACCGCCGGCCGCAGGAGGCGCATCTTCTCCAGGATCTGATTGTCGGCATCGTCTATCTCGGCGTCGCGCTGTCGGTCATCGGCTTCGTCTTCGGCGCACCGGTCGGGCCGCTGATTGCCACCTCAGGCATCGTCGTCGTCATCATCGGCCTTGCGCTGCAGAACACGCTTGCCGATGTCTTTTCCGGCATCGCGCTGGCACTCGGCCGCGCCTACGTCATCGGCGACTGGATCCAGCTCGCCGACGGCACCGAAGGGCGCGTCGTTGAGACCAACTGGCGCTCCACCAACCTGCTTTCGGGCGGGCATAACGTCGTCGTCCTGCCAAATAGCGTGCTGGCGAAGCAGGGCGTCACCAATCGCAGCCGCCCGGATGAATCGCACCAGATCTCGCTGACGATACGAATATCCGCCATTCACAAGCCGCGGCTCGTCGAAGACCTCATGCTCGCCGTTCTGCAGGGCTGCGGAAGGATCGTCATGAACCCACCGCCGGTGGTCGTGCTCAAGACGATCGACGCAATCGCCATCGAGGTCGAGCTGTTCTTCCGCGTCGCGAGTGCGGCAAGCCGCATGCCGGCACAAAACGAGATCATCGACCTCGTCTACGAACATTGCAGGACGAACGGAGTGTCATTGGCAATGCCGGCCCAAGGCCTCGTCTGCCTCCCGATAGGCGAGCAGAAGGAACAGGCCACTCTAAGGGCGATATCATCCGGCGCGCTCTAGCACCCATTCGAAGGAGCTCTTCCAAAGTTCCGGCGGTATCTCTTTCGACAGGATGCCGACGAGGTCGGACAATTTGACACTGCGCAGTTTCTCACGCCACGCTTCGTCGGCCTCCCACATGATGCGCGCCACCGCACAAGGGCTGCTTTCGCAATAACCCTTTGGGCGGCAGGGGTTGTTGGCGCGAATATTGGTGCAGACGAAGGTTCGTTGCGGCCCCTCGACGGCCTCCACGACCTCCAGAAAGGTGAGATCCGCAGGCGGTTTCGCCAACCTGTAACCGCCGGAGGGACCGAGCGCCGTATCGACAAGCCCGGCCTGAGACAGGCTCTGTAGAGCCTTGGAGAGATATTCCTTGGGAAGCCCATGGAATTCGGCAAGCGCTTTGGTGGAGAGATAACGGCCATCAGGCAAACCTGCAAGAATGGCACAACAATGGAGAGCCCATTCGACTTGGCTTTTCAAAATCATAAACTCATTCCAAAGGCCTGCGGCTGGCATACATCCATCAAGGATAAAGAATATCCTTATTTGGTCGCCATGTAAATAAATTCCGGATGCGGATTTGCCTCTCCCATACTGGACATGCACAATCGAAACGATCTTCACGGGCTTCGATGAGCCGCAAAATGACCTATGCAATTGGCTCTTTACGAGCCACCTGTATTGCAAAAGGCTACTCTATGAGAACGACAAGGGCGCTCTCGAAAGCATCAGAGCCACACATATGACGCTACTTTCAGACCTACTAGCGTCTCCACGACCGGGAGGCGTCTCGCACAAAACTACGAGTTTGTCAGGTCCGCCATATTGGAGGAGCTGGCTACGGCGAATGAGACCTTCGACCCGCAACGGCTTAGCCTAGATATTGATCGCACCCGCATCACGCCAAACTGTTCGCATCGGCCAGAAATCGTAAGCAGGTTTCACCACAGCGAACTTAAAATATCATTCTTTGCAGTCACAGCTCACCGAGCCGATCTTTGTCGCCGCTGCACCATTGCAACAGGAAGGTCGCCCAATCTCACCGGGATCTATTCAGATACCTTTTGCTTTCCAAAGACGATGCTGAGATAGGTCTCGCCCGAGCGGACAACGTGATTGCGCATCAAGCGTTCGGCCAAATCCGCATCGCCGGCAACGATCGCATCAGCGATGCCTGCGTGTTCATCCAGGGCCTTCCGCCGCTCCGCCGGATCGAGATGGATGATGCGGCGAATGCTTGCATCGTAAAATTGCTGGCGCTCGATAAGCTTCGCGAGATAGCCGCAGCGCGAACTGCGATGGATGTGGTCATGAAACGTCTCGTTGAGCGCGATCAGCTGATCGGCATCTCCGGATTTGGTTGCCGTTTTCATGACATCCACCGTGGCAAGAAGCTCAGTTCCCGATGGCTTGTCTATGCGCCTGGCGGCGAGACGCGCGATCATCGATTCCAGCGCGGCGCGGGCAAGGATCATTTCTTCGGCCCATTGCATGCTGAACCTGATCGCAATGCCGCGACGTGGCAAGGTTTCGACCAAGCCTTCCATTTCGATCTGGCGCAGTGCCTCCTTGATCGGCGTCGTGCTGACGCCGAACTGCTCTGCCAGCTGTCGTTCGTTGAGCCTTTCGCCCGCAGCAAAGGCGCCTGACAAGATCGCACTTCTGATCGCGCGATAGACATGGTCCCGCACGGTAAGCTGAAAAGCCGGATCAATTCGTTCAAAGGCCGCCACGCGACCCACGCCCTGCTTTGCTTCGATCATTTTTGAATCTCGTTGACATGACTTCAATAGCGTGACATCTGGTATATCAGATTTCAGATTTCTGTCGACATCGGAATTCGGCAGTCGAAATTACCAGAAGAGGTTGAGGAGCCTTGAGGAGGACCTGCCATGCAAAGAGATCCGGCACACCTGGCAGGCTTGATTAGCCAGTTTCTGCCGCCAACAGGCCCTGCTCTTTGAGACACTGATATCAAGTCACAAGCCTGTTTCAGGCGCCGCCCTCTTGCGATTGCCCTTCAGCCGCCAACGAGACGCCCGACTACCGGAGAGCTCCCGATGCTCCGAAAGGTTCTGAGATGAAGACACATGCTTCCGCACCACTTGGCACGCCTCGCGCCGGCTACCAACGCTTCATCGTGCTGGCGCTCATCACGGTCATCTTGGCGGTCAGCACCGGAGATAGAGCAACCCTTTCCGTCGCTGGTCCCGGGATCGCAAAAGATCTCGGCATCAATGCCGTGAATATGGGCTGGCTCTTTTCCGCATTCTCGTGGAGCTACTTCATTGCGCAGGTTCCATCGGGCTATATTGTCGATCGGACAGGCGCGAAAGCTGCCATGTTGATTTCCCTGGCCGGATGGTCGATCGCGATTACGCTTGTCAGCGGCGTCGGCTATTTTGCCTATCCTGTGGTCGCACTCTACGTTCTAAGATTTGTGCTTGGGCTCCTGGAGGGTCCGGTGACACCGGCCTCCGCGCGCATCATCGCCGCTTGGTTTCCATCAGACGAACGTGGCGTCGCCGGCGCAATCTTCAACTCGGCTCAGTATCTTTCTCTCGCAATCTTCACGCCGCTGATGGGCGCACTGTTCCATTATCTTGGCTGGGAGCACATCTTCTCGGTCATGGGGGTGATCGGATTGGTCTTGGCGCTCGTCTGGTGGAGAGCCTATTTCGCGCCGAGCCGCCATCCGTCGGTCACAAAGGAGGAAATCGCCTATATTAAGGCCGGCGGCGCGCTGACGGATGTAGGAGGAGAAAAATCCAAAGCGAGCGAGACGCAAATTCCCACGCGCCAGATCGCTCGACAAATTCTGACAAACCGCATGTTGCTCGGGATTTTCCTTGCTCAATATTGCATCGCGACGCTTTCGACCTTCTTCATTTCCTGGTTTCCGAGCTATCTGGTCCAGGAAAGACATTTCTCGATGCTTCAGGCCGGCTTCGTGGCATCCTTGCCGGCAATCTTCGGATGCATCGGCGGCGTTTCTACCGGCTTTTTCTCCGACTGGCTGCTGCGCAAGTCCGGTTCCCTCAGTCTCGCCAGGAAAATCCCGATCACCATCGGGCTCGGCCTCAGCGCCACCATCATTCTGTGCAACTATACGGATGTGAACGCCATCGTGGTGGCGATCATGTGCGCGGCCTTTTTCGGCAAAGGCTTCGGGGCGCTCGGATGGACGGTCGTTGCCGATACGGCGCCCAAGGAAGCAATCGGCCTGACCGGCGGCTTGTTCAATGCTGCCGGCAGTATCGGCGGGGTCATAACTCCGGTCGCAATCGGCTATATTATCGAGGGAACCGGCTCCTTCCATGGCGCCCTCCTCTATGTCGGGCTGCATGTCATAGGTGCGGTCGTGAGCTATTGGGTGCTGGTCGGCAGGATCGAACGGTTCGAGATTTCAAAAGCATCACTCGATCCCGTTGGCGCCGAGCTCGTACTTGCCAAAGGCGATCGCGATCACTGATCTTTCAGATTATTGCCCGGGCTCGTGCCGGGCGAAACCACCGCAAGCGACAGATACCGAGCACTGTTGAAGACGCGCCTGTCTCGCATGACGAGGCCGCCCTTATCGCAACGCCGTCGCCCGTGAGCGCGTGTCGCTCGGATTTTCTCCAAAGGTGCTGCGATAGATGATGGAAAATCTGCCCGGATGAAAAAAGCCCCATGTCGTGCAGATCTCGCGAACGGATAGCGAATTCAGCGGATCTCGCAGCTGGTCGCGAGCGGCTTTTAATCTGATGGTACGCAGGTAGGCGCCTGGAGAGGTTCCCCTGAAGGTCTTGAAACCTATTTGCAATGCGCGAAGCGACACCCCGACGGCATCCGCAACCATCGTCATCGTAAAGGGCTCGGCGATATTCGCATGCATGTAATCTATCGCCCGCCGGACATGCCACGGCGCGATCATCGGCACCTTCTTCGCCTCCAATCGGTCGGAGAGATGATGATTGGCAAATCGGATCACAAGGTCGGCAAGGGTTTCGCTCATCGTCGACACCGCAAGGGGTGAGGACAGGAGCGGACCGTTGTTGCGCATACCCAGGACGATGGTCAGCACCAAGTTTCCGATAAGCTGCCCGGAAGGCGTTGCCAGATCGAGAACGGGCTCAAGGTTGAGCGCTCCGAGGATCGGTGTTTCAAGGAGTGACGCGAGCATTCGCGTTACGACCTTCCAGTCCAGAAAGAGTGCGTCCGAACGATGCGGATCTCCTTGGACAAAACGATTGCCTGCCTCGTGATTATTGGCCATCAGAAGCTGGCCAGACCCGCCCTCGACGCTCTTTCTGCCAACAGACAGACGAAAGGATCCCGTATGCGGGATGTAAAATGCGAGATGTTGCGGCGTCTCGTCGAGAGTGCGGATTTCCCAAGGGCTCTCGTAGGCCGAATGAAACATCGTAAGCGGTCCGCTTCGTCTCAACTCCGCTGCCCAGCCGAAGGCAGGAGCGTTGCTTAGCGGCTTTGCGCCAAATACACCGTAATTGGCCGAGAAGGCCCTAACCATCGATTCGAAATCATCGCCTTCATGCGTTGGCGTAAAGCCATTTACCATATTTTCGGGAGTTCGCAGCAGATTCTCGAATCTCGATGACATCATGCAATTCGGCTCTTTCCCCTTATGTATCCCGCCTCAGAGACCGCCCTTCCCGACATTCGGACACCATCCCCTGGCCACCCGCAAACACCATCTTCGCAACTGGATTGGCCGATGCCGATGAGATAAGCAGAACGAGCAATCCGGGGCTCAAATCCCTCTGTTTGGCAGAAGCAAAGCACTTTCAATCGAGTTATACACTCATAGTGTAAATCAAAAAGATTCGGAAATGAAGTACGATCCGTTGGACCATGTTGCGGAACATTTTTTGCGGGATTCACAACCCAGAAGGGTAGCATCTCGCAATGAACGCGATCTCTTGCGCCTGATCTGGAAGTCACCGGGGATTGAACGTTCGGATCTGACCGAACCGCTGGACCTCACCCAGCAGTCCCTGCACAGGATCGCTGCACGGCTTCACGATCGGGGAATGATTGTCTTCACCTCATCGGAGGCTCGGCGCCCCGGGCCACCCAGCCCGGAACTCAGCCTTTGCAAAGACTGGTGCCTAACGCTCGGCATTTCGGTCAATGTCGGCTCGATCGGCCTCTGCCTCATGGGCTTTGGAGAGCCTTTGGAAAAGATGGAAATTCTGCAATCCGGATCGTCGCTTTCCGACGAGATGGAGCGGATCGAAAAGGCGGCGGAAGATCTCCTTGCTCGCCGCAATGCCAGCCGGCGGGATATCCTAGGCGTCGGTCTTGCCGTCAGCGGTCATCGCATGCTGGAGACGGCTTTCAATTGCCCCTTGCCGCTCGCCCATTGGTCGTTGATCGACCTGGCGCCGCTGCTCGGAAAGCAGCTGGGTCTGCCCGTCTGGGCTGACAATGTCGCCCGGACCGCGGCTCTTGCCGAGGCGATCTTCGGTGTCGGCCGGGAGGTTGCGGATTTCGCCTATATTGCCCATCTGCACGGCTATGGCGGCGGCCTCGTTTCCGGAGGCATGCCATTTCGCGGCAGCTTCGGCAATGCCGGCGAATTTTCCGTACTCTTCGATCGAGAGGACTATGATGACCGCCCCGCACTTGGTCTATTGCTTGAGCACCTGCGCGCCGAGGGTCGCCCGGATCTGGCGCTGCGGGACCTCAAGAGCCAAGACCTATCGACCTTGGACGGCGTGGCAGAATGGGTCAATCGCGTGGCGCCGGCGCACAATCGCGCCATCAACGCGATCTGCGCGGTCTTTGATCCAGCCCTCATTGTTTTGGGCGGCGAACTGCCGCATTCGCTCGCAAGAATGCTGATCGAGCGGACCGAAATCAACAACCTGCCACGGCACGGCGCATTGCGCGACGTTCCCCGGCTTGCGGTAGCGGAAGTCCTGGATGCTCCCGGCGCAGTCGGCGCAGCATTGATCCCGCTATTTGAAACCGTCCTATAGCGGGCGACGCGCCAGGGCGTCGCTTGGCATCCGGACATAGCTGAAAGCTAGCTATAGGTTATTTTGTCGGCCGTGCGCGGCCGATTGAAAAAATAGCGATTGAAGCTGTAGCTGCTGATCCCGGTGAAGCTGCCGAGAAATGCGGAAAGCGGCGTTGTGAAGCTATATTGCACGCGGGTCAGGACGACCTGCACGCCCGCCTCCTGTATCTTCGCAGGAACCGAAATCGGTGTGGCTGCGCCGGAGGCAAGCGAAGAGGTATTGAAGGCGGCCGACCAATTGACCGTCGCATTTCCATTTGCCGGCACGTCCTCCACCGCGACCGTGATCGTCAATGCCGTCGTATCATAGGGCTGCAGGATGAAGCTCATTCCCGAGAGCAGTCCCGCAACATTGGATTTCGTCCATGTGCCCTGCTGCGAAATGACATCGCCTGTCGTTGCGGCAATTTCATCGATCTTGCGGCTGACGGTTAGAGCATGACCAAGATCGACGGTTGCAGCGAGCAGCAGCAGCAGGATCGGCAGAACAAGCGCAAATTCCACTCCCGATACGCCGGCACGATCCCCCGCCAAGCGGCGAAGGCAAGAGACTATGGACCGATATGCCAGATGCGTGCATTTGATTATCATGTCAGGACGGCTCGTTGCGAAACAGGACAGTGGCACCAAGGAGATAGCGCCCATCCGCCAGCTTTGCGTTGGAATAGGTGAAGTAGTTGACGACAGAGCTCCAGGGCAGAAAGGCCTGCACCAACATATAGTCGCTCGCCTTGCCCAGCGCGAAAGTCTCCGTGACGGTAAGGTTGCCTGAGCTGTCGATCGGAGTGGCGCTCGTGACGGCGGATAGGTTGGAGATAACATCGGCCTTGATCAGGAGATTGTCAGAGCAGCTGAAAGCGAGAAACATGTCGGCGCAGATTTTCGCCTTGAAGTCGGTCAGGGTCATGTCGGCGGATGCGGCCTCACCCGTCCGGATCATCCGGGAGATCTTCGCCACGGAAGCATCGAGGCTCGAAGCAACGAAGAACATCAACGAAACTTCTATGATGGCAAAGATGATCAGGGAGAGAGGCAAGATGAGCAGCGCGAACTCGACAGCAGCCGTACCCTTGCGATCTGCAAGCAGTCGAGACAGAAGTTTCGGCAACCGGAATAGATTCATTGGGTCAGCCGCACAGATGCGAGATACTGCGTAAACAGCGCCGACAGGCCTGAGACAATATCTACAGACGAGGAAGCCGAGATAAACAGGCTCTTGGATGAAGCGCAGTCGGCAAGCGCATAGGGAATATAATCGCGCCGGGTTATGCTCGAAGGCACGCCACTATCCATCGTCCCGCCCCATGTGCTGCGCCAGCTGGCGCTTGCCATGGTCGAGCCGACGGTATTGTTGTAGCCCCAGTCGGTGGTCACAGGCAGATATTCGGTATAAAGAACCGCCATAGTGTTCGACTGGTTCTTCAGATAGGCGCACCAGTCGGGATTGAATGGAGCAACCTTGTTCCACGATGGCCCTGCGGTCGTGATTGTCGAACCGCTCCATTTGACGCCATCCGTCACCCATTCGCGCTTCGATTGGACACCATCCGTCAGCAGCAGAACCAATTTAAGCGGCTTGGCGGACGAGCTGCCATCTCCACCCGTGCCGACCTTCTGCTGCAAGGCCGACAGCGCCACGTCGAAGAAAGTATAGGTCGTGGATGTCGCGCTCGTCAGCCCATAACTATCGTCGAGAAGCCGGTTGCGGGCCGAGGCGGTTTCGAATGTCGGTGCAAGAACTTCGGTCGTGGTATCGCCAAGACTGTAAAGGCCGACCCTGATGCGCTCGTGAGCACTATCAGCGCTATCGATCATGTCGATGACCTCACTGACCGCATCCACTGCAACGTCTGCCCGCAGCTTTATGCCCTTGGTGACCGAGTAAGCATAGTTATTGGCGTATTTGGTACCGCCAACGGTATGTGCATCTCCGGTATGGCAGGCAAACTGGCAGCCGATGCCATTATACATCGTTTGCTGCCCTGCGCTGGTCGCCGCAAGCAGCATTGATGGGGACTTATCGATAACGATATAGACATTCAGATAGGATGTAGATGGTCCCTTGACAGAGCTTGCGACGCTTACCGGAACATTGTTTATATCGGCGATCTTCATGAGTGTGGTCGGGACGATTCCACTCGCCGTTGCCGTTATCTTGTGATTGGTCGTATCTATCGTGATATTTCCAACGGAATAGCTGCTCTCGGATTGGGAATTGAACCAATCCGCCACCTTCTGCTTGAGAGAATCCGTATCCGCGGTATTTATCTGTTTCACGGCCGCAATCAGGGCCGCATCCAGATCACTCTGCATTTTCTGCCGGACGTTGTATGCCCTGATATAGTCGAGGCTGGCCCCGACTGCGAGCATCATCGGCACCAGAGAAATGGCCACGACGATCGCGACGTTACCGCGCTCGCTTCGAAGCAGCATTCGGAAAGCATCGATGAGATGATCACTTAAGATAAAATGTCTTAGCTTCAACGTCGGCACCAATATTTATCATACTATTTTACAACTGACGCCGATTTGACCTTAATCAGTTCTTTACATCGCTCCTCAAGCGGTCCGTTTTCAGACTGCGCATTCAAGTTTTTTGCGTAATCTGGCCATAATGCGTTTTTTGGATATCGATACTTGCCGGATTTGGAACCTCGGAAGAACATGCCCAAACATAGGAGCGCCCCTCCCCCATAATAGACCGGACGACCGACACAATGAGATCGACCGCGCCAGACAACGGCGGTTGAAGCAGACTATCAACATTTTGATGAGCCGAGGCGCAGCCTACCCCTCTTGGAGCACCTTTCACTTTGGCTTAGATTGCTGGTCGATGACAAAGCCTGTTGGATCTGGCGAATAAGGCAAGATCAGGAATCCCAGGACCTGATCAGGAATTATATGAAACGGACAAGAATTGAGGATATCGCCAAAGAGGCGAATGTAAGTAAGGCGACTGTAGATCGCGTTATTCACAAGAGAGGCTTCGTTCGTGAGGAAACGGTCCGCAAGGTCGCAGAAGCAGCCCATAAGCTGGCCTATTATGCGAGCGGTCTGATTGATCGGCAGCTGACCGCACCGCTTGCAAGAGTGAGGTTCGGTTTTCTGCTCATAAAAGAAAGGCAGGAGTTTTATCAGTCTTTCAGTGAAGAGCTGATCCGGGCGGCATTAGCCCGTCAGGATTTTCGCGGCGAAGTGACCATTCGATATTCCCCATCTCAGTCGCCGGCGGATTTCGCAGCGATCATGCAAGAACTTGCCACGCATAGCGATGCAATAGCTTGCACTGCGGTCAACCACAGCATCGTCAATGAAGCCGTCAAGAGCTTGCGGCAGAACGGAGTTCCTGTCTTCGCCTTGCTGAATGATTTCGGGCATGGCGCGCGTCAAACCTATATTGGTCTTGACAATCACAAGGGCGGATGTCTGGCGGCATGGATGATCGCTACGGCAAGTCGCCAATCCGGAAAAGTTGCGATTTTTCTTGGCAGTAATCGCTGGCAGGGACACGAATTGAAGCAAGCCGGATTTCGTTCATACCTGGGTCGGTTGCGCGCAGACCTCGATATCTTGGAACCGGTCATCAATCTTGAGACAAGAAAACTCACCCACGAAACCTCGATCGCCTTGCTCGAGCGTCATCCGGATCTGAGAGGCATTTACGTCGCTGGCGGCGGGATGGAAGGCGCAATAGCGGCGCTGCGGGAAACACGCGCGCCCGGAGAGGTTGCCCTCATCGTCAATGAGCTCACCTCGGTAAGCCGCGCAGCCCTTTCCGACGGCTATGCGACAATGGTCATCGGCACGCCTTTGGAGCAGCTTTGCCGGGACACCATAGATCTGATGACACAGAGCGTGCTTCAGGGTCATGTTCAAATACCGGACACGCATTTTCTGGAGCCACAACTTTTTCTACCTCCTTCCATCTGAAAATGAGGTGAAACACCTCAAGCAGAAGGCGCGAGAAACCTCACCGATGCGCTAATCCAAATTCCACCCGATTGCGCGTGGCAAGACCTTTTGGCATTGCCTAGAGGCGCGTGACATGCTCCGTCGGAGCAGCAATATTGGGATTTTGGGAGGAAACATGTTCTGGGCACTCAATCAGATTACGACGCCAAATCTTAGCTACGCCGATTTCCTTGACCTATCGGTTGCTCTCGGCTGCCAGGGCGTAGAAGTTCGCAACGATCTCAAGCGCCAGCTATTTGACGGTCTTTCGCCGAACGAGGCAGGTAAAATGGTTCGTGACCGCGGTCTGCGGCTCGTCGGCCTGTCCCAGGTCTATCCGTTCAATTTCTGGTCGGATGATATTGAGCGGAAGGTTCATGACCTGATTGCAATCGCCAAGGAGGTTGGTGCTGAAACCATCAGCCTGATTCCGCGAAACGAGGGGGTCGGCACTGAGGCGCAGGAGCGCAAAGCCAATCTCGAAACGTCCCTTGCCGCCATTTTGCCTCTTCTTGAAGAGGCGGAGCTGGTCGCACTGGTTGAACCGCTGGGGTTTCAGCGTTCCTCGCTGCGTTACAAGGCAGAGCTCGTGGACGCGATCAACGCGCTCGGCGCGGCGCACCGTTATAAACTCGTCCATGACACGTTCCATCACGCCTTGGCGGATGGCGGGCCAATTTTCGCCGGTCACACGGGTATCGTCCACATATCGGCTGTCGTTGATCCGACGTTGCAGCTGAACCAGATGGAAGACGAACACCGCGTTCTCGTGGACGGATCGGACCGACTGGACAATATAGGCCAGATCAAGGCTCTGCAGGCTGCCGGATATGTCGGACCGATTTCCTACGAGTGCTTCTCTCCGCTGGTGCACGACCTCGCCAACCCACGAGAAGCGATCCAAGCCTCGTTTGATTTCATCGAAACGGCCTTGAAGGCCGGGTGATCGCCGAACGGGCGACGCGAACGAAAAGGAGCTTGGCTGTGGCCAGGCTCGACCTATCATGTATCGAAGAACTCCTTGTTTTATGTTCTCCAGCGTTGGTAGCGACGTTGCGGCTGCAGCCTTCGATGATCATCAGGATTGCCTCCTTCAGATATTCTCGGAGATATAGATCTCGAACGGGAAGAAGGTCTGACGCGCGGTCGTTTGTGCGCTTCCTTCGACCGAACTCACCATTTGCGTGATGAGCTCTCGGCACAGAAGAGGCAATGGGGTACAAATGGCCATGGCAACTGTGCCATCCATCAGCGCGCCCTTACTCTCGGGAACAAGCTCGTTGACGATGAGGGTAACATCGCCTGCGCGGTTTTCTTCCCGGAGTGCGGCGATCGCCCCCTCCATTCCACCACCGGCGACATAAAGACCGATAAGGTCTGGATGTTTCTGCAGAAGATCGAGCGTCGCCTCATGCGTGACGTCGACGGCGTCGAGATTGATGAGTGTTTCCAGGACTTCGAATTCCGGCGCATTCTCGCGGAAATAGGAGCGAAAACCCATCTCCCGCAACTCGTGGCCGTGAAAGCGGTGGCTGCCGACGAAACATGCCACCTTGCCCGGCTTGCGAGCCGTGCGCGCGATCGTCCAGGCGGCAGATCTCCCGACCTTTCTGTTGTCGAGACCGAGATATCCTTCTCGAACGCCCGCCGCAAAGTCGGAAAGTACGGAAAAAACCGGAATCCTCCTTTCCTTGAGCTCGTCGACGATCGCCTCAACAGCCGGATAATCCGGGGCGACAACGGCCACGGCCTGATTACGGGCGGCCAGTGCCCGCACTTTCTCCACAATCGCGCTCGGTGTCGAGACAACTGGATAGTCGATCTGAATGTGCAGCTTCGCGGTCGTCGTTGCCGCCGCAGCCGCTTCGATCTCTTTGGCAAAGGCTTGATAAAATGATTGCGTGGGCTTCTGCAACAGGAATGCGAGTTGATAGCGTGGTACGTCTTCGAAGACGCGCTGACGCAGGAGACCGACAGCATGATAGCCGATTTCCTGCGCCGCCTCATAGACGCGCCGTGCCGTCTGTTCGCGAACCGGAAGGCGTCCGTTCAGCACGCGATCGATGGTGGCGACGCTGACGCCGGACGCCTTGGCGAGATCCGATATGGTCGGGCGACGCATGGTTGCTCCTGATGGATTTTATCATTGTTGCATTGTCATGATGATAGGTTTTGATAGATTCCATCATTCCTGCATTGAGGCAAGCGAAAAGTCGATCTATCGTTTGCAACATTGAGAGCGAGGCGCTGTCGCGCATCGCGGGAGGCAGGGATGACGACGATAATCAAGCGTGACTATGATCTGCTCGGTGCAAGCGGCAGGCTGGCGGTGGAAACGGGGCTGGCTGCTGCCGAATGGTATCACACGGATGTGCCGCGCAAGGATATGAAGGTGCTGATGCAGCGCTCGGACGCGCCGGCGATCCGCGACACCATCGTCTGGCTCGGCAGCATGGTGGTCTTCGCCGCACTGGCTGTCTATTTCTGGGGATCGTGGATCTGCGTGCCTTTCTTCCTGGCCTATGGCGTGCTCTATGGCTCCGCCTCGGACAGCCGATGGCATGAATGCGGCCATGGCACGGCGTTCAAGACGCGCTGGATGAATGACGCGGTCTATCAGATCGCCTGCTTTATGATCATGCGCAATCCGGTGACCTGGCGCTGGAGCCATGCGCGCCACCACACCGATACTGTCATCGTCGGCCGCGACCCTGAGATTGCCGTCATGCGGCCGCCGGATCTCTTCCGCCTTGTCCTGAATTTCTTCGGCATCCTTGACGCCTGGTATGCGATCGTCGACATGTTGCGCAATGCGTGCGGTGTCGTCAGTGCTGCGGAAAAGACCTTCATCCCCGAGATGGAGCAGCCGAAGGCCATTCGTATCGCCCGTATCTGGCTTGCCATCTATATCGTGACCATTGCAACGGCGATCGGCATGGGCTCGATCCTGCCGCTGATGCTGATCGGCCTTCCTCGGCTTTATGGCGCCTGGCACCATGTTCTGACCGGCCTGCTGCAGCATGGCGGCCTTGCCGACAACGTCATCGATCATCGCCTGAACAGCCGCACCGTCATGATGAACCCGATCAGTCGCTTCATCTACTGGAACATGAATTATCATGTCGAACATCACATGTTCCCGATGGTGCCCTATCACGCGCTGCCGAAGCTGCATGCGATGATCAAGCACGACCTGCCGGACGCCAATCCGTCCATCTGGTCCGGCTATCGCGAGATGATCCCCGCATTCCTGCGGCAATTGCGCAATGAGGATTATTTCCTGAAGCGCGAGCTGCCGTCGACAGCGCGGCCCTATCGCGAAGAGTTCCATGGAGAACTGCCGGCCGCCGCACAATAACATCGAAATTGCAAAGGGAGGAAAACATGAGCAACTGGATCGAAGTCTGCGCCGCTGATGCAATCGACGAGGAGGATGTCATCCGTTTCGATCATGACGGGCGGACCTTCGCTGTCTATCGCAGCCCGGAGGATGATTATTTCGCGACCGACGGCCTGTGCACGCATGAAAAGATCCATCTCGCCGATGGCCTTGTCATGGACAACATCATCGAATGTCCCAAGCACAATGGCCGCTTCGACTACCGCACCGGCGAAGCCAAGGGCGCTCCGGTCTGCGTCAATCTGCAGACCTATCCGGTCAAGGTCGAAAACGGCACCGTCTTCATCGGGCTCTGAGGAGGCTATCGTGGCGCATTTCGTCATTGTCGGAGCTGGGGAATGCGGCGCCCGCGCTGCCTTCGCACTCCGTGAAAAGGGATTTGACGGCGACATCACCCTCATCGGTGCCGAGCCGCTCGCCCCATATGAACGCCCGCCGCTTTCGAAGGGCGGATCGGATGAGGTGCCCGAGCCAAAGTTCGTTGCCGCATTGGAGCGTTACCAGGAGCAATCGATCGACCTTCGGCTGGATACCGCAGTCATGACAATCGATCCCGCCGCGAAGACGATTGGGCTCTCGGACGGACAGACACTTGCCTACGACAAGCTTCTGCTTGCGACGGGGGCATCGGCGCGCAACCTCCCCGGCACCGACGGCACCTCTCATCGTATCCGCATGCTGCGGACTCATGCAGATGCGGTGGCATTGCATGCCACCCTCAACCCCGGACGGCACATTGCCATCATTGGCGGCGGCTTCATCGGTCTCGAACTCGCGGCAACAGCGCGGATACGCGGCGCCGACGTCACTGTTATCGAAGGTCTGCCGCGGGTGTTGAAACGCGGCGTGCCGGAGGAAATCGCCGGGGCAATTACCGAACGGCATCGTCGGGAGGGTGCCGATATACGCTGTAGCCAGACCATCGAGACGGTAGAGGAAAACGCCGACGAGGTGGTCGTTCGTATGGCGAACGGCGAAGTGATCTCCGCCGATCTGCTGATCGTCGGCATCGGCGCCCTGCCGAATGTCGCGCTCGCTGCCGACGCAGGTCTGGCGATCGACAACGGTATTGCCGTCAATGAGCGGCTGGAGACCTCGATTGCTGATATCTATGCTGCGGGCGATTGCTGCTCCTTTCCGCTGGCGCTCTATGGCGGACGGCGTGTTCGCCTCGAATCCTGGCGCAACGCGCAGGAACAGGCAAATCTCGCCGCCGCCAACATGCTGGGAGAAGGTGCGGAAATATCCGCCGTGCCATGGTTCTGGTCCGACCAGTATGACCTGACATTGCAGATCGCCGGCCTTGCGGATGAAGCAGTCGCCCATATACGGCGCGACCTCGATGACGGTGCCTTTATCTTATTCCATCTCGGCGCGGACGGAAGGCTGCTCGCCGCCAGCGGTATCGGACGCGGCAATGTCATAGCGCGCGATATCCGTCTTGCCGAGATGCTGATCGCCGCCCGCGCGCATCCGGATCATGCCGCCCTGGCGGCAAGCGCCGTCAAGCTGAAGTCGCTGCTTGCGGCGTAACCATCCATATTGAGGAACATTCAATGCAAAAGCACAATCGTCCGACGGTTGCCGACCTCCTGTCGCTTAAAGGAAAGCGACAACTGACAATGCTGCGCGTCACCTCGCTTGAAGACGCAGAAGCCGCGCAGAGAGCCGGTATTGATATGCTTTCCGTCCCGCCAGCGCTTTTAGGCCCGGCATTCCGTGAAGCCGCACCAAGCCCCTTTGCAATACCGGGTCTGGAATATGGCGACTATGTTTCGGCGGAAGAATATATGCGAGAGGCATTCAAGGCACTGAAAGCCGGGGGCGATGCCGTTTATTGCGCCGCAAGCCTCGCGATCATTCGACGAATGCGAGACGAGGGAATTCCCGTCTGCAGCCACGTCGGTCTCATTCCTTCGAAGGCGACATGGACGGGCGGTTTCCGTGCCGTCGGAAAAACCTCGATCAGCGCTTTTGAGATTTGGCATCAGACAAAGGCGTTGGAAGAAGCCGGAGCCTTTGCCGTCGAAATTGAGGTTGTGCCCGGCGACGTCGCGGCTGCCATCAGCCAAAGGACATCGTTGCTGATGATTTCGATGGGGGCAGGAACGGGATGTGACGCGCAATATCTGTTTGCCGATGATGTTCTTGGCAGCAATCGCGGCCATCGTCCCCGTCATGCGAAGGTCTATCGCGATTTCGCGGCGGAGTTCGACCGGCTGCAAGATGAGCGCGTTGCCGCTTTTGCCGAATTTGCCGATGACGTTCGTTCTGGCGCCTATCCGGAGAAGGGACATCAGGTCGCAATCGACAGGCAAGAGCTTGAGGCGTTCCTGCACATGCTCGCTGAGCAAACCCCTTAATTGCACCCTGGGCTTTGGGTGAAGCATCTATCACATCGAATTGGGCTGTTTCGAATGAAAACCTATGTATTGACAGTGACGTGCAAGTCGACGCGTGGGATTGTCGCAGCGATATCGAACTATCTGGCGGGTGAGGGCTGCAACATCGTCGATTCCAGCCAGTTCGACGATCTCGATACCGGCATGTTCTTCATGCGCGTCTCCTTCATCTCCGAGGAAGGTGTCGGCGAGGCAGCGCTGGTGGAAGGCTTCAAGCCGATCGCCGAGAAGTTCGCCATGATGTCAGAAATCCACGATGCCAGGAAGCGCATGAAGGTGCTGCTCATGGTCTCGCGCTTCGGCCATTGCCTCAACGACCTGCTCTATCGCTGGAAGATCGGCGCCCTGCCGATCGACATCGTCGGCGTCGTCTCCAACCATTTCGACTACCAGAAAGTGGTGGTCAATCACGACATCCCCTTCCACCATATTCCGGTGACCAAGGCCAACAAGCCGGAGGCGGAAGCCAGGATCATGGATGTGGTCGAGCAGACCGGCACCGAGCTGATCGTGCTGGCGCGCTACATGCAGATCCTGTCGGATTCGATGTGCCAGAAGATGTCGGGCCGCATCATCAACATCCACCATTCCTTCCTGCCGTCCTTCAAGGGGGCGAACCCCTACAAGCAGGCCTATGAGCGCGGGGTGAAGCTGATCGGGGCAACGGCGCATTATGTGACGGCGGATCTCGACGAGGGTCCGATCATCGAGCAGGACACGGCGCGCATCACCCATGCGCAGTCGGCCGAGGACTATGTCTCGATCGGCCGCGATGTCGAGAGCCAGGTGCTGGCCCGCGCCATCCATGCGCATATCCATTTCCGCACCTTCCTCAACGGCAACCGCACCGTCGTCTTCCCGGCAAGTCCGGGGTCCTATGCCTCCGAGCGCATGGGGTGAGTGATGACGCTCGCAACAGTGATCGACGGGAGACAGGCGGCCGCTTCGGTGATCGAGGCCGTGAAGGCTGCGGCCGCGGGGCTTGAGGCTGAGGCTGGTGTGAAGACCGGACTTGCGGTCGTCATCGTCGGTGACGATCCGGCCAGTCACACCTATGTCGGCGCCAAGGGCCGCACGGCCAAGGAATGCGGTTTCAACTCTGTCCAGCACACGCTGCCGGCCGAGACGACGCAGGAAGAATTGGCAAAGCTCGTGGCCTCGCTAAATGACGATCCGTCCATCCACGGCATTCTCGTGCAGCTGCCGTTGCCGAAGCATCTTAATTCCGATGCGATCATCCAGTCGATCAAGCCGGAGAAAGATGTCGACGGGTTGCATGTCGTCAATGCCGGCAAGCTGGCAACCGGCGATCTCGAAACCGGGCTGATCTCGTGTACGCCGGCCGGCGCCATGCTTTTGGTGCGCTCCATCCATGGCGAGGACCTGTCGGGTCTGAACGCCGTGGTCATCGGCCGCTCGAACCTTTTCGGCAAGCCGATGGCGCAATTGCTGCTTTCTGCCAATGCGACGGTCACGACGGCGCATTCGCGCACGAAGGATCTCGCCGCGGTGGCAAGGGGTGCCGATATTCTGGTGGCGGCTGTCGGCCGTCCGGAGATGGTCAAGGCGAATTGGGTGAAGCCGGGTGCGACCGTCATCGATGTCGGCATCAACCGCATCGACGCACCGGAGCGGGGCGAGGGCAAGAGCCGGCTGGTGGGTGATGTCGCCTATGGCGAAGTCTCCGAAGTCGCCGCCGCCATCACGCCGGTTCCAGGCGGTGTCGGACCGATGACGATCGCCATGCTGATGGCCAATACCGTCATCGCTGCCCATCGCTCAGCCGGCAGAAAGCCGCCGAGGTTTTAAGGAAGAAAGGTGTTCAGGCCACGGCTCGATCGAGCTCGCTTGTCGCCGGCAGCTGAAATTGATCGACCAGCACGAGGAGCGTTTTTGTCTCCTCGGCAAGTTCGCGTGTTGCCGCACTTGTTTCTTCAACCATAGCCGCATTCTGCTGTGTCATCTGATCCATCCTGTTGACGGAGGAATTCACCTCATGGAGTGCGCTGTACTGCTCCTTGCTTGAACGGGCTATGACTTCCATTTGCTGAGAGGCACTCACCACTCTTGTCGAAATGGTCTCCAGCACCTGACTCGTCTCCAGGACCACCCGCGCTCCGGATGCAATTTCAGCCCGGGAGCGCCCGATGAGTTGCTTTATCTGTCGCCCGGCTTCTGCTGACCGCTGGGCAAGATCGCGCACCTCCTGCGCAACGACCGCAAAGCCCTTTCCGGCCTCCCCTGCCCGCGCGGCTTCGATACCGGCATTGAGAGCAAGCAAGTTCGTCTGAAATGCAATGTCGTCAATAACATCGATAATCCGGACGATCTCGTCCGAGGCGCCTTCAATCTTGTTCATTGCATCGATCGCGCTTGCAACGACCTCCGATGAACTGTCGGCCACGTGTTTCGTGTCTCTTATGATTTGATGAGCGTCGTCCGCCCGGACGGCAGATGAGCGAACCGTCGTGGTGATTTCCTCCACCGCTGCAGCTATCTCCTCAAGCGCAACAGCCTGCTGTTCAGTACGCTTTGCAAGATTGCGCGCCGAGAGATCCATTTGCCCGGCATTGCCCTCAATCATTCGGGTATTTGACCGGATCTGCATTATGGTCTCCTGCAGTCGCAGGAGTGATGAATTAAAGTCGGTACGAAGTTGCTCCAGTCGACCAAAGAAGGGCGTCGCAATCGTCTGTGAAATATCACCCCGGGCCAGGTGTCCAAGGCCGTGTGCGAGGGCATTGACCGCAAAATCTATCTGTCGTTCGACTTCGCGTCTATCATCGTCGTTGCGATGCCTTTCTTCTTCGGCACGCGAGCGTTCGATCTCGCTGCGTTGCTCGATCTCGATCTTGGCGATGGCATTGTTCTTGAAGACGCCGAGAGCCCGGGCCATGTCACCTATTTCGTCGCCCCTGCTTTCGCCAACGATAGCCGTCTCGAGTTGTCCTTCCGCCAGACGCCGCATCGCGGAGGTGATTTGGTTGATCGGGCCTTTCAGCGTAACGGTCAGTCCAATCCCGGCAAAGATTGCGATCAATATGCCAAGGATCGCCGTTCCAAGGGATATGGAATTGGCATCCGTGCGCTCTGTGGCAGCGTTCTGCCGCTGCTCGTCCGCAAAGGCAGTCAATTGAGACCAGGTTCGGTCCACATCGGCCGCCGCTGCATGGAACTCATCCTGCCGCTGGGCGCTGATGCGAACGAGATCGGCGGCATCCTTCTGCATCTTGTCGAGCGCAGGCAAAAGCTTCGGCTTCAGGCCATCAAATTGCGCGATGCCCCCAGCATCGGACAGCAAGGCATCCAGACCTTTCCTGACGGCGGCAAACTCCTGCAGAAGTCTTTGAAGATTGCCGTCGGTTGGCGCAAGTGTAAGCCTCGCCATAACGATCTGAATCACATATCCGGAGGTAATCAGCTTCTGGCCATCTCGCTGGCTGGCACGGGCACGTTCAACAGGTTTGGCAGCCTCTGCCGATTTCGCAACGGCGTCTTTTACGCGCCGTCCTGCGACCGCTTCCAGTTCCGGTAATCTCTTGACGATCTCATTCGTCGAATTCCTGAAGGTAGCGACATCTTCCGCAGTTTGGCTCTTTACCTCGGCGATGTGTTTTAGAGAAGCAATTCCATCGTCCATTGCCTGTTTTGCCTGAGGAGCATCACTTCCAAGGGCCATACCCAGAGTTGGCTGAAGCCGCGTAACGCTCTCGATCCCCGGTTGATCTATCCCAGGCGCGTCGGCGGATTGAAGTTTCTGATTGAGCACCTGGACGGATGTCACAAAATCCGAAATGCGTTGCGCATCGCCCAACATATTGCGGGCCTCATCTTCCTGAGTATCGGCCGTCCGCTGCAGGACTTTAGCGCCTTCGACGATATCCATCTGGGATGATACGACGATGCTCAGCGTCTTTTGAAGATCGGCAAGGAGTGAGGATCGTTTCTCCTGGAGCTGCCACAGCAAATCCATGCGTGTTGAGATACCGTCGATCGAGGATAGCGCTCCCTCCAGGGTCTTTCGGCTATTGTTATCGGAGCCGAGCCTGTCGAGACCGGAGTTCAGGAGAGTATGTTGATTGGCGAGTTCACGATTGACTGCATCCCGATTTTCCTGGGTTGCGTTCGCCAGGAACTCCGCCATTGCAGCCGACAGGTCTCGAAAGCCGCTCAGAGACTGCAAAACTGAATTTGAAATATCCATTCTGCCTTGAAGGAGGCTCGATGCATAAAAGCCCGTCGCACCTACGGCCATGATGCTCAAGATAAAGGGCGCAATGAACAGCATTACCTGCGTTTGAATGCGTACACGTGATAATAGCTTTCCCAACATGAGCTCCTCTCCCACTCAAAAGAATTTCATTAGGTCAAAATAGCATTGGCTTTGTTGTGACCGGCTGAGCGGCCTTGCACTTCGCCGTCAGGTCAATTGCCCTATTCGGCCTCACGCATTTCTTCCTCATCCTCGAAATACGCCAGGCCATTGACGAGAGCAGAGGACCTGCAGGCCTCTCCCCTCTGATGGAACAAGTATTTCATAAGCTATAATTGGTGAAATTTTCGTTTCATTCACATCCTTCGATCGCAGCCGGGTGCGCAGTCCGCATTCCCATTGGGCATCGAAAATCAGCGACTTTGCGCGACGCGATGAGTTACGCGGCACAGCAGCGTCACCTTGCCGTTGGCGCTATTGACAAACCTCGTTGATAGCCAATATGTAAGCGCTTACACGAAGCCTTCCAGCCTTAGTCGCGCTCAGAAATAACGCCGGCTGCCAACAGCTATCGGCTTTCGTTTCGAGATCAATATGGACGCAAGTACACTGACTACCCATCCACGAGCCGGCATCGGGTTCGATGCAAGAGGCTAACTCGTTAAATTTTCGAAATCAGGAGAGATGATGGCATGACTGGCTCGGCTTTGATCGGAGCGCTTGTCGCAGCGCTTGGCCCGACCGCTGTCCTCGTTGATGAGGCAATTCCGCCACGTAATCTCAAGGATTGGTCAACACTCGGACCGCAAACG